>JAPPNJ010000068.1 GCA_028818705.1 Candidatus Poribacteria bacterium
TTTCCAAAAGTTTTTTGACGATCTCAAAACGATGTTCAGTTGCTTCTGTTTCGCGCTGTTCCAATACGTAACGCTCATAATCAGATTTTACCACTTCTTCCATAGGTGTATCCTCCAATGATTGCAAGTGCTTCGCCGGTTTTTGTTCGCGCAGCCAATTCAGACAAAGCCGATTCGCAATGACATACAACCACCCAAAAAACTGGCTCGGATTTCTCAACGTTGAAAGGTTTTCATATGCGCGAAGGAAGGTATCTTGTGTAATCTCTTCTGCATAGTGGAAATCACCGATTTTCCGCCACGCCAGGGCGTGAACACTTTTTTGGTATTTTTTAATTAAAGTATCGAATGCTGAGTCGTCACCTGATAAAACGGCATGAATCAATTGAACATCGTCTTCTCTCTCCATAGAGTTCCCTTCCTCATGAACAAATTCGGCTGCATTGACATCCACTGAAACATCTAATTAAGCACTGAGTCTCGGACTTTGTGCAATACAGTCCACACAATTACTTTACCCCCAATATTAAAGACACTTTTTTTTGCCAAAACCTTACATCACATGAAAAAAATATTTTGCCAAGCAATGATTTGCAAATGTGGAGATTGTGAGTTGCGAGCGGAGATAAGCTACCTGCAACCCTTGTGTGAGTTTCGCAGGACGATACCAATGAATGCCGAGGTGTTCACAGACCTTCTGAACACTTATTGGTTTCCCCGGCGTTTTTGGCATTGAGAATAGCAACTTCGTCAAACTTGCTAAGGAGCATTCCAATGGCGAAACGCAAACGAAGAACCTTCACCCCCGAGTTTAAAACGGAGGTCGTTCTTGAGGCACTCCGCGGTGAAAGTCCCCAAGTAGAACTCTGTAGGCGACATAACTTCAGCGAACTTCATCATTCTTCATCATTCATCGCTGGGGATAATGAAAGCGAAGCGTCCGCCAAGGTCGTCACCATTTTGATCGGCTGGGTTGAATAGCCGGGCGCGGCGGTCTTGATCGGCGGCATCCACGACATTGTTGGATATCAGCCACAAGCCGATACCGGTTTCTTTGTGTGGGAACGCATCGTCCCTGATGATACTGAAGATTTTTGGCACACCGTCGGCATACAGATCAATCGCTTCAGTCGCCACAAAAAACTGACCGAGCCGGTCACCCGTTGACCAGTCAGGCTGGTCGGTATACTGCAGCCGAAGCTGCGCGGCAAGCTCAGGTGTACATACTTCAAATCCGAGTTTCTTCGCCCGCTTGATAGTGGTATCAAGGGACACCAGTTCATCTTGAAGGAAGCCCATTTCTAATAGGCTCATCACAATAACATCAACCTGCTGCTCTTCTGCCTCAACAGGAAAATTCCGATGGGTAAGCACCTGCATCGACCATTTGCTGACTCTGAAGTGATTTTTGGTCAGTGAATCAAGGAGTGCCTCACCATTCTCATGGGTGCCGAGCGTCACGGTAAAATCCGCGACAATCTCTTCTTCCATATCCTGAACTATGTCCTGATCCATAATAACCGGATCAGGGGCTGTTTCCGTGCTTGTTTTCTTGACTATTTCGGTGCCTGTTTCCGTTTCTTCGCGCGAACATGAAAAAAGAAGGACGACCGACAACAGTATAGACAGAATAACCGACAAAATTGCCGTTATTTTCATCTGTATTTCCCTCCATAAACGTCATTGGAGTTTCCTCCTCACGAACTATGATGAACCTTAGAATTAATTAGACATTCAGCACCGGCGAGGTTAGAAACCTCGCCTACCAGGGACGGGGCGAATGTCTCTTTATTTTTAGGTTTTACTATAAATTGAATTGTTAGTTCCTTTCTAATTTTCTAAAAGTTTATGCAGTGCAAAGACAAAAACAGCCCGCGACGCAACGCTCCAACAGCGCACGTGCGGGCACAACAGAAGTTCCGACCAGCAGAAACCGTCGGCAGAGACTGTCTTATAGTGGTCGCATATTCCAACGCCTGGAATAATGAACCATCCTCATTTATTTTTAGGATTCACCATAAGTTATAATAAGACAATTTTATAATTTTTCAAATTTAAAATTATAAAAGTCTATATCTAACTGATTATATGATACTTTCTCAGAAAGTGCAAATTATGTCAAGAAAAATAATCACCCACTTACCCCCATTTTTTGGTTGTGTGTATTGTTTATGTGCATGTATATGGAAAAGTATGGGAAAGTCTATGAAAAGGTGATAGAATACCTCCTAAATATCAATGGCATTTGATTATAATGATTTTTTTACGCTATAACCTTTGACTTTCTCACGATTTCAGAAACTATCACACGTAAAATCTATACGCTCATAAAAATGGGGGTAAGTGACGCAAAATTTTCTCTGTTGAAACAGAAATCATAATCTGTTAGAATTTAATTGAGATAGAAGAAAACAACTGTTGTCTTCTACGCTTTGTACGCCAGAATAACATTAGACTTCTCAATTTTCAACGAAGGAGACCAGATGAAAATCTTTTCAATAATCACATTTTGCTTACTTTTATGCGCGGCATTCTCTCACGCCGACTTAATGGATGGGCTTGTTCTATACATGCCGCTTGATGAAGGCTCAGGGACCGCGACGCAAGACTTCTCTGCCAACGGCTTTGAAGGCGAAGTCAAGGGTAACGCAAAATGGGTCGCTGGGCAACACGGGCAAGCACTCCAATTTGCGGCTGCTGCAGATCACGTCCTCATTGAAGATGATGCTGCCTTCCACATCGAAGGTGCAATCACGCAAGCAGCATGGGTGAATCTCGATAGGTTGCCAAGCGCACACGCTATTATCTTCGGTACTCGGCAGAGTGCTGCAACTCGGCATATCGGTTTCGGGTTCGGTATGAATCCAGCGAACGGTATCAAAGTCTGGACAAACGGTGCAGCCGGTGGATTCAAAGACATCAATGATAACGCAACAAAACTTGATACTGGCAAATGGTATTATCTCGCCTATACCCATACAGACGACAGCAACGGCTTAGTAGAAATCTACGTAGATGGTGAGGTAACGCACTCTGAGGAATCCGGCAACCCAGTTGCTCCTGCCGCAAATACAAGTGCGGTGACAATCGGCACCTGGGGCGGTGAAGCATGGACAGGGACCGTGGACGAGGTTCGGCTTTGGAATCGTGCACTCTCAGCCGACGAGATTAAAGCGAGCATGGACCAAGATGCAGCGTCATTCCTGACTCCCGTAGAACCGCAAGGAAAACTCACCACGTCTTGGGCGAACATCAAGTCGAACAGATAACTCGGTTTATTGTCTAAAGACATATACACTGTCGCTGGCGAGGTTTAAAACTTCGTCAGCAATAATCCATCGAACAATAACTTGTCAACCAACCATTAAAACCTCTAACACTTTAAGCTTTCTGCTTAAAAGCAGAAAAGGAGGATCATGATGAAAAGGTTACTTTTTGGATTAGCTTTCTGTGCTGTTCTCGCGTTTTCAGCCAACGTCGAAGCGATTTGGAACGACTCTGACCTGGTAATCTACTACTCCTTCGACAAAGATGATGATAAAGAGGCTATAGACGACAGCGGTAACGGGTTTGATGCTGAAATTGACGGCGGGGAATGGAGCAAAGACGGCCAACTCGGTGGTGCAATGGGGTGTGATGGCGCGAAAACTGCTATCAAAACCCCACCAGAGATACCCGGTGTGACCGATGTTGAACTAACAGAGTTCACCGTGGAGCATTGGGTTATGCTTGAGGCGCTTACCGGCGGTGTCCAACAAGTCTGGGAATCATTGAATGCCGCGGGAGCCTGGCCCGCTGAAACCTTCATTGAAGGACCTGGGAACATGACTTTCTACGTCTACGACACCAAAGGCACGGCACATCGTACACCCATCCCAGCCCTACCAACTAAAAAGTGGGTACATATCGCCGGCACCTATGACGGCAAGGTTCAGAAGTCTTACCTCAACGGCAAAGTGACTGGCGAAGAGGATTGGAGTGGAAAAACTACAATCTTCGCCTCACCCACAGGTGCCATTGTCCTCTGTAAGGACAATGAGGCAGACATTCAATACCTCAACGGATTCGTTGACGAGTTCGCCTTCTATACGCGCGCTTTGAGTGAAGACGAGATTAATGCCGACATGAATGACGGTGTTTTATTTGCCGTTGATCCGAGAGAGAAACTAAGCACCATGTGGGCAGGTATCAAGGCTGGATATTAATCGAAAAACAATAGGGACAGGTTTAAAAACCTGTCCCTTAAACATGTCCCACGTAGGAGCGATCTCCGAATCGCGACTTTTAAAGTCCTCCTGATAAGGAGGAGCGATCTCCGAATCGCGACTCTTAAAGCCCCCTGATAAGGCGGGGAATGCCATCAGGCATTCATACCGTTGATTTATTTAGGAGGTTAATACCAACCAAAAACTGAAAACTCCCTGGCCCATAGGACCTCCCCTTGCTAAACACAGAAACCCAGTTAGAATCATATCTATCCGAACCGACAGACGAGGTGATAGCGGCAATCGCTGCACTGGAAGGGGATATCCTTATCCTCGGCGTCGGTGGAAAGATGGGACCAACGCTTGCTAAACAGGCAAAACGCGCCATTGACCGTGCAGGCATCACCAAGAAAGTAATTGGAGTCTCTCGTTTTTCGACACCCGGTGTACAAGAAAACTTACAAGAAGCCGGTATCGAAACAATCACCGCTGACCTGCTCTCGGAAAACAGCCTGCAAAATCTACCTGATACTCAAAACGTAATTCTTATGGCGGGAAGGAAGTTTGGCTCTACAGGCAATGAAAGTCTGACTTGGGCAATGAACAGCTACATGCCTGGACGCGTGGCGGAAAAATTTCGCTATTCTCGGTTAGTCGTTTTCTCAACCGGAAATGTCTATCCGCTGACCCCGGTCTCTTACGGCGGTTCAACTGAGAGTTCACCCGTTGCACCGCTCGGTGAATACGCACAATCGTGTCTAAGCCGTGAACGGATATGCACGCATTTCTCATCACAATTCGGCACGCCGATGGCAATCCTACGACTGAACTACGCCATAGACCTCCGCTACGGAATACTCCTGGATATCGCCGAAAAAGTTTACACGGAAGCACCAATCTCCCTCGAAATGGGAAATGTGAATGTAATATGGCAAGGCGATGCGAATGCGATAGCATTACGGGCTTTAGCACACTGTCAAAGTCCACCGTTGATTCTCAATGTAACAGGCCCAGAGACAGTCTCTGTCCGATACCTTGCGTCATGCTTCGGCGCGTTTTTCAAGAAACCGCCACGTTTTGGAGGTGAAGAGGCAGCAACAGCACTGTTAAGCAACGCCTCTCTGTGTCACCAGTTGTTTGGATATCCACGCGTCTCCTTAGGGCAAATGATCGAATGGGTAGCGGAATGGGTTCAGATTAATGGCACAACGCTTCGCAAACCGACCCATTTCGAGGTGCGCGACGGAAAATTTTGATATTTAATCTTCAGTTATCAGCTACCAGCAGTCAGGTGTAGGTTTGGGTCGTCCAAAAGCTAACAATCGCCACAGGACTTAACTGACAACTGAAAGTGAAGCGCCGCGGAACGCTCTGAAAGCGCAGCGACCTGATAACTATAAAAACATAGACAAAAAAATGCGAATTCTGTTAGTATGTCAGAGTAGTTTTTTTTGGGTGTTTGCCCTTTTAATCGACAGTGCCTTGTGTCAGCCACATCCGCCAGTGACGATAGCGTTCGCTTCGGATGTGAGTGGCGACTGGGAAATCTACCTGACAGATACCGTCGGGAAACCTCCGGTAAATCTCACGCGTAATCCTGCCGCGGACTACTATCCAACGTGGGCACCTAACGGCACGCAGATCGCATTTTTTTCACGGCGAGATGGAAATCATGAAATTTACCTCATGCAGGCTGATGGCACCAATCAGCAGCGATTAACGCATCACCCTGCAACGGATAAAGCCCCAGCATGGGCACCCGATGGTAAACGCCTCGCTTTCACATCAAATCGCGACGGGCATTTTAACATTTACCTGTTCCATCTTGATAACAATAAGGTGGCCCACGTTACGGAAAATCTGTTTGAAGACGAAGCACCTACCTGGGCACCTGATGGAAATACGCTTGTCTTTCACTCAAAACGGGAACTTAACTGGGACATATACATCGTCAATGTAAACAGCCGAGTTGAACGGCGGTTGACACATCAACCGTTAATGGATACCTATCCGGCTTGGGCACCCGATGGCACACGGATTGTATACGCCGCCATGCACCAAAAGGCAATCCTTGCTGACTTTGACTTATACGTCATGGACGCGGCCGATGGCGGAAATAAACAAGCACTTACTGACACACCAACAGATGAAGCCGTCCCAGCATGGGCTCCTGATGGTGATACCATTGCTTTCCAATTTGAGAAAGACGGCAGATGGGTTATTCATCTCATGCGTGCTGATGGTAGTGAACGCCGCGAATTGATTAACAACGGGGCATGGGCAGCACAACCGAAATGGCACATCGGTTCAGACATGCTCCCTATAGAACCGTTAGGGTTACGAATTCAACAGTGGGGCAAAATCCGAACCCCATAACAAAATGGCTATCAGTCATCAGGGCGTTCGCTACGCTCACTTTCAGTGGTCAGCAGTTAGTTAGAGATCGTTATCGGTATTAGTAGAAATTTCTGTAAACACCACAACGCCTTACTGATTGCTGAAAGCGCAGCGACCTGATGGCTGACTGCTACAATAAAAGGAGAAACCTTATGCGTTTCACAACTTTAGTATTAGGTATACTTTTCATGTTCGGCTTACTGCTAACAAGCGGTATAAGTTATGGCTATGAGCGGGCAATTGAGGCAGAAATGGCGGATGCGATCGAAGCACCGATGGAAATCGCTGACGACGCAGATGCTTCTGGAGGTCAGTTTATATGGATGGAAGGACCTCCAGTCGCCGGTGGCGGCGGTGAAGGTTGGGCAGAATACATTTTGCCTATTCCAGAAGCCGGCACCTATGCACTCTGGGGCAAAGTCATCGCATGGGATGGTAACAGTGATTCCTTCTGGGTGACGTGGCAACCTGCCGATCCAGATGAAAATGCTCAAGAAACCCAGAACACCGAGTTCCGCTGGGGCGTCGCCCAAGGCAACGACTGGCACTGGGATCGAATTAACCACTGGCTTGACGGTGGCACGTTTGAACGGGAATGGGAAATAGAGGACGCTGGGGAAACCACACTTCGGATAGCAGTTCGGGAAGACGCCACTATGTTGGATGTGATCTTCATCACCGACAATCTTTCTGACGATGAAGCAGAAGTAGGACCTCGCGATCCCATCCCAGCTGATTCCTTAGTACCTGTTGAACCCCAAGATAAGCTCGCTACAACATGGGCGAAACTCAAAGCGGAAAGATAGTTATTGCTGCGGGTGGATCAGTGAATCCACCCGCGTATTTCAGAGGATAGGAAGGAGGTAACAATGAAATACTGCACAATTTTGTTGCTGGCTATATTAACGGCATTTGTATCTGGAACAGCAAAGCTCGGCGCCGAGGTTGAGATTGCCCTTGAAGCAGAGTTAGCCCAAGATATCGTAGAACCCATGGTTATTGAAGATGGGAATAAAGACGCAAAACTCGCATCTGATGGAAAATTCATCTGGATGGAAGGTGCACCAGTAGCCGGTGGCGGCGGTGCAGGCCACGCCGATTTTATCATTAACATTCCCGAAGCCGGTAAGTACGCCCTCTGGGGCCACGTCATCGCATGGGATGGCAATAGCGATTCTTTCTGGGTGACATGGCAACCCGCCGACCCAGACGAAAATGCACAGGCGACCCAGAATACAGAGTTTCGTTGGGGCGTTGGTCAAGGTGCCGCTTGGCACTGGGACCGCATCAATCACTGGTTAGACGGTGGAACATTCGACCGAGAATGGAAATTCAACAAAGCAGGTGAGACGTTTCTACGTATCGCAGTGCGCGAAGATGCTACTATGTTAGACGCAATTTTCGTGACCACTAACGTGAAAGCCACGGCTCCAGATCAAGCAAACGTCCGTCTTCCAACCGATAGAGACCGGAAGATACAAATTGAGGGACTCGCTGTGGATGCAAAGGGCAAAGCCGCAACAACCTGGGGGTCCCTAAAACGGGCGTATCAATAAGAAATGGTGGAACAAACCTACACCTGCAAGTCTCAATACGAATATGCGCTTGATGTTCCGACTGCAGGTCAAGGCAAGGTGCAGACTTGATAAATCGGTTGTTCCGAAACATATAGCACTGTTCCTCATAATAGTCAATACGCCACAAATCGAATCCCTGTTCAAACTGAACCATACGCTCAGGTGGGCCAAGATGGAGCCGCAGTTTCTCCACTGCCCGCCTGTCACGCGTAACAAGGGCGTGTGTCAGATATGTAAGCCCTGACAAAATTCCAGCCAACGCAATTTTCCCTCTTAATTTAACCGAAATACCCTCCGCAGTCGGTGTCAACCCCCAAATTAGACACAGAATAAGGGCAAAAGCGCACACTTTTTTTGTTTTTTTACAGCAAATTTGACATAAATTTTTCATTAGTGTGTTAACCTTGACAAAAAAACCATTTTTCAGGTATCTTAATAGGAACGATTAAAAAAGAGTCGCTAATCTCGTGAGCCGCCCATACTTGTAGATTTTCGATATCGCGAGTTCGCAGACCAATTGATTCGCTACCCATAGACAGGGAGCATCTGATTAGCGATGACTTGGAGCGTACCAAAAAAATGACTGTTATGCGTTCTAACGGAGAAACTCCTCACGCAACAGATACACCGAATTGTACAACCGACCTCAGCATTGAGGACGTTAAGAAAGAACTATACAATCGCCACCATCCCAGTTTAACGTTTCTCGATATAGAGGCACACGCCAAGACCGTCCACAGAATACGCACACTAAAGCAAAAACATGACGTTGTGATGCTCGGTCACAATTATATGGAGCCACTCGTCTTCGGATTGTCTGAAAAAGAGGAACAAGGCGATTCACTCGGGTTGAGTATGTTCGCCGCAAAAACGGAAGCACCTTATTTAATCTTTAACGGTGTGCCGTTTATGGCAGAAACAGCGAAAATCTTAAGTCCAGACAAAACGGTGTTAGTTGCAGATAAAACGGCAGGATGCTCACTCGCCGATAACTTCGGTGCGGAAGACGTCAAGAAATTGAAAGATCTCTACCCAGGCGCGCCGGTGATGATCTATGTGAATAGCTACGCAGACGCGAAAGCAGAATCGGATATCTGTTGTACATCGGCGAATGCAGCACACATCGCAAAAACACTACCGGGCGATACAGTAATCTTTGTGCCAGATATCTTCTTTGCGCAAAACTTAGAAGAAGAATTGAAGAACGAGAAAAACGTTGTCTACCCTGGTAAAGACAATACAGCGCGGGGCGCAGTTTGCGAAGTCCACGAGAAATTCACACTTGACGATCTTCTCAACGTGCGCGAATCCTTTGAAATCCCGAAAGGGCACCCTCATCGTAAACTCTACGCCCACTGGGAATGCCGTCCGAATGTACTACAAGAAGCGGATTTTTACGGCAGCACCAGTCAGATTATGAAAGACATTGCAGAGCGTGTCGCAGTGAACCAATTGGAGCGTGCTTTTGTCGCCTCGGAATGTGAACTGACCTCGAATCTGGCACAGGAATTTCCAGAAGTTCAATTCTGGACAGCCTGTTCAGTCCGATGCTCACACATGGCACAGGTGAATTTGGGCAAAATTGCGAATATTCTGGAAGCAATTGATCGGGACGACGATCTCAGTGAATATGAGATTACACTAAGTTCTGAGACTATTGACAAAGCACGGGCACCAATCGAGCGAATGCTTGAAGCAAGCGTTTAATAGTTGTCGGTTGTCAGTTATTGGTTCGCCTGCTACGCAGGCTTTCGGTTACCAGTTATCGGTTAAACAGCTCTTGTGGCAGTTGCGAATTCTGCCCACATCACAAACATCTCTGGACTGATAACTGATAACTGAAAGGGTTGCGTAGCAACCCGTACTGACAACTATTAAAAACGGGTGATAAAAGAGACGCGATGCGCATTCCCGACATAAGCATCTGGCACGAAAGCATAATCGAATTGGAAATCAATATTCGCCAACGCGTCCTCACCGCTCCGTCTTACACCAACACCGAGTGACAATCCGTCGCTCGGATTCTCATTCAAACCGATACGGTATCCAATACGCGCCGCCACGCTATCGTAGAACCAGCGTTCCGCTCCAACATGGAAACTCGGATTCGCATCAATGAGTGGGAGGTGTGCGTCTGCAACGAATGCCCATACTTCACGTTCAGGCATCGATGCTTCTGCTTCTTTCCAAGTTCTATAAGCGAAACCTGCGCGAAGTGCCATCGGCAAATTCTCCGCGCCATCTAAGACCCCAGCATTTTGGACAGCAACCCCGATACCGAGGTGATTGTCAAGCAACCGTAAGATTAAACCGACATCAGCGGCAGCACCGTAGACGTTCTGAATATCCAATTGTTCCGAAATCACCTTCGCTGTACCACCGACAGACATAGCCCCACCAAGCTGATAAGCAAAAGACAAGCCCGTAGCAAAACCTCCGACAGTCACAGTGCTATCTGGATCTTCTGTTGGGCCTTGTCGCCGCTCAATCTCTGTGAAACTGCCGAGGAAACTTGCCCCCCAGACGAATCGGTCCATCCGTTGTGCGTAACCGATAGATTGATTGTTAATGTCCGCGAATGAGAAGTGCTGCATTGCGGTTAATTCCTGATCCTGAACGGCAGTCAGACCAGCAGGATTCCAAAAGATGGTGTTAACATCATTGGCAAGCCCTGCAAATGCGCCACCCATTCCGACAGGGCGACTCCCGCCTTCAACCTTGAGGAAAGCGGCACCTACAGTACCTGCTCCATCGTGGATATTAACCGCACTGGCGCGTGGCGCAACTGTGGCTATTATGAGAAGTGCCATTACATTGTACCGCCAAGCCCACACGCGGCTTGCGAGAACGGCTCCCCTTTTCTCCATTATACATTCTCCTTATCCTGACTTTGATATCGGCTTAAAATCCTAACTCTCTGATATGGGAAATCTGACCCAGAAAATGCAACACCCTTAGTCAACAACAAGCACTTTGCCGACAGCGTTTGCGCTATTTCCGGCCGCATTGATCGCTTCCAAATGGAAGATATAGAGCCCTCGTGCAACGGGGTTCCCCGCTTGGTTCTTCAAATTCCACTTCACCAACTGGTCGTTCCGTTGCCCTGACACAACATCCGGATAGGTTTGTGAAAGGATCATGTCGCCACTCCAATCATAGATACTCAAAGTGAGCTCAACTGTTTCCCCGAGCGGGACGTTGACATCAAACGAGAAGAATGCGACATCCCCTCTGGAGATTCGGAGTGGATTTGGCCACCCAAACGTCGGTTCGCGGAAAGTAAGTGACACCGACATCGTATATTCCCCAATGTCGTAGACCTCGTAGTTTCCCGCATTATCGGTGACGCGAACATCCAGATCGTACTCACCAGAACGAGTCGGTAAGAAATCAATCGACCAAACGCTCCACGGTTCCTGCTCCGCACTACTATCATCTACAACAGGGACAGGATCTATAGGTTGTTTGTCGGGACCAATACCGACGATTTCAACAAGCCACACGCCAGAGGCTGGAATTGAGATTGCGCCCTCACCACCGCCCTGCGTACCGCTTGGGTCGGAAGCTGTCCCTTCTAACGGCAATGCTTTGTCAGTGAGTTCGGTTTCACCACCATCGCTCGTTACAGCGGCAGTAGGTGCTGTAGTTTCATAAAGAAATTCTGTTGTAATGGAATTTGTCGGAGCAAACCCCAGCAATTCCGAGTCATTTCCGATACTAATAACCGTAACCTGATAAAGCCCTTGGGTCGATAGACCATCCGATTTGAAGATGATGGTGTCTACACCGTTCTGCTGTGTATTGCCCGAAATTTCAGTGCTATTCGGACTTCTGACAACAATTCTCGACTGGGCAAGGTTCACACCTAAACCGGTGTCAAACATATTCGCCTGTATGACAACCCCACCGGTCGTAGAAACCGCTGTCGGATAATTTTCTGCATCGATATCAACAAGTAGGGGAGCGTCATTAAGAAGTAAAGTACCCGCATCAATCAGCGGTGGACTGGTGTCATAGGTAAAAACCTTTTCATAAGATATATCACCGTTTCCCGCCTGATCCTTGGGTGTAATAGTAACTCGGTATTCACCATCAGCCGATCCATTGTCTGCAAGCGGTACAGTAAGTATGAAGCTGAGAACACTTTGATTATCATCCTCCACCCGTCCAGCAATTTTGGCTGGGTTCGGCGAAACGCGTTCAAAGACTACCCACTCTTCATCAACGTTTTTCCAATCAATACCGGACTGTTCATCGGTAGGGTTAACACGAATTTCCGTCAAGGAATTATTAACCTCAGGAGACGCGACAACAAGATTAATCGCTTCAGGTTCAATTTCAGGTGCTTCCGTGTCGTGCGTGAAGTTTAATAACTGAACGTCCCCCGCTCGTCCAGAGGAACTGATTGGGGTAAACTCGATAGTATAGATTCCGTCGTCGGAACCGTCTGTCGCAAGCGGACGAACAAGATTATAGACCAATCGGTCAGGTTCTCGCAGCTGTTGCCCAGCAATGACTTGATTCGCAGAATTCAGTAACCGAAGCGTTGATAGATGATTTTCATCATCTGTTTCAAGCGTTATTTCTATCTCCTCAACTTCCTCATTGGTAAACGCTTCATCTGCCGGCGCAGTCGTCGGTGATGTCGAAACAATAGCAGGCAAACGCCTTGAAAGCAGGAAACTACGCTCGAAGACGGTCGCCCCTCCGTTACCTGCACGGTCAACGGCTTGGACACGAATAATGTATCGTCCATCCTCAATGAGCTGATTGGTATTTAGCGTTAAGTGTGTCGTCCCGTCACTCACAAGTTCACCCGATATTTGAGATCCATTCGGGTCAACTAACGTTACCGTAGTTACCTCCCAGTCTATACCACTGCCTCCGTCATCATTGAGTGTTACTTGTACCTGTGTACGATCAGCGGTGACCAAAGCACCGTCAGCAGGAACAGTACTCACAAGCGTCGGCGCCTGGGTATCATAGACAATGAGGTGTCCAACAGTGAACGCATTCGATGCTTTGTCGGTTAACTCGATAAGGACGGTATATTCTCCATCCATACTGCCATCACGAGACAAGGGTTCATCAAGCGTGAGAAAGAGTTCGCTATTGGTATCATGAGTAAGTTGTGTGGGTATTAGGTTGCCATTCGCATCGCGCAGGCTAACTGTCTGGTCTGATAACTCGAGTTCTGCGGGACCAACATCCACGACGGTAAAGCGAAATTGCGTCAAATTATGGCTGATATATGAGACGGGTTGACTTAAATCAATCGGATCAGCAGAAGTTATCTCTGGTTCTTGGGTATCATAAACAAATTCACGATAGACAGCGTTTCCTTGACGTCCGGCTTTATCAACGGGTACAACGTACACACTGTATCTTCCATCTGTACTCCCGTCAGATGTAAATGTCGTCGGTTCCCAAGCAATTAGGTCCACATTATTAGTGCCAGTAGCTCCCGAAATAGATGTACCATCAGGAGTGCTCACCAGGATTCTTGAACTCTGACTGCCAAAAGCTAAACCTGTTTCTGTCGGATCAAGGAGTGCAGCAACTATAACCATATTGCTGGCGTTGACATAAGCAACATCGCTTGTCTGACCACCTATAGCAACACTATCTACACTCGGCAGCGGTATATCCAGAACGAATTCGTAAGTCGCCGCGCCTGATGTCGAATTACCCGCTATATCTTGAGGCATCACAGACAATATATACGAACCAACCTCAGTCAATTCCAAGAAATTAACAACGACCTCAGACATACTATCGTCTTCCAACGTCAGCGGGATTGGCAGTCTCACAAGTTCATCAGAGGCATTAAACTCCTCAGGTCCCAGTAATGTAATCTGAGTATTGGAAAAATCAACGCGGGTCGCCTCTTCAAATTTAAGGGTAATACTACTTATAGATTCTAATATCTCAGTAACCTGCTGAGGTAGAAGCGCCATCGGCGAAGCAGTATCTACTATGACAGAAGATAACCGCGGTGCTTGCGAATCATAAACAAGTTTATGCTCAGCATCAAGACGATTTCCCGATTTGTCAACGAGTGAAAATTTTATCAAATATTCCCCATCTGCACTACCATCTCGAGGAAAAGGTGCAGCAAAAGTCAGATAGAGTTGGTTGTTTATCTCATCAGTAGTGAGTGTCCCTGCAACAGGCACGCCATCAGCATTATGGAGTTCAATTGTTTGATCTTCTAATTCCAAACCTGCCGGTCCCACATCTTCAACGGAAAACTGAAGTTGCGTTAAAGTACCACCAATATAGGAAACAAGCTGGCTCAAGTTGACCGGCACTGCTGCAGTTACGCGAGGTTCTTGCGTATCGTAAATGAACTGACGATAAACGACTTCGCCTCGTCTACCCGTCCTATCCACAGGCGTGACAGCGACCGTGTAACGCCCATCTGCACTCCCGTCGGTCGGGAGAACTATGGGAATCCATGTTAACTGATTTGTGCCATTGGATGTGGTAATACCGGGGGCAGGGAGACCACTCTCGTTGGTAACGGTGATCGTTGAACCACCCTCGCCCAAAGCCAACCCAACACCAGTGGGATCCGCGAAGGTAGCGACTATTGACGTAGAGGTCCCATTGACGTAGACAATTGTGCCAACTCTTCCATCAATTAAAACGGAACCCACAATAGGTAAAGCTACATCAATCTGAAATCTATAAACAAACGGCGCTGTGCTTTGGTTACCCGTTAAATCTTGCGGTGTAATCGAGAGAACATATTCACCAGGCTGCGTCAAGTTTCGGAAATTGAGTGTTAAGGTAGTTCGTCCATTATCGAAACGGTTGATAGGTATATCCTCGCCACCTGGACTCACAAGGGTAATAGTTGTATTCGCAAAGTCAACGTCACTACCGGAAATCAGTAAATTTTCCGCTACGTTTTGAGACGGATCCTTAAAATTTACAATAATCTGTGAGAAACCTACAGTGATATTCGTTGTACTATCAGTAGAAAGTACCAAATCGGATTCGGTGCCGACTCGGACACTTTCAATTGCCGGAAATTGTGTATCCAAGAGAAGCGGAAATGCCTGCGTAAAGCGTTTTCCCGTGAAATCAAGGAACGTTGCCGTTATCGTGTATTCGCCATCTGCAGTGCCATCGCGTGGAATTACCGCATCGGTACTCCAAGTTAAGATGGTATTCGTTGCATCGGTTTCAATCCTTCTCTCTGGAATAACAACACCCTGAGAATTGGCAACTGTAAGGGTTGATTCGTCGACATTAATACCAGGACCGATATAATCGATAAGTTCGGCGACAATCACATCCAAATTATTGACTGTTGTCGTTTCAGGTATTGTTAACTCAACTTCAGCTCGGCTCTGGCTAACAAGATAAAACTCACGCCGAGCAGTAGCACCAATATTGCCAGCACGGTCAGTTGGTATAACTTCTATAGCATACGTGCCATCGTCAGAACCATCCAAGGCAATCGGCTCTAACACCGTCAAAGTGGCAGTATCCGTTCCGTTATTTGTGATATTAACAGGAACCTCCACCTGGGTTCCACCAACATTGTGTATTAACCGAAAACTACTCTGTGTAAAATCTATACCACTGGTCACTTCATTGAGAACAACCCGTACCTGTGATAAATTGTCGACAGTCTCATTCGCTGATGGAAAGGTAGATACAAGAGTTGGCAATTGAGTATCATAGAGAAGTAGGAACGCCTCCATATCCATATTACCGATCGTATCGGCGACTTGGACTTCGAGTCTATAGCGGCCATCTTGGCTGACGAGAGGCTCTTCTAAAACGTGGGTAATTTGCGCGTTATTTCTATCTATAAAGGTACGACCGGGTAGCACCTCACTCGTATTTCCATCTCCAATAGCACTAAACTGAATCTGCGTGTTCTCCTCAAAATCAACGCCGATGCCAGTACTGCCATCATTAAATGAGGCAACAATCTGGGTAAGAGGTTGATTATGGTAAATCGTATCTCCAATTCGGTTAAAAGCACCCCCATCTTGGGTCGGACTTAAAGAGACAATCTCCGGGGCAAGATTATCATAAACAAAAGGAATACGAACAGCACTACTCTGATTACCTGCCCTATCCGTTCCTACAACTTCAATGGTATATCCACCATCATGAAGACCATCTCTGGGTGATAAAGGCGATAGAAATACCCACCGAATTTTATCCTTCGCTGGAAATGTCTGCCTACCTAAAATCTCACCTGCCGGACCTGTGAGACGTATCGTCGAATCAGAGAGATTAACACCATTTTCAAAATTATCCGCGAGGATAGCTTCAACAAAATTTAACCTTTGGCTAACGCCTGCGCCAGGAGAGATCACACCGCTGCTGCCAGCGACCCCTGTCAAAGTGGGTGCCACATTATCGAAAGTAAATTCAGTTGTGCTTTGAACGGAATTGCCTGCTTCATCAAGGAGGGTAACTGCCAACGTATAACGCCCATTCTCGGAACGTATATCTAAAGGATCTGCCAAGTTAAAACTCAGCTGCGTTGTATAACTGAGGGCACCATTAAGCGCAACGCCTTGAGCGTTTTTTAAGACGACCACTGTCCGCTTCGCACCGAAATCAATAGGACTTCCCTCATCTGCTTCCGGTACTACAGTTATAGCGCGGAGCGGCACATTGATGAAAATGCCATTGGTAAGCAACAGATTGGTATCCTGGTTGGCAAATACGCTGGAGATGCGCGGCGGTTTCGTATCTAAAATAGCATCTGCAGATCTTTCTAAGACTTCGCCAGCGGCACCCGCCTTGTTGAGGACAACACTAATTGTATAATTCCCGTCTGGCAACTGCCTATTGTTAATAGTCCCATTCCAACTGATACGGACCGATTGATCTGCGGACACAGTACCACGTCTAATAAGATGTTGATTCGCTGTGACAATATAGGAATCTCCATCATCATCAGTGTTATCATCAACGGTAAAAACAATACTTAAATGCTCCTGCTTCCCCCTAAAAATCGTATCACCGTTTGCATCAAGTGATAAACTCGTGAGACCTGCCCAAACATCAGCGGGCACCATCAAGACCGCGAGACAGACAAAAATCTGACTTATGATAGCAAGTTTCAGCTTGCAAGCTTCGCTGAAAGTGAGAACATTTACTAAACCTAAACCAGTTTTTCGCACTTTGGTGGTAGGATAGTCTCCGAGATGACGCTGATCTCGACTTTTGTGTATCGGCTTGCAAGCAACACCGCACATATTTTTAATTTTTGGCACTCGTTTCTCCCTGCTTGTGGCGAGCCAGAAGGTAATTAAATCGGGAACTCGCGTTGCAGGGGATGTGTCGGTAACATCCCCGTATTTTTTGTTGCTTCCCATTATTTATCTTTATGTTCTTGGGGTACAGCAGATACGAAAATCCACTGCATAACAACCCCTTTTGTATCTGTTAGACGCACAAATTTCAATTAGGTTGATAAAAATCAGAGAAAAGATATAGGTATAGGATACATTTATAGAGCGCGGCTTTTAACCGCGCTCAAAGTCCCGACCCCTACAGGAATGGAGTCCCACTCGTCAATCAGAAGCGGATACCACCTCTTAACTGACAGCTGACAACCAACAACTATTTAACCGACATCGCCATTGGCAACCATCGTCAACAACGCCGAATCATCTACTGTGAGTGGTAAATTAATCCTCGCCCGCTGTCGGCTCGACTGATACGTTGCAAAAATGAGTTCAGTTGCTTGAATTGCTTTGCGTCCGCTAAGTTCCGGCTCACGTCCTGTCTTTATACCGTGAATAAGATCCAACACCGAGAGAATCGTGGCGTCGCGTTCAGCAACCAAGCCGGTTAAGTCGGGTTCTTCCCATTCGGTGCCACCCTCGCGAAGCATCCGAATGGGTGTGTCCCTTCCACCGACATCAATAATACCTTCCGTGCCGATGAGACGATTAGCGAAGCCGCTCATACCCGCGTCACCTGTCGCAAGCAATCCCTCTACGCCATTCTTCCAACGTATCCATGAGATTCCACTCGTCTCAACCTGAACACCGAAAACAGTCTTTTCCTCCACTACATCTATTTGACCCATAACCCAGTCAACAGGTTCGTCATTATTATAAAAAAGGAACATGTCAAACCAGTGTGTTCCCCAGTCAAGCAAATTCGGGCAGGAAGCTTCAAGCCGGCGCAGCTCACCAATTGCGCCTTCATTTGCCAAGCGTTTCGCCTTGACAAATTGCGCACCAAAACGGCGTTGATGACAGAATGTGATTACCACGTTGTTATCAACACACGCTTGATAAAGTGCCTTGGCGTCTCCCCAAGTAGGTGCCATCGGTTTCTCACAATGGATCGCTCTAATTCCGCTGTTAGCGGCGGCAATCACCATATCCTTATGGAGTTCAATCCAGGTGCATACACTTACAAAATCAAGCGATTCTGTATCCAACATCTCCTGATAGTTTTCGTAGGTGTTAGGCACCTCAAACGCCTCAGCAAAGGCGTTCCGTGCGTCTTCAACCGGGTCAGAACAGGCGACGATATCAACATCTGGGGATACTTGATACCCGCGGGCATGCGAGCGTCCACGTCCCCCACAACCGATAATACCTGCTTTAAAAGTTGCCATGTAAATTTTCCTTTCGGAGCGATTCGGAGATCACATCCATAATTCGTCACGTTAATTGACTTACAAGCGTGTCGTCCAAGTGAATACCGGAAACGAGATGTGATTCTCGTTGGCGGTACGCCCGTTCGCCGGGGATCAGGATTTCTGTAACCCCTCTCTCCCGTCGATTCTCTTTGACACAGGTAATAAGTTCATCAACCTCTGTCTTGAATTGCGCCAAAGGCACGAAACTTGTTGGATTGAGTGCAATGATGAGTAAACCGTAGCTTGCACCCGGAGGTGGGATTGTTGCGGCGTTCACCAACGCCCCAGCGAGAATTTGTACAATAAGCGCGAGTCCGAATCCCTTATGTCCGCCGAAGGGACGAACGCTACCCTTCAACGCTGCGTCAGGATCCGTTGTCGCTTCGCCGTCCGGATCAAAAGCAAGTCCTTCAGCAATTTCGGTGCCTTCCCGCATTGCAACGAGTAGATCGCCATTGGTAATCGCAGCAGTGGACATATCAAACAAGAGAGGCACTGTATTAGATGGTATTCCGACAGCCAGTGGATTTGTTCCTAAAATAGCCTCGGTCCCGCCTTCAGGCGTAATTCGTGGCAAACAATCCGCAAAAAACAACCCAACAATATCCGCCCTGCGTGCCATATCGGCATAATATCCTGCCATGCCACAATGCGAGGTATTGTAAACGCCAACAACGCTTACACCGTTCTGTGTCGCACGTTCAATTGCGAGTTCCATCGCTCGATAGGCGACCAGATAGCCAGGTTGGTTTCCACCGTTAATCCGCATACACTGCCCTTCTTCTTTATCAACTTGGATCTTAGTCCGTTCGCCTTGTTCATGGCGACTTTTAATGCCCGGCAAACGGATAAATCCATGGGTCTTACGCCCGCGGAGCTCTGCTTCTAAGAGAATATCTGCAATAATAGTAGCATCCGTCGACGATAGTCCACTCTCCACCAAAAAGGTTTCAGCAAGCCGCCGCGCATCAGCAATGGAAATCTGCACGTTGTAGCTCCACTTCTTCGTAATAATAGAAAATTATGGGTTAGATGTTGACTTCTGTTTTTGAGTTTGCTATACTTTACTGTAAATTTAGGTGACTGTCAAGATGTACTTGGCAAGCCACTTCTTAACCCGTACTGTAGGCGCGGTTTTCTTAACCACGCAGAAATACCCAAGGAGGTCCTACAGATGGCGAATCAAAAGCACGACCTGGTTGAATATCCTATTCAGGATAACATTCGGTTAGAGACATACTGGCGCGACGATGCCGGTGGACGCGGTCCGGCGGCTTCTTTGTTTGCTTATGACGATGAGATTATGCGCTTCGACTGCTTCGGCGGTGATAATGGGCATTGCCACTTCAATTTGCGACAGACGCGAGGCAGACGGTGGATGTACCCGGAAGGCACCTTCCAAGATCACATTCAGCAGAGCTTGTTCGATCTCCGCACAAATTTGAACTTCTGTCTTCAAACCCATCAAGACGACCGGGTTCAAGAAATTCAAATAGATCAGGAGAGCCTTGAACAGGCAATACCACAGATGGAAATACACTTGTTAGTACTTGCTGACAAGCTGCAGCAAGACACAGCATGAAAAATGCCAGACGGAAAACATGAAAGTCGTGACTGCGGCGGAAATGCGCCAGATCGATCAGGACACTATTGAGGGTATTGGCATTCCCGGTATCGTTCTCATGGAGACGGCTGGGAGTGCCATCGTCCGATCAATCGAACAGCATTATTCCGCATGCAAACGGATCGGCATCCTCGCTGGCAAAGGCAATAACGGCGGTGATGGAATAGTTATCGCACGCCAACTCGCCCACGCAGGACGCGATGTGCATCTTTTCTTAGTCTCCCCACCAGAAAGCTTCACCGGGGAGGCACATATCAATCTCCAAATTGCGAAAAACCTGAAGTTGCGAATTGAGGAAATCCCTACGGATACAACACCCGGCGTGGAAAAAGATGCCTCTTTAAATTACATCGCGAGTTGTGAGCTCCTTGTAGATGCCATTCTCGGCACAGGGTTGCGCGGTGCGGTACGCGATCCAATCGCCACCGTAATTAGCACTATCAATAATCTTCCAATACCCATTCTCTCTGTTGACCTACCTTCCGGTCTGGATGCAGATACAGGGAATCCACTCGGCACCTGTGTGCAAGCAGATAGAACGGTAACAATAGGTTTACCTAAAAGAGGCTTGTTAGTCCATCCGGGTGCCGAACTCACTGGAAAACTGGAAGTTGCTGACATCGGTTTCCCAGAACAGGTCATAGAAGCACAAGATATTAAGGCAAATTGGACAACGGCATTACAAGCGACGAAATGGGTACCACGGCGTCCAGCAGCCTCTCACAAAGGGACTTACGGACGCGTTTGCATCGTCGCCGGCTCTACAGGTATGACAGGCGCTGCAGCACTCGCAAGTGAGGCTGCGCTGCGCGTCGGGGCGGGGTTGGTATCACTCGCCGTTCCGAGACATCTCAATCCAATCTTAGAGGGTCTCTTGCCTGAGGTGATGACCCTACCACTGCCAGAAACAGATGCTGGGAGCTTGGCAGTATCGGCGACCCCAAGTATCCTCGAATTCGCAGAAAGAACGAAATCTGTACTTGCGATCGGTCCAGGACTTTCCCAAAATCCAGAGACAGTAACACTCGTTCACCAATTGGTTCGCGAGAATCAAGAGCAAGGGCTCGGTTTACGGATGGTTATTGATGCAGACGGCTTGAACGCTTTAGCACAAACCAAAGAACTCCTCTCATTCCTAAACAAAGAAGCAGTGCTCACACCGCATCCGGGTGAGATGGCTCGGTTAAGGAATACACCAATTTCAACATTAGAGGCAGACAGGATTAGCACTGCACAACAGTTCGCAAATGAGCACGATATAACGCTCGTATTTAAAGGGGCACCCACTGTTACCGGTACCCCAAACGGCGACGTGTGGATCAATTCTACCGGTAACCCCGGCATGGCAACAGGAGGTATGGGCGACTTACTAACAGGTATAATCGCAGGATTGATGGCGCAAGGCGTATCCAATGAAAGGGCAGCTGCCCTTGGAGTCTATGTCCACGGTTTAGCGGGAGACATCGCAGCGGAGAAATTGGGGATGCATGGACTCATTGCAAGCGATGTCCTAAAGTTGGTGCCGGAAGCCATTTCTTCGTTAACTCAGTAATACGCACGGTCATTTAATTTTTCATTTTTCAATTCCGTCCGAACGGAGATTGGTCAATAGCAGGCTGCCTTTGAACCTACACCTGAGTCCTATAGGGACGGTATGTTTATAGAAAGACGTTCCGCTCACTCTTGAGTCCCGTCGGGACGGCATTTTTGTAGAAAAATCATTGAAGTAAGGAATTCAGCCCCGTAGGGGCGGCATCTGTAGAGACACCGCTACAAATGCCTGAAAGTCCATAAATTGACGTTGATAAGGAGAAATCATGGACCTCGGATTAACTGGAAAAGTTGCCGTTATCACTGGCGGCAGTGAAGGAATTGGCAAAGGTATTGCACTTCGCCTGGGTCAAGAGGGTGCGAAAGTTGCGATTTGTGGAAGACGTGAAATGGTTTTGGAGGACGCCGCCGAAGAGATCCGGACACAAACCGGCGGTGAAGTTCTCGCAATCCCCGCAGATGTAACCGTCCCAGGGACGTTGGAAAATCTTATCGAACAAACCGCAACTCACTATGGAAAGATTGATATTCTGGTAAACAACGCCGGTAGGTCAGCAGGTGGCGACTTTGAAACGATGAGCGACCAAGCGTGGTACGAGGATCTCGATCTCAAACTGATGGGTGCTATCCGCTGTGCACGATTGGTGATTCCGCACATGAAAGACAACGGCAGCGGCAGAATTATTAACATCACACATCCCGGTGGAAAACAGCCCAGTGCTGGTTCCTGTCCGACTTCGGTAAGCCGAGCCGCAGGTATCGCGCTGACGAAAGCACTCTCTAAAGAGCTTTTACCCCACAAAATCTTGGTTAACACGGTCTGCCTCACTTCAATCAAAAGTGCCCAAGGGGAACGCGCATGGAAAGCAGCAGGTTCACCGGGAACACTTGAGGAATATTGGGAGGCGAGTGGCGCGGAGCATCCACTTGGACGCTTAGGCGAACCAAGCGAAGTGGGCAATCTTGTAGCGTTTCTCGTCTCGGATTGCGCATCATTTATTACAGGAACGGCTATCAACATCGATGGTGGACTCTCCGCAGTCGTATAGCAGAAGCTACCGTAGTTGGCAAGGTGAGTCTTTTGACCCACTAAACCGTGTAGGGGCAGCCCTTGTGGCTGCCCTCGCTTCATAAAATATAACATCAAAGGAACTTAAAAAAATGGAATTCTATAAAATTTACCCTGTCCCAGCGGCAGATGCATCAACAGCGTTCCAAGTGGAACTGGATCCGCAGGCGATTGCCGCTGCAGAAGCACTTGAAAACAGTGGTGCCCAAGGCACTCAAAGAGAAGAGATTCTACAGAAACACCTCGGGGCCGATTACGAGAAAGGCTACCGAGGCACGGCATGGGGTCTGCACGGTATTTCTGAAGGTTTGACCCCAGCACGCTTGGCGGTCTTACTGGCAGCACACGGCGAATATCTCGATCCCTGTGCCGAACGCGAAACCTTCGACCACAGTCTGATGGTCAATGTTGAGGAGGAATTAGCATCCCAACTCGAGGATATCCCCGAATCCATCTTGGAGGCTATTGTTGAGGAATACAAGGCTGACCTGTTAGGGGTATAAAAAAGACATCGCGCTATTCTCTTTGTAGGATTTTGTCGATAATACACGGAGACTGCTAAATGTTAATAACACTTATTCAGAAAGAAATGATGCATCATATTCTGAGTGTCCGATTTGTCGCGCTCCTCGTGATGTGTCTTTTACTAATTCCGCTCACTCTGCACATCAATTATCGCAATTATCTCCAAAACCAAGTCAATTATCAAGCATCTATCAAACTCTCAGTTGCAGAAATCGATGATGCACTTCATCCCCTTCGGGATCCGCCCGCCCCAGATGTAGAATTTTCTAAACTTTTTCTCGAACCCACACCTTTAAGCGTGTTTGCGAAAGGTTTAGAGGAATCGCTTCCCAGTTACCTTGGGATGACACGCAACGGTGTAAAACAGGGTTCAATGTCACTTGGGGAAGCTCCACTCTCCTCTGCTTTGGGAAACCTCGATTTTCTGTTTGTCGTCAGCACTGTCTTCAGCCTGCTTGCACTCCTATTTACGTTTGATGCTGTCGCAGGCGAAAGAGAGGCAGGGACACTGCGGATAACCTTGGCAAACGCACTCCCTCGTGATCTCTTCTTATGGAGCAAGTTGATTGGCGGATACATTGTTTTTGTCCTTCCGTTCCTCGTAGCGTTCCTCTTAGGTTTGCTCCTGATCGTTTCGCAAGGGTTTCCCTTGGGTGAGGCTGATATCTTCTTACGAGTCTCCAGTTTAACGCTCATCTCGCTGCTCTACATCGGCGTATTTTTTGCAATAGGGACCTTAATTTCCACCTATTTAGACAATTCCAAGACGGCACTCATTGTAGCCTTTACTGTCTGGGTGCTCGCCGTGTTGATTGCCCCACGCGTCGGATTTCTCACCGCTAAACTTATTGCACCGACACGCGCGATTCAGAGCGTCTATATGGAAAAAACGGCGATTCGTAATAACCTCAATGCAGAAAAGGACGAAATGATTGTAAAAAAAATGCTCACTTTAGGAAATCTTAACCTCAACAAGGATCACGAAAAAATTAAGGCACTCAGGGAACCGATTGATACCGAATATCGACAGAAATTTCAGGAGCAAGTCAGCAAAATCGAGCGAGCATACCAGCGTGAAAAAAAGCGGCAAGAATCAGTCGGAGAAAATCTTTCTCGAATCACACCAACATCTTCGCTCATTTATGTTGCCATGAATTTAACGGAGACTGGAAAAATAAAAAGAAACACCTATTTTGAAACCGGGACTCGTTATTATAACCAACTTGAGGAGGCGTATTTCAGTGAAATTTCGGACGATCAATTTGCGAGGATGATGCGATTCACATCTCCTGATTCACCAAAACCAAAGAAAATCGCACCGCCGCCAGACGTGACAGAAACCCCTTTATTAGAAACCCTTCGGCATTCTGCGGCGGATCTACTGCTGCTCTGTTTTTTAGCGGTGGCACTAACAACCGCGGCGTTTCTAAAATTCTTCAGATTGGATATTTGAGACAATATACTGCCACAGATGGGTGAAAATTGTGAAATCCATTCTTTACACACTCAGCACACTGCTCGCTCTCGGTATCCTCTCCACTACTCTCGCAAAAGCACCACCGACTCCCAAAATCGTATTTACATCAAACCGCGACGGCAATTTCGAGATTTATACGATGAATCCTGATGGGTCCAAGCAGGTAAACTTAACCGAACATCGCGCTTCCGATTACAATCCCGTCTGGTCACCGACAGGTGAGCAAATCCTTTTTGTCTCCGATCGACACGAAACGAAGGATCTCTACTTGATGGATGCTGATGGAACGAAGGTGCGTAAAGTATTCCCAAACTTGGTAGGCAGACAACACCCAACTTGGTCGCCTGACGGAAAACAGTTTGCTTATCACCGCTTCGACAAACTCGCTATCTATACCGCTTCAAGGGATGGGCAAAACGAGGAGAAATTAGTGAGTGGTTTGTGGCCCGTGTGGTCACCCAACGGCTCTGAGATAGCATTTGTTGCCGATGAAAAGTTTGCGCTCGTTGCTAACGGAGTCCTCCAAGTTGAAGCTCCTAAGATTCAGATTATCAATTTACAAACCAATACGGAAGAGGTGTTTCTTCAAGGAAAGGAGTTGATGTTTAATCCTGCCTGGTCCCCCAATGGCAACAAAATCGCCTTTTCTTGGATAGATCTGGATGCTATCCCCATCGTAGGTAAAGATATAGCAGATAGCGAGGCCGTCTATGTCGTCAACAGGGATGGTAGTGGACTCAAGCAGATTGTTGATGCAGAGGATGGCGCAACATCACACCCCATCTGGGCACCACAAGGAGACGAACTCATTTATGAAAAGCAGATCCGTGAAAGCATACACCTCTTCAAAATCGCCTTGGATGGAGGAACTCCAGAAAAACTCACAGACCGTGGTGATAACTTCGGTGCGGATTGGTTCGATCCGGAGTTCGCCTTGCCAGTCTCACCACAACCTCAGTTGTTAACCACGGTCTGGGGGAAAATGAAAACTGGAAATTGAGCAAAAAACTCGTCGCTCTTGCAACTTTTCCAGGCAGTGAGTGTATAATTAGACGTGCAGTATTGATGATACAAACATTTTTCTGATAATCCAAGGGGAGCAGACAGTAGAAAATTTGGAACGTCAAAACAGGCAGGACATGGCAGAACAGGTCAAAGAGGCCTTGGAACATGCCAAAAAGATTCTGGAACAAATCGAAACGGGAAAGCCATTGTCTGACGAACCAGAGCGGCGTCCGAAAAAGACATCACGCTATCCACCTTTGTAAGGTTTTGCCGTCTATGTAAGGAGCACACCAGATGTTAATGACCCTAATTCAGAAAGAAATTATGCATCACATTCTCAGCGTCCGATTCGTCGCGCTCCTTCTGATATGCCTCTTGCTTATTCCGCTCACCCTCTCCATTAACTATCGAAATTACCGCCAAAATCTCGTCGACTATCAAGAAGCCGTTAAACTGGCAAATATTGAAGAGAAGACAGTCAACCCGAAGATGCCGCTGGAACCGGAGATTGAGGTTTCCAAACTTTTTCTCAAACCTACACCCTTAAGCGTCTTCGCAAATGGATTAGGACATGCATTGCCGAGCTACCTTGGAATGACGCGCAATGGAATTGTCCAAGGAGCACCATCTTTAGTCTCAGATTCCCTCTCTTACCTTTTAGGACATCTCGATTTTCTTTTTCTTGTAGGCACTGTTTTCAGTCTGCTTGCGCTGCTGTTTACCTTCGATGCCGTTGCTGGAGAACGAGAAGCAGGCACCCTTCGCATTACCTTAGCAAATTCCCTCCCGCGTGACCTTTTTCTCTGGAGCAAGTTAATTGGTGGATACCTCGTGTTCGTCGTTCCGTTCTTGGTGTCGCTTCTATTTGGTTTACTCGTGCTTGTTTGGCAAGGTTTTCCCCTTGGTGAATCCGAAATTTTTCCACGTGTGCTTAGCCTAATTCTCGTCTCGCTCCTCTACATCGGCGTATTTTTTGCAATAGGGACCGTAATTTCAACCTACTTAGATAACTCCAAGACAGCACTCATTATCGCCTTTACCGTTTGGGTGTTCGCCGTGCTAATTACGCCACGCGTCGGATTTATCGCGGCGAAATTCATCGCTCCCACACAAACATCACAGAGCGTCTATCTCGAAAAGACCGCGCTCCGCGAGAATTTCAACGCAGAACTTGAAGAGAAAAAAAAGGAAATACACCAAGAATTCTGGAAAGATCGGCCCCGATCTTCCTTTGAAGAACAGATAGCGGGGGGAAAAGAGATAGATAAACAGGGGCAACCGCTTGAGGAAGAACTCCGACAGAAATTCAAGGATAGCGCTGACGAAATAGACCGGCGTTATAAGCGTGACAAAACGCGGCAAGAAGCGGTCGGTGAAACACTCTCCCGAATTACACCTACATCCTCCCTCATTTATCTCACTACGAACTTAACTCAGACCGGAAAAAGAAAAAGAAACAACTATTTTCAAGCAGGCGATCGCTATTACGATGCACTTGATGCAGATTTGTTCAGCAAAGTCGTAGATCACATCTCTATGAGGACCATGAGACCAGAAGATACTGTCAAAATCACACAACCGCCTTCCTTAGAGACTATAGCCTTAGGAGAGACATTCCGTCAATCGGCAGTGGATGTGTTGCTGCTCTGCTTCTTCGCGGTAGCACTGACAACCGTAGCGTTTCTGAAATTCTTCAGGTCGGATATTTAACTTCTCCGCTGCGCGGGCTATTGAAAAATGTGCTTATTTCCTTAGCTCCACGCAATTTTTTTATCACTCCTCTTCATCCAAAATACTTCTGATAGACAAAAGCCCTGAATTTTTCAGAAAATTTGTCCCAAAATCTCCTTTTTCTGCAGAATTATGCAACCATTTTCCCTTAACGCGCGTCATTACTGAGCAATTCGGGATTAACGTCAATCCTTTGCGTCCTCAATTGACGAAAAGCACTGAAGGGGTTATGGTTAATTGGAGAACGCATCAGGAACATTTAACGAACGTGCAGCTAAATAATGACCCGCCTGCACTCATACGAAAATCCCCTCCTGGAGGTGGCACATGAAAAATGACGCTGAATTAATTCGCCGCACACTTGAGGGCGATGAAATCGCTTTCACCACGCTCGTAAAAAAATATCAGAAACAGGTTCACGCCCTGGCGTGGCGCAAAATTGGGGACTTCCATATTGCTGAAGATATTACGCAAGAAACCTTTCTGAAAGTGCACCAGAATCTGACAACCCTGAAAGAACCAGATCGGTTTCCGGGGTGGTTGTATGTGATTGCGACACGTCGCTGCATTGCGTGGATCCGTAAAAAACGGCTGCACGCTCAACTCGTGGAGGACATCGACCTAATGAAAAAAGGAAAAGACACCTATTCCGAACATGTGGCAGACGAGCAAGCAAAAACGACAACTGAGGCACAACGAGAAGTCGTCAAAAAGTTGCTTATCAACCTACAAGAGAGCGACCGCACTATCATAACGCTATACTACTTTGGAGAGATGACGTATGAAGAAATTAGCAAGTTTTTGGGGGTATCGGTAAATACGATTAAGAGTCGGCTCAGCCGCGCACGTCAACGTCTGAAGAAGGAAGAACCCTTGATTCAAGAGGCACTCGGTAACTTCCAAATTTCCCCAAATTTGACCGAGAACATTTTCCAAGCCGTAAAAGACAAAGGCGGTAGCATCAAACCTGTGCCACCTAAAGGGAATAAACCCTTGGTCCCCTGGGCGGCTGCGTCAACCGCTATCGTGGCTGTGTTGATCCTCGGAATGGGTAATGAATATATAGCCCACTTCCAGCAACCCTATAGTCTGGAAGCGACTTCGGAGATGAAGATCGATATCGTGGAGGTTCCTCTAACCTCTATAAGGCAGGTTAAACCGACCGTGAAAACCCAACTTGGTCGTACAGATACCCCGGGGAAAAACAGCGGATCCAGTCCACAAGCAGATACCCACCGAATCGCAGCGCTCGAAGCGAAGGACATGGAAGTTTCAACAGAAGAAACACAACAGACGCAGATAGAGGTATTGGACTTTTTTCGGATGCCGGAAAGCGGGCATTTGGAGTATACCGTCGTCCAAATTGATGCCACAGCGTTTGAAGACGGCGGGACACTAACGATTGATATTCGAGTTGGCAGCGGCGAAGCAGCGGGTTCATTCGACCTATTTGATGGTGATAGTGAACTTCCAACGGGAGGCATACGGAGGGCAGATGCAGCACTTGCAAACCAGTGGGGAATTCCACCTGGCGGAACAGGGACAATCACCTATCAATTTGACAAGGGTCAAGCCTTTCAACTCGGGGCTACAAGTGATTACCACAGTGAAAAAGGAAGTACCAACGCCTTTCACGCACGAATTTCTATTCGGTAACCCCCGTAGGGGCGGGGTTACCCCGCCCCTACTTATCCTTTCAATTTTTGCACGGAGACTTAAAATGAAAACATTCAGCATCGGAACCCTTCTGATTTCTGTCTTATTTTTTCCATACTGGGGGTCCGCAGACGAGACACCTACTCCCAACAGAGTTGTTCTCACACTTGGGAGCCATTCCCAAGTGTTGGTCAAAGGTTTCATTGCACCAATTGCGTATACCCAAAGCAACTTCCATGTAGAGTGGAATACATTGGCGAACCTACGAGTCGCTGAACCCGAAAAGCAGTATCTGACTTCGGTCTTTCGGGCGTTTCTTCCGACGGAAGCAGGGTTACGAAAAGGGAGTGGAAAAACGTTCCTCCAAAGATTGCAGCACCTCCTCCGCGAAAATCCGACATCACGCGGAAATGGTGTCTCCGTTGGCGAAGTCTGGCAAATTGAACAAGACGGCCTGTTAACTTTGCTAAAACAACTTCACCCGCGTCCAAATCTGGGTATGCACATCAATTGGGGGGATTCCCGTGGGGCATGGGCGTGCCTCCGTGCTTACAATGACGAAATAGCCCACATTGTGTTTCGCGTTCATGCAGAGTTCAGGTTAGAGGACGGCTGGTTTACACCCTCACAGTTTACTGGGCATCTCGTCATCAACCGTCCAGATGAGAAAGTCGTTTTCTTTCAAATGTACGTTCCTCACGGCACACTCAACTTCGATGTCAACCGACACCGGGACGACGGTATCACCATTACGGATGCAGGCTTTTGCCCGCAAATCGAGCTGCGCGTCGGTACAGAAGATATAATTCAAGATACCCAGTTTTCTGAAGCAATATCCTTAGCAGAAGCCGAACGTACCTTAATACAACGTTTTTACAAATCACAGCAAATTAACTGGGTATCGGTAGACGAAGCCTTAGAGATCGCACACGCAGAACAGAAACCGATTCACATTGTCTCAACAGACGGCCCACTGACCGACGAAGCATGCTGAGGGAGTGGCAAAGGCTTGAGAGCAGTTGCTCTCTCTGATAACCGAAATATTGAACTCTTGAACAAAAATTTCATCAACACGTGGGTGCTCAATACTGACATGGAACGCTTACGGGATTCAAAAGCACTTGATGAAATGTCGCCTCTGACTCGAATAATCATTCAGGGATGGAAGCGATTCTCACCTGTAGATTGTTTGATTATCTCACCAAAACTTGAACTTATGGGCAGGCAACCTGTTAACGAGCTTCCCCTGCGTAATAAGGCAGAGGCGTATCGGTTGTTCCTTGTGGGAACGTTAGAAGGAAAACACCCTGGCGTCGGTGAAGACACCCCGATGCCGTTATCAAACAGTCGGTGGGTTGTCCTCGACCGGATACAACCCTCTGCAGAAGTATTGGACACTTTTCAGACGACAGATACTGATTCCCAAGATTATACCATTGTCCGAATTGATACGACCGCCTTTGAAAACGGAGGCACACTGACTATTAACATTCAAGTCGGCAGAGCAACCTCAGTAGGTTCGTTTGATTTGTTCGCTGACGGCACCGAACTCCCCGCACAAGGGTCGCCTCAGGATGCCCTCGCCCAAGCATGGGGGATCCAATCCGGTGAAACGGGAACACTTACTTATCAGTTTGACAAGGGCCAGGTCTTTCAACTGCGTGCTACCGGGGGTTGGGTCGATGAGAAAGGGAGCATTAACGCTTTTCGAGCCCGGATATTCGTTCGATAAACTCCCGATCGACTTCTCTGAGAAATTAAGCAACTTTTCGTTCTTAGATTGTATCTTTATATTCCTGTTCATTGTAAGGAGGTAACAGATGAAAAGAAATTTGTTAATCACCCCAATTTTGGTAGTATCAATTATTGGATTAAGCCTAAGCCTTCAAAGTTGCAGCACTAACAAGATAAACCTACGGAACATATTGGATACAAGGGAAACCATACAGGTGCAGGCATATTGGGATCCGATTGCGGATGCCTCGCTCGGAATGCCCAATTCTTCACCCAAGCACGAAGCCCTTTTCAACAACCTTTCACCAGCGCACCCAAGTCAAGAATATGAGATGGACGCTTTCAAAGCCTTTCTTCTAACAGGCTCTGTTCCCGTCGGACACGTATGGGAACTGGATGTCAACGAAGTCCTCCCCTTTCTCCGGCAGTTTCACTCAGGTGCAACGAGTGAGATGCATATCAATCCAGGTGGAGAAGCTGCCATAGAACCATTTGGTTGGCGTATAGTTCTGATAAAGGTAGGTCTGGAGTCAGAGGGTGCCTTCGCATGTCTTCGCGCACTTTCACCGACGCATGCTGAAATTGTCTTCAGAATCCATGCTGAATTTCAATTGGATAAGGAGGCGCGTGCTTACTTTACACCTGCACAATTCACTGGCAGATTAATACTTAATCGGAACAATGGGACGATTCGCGACTTTTGGCTCCATCTCCCGCCCCGCAATACCAATGTCGATATTAACGCCTTTGGAAGCGCAGATATGGTGTTTGTGCCCCGTATGGAACTTATTGGACAGAACACGTATGACAAGAGCGATATTGTCTGGGAGACTGCCATAACCGAAAACGAAGCGAAAGACTTGTTGGAGGCTCCGTTCTACAAGTTTTCAGAAATTGAGAGACTCCCTATTGAGGAGGCTGTCGCACAAGCACAAGCCGAGAATCGTCCTATTCATGTGGTCCTGACATGGGGTGTGTTTGATGCCGAATCGTGCTGAGCGAGCGGTAAAACCTTGAGGGCAGTTGTCCTCTCCGATTCAAAAATCATAAAACTGCTCAATAAGCACTATGTCAATACATTCGTTCTGATTAAGGATTTACGTAAACTTCAAAATGGAACACAGAACGAGTCAGTAAGTAAATTCGTAAATACGGTCTCCACAACGTTTGAAGAGGCCGTCGCGCGGGGAGTAGATGGTTCGGTAAACAGTTTTGTACTATCGCCCCAATTGGAGCTGATAGGTCATTTACCTTATCAGGATCTAAACATGAATGCCATTAACGAAACATATCTGACCTTTCTAAAGGATTCTCTGACCAAAAACAAGTAAGTGCAGCTTGAAGCAGCATCTTTACCGACTGCCGAAAGTGAGCGGAGCTAACGCCCCGACCGCCGACAGCCATTAATAACGAGGTTTCGATTATGTTATACACCCTAATACGCCAAGAAATTCTCACCCTTATGATGAGCGCGCGATTCCTTGCTGCTGTCGTCATTACGCTTCTGCTCGTCGTCGCCAATACCATCGTGCTGATTGACGAGCACAAAAACCGAGTGGCAAGCTACAGCCAGCAAGAACAGGTTCATCATGAGAAAGCCATAGCGGCGGAAACCTATTCGCAGTTAGAACTCTTTGTTGAACGGCCCCCGAATCCCTTAAGTCTCTTTAGTGCCGGGTTGGATAAACGAATCGGAACGACGGTTGAAATTTATCACGGCGAGGTACCGACAATTTCAAGTGTCTCCGCACGAAACCTGGAGAATCCCTACCTAAATCTTTTTTCACAGATTGATCTGGTGTCTATCTTTCAAGTCGTGTTGAGTCTACTCGCCCTCCTCTTTGCTTACGATGCGATTGCTGGCGATTGGGAAAGCGGCACCCTGCGTCTGGTTATCTCGCACCGAGTGAGGCGGGGGGCCATCCTGTTTGGGAAATATATCGCTGCCATGATATGCTTGCTGCTGCCCGTGCTGATGAGCCTATTGATGGTAATGCTTCAACTTTCCCTCGCGAGTTCGATTCAGCTGGGGACAACAGATTTTCTTAGAATTGGCGGAATAGTCGCCACCACAATTATCTACCTATCCGTTTTCTACCTGATTGGACTGTTGATTTCCACCATGACCCGCCGCACTGCTACGTCCCTGATGCTCTGTATGTTCTTATGGGTCGCTCTGGTGCTTGTTTATCCGAACTGGAGTCGGTTTACCCTTAATCCCGTGGGCAACATGCGCGCAGAAAGACAATCCGCGAATCAACAGATTGATCAGATTTGGGAAGAAGCAGACAGGGAAGAAAAACGTTTTTTAGCCAACAGTCCGCTTGAGGGGGAGCCTCCGCGGTTTAATATCGGTTATTCAGGCTCCTCTTCCTCTGCCGGCAGAAAATATGGGTTTAACATGACCAAAGTGAACGCGAGTTCAGAGCCGAGCCTCCCACATTTCCAAAACTATCAGGCATTCATCGGCGCGACGCACATTCGCGCCGCGGAAAAGGCTGGGTTGATAAACGAACAGCGTTGGGCACGCACCGCCATTCGGCAAGCAACATGGGATGAACGGTTGATGAAATTCAGCCCGGCAAGCCTCTATACCTTTGCAACTTCCGCCTGGACGGGCACGGATCTGAATGGCATGTTAGATTTTATCGGCACAGTACAGACGTACCGCCAGACGCTGATTGACTATTTGCGCGATAAAGACGCGTTTGCGAGTCGACAGTGGTTTGCTTCTGACCAAGGTGCCGTGGATTGGTGGGATTTGCCAAGGTTTCGCTTTGCACCGGCGGATGTCTCCGAAAACGCACAACGCGCCTTGGCAGATGTGTCCCTCCTTTTCCTCATGAATATGGTACTGTTTGTGGTGACATTCCTGATCTTTGTCAAAGTTGAAGTTTAATGGTTATGGGTTGTCAGTTCGCAAATCAACGGTATGAATGCCTTAGGGCATTCCCCGGCTGCGCAGGCTTTCAGTAGTCAGTATATAGGGTTTTTGGTAACCATTTGCCCTGCCCTGGAGTCCTCCAAGTCTGGGTTTTATGTTACATACCAACTTCTTAACTGACAACTGATAACTGACGACTGACAACTATAGAAAATTGGAGAAAACATAATGATCGGACATATTATTCAAAGAGAGTTCTTTGACCATCTCAACAGTCTCCGCTTTGCCTTGACTGTCATCATCATGGCTGCACTCATGGTAACCAACGCCGTGGTGCATCTTCAGAGCCATCCAGACAAAATCCGGAACTATTCCGAGAACGTTGCCAGTGACCGCGACAAATTGCAGTCGCGGACAGAACTCTATGAATTGCTGAGGAAGGGGCCCGGAAAACTTTACAAACAGCCATCTGCACTGACTTTCATTGCAGACGGTGGAAATGCCTTTCTGCCGGATCGTGGAACACAAAATTGGGGATCTTGGAGTAGAACTGCGGGATTCGGCACACAGGTCAAAAGCATCTGGTGGCTGCACTATCCCACCACCAATCCGAACGCGCGAGACCTGCGTCCCCAGGCGACAAAGATAGACTATGTATTTATCATTACCTATCTGCTCTCTTTCATCCCGCTCCTGTTTACGTTTGACGCACTCTCTGGCGAAAGAGAACGCGGAACGCTTCGGTTGTGTCTCGCGAACTCGATTTCGCGGCCCGCCCTATTAATCGGAAAGTTCTTAGGCACCCTGATAGCTGTCCTTATTCCCTTCTATTTCGCGGTCCTGCTGAATCTGACGGTAATTTCTACAGATAGTTGGACGCAGCTTGGAGCGGCAGACTGGGGACGTTTGGGGATGATTATGCTGATCGCCTCAGGCTATGCGAGTATCTTTATCGCAGTAGGGTTGATGGTCTCTGCCGGCACGCGAGATACCCGTGTGAGCCTTGTCGTGCTATTGATTATCTGGGTGGCACTCGTCGTCTTTATGCCTTCTACCCTCGGCACACTCGCCACAAAGTGGATGTCCCCCGTCCAAACCGCTCACCAGTGGAAAACCGCAAAAAGGAGCGCCCTTGAGCCGATTCAAGATGATTTTAATCAGCGAATAACTGACAAACAAGCAGCAAAGTCACAAACTGGAAATCTCCTCAATCAATTCATGGACCTTATGAAAACTTCGCCTAAAGAGGCGGAAAAATTGGCAAAGGAGAAAGAGGCAGAACTCATGGCGGCGATGGCGATGGCGGAATCCCAAAAAGCAGATGAAGAAGAATTGCGTATCAAGGCTGAATTCGTCAACAAAGATGTTGAAATTCGGGAGCGGCTGAACCGAGAGCATCTACAGGCACAACTCGCACAGGTCCAGCGCGCACGGATGGTGACGCGGTTCTCGCCGGCAGCAATCGTCCAATACGCCCTCGAATCAATGACTGGCACCGGGTTGAAACGTCACTTGCAATTCATTGAAGGTGTGCACCTCCATATCAGAGCGTTCCGAAATTTCGTTATCGAAACAGATCGTGCCGATACAGAGAGCCTTCACATTATCGGAATCCCAGAGGGAATGTCTAAAAAGCCGATTTTACCGCAGGCACTTCCTACTTTTGAGGATAAAATCACTTTCAGCGACACGTTCAACGCAGCGCTAATGGATATGCTGTTACTCGTTGGATTGCTCGGTGTGTTTATTTTTGGCGCGTTCTTCGTCTTCATCCGCTCAGATGTGTAATTTAATGGTTGTCGGTTATCAGTTGTCGGTTGTCAGTTAACGCTTGTGGCGGTTACGAACGTTTTTTCTGCCACAAACTGCTCTTTATAGTAGATTTGGAAAATAAGTTCACACCTCTTCTGACGGGTTTTACTATAACTGAAAATCGACAACAAATAAAAAAGGAAAGAAAACATGATAAACAAATTTGTGAAAGGGGCTTTTAACACCGAAACTTCAAAGCACTTGTGGCTCGCTGCTATCTTCAGTGTCCTGCTTATCTCAACTGCACAGGCCCGAACAATAGAAAGTGTCATCCCAGGAGATAGTCTCGTCTATCTCAAACTCCAAAATTTAAAAGAATGTCGTGAGGCGATCGAGAGCTCGGAAAACTGGAAGGAGGCAGCAGGTATCATCTCCGCCGCCCCGCAATGGCAGCCGATGAATCAATTCATGCAGATGCTGCCGATGTTTACGGGAACAGACATTCAAGGTCTCATCGAAACCTTTTTGGGAGGTCAAATCGCAGTGACGGTCTCGCCCGGTGCAGAGGGACTAATGGTGGGTATCGTCATCGAAAACAGAGGCACCCTCCAACAAGCAGAACAAATTCTGTTCCAACTCATCGGAACCCTCAGCAGCATGGTGGGGAACCCAGTACAACCCGAAGAGGGTGACTATCAAGGCATCACATATCACACTGCACAGTTAAACACATTGCAGCTCACCTACGGCAGTATCAATGAAACCCTCCTTCTCGTTGGCATCACGCCGGGCAGTTTCGAGAAGATGATTGACACCTACAAGGCTGAAGAGAAGGCAATCACTGAAAGTACCGCCTATCGTGCTGCTGTGGATAAATTTGGAAAAAGCGAGGTATTCGCGTTTGTGAATGTAGAGATAGGGAGTCCTTATCTGAAAGCGATTCTACCCTCCGTTGTCGGCGCGCAATTGGACGCTTTCCAGACGTTGACCTACAGTTGGGAGTTGTTGCAACCAGGGGGAACCCAACAACTGTCTGGCACATTGAAGAATGACACACAAGGAACACTCATCTCGCTATTTCAAGAACCATCCAAAATGCAAGCCATTCAGGGATTGTCAGGGGACGAGGAGTTCTTCCTTACAACCTCGCCATCAAGTTCCCAGATCCTCTATCAGACGATTCTTGGCTCCGAGAATGACACAACCCTCAGCAATGAAAAACTTATCAGTTTTCTGATACCCGATCAGACCGACCTGCTTGAGACAGTGACAGGCGAACTTGTCATTTCCGCGGATCTTTCCTTCGTAACCATCCTTGATCAAGGAGAACTTAACTTTGCCATCCAGTCGACAAATGGAGAAATTGGCGGTTTTAAAGCCGAGTTCCCAGAGATGGATTTAGGTGTGATTTTCAATCCCGCCTCCCCCGCGAAATGGCAGGCACTTTTCAACGGTCTCCTCGAAAAACTTAGCATTGAGTCACCGCAACAGTTCGACTACAAAGGAAAGACATTTAACACCATCTCTATACCCGGCACCCTCTATTACGGAAACGTTAACAAACTGTTTGTGTTGGCATTTTCCAAGGAAAAGTATCAATCTATCGTTGACAACCTCTTAGATGAAAACCTAACACCCTTCCTTAAAAAGAAACTGGAGCGTTTACCTGCAAATCCAGCGTGCTTGTTTCAACTCAACGTAGAAAAGTTTTTACCTCTTGTTGAGACTGAAGGAATCCCGTGGTGGAGACCGGAAATAGTTGACTTTACGCAAAAGATAGGAGTCATGTTCGCTTCGTTTGCTGTCGGAGGGGATACGGCATCGTTGGAACTGACACTCTCACGTGAAGAAAAACCAATTAATGCGGTTGCAAGGTTAGCACCTATAATCTTCTTCCTCGCTACACTAAACCAGCAGTGATATAGAAGGAACTTTTCTCAGTAACAAGTGTGTAAAACATTACTACTGAAAATAATGCAACCTTTCCACTCCCAAAACGCGTCACTATGACATAGGCTAAAATATTGTTGATAGCTAAACCGAAAAAAATAGTCCGAAGGGATTTAACGCCTCTTAGGTTACAATAATAAAGGAGATTCGGAACGATGAGAAGTATTTTTCGCAATACAAGTCTCTCTCTCTTCACAGTTTTGGGACTCGCCTTTTTTTTCAGTGGTTGCAGCACGTATTCGTTTACACACAGTTCTCAAACAGGATCATCGAACATGATGTTACGTGAATCCGCTAAATTTGAATGGGGAGGACATCATTTTAACAAACCGTATAACGGTCCACAAAACGCGCAGGAATTGATGAAAGCCTTCGACACGATTTATAACAGTGGATACTCAAAGACCGAGGCGAGTGTCTTTCGTAAGGTCGCTGGCAAAGAAATCACAAGTCACAGTAGCGAACTCACAGTGAGCGAGATAGATGCAAGGTATCCACGGGCAGCGTGGCTTCAGATGCTTTTGGACAGAGGTATCACCATAGAAAATTTCCACGAATACTCAAATTACCTGCTAAAGCGTCACACTTTAGTCCTGCTGGAAGACCACCCGGATCTGCGGCAGTCTGGCATCCTCGATATTCCAACGACAGAGGATTGGGAAACTTACAAAGAGGCTTACATTAACAAGTTGGTAAAGGATCACACCAAGATTCGGAAAACCACAGCACAGATTGAACGCAGCAAGAAGGAAATCGAACTTACCAAAGCACGGATCAAACACAACAAAGAGCAAATCGAACGTGCTATTGAACAGAGCAAGGCAGAAATTGAACGCGCCAAGGCTCAACTTGAACACAGCAAGGTTCAACTCGAACATGCCCAGAAAGCGATGAATTCACAGCAGCTTGAACAGATCAGAAAGCAACTTGAACATGCTAAGAAACAGATCAAGCACATACAAGGAACGCTATCTGTTCCCAAAGAACTGATTCTGCCTCCAGTACCGATTCCGCCTCCGGTACCGAAATTAGAAATGAGAGAGCGGTCTTCCTATCCGCCTCTATAGGAAATAGATTATTCTGTTTCGGCAGTACTGCGGGGTTACACACTATTCGATTCTGCCAATGCATTTTACAAGACATGGACTTGGTATTAGGGCATTCAGTTCTTCTGTAGGCGGGGAATGCCACACGGCATTCATACCCGGTTCATGCCATAAGGCATGAATACCGTTGATTGTGATTCGGAACTCCGATTCCCGACTCCGCAAATCAAGGAAACCACGAAGATAAATGACCCCGAATTGGCATGCATCTCACTTGAAAATTCCATAGATTTCTGGTATCATAAGTTCAGAGGTCAACCAACTACAGGAGAAATCCGATGTTAGAAACCCGTGATCTTACAAAAGTCTATAACGAAAGCGTTTTAGCCGTTAACAATTTAAACCTGAAAGTAGATGATGGTGAAATTTATGTCGTCCTTGGCGCGAACGGTGCCGGAAAAAGCACGACGATCTCCATGCTCCTGAACTTCATCGAACCGACGAGCGGCACCGCACTCGTCGGCGATATTGAGATTCCGAAGTTTCCGCTCGAGGCGAAGAAGCATCTCGCCTACGTCTCAGAGAACGTCGAGCTTTATCGTAACTTCACAGCGCGGCAGAACCTCTCCTTTTTCGCAAAACTCGGTGGACGCAAGAAGGTGTCGAATGCTGAGTTAGACGCGACCCTTGAACGTGTCGGTTTGCCGGAGGAGGCATTTACGCGACGTGTCAAGACCTTCTCCAAAGGGATGCGTCAACGTCTGGGCATTGCAATCGCTATTATGAAGAACGCACAAGCCGTCCTACTTGATGAACCTACCTCTGGCTTAGATCCCAAAGGCGGTGCTGATTTCCTAAACCTGCTCCGTGAACTAAGAGAGGAAGGGAAAGCCATCTTCATGTCCACACACGACATCTTCCGTGCGAAAGAGATCGCCGACAGAATCGGCATCCTTGTGCAAGGTAATCTGGAGCGGGAACTAACGCGCCAAGAGATTCAAGAAGAGGACCTTGAGGCACTGTACCTGCACTACGTCGCCGGATATGAACCCGAGGAAGACACAACCGAATAGAGATAGAAGGGTGAAAAAATATGGAAGGATGGAAGAAAAAAGAAAAAAATGGAAGAGTGGATGCCTGGAAGAATGGATGCCTAAAACGAAGCAACGCCATGTCAACCTTCCAACCTTTCAACCTTCCAATCTTTCAGTCTTTGGTACTTGTGTTGATTTTTACGAGCGCGACGGGGATTTTGCTGCTCATAGGCGCGCCGCTGGCTTATGCAGAAGAGACCCAACCCACCAGTGAGAACACTCCGAAAACCAAAGATGAACAGAGCCGGCAAATCGAAGTAGAAACCGAACGCTTGAAGATGGAATTAAAAGAACAACTGATGAAAAAAAAGTTAGTTGAACTTGAAAATCTCAGAACTATGATGATGGAGGCAAATAACATCGTCACCGTTTCCGAAGTCAATCAAGCAGAGGAGGATTACGAAACCGCTGTCTCTGAATACGAACAAGCAAAACTGGCACTACAAAAGGTGGAGCTCGACTCGCTCAAAGATGAATGGCACATCACTGTCGAAGCGACAAGCTTGTATGAATCCCCTGACGGCAGAGAATTGTTCTCAATCACGCTGCGAAACAGTTCATCGCCAGTTAAACTCATCGAGAGTTCCAAAGTGTTAGGGCGAGAAATCATCATCAGTGCACAGATTGACGACATCTTTGTATCGATCAAAGAACAGGAAGGTTATGGCACAAGCGGGGCAATCATTGCCGAACCTTACGAACAACACATTGAGACGCTTAAAGAGGGTGAATCCGTTACTTTGGAGTTTGAACTCATAAAAGAGGATGTGCGCGATGTCGTCGTCTATCTGGAGTACTCTGGCGGTTATGAAGAGCACAATATCCACCTCAAACAGGAGGATCCCTATATCTCCGTTGTGTCCGCACGGCGTTATAAAGAGGGGGATCGGCGACGTTTAGAAGTTGTCATCACTTATGGCGCAGTGAAAAATGAAACAGAAGAAACAGACACCGGGACTACCACCGGATACTCGAATGGAGCTACCGCACAAGAAATCAACAACGTCTACGTCTCTATTAAAGACGAAACGGAAGCTATCATCGGCTTCCCCTACGAATACCGTATCCCAACCCTAAAAGACGGGCAAGAGGAAACACTCGATTTTGAACTCCGACGCAATGTCGACAGTCTCACTGTTTACCTCCAATACCTTGACAAGCCATACCCGAAAAAAATCCATCTTGAGGAGGATACGCGCCACATCTCTATCCTGAGTGCGAAAAAGTTCCGCGTCGAGAACCAGATGATGGTGACAATTCAGTTGAAGAATACCTCTACAACGGAGGCAATGCCGAGCAACGCCACCCCCCAAGAGATCGCAGCGGCGAATGAGATCCGTGGCATCTATGTCTCCTTACTCGATGTCACTGACGACACGAACATCGTCAAACCTTATGAAGAAAAAATCCCAGTCCTCGGCTACAACGAAACCGTGGAATTGACGTTCCAACTCCAGAAAGACGTCGAGAGTTTGAAGGTATCACTGGATTACTCCGAACTCGACGTACCCGATTTACGACTCATTTATCTGCAAAAAGAGTCTGCCTTAGATGTCGTAAACGTCAGCTCGCTTCGCTTTTCACAAGAGGGAAACTTGGGAAGCAGCGTTACTTACGACTTGACATTGGATCGGTTGGCGGAAACGGAGAACACATTCCAACTCCGCGTCATTAATCTACTCAACCGTCTCTCCTTTGAATTCCAAGACCCGGAGACGAAATCTCGGCAGTCACAGGTGAAGTTCACACAGGAACAGTCGAAACGGGATCTGTCACTGATTGTCTATCTACCAGAGGAATTAGATGCCACCTACCTCGACAGCACGCTTGAGTTCTATGTTGCCGTCCTTGACGAAGCCGAAGCAACCGAACTCGGCGGTGTCAACAATCGTTTGGATTTACCTGCCGATAGGATTGCGGGCATACAAGGCGGTGTTGAGCGGTTTGAACTGATTCCAAAAGGTGTTCCGGAGATTGAAGTATTTGTGCCGAATGCGTTCCAGACCATCAAGATAGGCGAAGAAGTCAACATGACAGCGACGCTACAGAACATCGGCACCCGCGATCTCGTTGATATCCGCATGCTCGTCGATGTCAACACGGATTGGAAATATACTGTTGTGCCAGAAGTTATAGGTTCGCTTAAGCGGAATGAGGAAATAGAGATCCAACTCACACTGAGTCCGCCTGTGGACATTGGCGTAGGTGAATATCAGGCGAAGTTGAACGCCGAAGTCACTGTTGATAACCGGAAGTTTGAGGCACGCGATCGCTCGATCACCGTGCAGGTGGAATCCAAGACGCAAATGTCGGTGACGACACTGCTTTTCGGTGCGCTGATACTTCTCATGATTGGGATTGTCATCGTCACAATCCGTATTAGCCGACGATAGAGAAAACATATGAAAATTGTAGTGAACAAAAGATTAACGGCACTTGCAGTCTGTCTGTTTTTCGGTATTGCAGGTGCCGTTTCAGCGCAGCGACTCGTTTCGCTTCAGCCAAAACGCGCAATAGAACTCGCCTTACAAAAGAACGAAACAGTAAAAAAAGCAGAGAAAGTGGTAGAACGCGCCAAGGCGAACCTGCGTGTGTCTAAAGCCGTTTACCTACCGCAGGCAGGACTCACCGCCGAATACCAACGCCAAAAAGATGGCGATATCGATGAAAGAGACTATCTCACGCGCGCACAAATGAGCATGCTTTTTGCCCAATTCGGCGAGATTCCAGTAGGGCTTGATGACACACAGGAAGAGGTACGGAAAGCCGAAATTGAATACGAACGCGCAAGAAAAACAAGTGTCCACACCGTTCGAAATCTCTGGAACAATATTATCCTCACCCAAGAAGAGATTGAAGAACGCGGTGCGATTGCCGCCGAACTCGAGAAAAAACTCGAAGGCACACAAATCAAACAGACCCAAAAGCGGATCCCGTTCCTCAGCCAACTCAACACGGAACTGGAACTCTCAGAACAGCAACTCGCCCTCAACGAACTCCAGCGACAACTCGATGTTGACACCGCCGAACTCATCAGCCTCATCGGACTCGATCCACTCGCACGGGTCGTCCTTTCACAATCCCTTCCCGATGATGACCTGTCCCTGGCGGCCGCCGTTGAACTCGCACTCGCAAACAGTCTCGACCTACGCGATTTACAAGGCGATATCGTTCGTCAAGAGCGTCTCGCCGTAGAGACGATCTGGCATCGTTTCCCTGAACTCTCTGCTGAAGCACGCTACAAAGATTTCAGCGTACAGTTGGAACAACATCAACAGAACCAGACGTGGGATGCAAAAGCCGTCTTTGATCCAGTGATACTCGACCCCGGACGAGACGTACCAAGTATTTTTGAAACAAGCCCGCGTACCCAAGACGGATGGGAGTTACGTTTCAACTTCAACATTCCGCTATACGATGGAAACAAAACGAAAAATCTCCGTTCCCGAGAACTCGCGGAACTCGATCGACTTCAGTTGGAATACATTGAAATAACAAAATCAATCCGTGTAGAGGTGCGGCGTGACTACCGTGAGGTGGCGAATGCCAAAGAACGGATGGAAATTGAAGAAAAACGCGTGCGCATTTTCGAGCAACAGTTACGGACGATCGAGCGTGTACTTGATGAAGTCACGGTCGAAATACCCGGCTATCAAGGGCTTACTTACAACGACGCCTTTCAAGCACAAGCGCAATTTACAGAGGCACAGCGTGTTTACTATCAAACCCGCCGCGACTACGCAAAAGCAAAAGAAAAACTCCGTGAAACAATGCAATGGATCGAATAAGTTACCAGTTATCAGTAAACCAACGGTATGAAGCCCGTGTGGGCTTCACCGGGGTTTGCTACGCAAACCTTTCAGTCATTAGTTGTCAGAACATAGATGTTGTGGCATGCAAGTATCACGTAACCGTCGCCAGGCTTAACTGACTGCTGATGGCTGACCGCTACTTCACCTCACCCATCAGAAAAGAAACCTGTGCCAAAGCAAAGAATAGCAGATTAAACAGCACCAATAAACCCACCTGTGATAACACATTCCGATACGAGATCTGCTCTGTGAACACCGGCACCGCCGCCGGATCCACCGGCTTCTGCGACAACCCCTCTTTTACAGGATAAATATGTAAACTCTCCGGGTCGCTTCGATCCTCCGCTTCAACAAAGCCTATGAACGTCTGCCGATAACGACGCGCTTGTTTGACGAAATTCATATAACCGACGATACCAGTATTCGCAAGCCCCTCCATCCCATATTGAAAAGTCGTTATCGGTGAGATTTGGGTAATGTTACGAGCAAGCTGCACCTGCCCAAACTGCTGGTCAATCTGTCCATCATTAAATCGAGTTTTCGTCTCTATCTCTTTAGTGAAGTAGGTTGCCCAAAGGCGCGTCGCTTCGGGATTCTCGACAGCTGCTGCCTTCCTTAACTTAGATTCTGACCCGCCAAAAGGTCGGTATTCATCTCTCAACTGTTTTAACTGTACATCTTTCTGCATTGATACTTCGTCAACGGAGGGGATCGGATTCAGATTGCCAACAAAAGTCCCAAGCAGACTCGGAAATACAAACGCCAAGCAGACCCAAGTCAATAAGAGCCACACCAAACTTGTGATTGCGTTTGAGACACGACTTGAGAAAAACAACCCGAGAAAGATGAAAACAGAGATGTGCAATGCAAACAACCCCACCATGCCCAAAATCCGTAACCCTTCACTCGACTCAAACGGGATATTCCCGGAAATAAGGATAAGCAACAGGTTCATCAGGATGCCAATCACAAGCGGAACCATAAGCGTCAAAAACGCTCCGAGATATTTCCCCAACAGCACCTGTCCGCGCGAGATTGTGTTGGACATTATGAGGCTCAGCGTGCCGCGTGCTCTCTCCCCTGCGATCGCATCGAAAGTGAATAAAATCGCAAAGAAACTCATGAGGACCCCGATAAAGACCCAGTCGATTTTAATCCGCTGCGTCGCGCCACCGACTTTACTCTGCAAGGGATACTCCAGTGTCCACGGCGGTGTCCACCCGTAATCTTCAGTCTGATCCTGACCGCTGCGGCTGGACGATCCTTCGCCGATCATTTTGACAAAACGCGGAACGAGTTCATCCGTTCCATCCGCACAGAAAGTCAATCGACTGGGCCGCTTTGGAACCTCCCCAGGACCTTTCAGTGCCAGCTCCGCTAAACTCTTATCCGCTTGCTTTTTAATATGTTCTCTTTTCTGTTCCACCTGTCGATTATAGGTATTAATTCGTGTAGTATAGCCGTAACCGCCTAAACTGTATATCAAAGCATTCGCCAAAAACAGGAGAGGCAAAAGAACAATCATCAAGGCAAATCGGAGCGTCGTGAGATTGTGATGTATTTCTTTCATCGCAATGTGTAAAATCATTTTTAGTAGTTGCCAGAGTCACAATCATCAGTTGTCAGTTAAGAGGTCTCCGTTTAACAAAACCCTCTTTTGTAGCGCAAACTGTTAGTTTGCGTGCCTACTTTGCACAAACCCTCACTGCAAGGCAAGTTTGTGTTACAAGCGTCCACATATTTTAAGACCTTACTATAACTGAAAACCGAAAACTTTTGTAACTGACAACCCTCCTTTTTCAACTCATATCATACCGCAGGAAGGACACATAAGCCGTCATGAACAGGACGATATTCCACGCTAACAATATCAAAATATCCATTGATGCCCGTGAAAAACTTTCGGAGAGGGAAAGCCGCCGATGTTTGAAAACCGGTAAATCCGCCAATTCCGCAGCACCCTTATCCGTGGAAAACCACGCCCGTGACGAAAACGCCTTCTTATCCTTCAAATACTCAACAATCTCACGCTTATAGGCTCTGGAGTCTGCAATAAAATCGTTATAACGCTGCCGATCAGTCCCTGCTATCGCCCCAACAGCAAAGTGGTATGTATCCGCGAAAGAGATACGGGAGAGCGCGTCCGCGAACCTCGCGTTCCGCTCTCGATTTTCCGCAGGTTCTTTGAGAATCTCCTCCGCTTTATCTGCGTATGTAATCCGAAGTTGTTCCTGATAACCTAAAATCTCCTGGAAAATAGAGGTATCCGCCTTGCTAACACTGTTGACGCTATAACTCTCTGTCAAGAAATAACCGCCAGACATAGAA
>JAPPNJ010000086.1 GCA_028818705.1 Candidatus Poribacteria bacterium
GCCTACCGTCGCCGTATTGGTAGATACCGGGTTTAAATTCAAACGAACCGCCTTCATAGTTGTCTTTCAATCGAAAATTCATCACACCAGCAATAGCGTCCGACCCATATTGTGCGGATGCACCATCACGTAGCACCTCTACCTGTTGCAGGGCAATTGCCGGAATAGGTGCCAGGTCAGGTCCCTGTGAACCATCAGACAGACCATTTCCGAGCCAGTGAATCACTGCCGCACGGTGTCGCCGCTTGTTGTTCACCAACACCAGTGTATGGTCTGGGGCAAGTCCCCGTAAATTCGCTGGACGCACCACTGTTGACGCATCACTAATCGGCTGCGTATTAACGTTATAAGATGGCACCAAAGTTCTCAGCAAATCGGGTAAATCCGCACCGCCCTGCTTCTCAAAGGATTCGTTTGACACAATATCGATCGGGACTGCAGAATCCAAGACAGAGCGCGGTTGGGCGCGTGTCCCCACCACAACAAGCTCCTCAAGTCTCACAGGATCCTCTGCGGCAGACGTTTCTTCAGATGTTTCGGCTTCGCTCGCGGCTTCTGCCTCCTCTGCTGTTTCAGATTCCTCTTGTGCCATAACCGTCGTAAAGGCACACATCACGATCCCCACAATAATGCCGAGCGTGAGGATGATCGGTTTAATATGATTTTTGTAAAACATAAATCTTCCTTATGATTTTGGCGTCAACGCCAGGTTCTCCCTGCCGATTTCACAACCAGTGATAAATTAACACAACTGTCTACCAAATTAACAAAGATAGAAGAAGCAGCGAATAATCTACGCCTTCTTCACAAAACGTTGCTATAATTATACTAAATATTCTGCAATTAAGCAAGTTACCCACAGAAATTGTAATATACTGCACAAGAATTACTATATTGTCCAGCATAAAATTGCCATATTTAGGACCTAATAGGCATACGTATTTCTTTCGGAATAGTTTCTCAATAAAATAAATAGAACCTAAGAAATAGTTGTGAAATTTATGCTTGACAATGAAAATATGTTGGTATATACTTTAAAGTAATGTACTAAACGCGACGCTACGCGCTGTTTGGAATACAGAGCAGCTTTTGACAAGTGTCCACCGAACAACTACACCAGCAACAACAAAAACACACTACCATGGCAAAGAAAAAGGGGCGCCGCTCCGCAAATGTAGCGCGGAAACGCGAAAAGCGCAAACGCGATCAGAAATTCAGACAAAAGCAGCTTGCTGTCGAAAAGCAACGTAGGCTCCGCTATGAAAAATCAGAAGAGGAGCATTTACATGCCTGTATCTCACAGAGTCGACAATTACTTCTTGAACCTGAACTCGAAGGCGTTCTTTTCGATCCCGAACTGATGTATACGCGAGTAATGGAGCTGCTCAATGACTACGAAGGAGACCGTCCAGATACATCTACAGATGAATTCGTTGAAGAAAAACCAATTTTCACAACAAGTGTATTGGACGAAGAAATAGCAATTAAGGAGCAACCCACTTCAACATTGGAAGCGGAGCGAGCATGTGAAAGTTTTCGGTCAGAGGTCCTTCCACATCTGGTTACACCAGAATTCATGCAGCAACTGGGACAGGCACTCACAGCATGTGAAACCCGTCTTAAGTTGACCGGCAACCAAAAACTCGCAGAGGTAGCTTTTGTTACCCGTTCCCTTTTTGAGGCAGCACCACCTGAAATATTGGCATTTCATCCAATGATTCAAACAATCGGGATCGAAACGTTACGGGTCCTTGTGGAAGAACAAGACTTAATTATTGAATGGCGCGATGGCGTTAAAGAGATTCTTTCAGATGTATTAGAACATGAACATTTAGAAACAGACACATCTCAAGAGATTTCTGTTTTTTCCGGCACCAGTGTAGATGAGAAACGCTCTAAAAACGAGGCTACTGCACCGGCACTCGCGTCTTTGGATACGATCAAAGGAGAAACAGAAACCAGTATTGTGTATACGGCGCCCGATTCCAGAGAATCAAGGGTAGTTAAGACAGTGGAACCCGCATTAGATCCAAATCCAGAGATTGTTAAAACAAGTGCCGCAATACCCGCTCCAGAGGCAGCATCACAGCCGCCACCATCCGTATCTCCTGACGAACTTCCTGCTCTCGCACTCTATAAAAATTTTAATGGATTGGCAATAAAAGAGAGTTTTGAAGAACAGGCAGACCAAGCACCCTCACAAAATGGACTCCTCAATTACGCTTTGGTAAATGAAAGCGAAGAGCAGGTCGAATTTGTTGACGTAGAGAACGAACGCTATGTCAAGGTCACCGAAGAACGGCTTCAACTACACGCACGCTCAGAAGCAGAACTCAGTATTGCGATGGCAGAGGTAGAAGCACAGTGCACATCGGCACTCATGTATCTCGCCAAAACTATCAAAGAAAGGGGGTAAAATTATGCCAAGAAGTAAAAGTGGGCAGGTCCGGCGTCGGACACAAATCCGTCAACGCCAAAAACGACGCCTGAAAAAACAGAAAGCGACATTGAAAGAGCTACTGCAGAATCAATAAGCTCAATATGCCGATTTCCCGTCGAGGCGGGTGCTCCTGCCCGCCCATATTATCAAGATTCTGTATCTATTTTACCTTTTCAAAGTGCACAAACTCTGAGGTCGGTAGCCGGACAGAGTCCCCAGTCTCCTTCTCAACATACCCCATCCTGAGAAGCGTAATTACCTCATGGAAAATAGGAATATTAAAAAGTTGGCGGACCTGCTCTCGGTCTGCTGCGCGTTCTAAAGGCGCACTGACGAACTGCACACCAATGTCCAAGGCAGTCGCAGCAAGAAGGATATTCTGAATTAACATCCCCATACTCAACCACATCCACCGAGTTCCGCCTTCACCGGGTGGAAATCTCTTGCAATTCATCGTAATCAACATAAGCAGCGGTGCCTCGCGCACCTGTAGTGCGATCTCTTTAGCGGGTATCTTTCCTGCCCCTAAATGCCCCAAAAGCGTAAATGATTTGGCGTTTTTCAATAATCCTTGCAATAGCTTTTCCGGAGCATCCTGCAGTGGCTTTGGTAAGGTAACGTGTTCCGCGAGTAGCACGCCATCACCCTGTTCCTGCCATTCTGCCTCCGTGAGACGCATCCAACGACTGTTGTCATCGAGAAACTTGGCATCTTTGAATTGTTCAACGACGGCGTGCTCTGTCAGATCTGCGAGTGCAGATTTTCCCTCCGCATCCTGAATGAACACGAGTTCCCAAGGTTGGACATTAAACGGTGAGGGTGCCCATCGCGCAGCCTCAATGAGTTTCTCAAAGTCATCAACCTCTATTGCGCGTTTCTGAAATGTTCCGCGATGGCTCCGGCGCTGGGTTATTGCTTCAAAGACATTCATAGGTTTATGTAGTTCCTATGGCGTTCCAAGACTTCCGTTGGTGACGCTGTGCCAGTGGTCCCGATCTTGGTAATCGTAATCGAAGCCACCAGATTCCCCAAATAAGCTGCTTCAACAGCTGCGTCCTCTTGTGAAGTACGGAGGCTACAGAGTGTTGCTACAAGCCCCGCAGAAACGCTGTCACCCGCCCCAACCGGATCAATTTCGCTATCAACAGGAACGCCTGGGACATGCGTAAATTTTCCATTATAGTAGACAAGGATCCCGTCTTCACCAAGGGTAATATACACCGTATTTTGCGTCCGTTGTGCGAGGGTAACAGCGCACTGTTTTGCTGCTTCAATGTCAACTTCCTGTCCACTCCATTCCCGCTGAACAGCACGTTTTGCCTCAAACCGGTTCGGCTTAATAATCACATTTCGATACGCGCCAATCCGTGTGCGGGAGTCGGCGAAAAAAATCTTTTCAGGATACTCCAACGCTAATCTGCCCAATTCCGCTCTCACACGGTTCGTGATAACACCTAAGTTTTCAATCGGCATCTGATCGCCAACAATTATGCCGTCAACACGAAGAACACAGGCTTGCAGTGACTCTATAACTGTGGTTTCAACACTTTCTACCATCGGCGATTGGTTCTCAATATCAAACCGAGGTCCCTCCGTCTCCACGCCTTCATAACCACGGTGTATCGGTTTGAGATAGGTAGGTGTAACCCAATCTGGTGCGTGTACCATAAAATCGGTAAGGCATCCGTTTGTTTGCAGACAACTAAGGAGTGTACCGCCAAATCCATCTTCACCTATTACACCGAGTGTGTAGACGTCATCCACACCCAACGCTTTTAGATTGTTTGTAACTGTTCCCGCGGCACCGGGACTATAGCGTTGCTCGACGACAGGATTGGTATGCCAGGGCGTTTCCAGGGACAGCATAGACCGAGTTTTGTCTATGTGCCAATAAGCATCAAGATAAAAATCGCCGATGACAAGGATACGCTGGGCGTGAAATTGGTTGAGAATTGTCTCCAAGCGCGCTTCGGTAATCAAAGTGCTCCTCCGATGCCTCAAAAGCCCGTAATGTGGATTACTATTATACCACATCCGTCCTTTTTATTGTTGACTTTATTATAACAACTCAGGACTTCCACAACTCTGAGAAGGCAATTGAACCGAAAACCCTCCTGACATTTATCAAAGTTATGGTTACACGACTAAAAGCGTTGCCTAAGGGCATGT
>JAPPNJ010000027.1 GCA_028818705.1 Candidatus Poribacteria bacterium
GCACAGGTCTTTGGAACCTGCATGCGTAGGTTCGAATCCTACCCGCCCTGTCTCTTTTTTTAAATACAAATTTTTTGATCGCGTCTCTTCTTGATATGGAACATGGCGCGATGCTCATAGGACTATAGAACGCATCTTACGCGACGATGCATGGACAAGAAAAATGCAACAAGCAAAATTAGAAGTTCAACCACGCGACGCTTTCGGAAAACAGCGCGCGCGTGCACTCCGGCGTGAAGGTGCAGTGCCCGCTGTCTTATATGGACGCTCGCAAGACACCTTAGCGATTCAACTCAACGCGCGGATCTTCAAGCAATTCCTACGCACGCACGGTGAGAACGTTATCATTAATATGGAAATCGGTGGCGGTAACACCGAAATTGTCATTATCAAAGAAATTCAACGCGATCCGGTAGAAAAACACCAGCTCGTCCATGCTGATTTTATCAGAATTTCTCTGGATGAACCTGTAACCTCCCCTGTGCCGGTGGTTCTGGTGGGTACCCCTCTCGGTGTTGAAGAGGGCGGTGTTCTCGAATCTCCGCTTCGTCAAGTAACCCTTCATTGCCTACCTATGCAACTGCCTACCGAAATTTCCGTTAATGTCAGTGAATTAGATATCGGTGATGTTATTCATGTGGGCGATTTAGACCTTGATGCTGAAATTGAGGTCCTGGACGAGTCCGAACGGATTATCGCAATGGTAAGCCAACCCCGTATCCAACTTGAGGAAGAAGCTGAAGATGGCGAAGAGGAAGGTGGAGAAGTCGCTGAAGAACAGCCTTTGGAACCGGAAGTTATTTCCCGTCGGCAGGATGATGACGGGGCAGAAGAATAACTTTGTCTATGTTGAGAATCCACAAGAAGCGCGCGTGAACAGACGCTCTGTAGCTGTTTACGCGCTTTTCTTCGGTATACTCCTTTGGTCTATTGCACTCAAAGGTATCGCCCAAGAACCCTATGTCCGTTTTATTGATGTCGATGGAAAAATAATTGCGGAAGTGCCTGCGCAGCTCAAGGACGAGAAAGTTTACCTCTCCGTTGATGCCGTGAAACAGGTTTTTGACCCCGCAATGACGGATCAGTATAACTACCCCCGTAAACGACTTACCCTCAGAACAAAGAACAAGCAGATTCGCTTGCAGATGGGCAAGCCGACAGTTACTATTGATCCCGGTGGAAAGATAGTCACGCTCTCCACTCCTCCCATGATTATCGCACAGCAGCCGATGGTGCCTGTCACTTTCTTCACGCAACTTCTGCCGATTTTCAATGATGTTGAAGTTATCTACAATCCGAGCCTGAGAAGGGTTCAGATGAGACCTAAGGGGGCTTTGATACCTACGGGGGTAGCCGATTCTCAGAATTGGGCGATCATCATTGATCCGGGACATGGTGGCGCGGATGATCGAGGATGCGAAGGGAACACTGGACTCCTTGAAAAGGATGTTATTCTCGCGCTTGCAAAACAGATTCAACAAATTAGTAAACAGAAAGAGATGCAGGTTTATCTTACACGTCGGCGAGATACCAAAAAAACACACTTTGAACGTATTCAAGTTGCTAACCGGAATCAAGGGAAACTCTTTCTCAGTTTACACTGCAACGCATCTTTTTCACCGCACGAGAAAGGTGTCAAGATTTATCTGAATAATCCCAAAGGAGAGCTTCGGTTTCCAAGGATGGTCGGGCAGGCTCCTGCAGGACAGAGATTAAAAATCCTCGCTCAAGCTAATTTTTTGAAGCAGAGTCGAGACTTCGCGTTTGCGCTGCAAGCGGAACTAAATTTTCTAACAGAAATCCCAGTAACGATTACCGAGATGCCGCTTGTCACACTGTCTGAAATCTATATGCCGGCTGTTGTTTTGGAACTCGGCTATCTTTCTAATGTCGAAGATTTGGAGAAACTCTCTAATCCTGAGTATATTGCCAGTGTTGCCCAAGCAGTCACCCGTGCTATTCAGCGCTATGTTTCTTCTGTTAATCAGTCTGCTCCCGCAACAGTCTCAGAACAATAATATAACCTAAATCGCTAATTTGTACTAAAGTTTGGACACTTGTAGCATAGGAGACCGTTAGCCTGTGCATCCGAATCCGCGATTTTTCTCAAAGTTCCTGACACAAACACAACTCAAAAAGAAATAAACGTGGATGTGCCAAAAAGAAGCCCCCGGTGAATGCCACAAGGCATTCATACCGTTGATTTCGGGGCGATATTGCTTCGCAGTGAGAATAGAAATACCAGAAACACACCTCTTTAGCCCCCGGTGAATGCCACAAGGCATTCATACCGTTGATTTCGGGGCGATATGTATAATTTCTTAAAATTGTCCAAAGTTTAGTAATTTTTAACGTAAACTTGAAAATAAATTTGTAGGTCGGGTTGAGCGTTAACGCTTATAACGTATAACCCTTTGTAGCATAATCTGTTAGATTGTGCTTTAACTGCTAATCGTTAATCGCCAATCGCTATCGACTAACCGCTAATCGCTATACATAACAGGGACAAAACAGTGGAATACAACGGCAGTGCTGGTTTTTCGAGACTTTTCGTAATATGGGGAATAACGCTTATTGTTGTTGTGCTTTCTCTCATTGCGACGCTATATCTGATTGATCAGTCGAAGCAAACTATTATTCCGACTGCCCCACCGCCGTTGCCTGTTGCTGCTAACCCTTCAGATACACCGCCACCGCCGCAAGAGATCAATTTATTCCTCATAGATCCAACCGCACTCACGCTTGTCCCTGTCAAAATTGAACGCCGACTTCATACGGAGTTTACCAAGCGCTTGGGCCAAGTGGTTAAAGCACTTATCCAAGAGACGCCGCCTAACTTTAGAAATCCTATTCCACGTGGTACGCTTCTCAACGAAGTCTATATTGACAGCGATCAGACTGCCTACTTGGATTTCTCGAACCATATCGCTGACGGTCACATCGGTGGTACAACCGCTGAGGGGCTAACCGTTATGGCGATTCTTAGAACTGTTTTTGATGCATTTCCTGATGACATTAAACAGGTTCAGATTCTAATTGATGGGAACCAAGTGAAAACACTTGCCGGACATCTTAACCTCTCACAGCCTCTGCATTTTTTCGATTGAGGTTTGTAACAATTGGGTTATCGGTGAAAAAAAATGAAAATTATTGTCGGACTCGGTAATCCTGGGATGCGTTATCAACACACCAAACACAACGTCGGCTTTCGCGTAATTGATGCCCTCCACGAAAAAACGAAAAACAATTCGCGTGCATCTCGGCACACCCCGACATCGATCTGCAGATCGCTTGTTATACAGACCACATGGTATGACACCCCAGTTGTCTTCGCAAAGCCGATGACATATATGAACAACAGCGGTGTCGCAGTTGCTGCCCTGATGGATCGGTTTGAGGTGCCGCTCGCGCAACTTTGTATCGTCTACGATGATATTCATTTGGATATCGGTGTGCTTCGGATACGACAGAAAGGAAGCGATGGTGGGCAAAAGGGGATGAAGTCTATCATTCATCACTTAGGTACAAACGAATTTCCACGTCTACGCATCGGCATCGGTGAACCGATCGGTGATCTGACCGATTATGTTCTTACGGAATTTTCGGAAATCGAAGAGATAGAAATCGAACCTACTATTGACCGAGCGGTTGATGCCGTTGAAGCCTTTGTCAAAGATGACATCCTGACTGTCATGAATCAGTTCAACAGACGCGAACAGATAGGCTAAATGTTTTTATTTCCCTCCCTAATATTCTGTAGGAGCGACTTTCAGTCGCGACTCTTTCTGACTACCGACAACTGACTACTGACTACTGACTACCATCTTCCTGTAGGAGCGACTTTTTCTGACAACTGATAGCCTAAAAAGTTGACCTTATTTGATTTGTCGTGTAGAATGGATATAGGATGTTTTCCTCTGTTCCAATCTATGACTTGACGCGAAGGGGTAAGACTATGGATAAGAAGTACCGTATTCAGAATGCTGAAACTATACCGAGTCCATCACTGGTTGTCTATCTCGCACAGGTTCAGCAGAACATTGAATGTGCTATTGCTATGGTTGATGGAGATGTTTCAAAGCTTAGACCGCATGCGAAGACGCATAAAACCGCAGAGATTATCGCCATGGAACGCGATGCTGGCATCTATAAACACAAATGTGCGACCCTGCGCGAAGCAGAGATGTTGGCACAAAACGGTATAGAGGATATTCTGATTGCCTATCAGATGGTAGGACCGAATATCAACCGATTCGTTGCATTACAACAGACCTATCCGGATGCTGATTTCAAGGTCGTTGTAGATCATTCAGAGGCAGTAACAGCACTCTCATCGGCTGTGGCGAAGTCGGGTTTAACGGTCAAGGTTATGCTGGACTTGGATGTCGGCATGCATCGGACCGGCATACCGGTTGGCGATGGTGCTATTGATGTCTACGCCCAGATTGAAGCATCAGACGGATTACAGGCATGGGGTTTACACGTCTACGACGGGCATATCCACGATGAAGATGTAACCGAGCGACAGGCGTCCTGTAACAAAAGCATCGCTCAGACACAAGAGATACAGGATAGGCTTTCTGCTAAAGGGCTTGAAGTGCCATTGATTGTGATGGGTGGTACACCGACATTTCCGATGTATGCGAAGACTTCAGGTGTAGAGGCATCACCGGGTACTTTCATTTTCCACGATTACGGTTACACAACGCTCTTCCCTGATCTCGGTTTTACGCCAGCAGCACTACTCCTGAGTCGTATCATCAGTATTCCTACGCCAAATCGGATTACCCTCGATTTAGGTCATAAAGCCATCGCCGCAGATCCTGATGGCGCGCGCGGGATTATTTTGAATGTTGAGGATGCTGAGGTAGGCAAGCAGCACGAGGAGCATTGGGCGATTGATGTTCCTGACAGCACACCAATGTACATTGGGCAAGAGATTTACGTTTGTCCGACGCATATCTGCCCTTGTGTTGCGCTCCATCCGTTTTATTATGTCGTAGATACTGATGGGTATTGTCGGGGGACTTGGGAAGTCACGGCGCGCAATCGAAGTGCTGCGTAAACCATTGAAATGGGATGCTCACGGCCATGGAAAGAACGGTGCCGGCACATTCGTTCCCCAACTGATGAGCGTCCACACAACTGCCATACTAAACTCCCCGAACACCATGCCTAAGAAGAAAGGACGAAGGCGTTGGTATTGTCGAATGCCGCTGTAACGTAGGACCGGCATCTTAATACTCCACGCAATGAAAACCGGAAACCAGAACACGATAAGCGTCCACGAAGCGGATAGCGCATACCCAAGTGGGTGTAGGGGCCACCACCAGTATAGCATCCTCAGAATGACCAATCCGGTTGTCACAAGCGCCCCCATACCGAAAAAGAGCCCTCCTGTTGTACGTAGGTCCGTCCCTAATCCTTCCATCGCCGCAACGTTGTCCTGAAATGCCCACAGCGGGTTTCCTCGGTAGGTGTAGCTATACATGTAATTTGCACCGTGCGTATAAGGGAGCCATAAGTGGAGAGCAGCCGCACATAAGAACGCCAGCGTACTACCTAACACAAGCACCCCCAAGAGCGAACGATACGACATTCCCACCCGCTCTCTGATTTTTAAGCCGTCTAAGAAACCGGTAAGAATTAATCCGCGTTGGTCGCGAGTGAAGATAGCGTCAAAGAACGAGAGTGTGGTAAGGCTTGGTGCTCCCAGTGTTGCTTTGCTTGCGATGAGTTGATAGAGATCAATTGGTCGGAACGATGTTTCTGTCATTAGCAGTCCGCCTTCAGCTGTACTACGCGCCATTACCACCGCTATGATGCAGATATAAACAACTATCTCGAATGCAGCAAACCCCAAATTCAGTCCTGCTGCGTAACACCACCCTATTGCCAAAACCATACTGCCAATGAGTCCCCAGACCGCCGTTCGGTAAGACATAAGTTCCGTCGTGTCATCCGCTTTATTTGTAGTAAACGCTTGATGAAACACGCGTTTGAAATGTGGAAGTCCCATATAGATAAACGAAATTACCAGCACAACATAAGCACCCGCGACTTGGTAACCCAAATAGAGTCGGGTTGGGTAGAGCGGCATCCCACTTACCCGTAAGCCGAGCATCGCCGCGACGACATCCTGAAGCCGTGTGAGTAAGAAAAAGAACCATAGGCTGAAGAGCAGTTGTGTCGGCAATAAGTAGAAAAAACCTACCGCCGCGAAGGAGAGAAAAATCGGAGTGTAGAAGATGGCGTTGAAAGGGCGTTCCGTGAAGTATTGGTTGAGTATGTACCGCAGCGATATACTCGGAATTTGGGGCCAGATTTCATGAAGACCGTTTAAGGTGAAGATAAGGGTAGGCAGTCCAAACCCCAACCACATGAGACGATTTCTAAGAAAACCACGTCCTTCGTGTACAAACTCAAGTGGAAGTGAAACTAATGGAAATGTCAGTTTCTCATTTTCGATCCACTGTTTTCGTAAAATTGCAGCGAGACACAGAAATGCTGTGAATACTAAGAAGACAAGCAGGCCCCATACGAATAATGGTTCTATCCATGCCCGCCATGGAATCGCGTCACCCGTCTCCGTGCCTTCATAGAAACTGATAGCAACAGCTGCTTGCCCTTTTTGTTCCGGCGAAAATGGAATTAGCCACGGCTTGATATGTGGAAAAAAGAGGGTGTCCCAACTGTTAGTTTCGTTGGTAAAGTAGTTAACTGCAATGAGTGCGGGAATGAGTTTTTCCATCACGCCGCGCGATGAGATCATTGAGGCAACCAGCATCATACAGTAGATGCCCATCAATTCCCGCGGTGACAGCCCAAATCGACGCTTTAGTTTTTCGAGCAACCGATTCCCTAAGACCAAAAAGAAGAACAGCCCGATAACCGCAGGCGGCAGTTGTAAAAACCCAATTTGGATGTAGGTGATTACTAATTCTGCGTAAGAGACGATGCAACATATAACAATAACGAAACAGATACCGAGAAGGACAGAACGTCCTGATAGACGGTTTTCATTGGTAGGAAGCAATATCGCAATGTCCTATACTGACAGTTTTGTAGAGTCTAACATAAGCGAGAAGCGTTGTCAAATGCAGTGTATTGAAGTCAGCGTGGCACAACACACCGCAACACCGTTGTGTGAAAAGACAGGTGCGGTCGCTTTTTTGTAACCCATTCTCAAAAACATACGTTATGTAAAATATGGAAAATACTGTTAATATATGGACTGAAGCGATGCCGAATGAATCAATTCAATCCTTCGCTAAAATTAACCCACTTGTTGGGTTGCCCGTCAAAACCCTGCGCCTGTACAATGCGTTAGAGGTTTTGAAGAAAAAATATCGTTCTTCCGACAAGCCGGACTGGTTTAGCATACCGGACCGTGATCCGCTTCTTCAGAAAATTGGTTTTTCTAAAACCGAGATTGAGAACGGCATCAGAGAGTTGAAGCGAGCGAATTTGTTGCAAACCCGCGAAGAACAGAATACATGTTGGTATTGCCTGAAATAGAATACAAGTGAGCGAACCGACTTTAAAACCCTTGCGTCTGGTATTAGCCTCTGCGTCCCCTCGACGTGCTGCATTATTATCCCAGATTGGGCTGACGTTTGAGATACGGCCGAGTGATGTCCCTGAACCGCCACACAGCAGATATGCAGACAAACGGGTGGATGAGGTAACGCGTGAACTTGCCTTACTCAAGGCGAAGACAGTTGCGCGACATTGCAACGAAGGCGTGATTATCGGCGCGGATACGTTGGTATCTTTAGATGGAAAACTTTTCGGTAAACCAACTGATGATGAAGATGCTATGGTGATGCTGACGCAGCTCAGTGGTACATCTCATGAGGTTGTAACAGGCGTGGCGTTAGTTGACGCTTTAACAGAACGCACTATTGCTTGGACAGAAACAACACAGGTTTATTTTCGGAACCTGCATAGGACCGAAATTGATGACTATATCGCTACCGGCGAAGCAGCAGATAAAGCTGGCGCATACGGAATCCAAGAACGAGGTGCCGCTTTCGTTAGACGCATTGAGGGCTGCTATTTCAATGTTGTCGGTTTACCTTTAGCAAGTCTCGTTGAACACCTCTCCAATTTTCAATCCGATGTCGGTGCGTAAAAACTACACTCCCACCGAGGGCTATACCGAAATTGTAAAGCCCGGCGAAATGGGGATCACCAAACTCCATTTCGGAATTCTTACGCTAACTCCCCACTCAACTTTCTTTGACCACACCGATGATACCGAAGTTGCCCTCGTTGCGTTGAGTGGGCATTGTATCTTGTCGGTAGGACATAACGGGAACAAAGCATACGGCGTTTTGGGGGATCGTCCAGATGTTTTCCAAGATGAGGCATGTGTAGCGCATATTCCACATCACACAACTTATGAGATGCTTACAGAAGAGGGTGGGATTGAAGTCGCCGTGTGCAAGGTGGAATCTCATTCGGAATCGGCGGCGGTGATTCTGGATGCGGGGGAGACAGCAGCCGAACACGAAACGCACCTCAGAATTTGGGAAAAAGTCTTGTCGGATGATTCGGATGTGAATACGGGGAGTACTCACGAAACGCCTACGGAAGGAGAGGCAATCTGCCTCTATAGATCGCGTGATGCGGACGCTGTTGTTCTCGATATCACGCGCACCGTAGATGGCAAAAAAACGGCACGCGTGCAAATGTATAATAACGATGTACTGATGCTCGCAGAACACGATAGCATCGTGTCCGTAACGCCTAAAGGGGTTGGCTACCAGTTATGGGTGCAACCCGGTTTATAGGGGTGCTGAGTCTCCTTATCGCTGAAACGGATTCAGTCCTATTCACCTTCAATAAGTTCGCCACCCTTCTTGAGAAAAGCGACGGCACTCCGTGAGATTTGAACTTTTACTTCTTGGTTGTTCAATTCTCCAACAGTGATGAGAATAATATTCTTATCGTTACTCAGACCCAGAATTTTGCCGTGCAATCCGCCATTGGTTACAATTTCATCACCTTTGGATAGATTTTCCAGCATATTCTGATGTTTTTTCCGTTTGGCTTGTTCCGGTCGCCATAAGAGGAAGTACATAATTGCACCCATCGCAATAAACGGAACAAGCAAACCCATTATCTGGTCCATAAAGTTTCTCCTTCTCTTTATTTAAAGTATCAACATGGCATCGCCATAACTGTAAAAACGGTAATTGTGCTGGAGTGCTTCTTGGTACGCTCTCTGAATTAAGTCTTTCCCAGCGAAGGCACTCACAAGCATAAGTAAGGTTGATTTAGGTAGATGGAAATTGGTAACCAGGGCATCTACCGCATTAAATCGGTGACCGGGATAGATGAAAAGTTCGCTATAACCGCTGTAAGGGTGAACAGTACCTGTTATGCCAGCGGTTTCCAAGGCTCTCACTACCGTGGTCCCAATAGCAATAATTTTCACACCTGCCTCTCGCTCCGAACGGATGCGGTTGGCTTCTGTTTCAGCAAGGTGGATATATTCAGCGTGCATTTTGTGGGTCTGAATATCTTCCACTTTCACGGGTTGGAATGTTCCAGGTCCAACGTGCAGTGTTAGCGTTGCAGTTTCTATCCGATTATCTTTCAGTTCCGCCAGTAATTCTTGTGTGAAATGTAGTCCTGCTGTCGGGGCAGCGATTGCGCCTTCAGTAGCAGCGTAAACTGATTGATAACGTGCTTTATCTTCAGCATTTGGTGCCCGACGAATGTATGGCGGTAGCGGCATCATGCCGATGTCCGCGAGAATGGTTAAGAATGTTCCTTTATAGTTGAAACGGACAATACAGTACCCATCATCTAACTTCGCGATTACTTCTGCTGTTAGAATACCATTTCCGAATACAATTTGTGTCCCGATTCGGAGATTCCGCTGTGGTTTCGCCAGTGTCTCCCAGATATCTGTCTTTTTTTCACGAATAAGCAGTAATTCTACCTTTCCTCCTGTTCCACTTTTGTTTCCAATTAGCCGTGCTGGTATCACTTTTGTGTCGTTCAACACTAAGAGTGCAGCGTCCGGCAAGTATTCTCCAATCTGCGAAAATCGGGTGTGGTGAAACGTGTGAGTGCCGCGATCAACTACCAAGAGTCGTGATGCATCACGCTGTTGAAGGGGATTTTGCGCGATCCGGTCAGGAGGTAGGTGGTAATCGAAATCTGTAAGTTTCATAATTATCGGATGCGGCGAAGTACAGTTTGCGACTAATAGAATAGTGATATTTGGGGATTGACAGGATAATTGAAGTATTCATAAGCGGAATCAGTTGCCACACGCCCGCCCGGTGTCAGCATCAAAAACCCTTCTTTGATATAGTAGGGTTCATAAACCTCTGAGATAGTGCGTTCGTCTTCGCTAAGAGCGACAGCGAGTGCCTTAAGCCCCGCACGTCCATTGAATTTCTCAATCAGTGTTTGAAAATAGGCGTAGTCTTGTGCGTCTAATCCGCGTTCGTCAATCCCGAAGAATTCAAGTGCCTCCTCTGCAATCTCATGTGAAAGCACGCCGTTACTTTTGACTTGGGCATAATCCCTGACGTTTGCGAGTAGCTTATTAGCGATTCGCATTGTACCTCTCGAACGCCGGGCTAATGTGTATTCTGCTTTTTCGTCTATCTTAATGTCGAGTTTTCCACTATTGATGCGAATGGATTGTTGAATATCTTCTGCCTCGTAATAATCAAGGTGTATGCGAATACCGAAGCGATCACGAAAGGGACCAGCGAGCAAGCCTTCACGTGTTGTTGCACCAACAAGGGTAAAGGGGGCAATAGAGATTTGTACAACATCCGATGCCGGTCCCTGTCCAATGGCTAAGTCCAGTTGATAGTCTTCCATTGCTGGATAGAGTGATTCTTGCACATACCCTTTCATTCGATGAATTTCGTCAATAAACAGAATATCACTTTTCTCGAGATTCGTCAAAGTTGAAGCAAGATCGAGTCGTTCCATAACAGGGCCGATTGCTTGTTTAAAGTTGGTTTGCATTTCATTAGCAATGATCTTTGCAAGCGTCGTCTTTCCAAGACCCGGTGGACTAACAAGCAGAACGTGTTCCAGCGCATCACCTCGTTTTTTAGCGGCTTCAATATGGATACGGAGTTGTTCTTTGGCTCTCTCCTGTCCAATAAATTCGCTGAGTGCTTCCGGGCGGAGACTGTACCCAAAGTCATCCTCTTCAATTGCTAAGTCCTGCATCCGAGAATCGTGATTATCCATTTTTTTGTCCTGTTTCAACAGGTTTCAGGAACCTTGTTATTTTCAGATGAATTCGCCTATTTGGCAGCGTTGCATTAACTTACGTTCGGGAAGAGGATTAATTTTGAACATAGCGAAGCGCATGTTGCACTATGTCTTCTCGTTTTGCAGAAGGTCCCAGAATTTTTTGTGCCTTTTCAACAGCTTTTTCCGCTTGGAGTTCTGGGGCACCGAGGTTGATAAGCATTTCGATCACTTCCGCATCCAGAGACACAATGTTTTCGATGTCAGCGGCGCCTTCGAATGTCATTTTTGTGATATTCTTTTTCAGTTTGGAGATCATGACCTGAGCAAGTTCTTTGCCTAAACGTGGAACTCGCGTCAGCGCAGCGATATCTCCACGATGGATGGCACGTTGGAATTGTAGCGGGGACAATCTCGCAACGATGTTTTGCGCGAGTGTCGGCCCTACACCTGAGACAGTCAGTGCCAATTCAAAGACTTTTAACGCATCTCTTGAGATGAATCCGTAGAGAGTAATCTTGTTATCGCGATTTTGGTGATAGTGTATGTAGAAAGTAACCGCATCACCAATGGGTGGTAAGTCTGTTTGGATTCTCGGTAGTACATCAACAGCGTACCCAACACCATTTACATCTACTGTAACCTGTTTTGTGTCTTTATGGGCGAGAACCCCTTTGATATAAGAAATCATGCTAACAGTCCTTTAGGAGGATGTGAACAGTCGCTACTACTGATATTTGCCATAGCGTTGAAGTGCTTTATGGAAACGCGCATGGCAAAACCCAAGCGCATCCGCTGCATGATTGAGGTGAGGTAATTCTATGCAATATACCTGCTTGAATCGGCTCGGCTTGTGTTTTGCACCTAAGCTGCTGCTTCTAATAGGCTGTCGGGGATATCAAAGTTGGCGTAGACCTTCTGGACGTCATCAAGATCATCGAGAGCGTCCATAAGCCGTAGCATCCGTTCCGCTTCTTTCCCTTCAAGTTTCACTGTATTCTGCGGAATCATGCTGATTTCAGCGAGTTGAATATTTGCTGAAGTTTCTTGGACTGCTGTTAGAACGCTATCAAACATCTCAAATGGTGTAAGGATTTCAATGCCAGTCTCCGAAGCCGTGACATCTTCAGCACCCGCTTCAACCGCAATCATGAAAAGCTCTTCCTCTTCGATACTATCGGACGTCACAACAATCAGCCCGCGTTTATCGAAGGCCCAAGCAACACACCCACGTTCCCCAATTCTGCCTTCATGCTTGGTGAGGGCGTGTCGTACCGCCGCGACGGCTCGATTGCGATTGTCGGTTAAGACCTCTATCATCATTGCGACACCACCCGGTCCATAGCCTTCATAGAGGATTTCTTCGTAGGTAGCGCCTTCGAGTTCACCAGTGCCACGAAGAACAGCTTTCTCAATATTGTCACTGGGAACGTTGCCTGACCGTGCAGCCGCGATTGCGGTACGGAGCCGTGGATTCATATCCACATCGCCACCACCAATACGTGCCGCCGCAGTAACTTCCTTAATCAGCTTTGAGAAAAGTTTACCGCGTCTGGAATCGTTCGCTGCTTTTTTGTGTTTAATTGTAGACCATTTAGAATGTCCTGACATAATCTGTGTCCTTTCTGGTTATTGCTGATTGAATTAGTATAGCATAACACTAAAAAAGATACAACCCTAAATCTGTGTTACCCAGGGTCATTTATGGTAAGGTTTAGAATTAATTGGACACCCTAAAGAGGCGAGGTTAGGAAACCTCGCCTACCGCTGTAGGAGCGAGCTGTGCTCGCGACATTGCGTAAGAACCTTAACATCTGCCAACGTAAACTGAGATCGGAATCGAAAACTATGGTGGATTATGTAAATAAGTTTACATCTGGATACCCGAACTTGTTCGGGACAAATGCGCTATCCCCAACAAGTTGAGGTGTCCGAAAAAAATCTCGCCGGTGCGGCGTGTATAAGTAATTATAGGATCCACCATAAATAGCCCTGTACGCTACCAAAGCCGGAATCCTATCTTGCTTACATCAGTTAAACGCAAGTCCATCATAATTGACTGGACAAAAATCGAAATGTGTGTTAAACTTATTACATCCCAAGTTTAAGGAGTGTCCTGGGTTGCTATGTTACCTTTTGTTCTTAAAATCGCGGATCAGCCGGTGGAACGTCTACAGCGAATCAATGCTGGAAATCAGTCTATTGATGTTGATGTTCAACTTGAATTTTACTCGCGGGAATTTGAGCCTGCCGATATGGCGTCTGCAACGCGGCGTCAAAGGTTGAGCCAGTTAATCTTGCAAGAAGCCACCGAAAGTGCCTATGCGACCTTTGTTACGTTCCTCCGGAATAGTGCTGAGCCACAAAATTTCCTGCCCTTTGAGTACCTCACACAGTATCCTTGTCGTCGGTATGCGTTGCTTCTTTCTGCCTCGCGTTCTCACGAACTTTTTGAGATTTGCCAGATACAACCTGACGCCAGCCATTCCATCCTCCACTACCGCGGTTATGAAATAGCAATCAAACCGCGCAGATACATTGTAGATACCGCAGCTTATTTGGTGGCACCGGATAAGTATACGCTTTTTATAAGACAGGTTCGGGAAGACAACACAATTCGGGTTTACCGGAGTGATTTTATTAATCTCACTCGGAATTCGCCCGCACCCTTTAAACTGGATACACGGGATATAATAGAGAATGTCCAACTCGAACTCATGAGAGAAAGGGAGCAGAATTTGCCGCTGGAACAGTTGCTTATGTTTCCGCCAGCGAACGAGGAAACCGCCTTGCCCCACGTAACAAGCTGTCCTGAATGTAGTGGTCGTGTGCGCCGTCTCGGCAGAGAAGGCTATTTCTGCCTGGAATGCGATTGGGATAATCTGCCACCATTAAAACAGCTATAATGAAGCAAGATTAAAGCATGAAACTCGGTTTCACTCGTTTTTCAAAGGATTCCGCTGGACTTCAAGTTTGGCTGCCGAGTTTCGCTAAGTGCAAAACGAGTGCCGTATTGCCAACGGCTAACACAGCACCGACAACGGTTTGCAGAAGTGTGTGTCGTTTCCGGTAGACTCGTGCCCAAGCAATCAACGGAATCAGCAAGAATAACCAACCAAATTGCGGATTAACAAGCATCACAAGGACGGTAACGCATCCCGTGGCAACGCTGCTGTGAAAACTAATTTTCCACATTAGGGTAATTACGAAAAAGACGATACTGTTTGCGATATAAGCGATGCCTGCCCAGACGATTTCACGTGCGGCACCGAGCTGGTACAATAGAAAGGTCCCTACAATCATACTAACAAGCGTACAGCATAAAGGTAGGAACCTTTCCTCTCTGTTTTTCAGGTGTAAATCGCTGACTTTAGCAAACCGAACCATTGTTGCTATCGACAGGGCTGGTAACACGGTAACAAATAGCACGATAATCCCTATCCATCGGGGGATGTCTTGAGGTGCTGCATGTGTTTGGACGACTCCGATAGCTGTCGCAATTGGTACCAAAAAAGGGCTAAATACGACAGAGATGCTCCATGCCAACCGTGCCGTAATTGTCGATAGGGGCCTATGCGTCATCAATTAGTTTGACGTTTCCAACGTTTTAAAGAAAATGACTAAGTCAGCACCGTGTGTGCTGGCGTTGATTTCCTTATCAATTTCCAGAATCTTTCCCTCTTTATCAATAATAATCGCTAAACGCTTGATGCTTCCGTCTGGGGCATTCGTCGCTCCATATAAAAGCGCAAGATTGCGACTCGTGTCTACCAAAAGAGGAAAATTCAACTGATTTTCTTCGGAGAATTTCTGGTGGGAATCGGCGTCGTTTCCAGTGATACCAAAAATCTGAGCATCGTATTCGGCAAAACTACTCGACTCATCACGGAGCGAGCAAACTTGTGCCGTTCAGCCACGTCCAAAGTCGCGCGGATAGAACGCGAGTACAACGTTCTTGTTCTGATAGACTTCACTGAGTTGGTGCGTTTCGCCATTACCGTCAACGGCAATAAAATCTGGTGCGGTTTGTCCAACCTCTACCTTCGGCAGCACCTCTTTCAGCAATGCAACAACATCTTCGCCATGTGTTTTGGTGTTAACTTCCGTATCAATGGCGCGGATGTATCCTGCCTTATCAATAATAAAAGTTGTCCGTTTTGACGCTTTGAAATTTTCGATAATACCGCTGTACTGCGTACTTACCTTAAATTCGGTGTCCGCCAATAAAGAGAAACCAAATTTTTGCTCTGCACGAAACCGCTTGTGTGAGTCGACGGAATCAACACTCACGCCGAAAAGAACACTATCGGTTGCTTCTATCTCGCTCAGACTATCACGGAGCGAGTTGAGTTCGGCTGTTCAGCCACCCGTAAAATCTTTGGGATAAAAGGCGAGAACGACACTCTTTTCACCTAAATAGTCACTGAGATTCCGCTCGACACCTTCTTCATCTTTCAGTGTAAAGTCTGGGGCGATCATCCCCACTTTTAGCGTATCTGGCGTTGTCACTGCTTCCTCCCCTGAAGCTGCTGGAATTATAAGGGCTGTCATGAGGATAGCAGCCCAGACGCTCGCATTAAACCGCGTTAGAAATATCACGTTGTGCCTCCACAAGTCTTTTATCACAAATTTTTGGCTTACAGCTTTGCCGAAAAATATTGTTACCGAAATTATACGCCAATCGCTTGTGAGTGTCAAGAAAAACTGCGTTCAGCGTAATGCTATTTCGTTCTTCGATACCCTTGTCCCTCAATTCGGAAGAATGCCATGTTCTTCAAGCCATACCTTCAAAGGCACATCTACATCCTTGGGTGTAAAGTGTCCATTTGCATCCGTCCCACCGCCGAGGAGCTGCTGTCGAATTGGGTCGTTTCGCTCGAACATCTCGTGCGGAATGGTCATGTTGTCTTTACTCCGTAGCCATCGATAACCATATCCGTAAAAGAGGCCCTTGCGGGTGATATCCGAATCGTTTTCGCTGCGTGAGTGCCATAGCCGCCGATCGAAGAAGACGGCATCCCCGGGTTTACAGCAGACTGGTATTGCGCCTTTAGGAAGTGAGCCGTCTGTCGGACGATCCTCGAGTTTATTCCATAGGTGGCTTCCTGGAATGATGTAAAAATTCCCGCGTCCAGGCTCTGAGCAGTCAGATAACCAAAATACAACTTTAACGGAGAGACGCGGTCGCGGTGAACTTTCCATTTCAAAGTTAACACGTCCGCTATCCTGATGCCAACCGAGCGGGGTGGGCTTGCCACGAACTTCTTCTGGACGTGGTGGTGTAATGATAAAATGACTGTGATAAGAGTAGATGTTCCACCCCAAAATGCCCCAGACCTTCGGAAACGTTTTATACCAGTCCAAAATATTCACGAAAACCTGATCTGTGCCGAGGAAGTTCGGGTAAAAGAAATTGTTATGCGCAGTCAGTTGATTTTTACTATATGGATCGTAGCCAGCATCAAGGTGTGCTTGATAGATATTGTCCACCCGTGTTTCGAGCCGTTCGACGAGATCTGGCGGGAGGGCATTTTCAACGATGAAGTATCCATCTTCGTTCATAGCACAGCGTTGTTCGTCAGTAAGCTGATGTTGTAGATGTCTTTCGTCAAGCATGGCTTAGGTCTCCAATTTGTGATGTTTGCCCAAGGATACGCGAATGGGTTAATCAGGTAAAGGACCTTCTATTTGGTCGACAAAGTGAATAGAGTGGATGACATCACGAAGGTCTGTGAGGGGAACTTTCCCGTTGCGGACGCAATCGACAAAGTGGCGATGCATGGTCAGCACGCCTTCATAGTTTGCTGAGTCGCGCTGATCAACACCGTCAACTTCCCAACCTCCCATAACACTTCTGTCGTTATCCTCATAGATTTCGATTTCTTCAGGGATTTTCATGTAACAACCGATGCCGACACCGTGCAATTCGGAGCGTAGCACGCGCCCGCCCGATGCGCGACTCCCAAAGAGCACACCTGTAACATTGTTATCAAAACGAACAAAGGCAGTGTAGAAGTTGCGTTGTTCGGCGTCGAATGTATCTCGGTGTGCTGTGACTTCCACTGGCTCGCCACCTGCCATATAGCGGAGTAGATCGACGACGTGGCAGACATCGTTCCAAAGGGTTGTCGTAAATTCTCGGTTCCGCCCAATCATTTGCTTGTTAAAGGTGGTGACAGCTAATGTAACAGGCCCCTTTTCGGCGACGCGCCGCATCGCTTCACGTGTAACAGCGGCGTATCTACGCTGAAAACCTACCATGCAGTAGACATCGTTGGCAATTGCTGCCTCGAGTAATTGTTGAGTTTCGTCGCTGTTTGCGCCAGGCGGCTTTTCAATGAACAGATGCTTGCCTGCATTCAGGCAATCCAAGGCAGGCTGCAAAATCCACTTTTCGTTCATCACGCAATAGACGATGTCTAAGTCTTGAGAATCCAACATTTTCCTGTGATCTGTGTAAGTGTGTGGAAACTCGTATTTCTGTGCGACTTGCGCGAGTTTTTCCTCGTCCAATTCACACGCTGCGAGCATCTCAACATCATCTTCGAGACGGTTAACGTTTGGATAATGTGCGCCTTGACTGCGTCCCCCTGCACCGATAAATCCTGCTTTAAGCATTCGGACTCTCCTTTGCCTCAATATTCGCGAAGTTTTGTCCATTTGAAAGTGTCCATACTTTAGCACAAACCTAAATTGGTAGCAAGAATATTTTTCGGTTATCTGGGGTCGTATCCGCAGTTTCCATTGTGCTATTATTAATGTGAGTGTAAACCCTTTCCTACCTTTATCGTTTTTTCATTGTAGCGTTTTCTGCTGGAAATTTCCGATTTTATCTGTGTCTGCAAGGGCTATCAAATAACGCTGGCATATAGGTTAAAAAGTTTGATTCTCTGAATATTTTGTGGTATTCTCTTAACATTACATTAATTTTCAGACAATCACGTGTTTCTCTGTTCGTAGAACAGTTTGAAACCGAGCCAATTGGTAAGGAGAGACACATGCCAGTTTTTGATGCAGAAGCCTTAGAATTTTGGGAAGAGAACGGCTACGTTGTTGTGCCAGAAGCGGTGCCTCTTGAAAACTGCCGCGCTGCGGAACAAGCCGTTTGGGATTTTCTTGAAATGGATCGTGACGATCCAGACAGTTGGTATCCGGATCCACCGCGTAAAAGCATTATGGTGGAGATTTATCAGCACCAAGCACTCTGGAATAACCGCCAATATCCGCGTGTACATCAGGCTTTTACAGAGATATGGGACACAGAGAAGCTTTGGGTGAGTTTTGATCGCGCGAGCATGAATCCACCTGAGCGTCCGGATTGGCAGTTCACTGGTCCTTATCTGCATTGGGATATGTCGTTGGACGATATGCCGGTGCGTTTAAAGGTGCAAGGTGTCCTGTATCTGGCGGATACACCGGGCAATCAGGGGGCATTTACGTGTATTCCGGGATTCCATCGGAAGTTGGAGTCGTGGTTAAAGGATCTACCTGCTGATGCGAATCCACGAGAAGTGGTCCGAGAATACCAAGCCGAAGCGGTTCCAGTTGCGGGGAAAGCCGGTGATCTGGTTATCTGGCACAGCGCTTTGCCACACGGTAGTAGTCCAAACTCCGCCGAACGTCCTCGGATGGCACAATACATCACGATGTCCCCGGCGCCAACGAACGGCAACTCAGAGTCGCGTGAACATCGGATTACTGGGTGGCGCGAACGGTTAACAGGGCTTGGCAAAGAAGGAAAAGAAAAGGAACATTACCACGGGCAAACAGCTGAGTTGACACCTTTAGGGGAAAAACTCCTTGGTCTTGAACCGTGGCATACCTAAACGTGGTAGGCGAGGTTTCCTAACCTCGCTTACTCTTTGGTGTGCACTTCATTATAAGTTTCACCATAAATAGGGTGGGTGCCTGTGCTCGCTCACTGGTGTGCAGCTGATGCATGAAGGAGACTTATCTCATGACAGATTTGTTGGCAGCACGGGCACAGATGGCGATGTCCCTCGCCTTTCACATTATTTTTGCAGCAGTCGGTATCGCAATGCCGCTGTTGATGGTGATTGCGGAGGGACTCTGGCTCAAAACGCGAGAGGAAGTTTACCTAAGACTGGCGAAACAGTGGGCAAAAGGGACGGCTATAATGTTTGCTGTTGGAGCTGTCTCTGGCACCGTTTTATCTTTTGAACTCGGCTTGTTGTGGCCCAATTTCATGGCTTACGCTGGTCCGATCATCGGGATGCCGTTTTCACTGGAAGGTTTCGCGTTTTTCCTTGAAGCGATCTTTTTAGGGCTTTACCTCTACGGTTGGGACCGCATCCCAAAATATGCCCACTGGTTCGCTGGTATGATGGTACTCCTCGGTGGTACGTTTTCCGGTATCTTCGTTGTCACCGCAAATGCGTGGATGAATACACCCACCGGCTTTTCGATTGTCGATGGTAAAGTAACAAACATTGATCCGATTGCGGCAATGCTCAATCCCTCTTCATTCAGCCAGGCGTTGCACATGACTATTGCTGCCTTTCTCGCTGTCGGATTTGCAGTGGCTGGCATCCACGCCTATTTTCTCAGACGTGATCCGAATAACCTTTTCCATCGTCGGGCATTCGCCATTGCATTGAGTGTTGGCGGCGTGTTCGCGCTCTTCCAACCGATTTCGGGAGACATCAGTGCTAAGCGACTTGCTAAGTATCAGCCTATTAAACTCGCTGCAATGGAGGCACAGTGGGAAACCGAGCGCGGCGCTCCATTACGGATTGGTGGTATTCCCAACGAAGAAGCTGAAGAGACCCGCTACGCACTGGAGATTCCGAAGGCACTCAGTTTTCTCGCACATTCCGACTTCAATGCCGAGATTATGGGACTCAAAGAGGTGCCACGAGAAAATCGTCCGCCTGTGGCAATTGTGCATTTCGCATTTCAGATGAAGGCGCGCCAGCAATTCGGCGTGGACTCGGTGGGGCACCTTGGTCGATCCCATTTCATATTTTGACGGGTGCTGTGGCGCTGTGGGCAATCTGGACGATTTGGAAGCGTCAATTTCGGCTTGCGTGTATCCTTGTTCCAATACAGGTTACGCTGATTGTTTTTGGATGGGGACTGGCACAGTATCCATATCTTGTCACGCCGAATTTAACCTTTTCAAATGTAGCTGCACCGGATACTGTGCTGCGTTCGACCTTGATTATATTAGGTGTCGGTGGTGTTTTGTTAGTGCCTGCTTTTTGGTATCTTTATGCTGTGTTTAAAAGAACTGTCCAGAAGACAAACAGAACACCAGAGCAGCTTGATACTTATAAAGACGACTCGGCATAAATCCTGCCTTTTTCCTTGAATCTTTCCCTCATTTTTTGCTACACTTAATAAAGTTTAGACAGTTCACTGCTTGTGGTTTTGCGCGTTTCTTACCAGTAGTATCTGGACGCTTCAACCCAGAAAACAGATTCGGTTTAATCTATTGGAACAAAAAGTAAAAAATATCATCTTTCCCACAGTTTCAGTACTGCTCTGTTTCTTTATCTTAGCCGAGGTTAACTACCCGCAACTCGCGCCACAAACTGAGTTAGCACTCTTCGCGATGTTCGGGTTAATAGTAGTATTTTTAAATTACCCTGTGCATCAACGTTTTGCTGACCACCGCGCTTTCCAACTACTCGATGTCTTGCTGATAGGCGGGGTGATTGTCTGCTTCGGCTACGTTGTGGTTCAGACAGAGCCAGTTTTTCAAGGCTTCTGGTTAGATGGTAAACCTCTCGGTGAACGAGCAGGGGCGGAACTGCGACTGGATTACATCGTCGGTGGGTTCGGGCTTATCCTAATCTTAGAAGCGACGCGCCGTTCTATCGGTGTGACGCTTCCACTGCTCTCTCTCACATTTCTCCTTTATGCCAGTTTTGGACAGTTTATGCCGGATTGGCTATTTCCACATCGCGGGTACTCCATTCAACGTATCATTAGCCAAACATTTTTACATAGCCAAGGCACATTCGGGATCGCGCTACGGGTGATGTTCACTTATGTGTTTCTCTTTGTGCTATTTGGCACATTGCTGGAACGTACCGGAGCAACCGGTTATGTCCTGAATTTGGCGAGGCGCGTATTCGGTTCGAGTGTCGGAGCACCAGCGAAAGTCGCAGTGCTGAGCAGCGGTATGATGGGATCGTTGTCAGGCTCCGCTGTCGCGAACACAGCAACGACTGGTACGTTTACGATTCCATTGATGAAGCGATCTGGGTTTCCATCGGCGATGGCGGGCGGTATTGAAGCTGCGGCGAGCTCTGGTGGCGCATTGGTCCCACCTATCATGGGAGCAGCGGCGTATATGATGCTGGAAATCGTCGAACCTGCCGTCACCTATTTGGAAATTATCAAGGCAGCACTCCTACCAGCAATCCTTTACTACACAGGGATGCTGTGCATGGTACACTTTGCTGCGAGAAGTCGTAGACACATTGTAGGAGGGGTTTGTAACCCCGAACCTGACGAAGCACACGATGATGAGCAAGAGACGGAAGGCAGAAAGATTTTGACGGTACAAGGCGGCATCTTTCTATCTGCATTTGTTACGCTCATTGGGTTTCTGTTAATGGGTGCTACGGCGTTCCGTGCAGTGAGTTGGAGTTTATTGGTGGTTGTTGCTATAAGCCTATTGAACTATTTAGGACGGAGGATGGGCAAGCGGGATGCTACGACAGAGACACGTATCAGGGTTCCAGATTTGTTAAAAGGCGTGGACTTCTTGATCTCGCCTTGTAAACGGGCAGCGCAGAGTGGTGTTTCGCTGATCGCAGCAGCAGCATGTGTCGGTATCATTTTAGGTGTGGTAACGTTGACCGGCATCGGTGGCAAGTTGCCGTCAACACTCTTACCGCTTGCAGCGACGAACCTAATGTTGGCACTATTCTTTCTTATGGTTTCAACGATTGTCTTGGGAATGGGGTTGCCTTCATCAGTCTGCTATCTCCTGATGGCTATTTTGGTAGGACCTGTGCTTCTGGACTTAGGGGTTGTTCCACTCGCAGCGCATTTTTTTATTTTCTATTTTGGGATGATGTCAATGGTGACACCGCCAGTGGCATTGGCGGCGTACGCTGCCTCTGCTATCGCAGGTTCGGGGGTAATGACGACAGGGTTTGCAGCATTCAGATTCGCTCTTGTCGGTTTTGCCCTACCTTACGCGTTTGTGCTACGACCGGCTTTGCTCTGGCTGCGCGCCGATGGTGGGACGCCAGAGGTGTGGACAGTTTTAGGGAATTTCTCTCTAACGTTGGTTGGGACGATTGTCTTTGCAGCAGCTATCGCTGGTTACCTCTTTAACAAATTATCACTATCAGCGCGCGGTATGCTCTTTATCGCTGCGTTTATCCTCTTTTTCGCGCCTACCGGTATACAATTCGTCTGGATTCATGGAATAGTAGTAGTTGCAAGTGCTGCTATTTTCTACTATAATTGGCAGAAAAAGGAGACACTTCATGAAACGCCGAACTAAATGGTTGTTCTACTGCCTGATTGTGTTGCTGTTCTTGCTTCACAACGATTTCTGGTTCTGGAAGACACCGCAGTTGGTTTTAGGGCTGCCAGTAGGGCTGCTTTATCATATCGGATTCTGCCTCGCGGTCACATTACTAATGGTTGTCTTCGTCAAAGGTGGTGAAGATTGGAGGGAGCGATGAGCATCGCTGTTATCTTTATCTACCTTGTTATGGTACTGGTTCTCGGTGTTCTGAGCCATAAACTTTTCCGTAATACTGGGGAAGACTACTTTGTTGCGAGTCGGACTATCAATTGGTTTGTCCTATTGATGACCCTTTTCGGAACGAATATGACAGCGTTCTCGATCCTCGGTGCGTCGGGTGAAGCCTATCACAGGGGGATTGGTGTTTTTGCGTTGATGGCTTCATCTACGGCTATAGTTGCACCATGCGTATTCCTTTTTATCGGGACCCGTCTCTGGCAGCTTGGAAAGCGATTTGGCTATGTAACACAGGTGCAGTACTTCCGCGACCGGTGGGAATCCGATGGCTTGGGACTGCTACTCTTCATCGTGCTTGTGCTGCTGCTCATTCCATATCTGCTCATCGGTGTGATGGGTGGTGGTGGGACATTAGCGACACTCACAGACGGTAAGATCCCACAGTGGATAGGTGGTTTGCTCATTTGTATTGTTGTCCTCGGTTACGTTACCTACAGCGGTATGCGAGGCACTGCTTGGGTGAACACCTTTCAAACGTTGGTTTTTATGACGCTCGGAGGTATTACCTTTTTCGTCATTGTCCACCGGATGGGTGGGTTTTCAAACGCTGTTTCCAAAGTGGATACGGGTTTGCTGATGCAAGCGGAGCATATTAAGCCTCTGGAACTGTTGACATACATCTGTATGCCGCTCTGTGTTGGTATGTTCCCACATATCTTTTCACATTTCTTGACGGCGAAGGAGGCGGGGACATTTCGCTACGCAATTATTTTATATCCAGTGTGTATTGCAATTGTTTGGATTCCGAGCGTGCTGCTGGGGATATTAGGAAATGTGGATGTCCCTGGTTTAGAAGGTTCACAGGCAAACAACGTACTGATTCAGATGATTCATATACACGCGCCTGGGATCTTGGCTGGGTTTTTAGGTGCAGGGGTTTTCGCCGCAATTATGTCCTCACTGGATTCACAGTCGCTTGCCATTGGAAGCATGTTCACACACGACATCGTTGGGCATTATCGTCGTGACGCGTTTTCAGAGAAACAGCAGGTGTGGGTCGGACGGCTATTTGTGAGCGGTGTGCTTTGTATTACTTATCTTATATCGCTCATCGCCACACCGAGCATTTTCAGGCTCGCCGTTTGGTCATTTACCGGATTCTCCGGGCTTTTTCCGATTGTGGTCGCAGCACTGTTTTGGCAACGTAGCACAAAGCACGGCGTGTTCGCTGCAATCATAAGTGTTATCTTGTTGTGGCTCTATTTCTTTCTCCGAAATTGGCAGACTCCCGGGTATACTATCGGTGGAACGGGGATTATGCCTGTTGCGGTTCTAATTGTTGTTTCGTCTTTTATGTTAATAGTCGTTTCTCTATTCACGAAACCACCGAATCAGCAAATACTTAAAAGATTTTTCAATTAAATCTGAGTAAAACGATTACAAAAAAATAAAAAAGGTAATAATAGACTATGATACTCAAGAGAACTATCTTACTTCTTTTACTGGTAACGTGCATCTTCGCATGCGAGAGAGCTGAAGAGCCACTTGCGCCCGAACCCGAAGAACCGGTAGTACTTGAATACGGGACAGTCTCTGGATCTGTCACTGATGCTGAGACAGGAAACTTTATACCTGGAGTGACTGTGACCCTGCTTGAGCAATCAATGGAAACTGGTTTAGGTGGCATTTACACCTTTCAAAATGTTGTTTATGGGGACGATCATACCTTGATTGTAGAGGATGTGGATTACAAGTCTCATAGTCAATCCTTTGCCCTCAGACAGCAACGCGTGACTGTTGATGTTGCGCTAACACCATTGAGGGACACGGTGCAGGAAATGCGGGATTTTTTTGACCGTTTTTCTGACCTGCTTGAGTCCGTAGATCTGGAAAATATTAAGGCGATTGAGGCGCACTTTTCGGAAACCTATGTCGCGGCAGATGATGACGCTACCCTTTTCGGCGTGGCATCAGGAATTATTCCTGAGAATTATGCAGATATTGTTCCAGCGATGACCCAACTCTTTGAGGAATATGTCTTTCTTGAATTCTTGTTCAATAATATACAAATGGAAATAACGCATGCGAGGAAAGCGGCAGTAACACTTCAGCTTGATGTAAATGCGAGAAAAGAGTTAGATGAGGACTTAAGAGAAATCAAAGCAGGCTGTAAATTTGATTTCCGCCGTGAAGGGCCAGACTGGAAGATTGTCCATTGGCAACTTCTTGAAATAGACATCCGTTTGTGATGTCAAAAATGGCGTTTCCAGACTTGCAGACGACGGTATAAGCACCTAACACTGAGCCAAGAAATTCGCAAGGGCTGCGAATTCTGTAATATCCAGTGTTTCGGCACGCCGCTCAGGAGCTATCCCAAGTTCCTCAAATGCAGCTGCCAACCCGTCAGCTGATGCGAATCTGCCCCTGACTAAAGCATTTTTTAGCATCTTTCGTCGTGTCCTGAACGTCGTCCGCACTATTCTAAAGAACAGTTCCTCATCTTCAACACTAACCTTCGGATTTTCGCGCATCGTCAGTTTTAAAAGAGCGGAATCTACCTTCGGTGCAGGGTAGAAGTTTTCTGGCGACAGCGTGGCTATTAGCGTCGTTTCAGCACGGTAGGCGACGCCAATTGTTAATGCACCATAATCCTTCCCTCCAGGTCCAGCAACAATCCTTTCCGCGACTTCCTTCTGCATCATTAGGACGCAGCTATGGATATCTTTCTCATGCGCGAGGAGTTTCCACAAGATGGGTGTTGTGATGTTGTAAGGCAGATTTGCGATGACTTTTGTAGTAGGGACATTCCGTGGGTCGTCAGATTCAAGCAGTGAATTGAATTCCAGCTTCAGAATATCTGCGTTAAGGAGTCGAACACGTGCGTCTGTTGATGTTCGTGGATTAAGTTTTGGCTCGCCAGCTGCGCTAAAACGAGCGGCTAAACCCTTATATAGTAACTCGTCTACCTCAACAGCAATAACCCGTTTGGCACATCGCGCTAAAGCATCGGTGAGGCACCCTAAACCGGCACCGATTTCTATGACGGTATCACTGTCTGTAACTTCTCCAGCTTCAAGAATAATGTTGAGGACTTCTGGATTGACGAGGAAATTTTGTCCTAATTGTTTTTTAGGACGGGTATGATGGAGGGCAAAAAAGTCACGGACCTGTCGTTGGTTCATCTTTGTTAAACAGCCTATTTCGGACCGTTTCGTATCGTAATGACCTTTGTCAGAATTGCGTCCGCTATATTGCGTTTGGAATCGCGTGGCAATTGTTCGCAAGTGCCGGGTCTATCTAAGAGAGTGACGATGTTAGTGTCAGATTGGAATCCCGCGCCTTCCTCAAGAATGTCATTAGCGACAATGAGATCGCAGTTTTTACGAACCAGTTTCTTTTTCGCGTTCTCAAGAAGGTCGTCCGTTTCTGCAGCAAAGCAGACGAGGGTTTGGTGCGTTTTCTGTTTGCCAAGAGCCTCCGCTATATCCGGATTCCTTTCGAGTGGAAGTGTGAGTGTATCACCGGTCTTTTTAATTTTATGGGGTGTAAATTCACGTGGACGGTAATCGGCAGGCGCGCCTGCCATAATAACGATGTCTGTCTCATCGAATACTTCAAGGATTTCGTCATGCATCTGAAGCGTCGTTTCTACGTATTGCGTTTTGATACCGACAGGTGGAGAGATAGTAGCAGCCCCACTGATTAAACGCACGTCTGCGCCGCGTTGTGCTGCTGCTTCGGCGATAGCATAACCCATCTTGCCGCTGGAGCGATTGGTAATGAATCGGACTGGATCGATGTATTCGCGCGTCGCCCCTGCTGTCACGAGGACGCGTGTGCCTTGCAGATCGTCTACCCTTCCGGTAGGAGCGATCTCCGAATCGCGACGTTTCAGGATACCGCTTACACCTTCAAGGATTGTCTCTACTGTATTCAAACGTCCTACGCCTTCATAACCGCATGCTAAGTCGCCGCTTGCGGGTTCAATGAAATGAAAACCGTGTGTTTTCAAGGTCTCGATATTCCGTTGAACAAAGGGATTCTGCCACATGTGTCCGTTCATTGCGGGTGCGAGGAGTATTGGGCAGTGAACGGAAACGGCGACAGTTGAGAGCGGATCATCGGCGATGCCGTTTGCAAGCTTACCGATAATATTTGCCGTCGCAGGGACGATCATGAGTAGATCAGCGCGGTCGGCGAGATCGATGTGTGGAGGCTTCCAATCTGTACCTGTGTCGAATAGGTCCAAGAGGACAGGATTCCGTGAGATAACTTGAAATTGCAAAGGCTGGATAAGGCGCGTGGCGTTCTCTGTCATCACGACGTGGACAGAAGCACCGCTTTTGACAAGTTGACTTGCAAGGTCTAGCGATTTGTGAATGGCGATACCACCCGTGATACCTAAGATAATGGTCCGATCTTTGAATTCCATATTCTTCCTATTATCGTATTGTTCAGCGTCAAAACTCCATGTTTTAGCGTGGAGATGTAGGGAGGCGAATCGCAATTGGAACGTTCACTACGCGAATCAGCGGTGTGAATGCCGTGTGGCATTCTCCGACTTTTGGCGATTGGTTGTTCGCTATTCACCAATCGCCAACAGCCAATCGCTAATAGACTGACAACTATGGTGAATTATGAAAATACATTTACATTTCAATAGTTCTTCTTCTGTAGGAGGGATTTCCAAATCCCGACCTCTTCTTGTCGACGTGTAATGTATAGGTAATTCTAAAATCCACCATAAATCTAATCCGTGCAGTCAACACCGAGCAAAGGATTGATTGTCTCTATCAGTTTATCGTCAATACGAGAACGTTCAGCCGTAATAATCGCTTGAATTTGGTTAACCGCTTGCTGAACTCCGTCTTCTGGATTGCTAACCCAGTAATCGTAATGCTCAATCTGGAGAACTTCGGACTTAGCGATGTTCAAACGCTGTTTCAGTTCCCTCTCGGATTCCGTTTGTCTGCGGCGAAGGCGTTCCTCCAAGGTAGCAAAGGATGGTGGTATAATAAAAATGAGGATGTTTCTTGCCGGGGTAAGGTCTTTCTCTCGCTCTCGGATTTGTAGGGAGCCTTCTACTTCAATCTCTAAAATGGCGTCTTTTCCAGCTTCACGTGCAGCAACAATTTCAGATTTGAGCGTACCGTAGAGGTTATCGCCGTATTCTGCCCATTCTAAGAAACTGCCCTGCTGAATATGTTCTTCAAATTCTGCTTTTGATAGGAAGTGATAATTAACACCATCCACTTCACCGGGACGCGGATTACGCGTCGTCGCCGAAACAGATAACTGTAAGGTTTCATCCGCTTCGCAGAGAGCATCAATTACACTGCTTTTCCCTGAGCCGGATGGTCCGGAGATGACGATAACAAGGTTCGGTTTATAGAGATATGTGTTCGCCATTGGAAGCATCGCGCCCTTGAAAAGATGTGTGTAGCGTTTGCAAGTGTTAGTCTGCAGCTTCAGCCAGCTCCACAAGCACGGGTGATTCAATACGGATGGCGTCCTTGATGCAGACCTCTTCGCACAACTTGCAGCCAACACAATCCTTGGGTTTAACCAATTCGCAGATACCGAAGAAACTTTCAGCGTGTTCACCGGTGTCTGGATCCTTGAGTTCGAGACATTCCCATGGGCAAATGTGGACACAGAAGTCGCATCCAGAGCAGAGTTCTTCGTAGATAACAGCGATAGGTCGGTGTGTTGGGCGGCGGATGAACTTGCACACCTCGCCGAACTGATCTCGGATTGCCTCAACGGGGCAGACCATCCCGCACGCACTGCAGTCAATACAAACGTCTGGATCGATAATGTGCAGCATATTCCTATCGCCCGTGATTGCATCAACCGGACAATTGGTTAAACATGCCATACATCCAATACATTCGTCAGTGATATAGTATGCCATAAATCCTTTTCCTGTTTCGCTGGCGAGATCTCCCAACCTCGCAAACTTTCATGAGACTTCAATACATATATTTTACCACAATCTTTACAAATTGTCAAGTGTGTTTTTTGTGTGGCTATCAGCTATAAATAGTCCCACCGATGAAAGTTATCTCGTTGACATTCCAAAGGAACTAAACTATAATAACAACAATCTACCTCGTGGAAGGTTGCTTTCAAATCAATATATTATACCATTTCTGATTAACATATCTCTCAATTATAGCATAAGCTGTTAGTTTGTGCTGTACTGTGCCGCATCTCGTAAACCGCTAATGCAGCACAAATTTTTGGAAATGGTATTACATACAAAAAGACAAGGAGATTCCAATGGACTTAGGACTAAAAGACAAAGTAGTAGTTGTAACGGGGGCAAGCCGCGGTATCGGACGTGTTATCGCCCACGGCTTCGCCGATGAGGGAGTACGCCTGAGTATCTGTGGCAGAACACAAGATACACTCCAAAGCGTAACAGATGAACTTAGAGCAAAAGGCGCCCAGGTCTTTGCCAAACCCACGGATGTTACAGATACAGATCAAGTTGAGGCATTTATATCGGAAACGGTGGAGACTTATGGTGGAATCGATGTTGTTGTGAACAACGTTGGTGGGAGTCGGTGGACCCCTTTAGGTGATATTTCGGATACTGAATGGCACGAGATTCTTGATCTGAATGTGGTGTCTGCAGCACGGGTTAACAAACTGGCGATCCCTGAGATGAAAAAGCGAGGCGGTGGCGCAATTCTAATGATTACTTCTATTTACGGTAGGGAAGGCGGCGGACACATTACATATAACGCCTCTAAAGCCGCCGAGATTAGTATGACGAAATCGTTAGCAAAGGAACTCGCACCTGACAATATACGCGTGAATAGTGTTGCACCGGGTTCGATTCTCTTTCCCGGTGGCGGTTGGGCGCGTCGGATAGCGGCGGACCCGGAAGCAATGGATGCCTTTGTGAAAAGCGATATGCCGTTGGGCAGATTTGGGAAACCCGAAGAAGTTGCGAATGTCGTCGTCTTTCTCGCATCGGAACGGGCAAGCCTTGTGACGGGTGCCTGTGTGAATGTTGATGGGTGCCAATCACACTCGAACATTTAACGCGGTAGGATATTGCAGATATAGAGAAACAGAAGACTAAGGTGAAAATCGCTTGTATCTTACTTACATGCCTTCTGAGTTTGCCACTTTTCATCGGTTGTGGAGATACTGAAGAATTGCTTGATTCCTTGGATTCACCTATTTTAATACAGGAATTGCCAACGGATGACGACATCGCGGGTCTCTATAACCTTGGAGTTCCTTGGGACTGGTACAATGTTAAAAATCCAGTACTATACACCAAATACTTCAGGGCAAAGCTTCTCAGAGAGTTTGGAAACGCTCCAGAGATTCATGTTATTGCGGATATGGAACTGAAAATACGTCAGCGGACATATCCAGTGCTTGATGAGAGAATCACGTATCTTGAAGCAATCTATAAGCTTTGGCCGGATGAAGGGATACTGGCAGATCTTGAATATCAACGAAGGGCGAGAGCTGACGGCGAGCCTCTTGTCGTGATATATGGGGATGACCAGAGGCGCATATAATAAAACGGCTGGAGGAAATCTACGGGCTGAAACTTTCAGAGGAAGCAGTAATAACTGAAATAGCATTGATAGAAGGAAATAAAGAACTATTGCAATCATTGGGCTGGTAGGTGTTTCCACCCGTGTATCCATGGGAAATGGGAGTTTGAGGGTTTGGAGAGGTTGGAAGGTTTTTAGTAGCATTTGCACCAAAGGATGGTTTGAAACTTGGACGGGAGGAATCCAACGAATAAGATGTCAATGTTATCGTTCTGCTTTTTCCCTTGTTTAAAAGGCACCAACATGTTAAAATAACGTGGATGCAATAAATGAGGAGAGTGGGCATGGACGCGAAATTGTGGGTTCCAGAATACGACACCCCAGAGTTATGGCACAAAGAATTTTGGCGAAGCTTGCAAGCCAATGTTAAAACGTCACGACGCTGTTTTTTCAAAAGTGGTATCACAGGTTTTCTCGGACTCGTCGCCATGCAGCACTTCGGCTCCAACGGTTTTGCGCAGCTTGAAGATGTGCTCCCACGTGCCGAGCATTGTATCGTCCTATTCATGAACGGTGGTGCGAGTCAGTTAGACACTTTCGATCCCAAACCTGGCACTAAAAACGGAGGTCCCTTTGCAGCGATTCCGACAAGCGTTGAAGGTGTCCAAGTGTCCGAACACCTCCCGCATGTTGCGGAGCAGGCGCATCATCTCTCTATCATTCGTTCCATGATTTCGCGTGAAGGGAATCATGAACGCGCACGCTACTTACTCCATACAGGATATGCACCGGGTGGCGCAGTGAGACATCCAACCCTCGGTTCACTCACCTCTTACTATCTTGACGATAGCCAGTCGGATCTTCCGGGTTGCGTTAATATTAATGCCCCGACTTACTCGGGCGGTTTTCTTGGTACCACATACGATCCATTTGTAGTCAACGATCCGATGCGTCCTGTGGAAGACCTCTCTTATCCGGCACAGATGGATACACAGCGTTTTCGCGAACGGCTCAAGATGCTCAGGACGATTGAGAAGGATTTTATCGCCAAACGCACTGGACGCAGCACGGAAGCGCACGAAGCGATATACAAAAAAGCCGATCAGCTCATCAACTCCCCTAACGTAGACGCGTTTCAACTCAACGATGAACCGATCGCTATCCGCGAGGCTTACGGCATGAATAAGTTCGGTCAAGGATGCCTGATGGCGCGTCGTCTCGTGGAGGCTGGTGTCAAATTTGTAGAAGTTTCATTAGACGGATGGGATACACACCAAAATAACTTTGAACGAACGAAAGAACTCCTCAGTATGGTAGATCCGGCGTTTGCAATGCTCCTGAAGGACTTGTTTGAACGCGATCTCCTTGATAAAACGATTGTGCTCTGGCTCGGTGAGTTCGGACGTACACCGAAGATTAACAACAACGATGGGAGAGATCATCATACCAAGGGCTGGTCTGCTGTTGTTGCCGGAGGTGGTACCCGCGGTGGGCAGGTGATCGGAGGCACAAGTGAAGATGGAACCGAAGTTGTTAGTGGTGCCCTCGGTGTGCCAGACCTTTTTGCGTCCCTCTGTTTTGCGCTTGGGATTGATGCGGATGAAGAGAATTATTCCCGTTCCGGACGACCAATCCGAGTTGTCAACGATGGTTCGGTTATAGAGGAGTTGTTCAAGCCTCTTTAAAGATTAGGTATTAGGAGCTGTTCTTTCATCTTTTGTAGTTATCAGTTGTTGTGCCTGATCAGGTTGTGGAGTTCACGTAACACATAATCGTCACAAGGCTTAACTAACAACTGAAAGGCTGCGTAGCAGCCGTACTAACAACTAACAACTAATGAGAGTTATTGCTGGTACATTCAGGGGTAGACGCTTAGCTGCTCCTAAAGGGAAGCGTTTCGTTCGCCCAACTACTGATCGCGTAAAAGAATCCGTATTTAGTATCCTACGGGAACAGGTTGTCGATGCGAATTTTCTTGACCTCTGTGCCGGGACGGGGAGTATAGGGATTGAGGCGTTGAGCCGCGGCGCGAAACACGTTACGTTTTTAGACCGAGATCCGCGGTGTATTGCGATGATAGAACGAAACCTCGATGTTTGTGGTCTCACGGTTGAACCTCGCGCGAGGTATAGTCTGCTCTGTTGTGATGTTTTAAAAGGAATTGCGTCCCTTCATAAGCGAGCAGTTGTGTTTGAAGTTATCTATTTCGATCCACCCTATGGTGTCGGTTTAGGTGACAACTCGCAGAATAGTATTGAACGCTACGCTGCCAGTTTAGCGTTCCTTGCGGAGACCATGTTGCTTGAAACCGACGGTACATTGCTCGTTGAACATGCAAAGCAAGTCGTTTTACCTGACGCTGTTGGAAGTTTGATTCGAGATCGACAGACGCGCTACGGAGATACACTCGTATCGTTTTACCAGAGGAATTTATAAATACCTAAGCATTATTAAGGAATCTTCTTTAAGTACTGATGGAAGAGCAAATATGAAAATTTTGAACCTCCAATCCGGAACGCCTTTTCAGATGGGCAAAGGTAAAAACTGGCGTGTCGTGCATCCAGATATGGGTTCAACACAGTTGACACTCAATCATGGACTTCACGCACCCGGTCAGGAATTCACACAACATTACCATGATGCCTCAGAAGACGCGATTGTTGTGTTAGAGGGTGGTGGGGCTATCCGACAAGGGGGTGTCTATACCCCGATTGCTGCAGGCGATCTCATTTTTGTGCCTGCAGGGGAAGTCCACGGAACTGTCAACACTACGCCCAACATGGCACGCTTAATTAGTTTTCAAGCCCCGCCGGATATGGCACTATACCGAGGCGAACGGGATACACCTGCGAAGGCACCGATACCGGAACATGGGCACCGGAGTAACGTTCAGGTCGTTAATATGGCACGAAGCGGACCAGTTTTTGGAAAGGCTGTCGAGTGGCGAAGCGTCGTCTCACCGCACAAAGGCTCTGTACATCTCTCCTTAGACTACATCCACCTCAATAAAGATGAGGGGTTTACGCACGAACCGATAGACACCGAATCAATCTATGTGTTGAAAGATGGATCTGCTGAACTTTCAATTGCGAGGCAATCTGATGCTGAGGTGCGCTTGTTGGAACAACATGATGTCCTCTATCTCGCCCCCGGGGACACCTTTTCACTTTCCCACGCGGGGGATGAGCCGACCACAATCATAAATTGTTGGGCAGTTGGCTCTTCTCAGTAGCTTTGATGCCCCTTAAATTTATTTCGGACATTCGGGTGATTGTCGGGTATCGGAGGAATGGTTGTCGGTTATTGGTTAAAGCAGTTTTTGACTTAATCAAACCACCTCTTAACTGACAACTGAAAGGCGGTGAAGTCCACACGGACTTCATACCGTTGATTCGTAGCAAACCGTACTGACAACTGACAACCAACAAAAAGGAAATTGATGGATGAAACCAGACGATGTAGCTGTCTCACGGCAGGGAAACCTTGTCGTGATAAACCACAATAAATTTGAGATTAAATTCAACCTTTCAAGAGGAACATGGGATTACATTGATGAGAGTGGCGACGTAATTATCCGCAACGGATGTACACAAATAACCCTTGATGACGGGAGCGTTGTCAAGACCGAAGATGCCGGAACCCGTGAATTTATCACGGCGGTTCCACAGACAGATGCGCTTGGGACCTATCACCAGATCCGTTTCTCGCACGAAGCGAAGGGGAAAGGCGTACGGATAAATACCTACCTCAATTGCTATGATGCACAACCTGCCATCCTGCTGAAAGTTGGGGTTGAAAACCTCAAGCAAGGGCAATCACTGCAATTAGACACTTTAACTGTGCTTGGTGTTTCAAAGAACCGTGGTGCTGTATTGGTCGGCGGAACGCCCTCGGATTGTCACCTTTTCATCAACATGCCGCCTCTTTCCCCTGGTGTGAGTAGGAGACTCTATGATGGGTTTCTGTTGAGTGAAACGGATGCCAGACATCCATGTCACGATGGTATGCTGCGCGATACCGAGAACGATAAGACCCTCGTTTTTGGGTTTCTGACGACAGAGAAATGGTGGCCCCGAATCCAGGTTGGCTATCAAAGTAATTCGGGATCCAACTCGCAACCCTATACTAAAAAGGCATCGACATCAGGTGCTAACCCTTGGGCACTCTATCATCTATGTGAACAACGGTGCGATTTCGGAGAAGAAATTACCTCGGAGACTGTGTATCTCAACTTCGCAGGGGATACCGCAGCATGCTATGAACACTACACACAGATGTTGGCAGTAAAGAACGATTGTGTTCAAACTGATACCGCGCCTTCGTGTGATGCTCCCATTACTGCTTGGAATCTTCCCCCTGCGCAACTTCCATTAGACCCGAATACTATCTTAACGCAGGTTGATGAGCTTACGGCAAATCCGTTTTTTCAGCCAAACTTCTCCAGCGGGATGGATTATATTCAATTAGATGTTGGGCTGGAAGCACGCTTGGAACGTGATACGCCGGTTGGAGAGAACTCAGAAGCACAAACTTCTGACGAAATACAAGTGGCTCTCAACCAGATTCGAGCGAAAGGCTTCAAAACTGGCATCCGAATCAATCCCTTTTGTGCAACGCTTGACTCGGAGTTTGTACAGAAGCATCCTGACTACTGCATACAAGAAGTTTCGACCCGCAGGAGAAGAGAAAGAACGCGTCGGCATTCACGACGCAACGGATATAAACCCGCCACGACACATCTACCGGAGAGCAGTACAGAAGTCGCACTTTTAGACGTTTCCCACCCGGAAGTGCAGCGACATATCCGCAACCAGATTAAACAGATAGTCAACGGGTATGGATGTTCACTCATTAATGTAGATTTTACAGCGTATACGACGGGACTCACCAACGGCACACACAACTTGCGGTGGCACGACAAAGCCCTTACATCTGTTCAGCTTTATCGCTTTGCTGGTGAATTGCTGAGGGATGCTATTAGTGAAGCACGCTCAGAAAGCACATCTACTGATGGAGAGGTTCTACTTGCTGGGTACAATGCTATTACGGGACCGTGCCTTGGGAACATCTTGTTGAACGCTCCACTTATCAACCCGCCTTTCTCCAGTGTAGGGGCGATTTCGAATCGCGTCAGGGATCCGTGGCACCATCAACGTGGTACAAAACACCGCTTGAGCAGATATGCGGCACATATACGCGAGCATAACGTCCTCTGGCAACATGTTTTTGGCGAGTTGACTGTCGATGAACCGAGACCTGTCAATGAGGCAATTGTGGAAATGACAGCGGCGGCGTTAAGTGGCGGAACAGTCTTCTGCACCGACCAGTTAACTAAACTTGCTTCTTCGCGAGCAGCCTACTTATCGCGAATCTTTCCCCTCTTAGGGGACGCGGCTACGCCGATTGACCTTTATGATGAGCCGTTCCCGCGGATCTGGAGTCTACCCGTTTCAACACCGAGTGAAACTTGGCACCTCGCCGCAATCTTTAATTGGAACGACTACGAAGATGACGCTTATTTTGAACTTGATGTCCTTGGACTTGACGCATCTAAAGAATATCTCGTCCACGATTTCTGGATGCGTCAATACCTCGGAAAGGCTTCGCACGGCTTAACCTTATTGAATATTCCGCCACGTTCTGTCAAACTGCTTTGTTTTCGTGAAGAACAGAATGTTCCACAGCTACTTGCAACTGATATGCACTATACCCAAGGAGCGGTTGAAGTTCTATCTGCGGGTTGGGACAATCACAATCAAAGTTACCTACTCGTCTGTAAACCACTTAGACAGGCAAATAGCACCTGCTTTGTTTATGTACCGGAGGGGTATTTACCAGTCGGTGTCGCGGCTTACGGCAGCGGTTATCAATACAACTGGGACGCACCTGTCTGTCAACTAACCTTTACGAGAACGCAACCAGACAAACTGGTACAAGCAAGTATCCAATTTGCTAAGACCTCGGGCGGTTCTTCTGGTGGGAGAGGTTTATAACCCCGATAAGTGTAGATGTCACCAAATACGTTTCTGTGCAATCTCATACTGAAATAGAATCGAGGATCGGAATGTGAGTACTATTCATACACAGCTGCAAGCCCTCAAAGCGCAAGCGAGTGTTTGCACAGCATGTGATTTGGCGAAAACGCGTGCGAATGTCGTCTTCGGTAGCGGTAGCGGCGAGGCAAAATTAGCGATTGTTGCAGAAGGACCGTCGGCTGCTGATAATCGGACGACGCTTCCATTTTCAGGTCCTGCTGGAAATTTGCTTGATGAGGTGCTCGCTGCAAACGATTTAACGCGCAGTCAGATCTGGTTGACGAATATCATTAAGTGCCGGGCAGCAAGTCTTAGGGGCGGTGTGTTAAAAAATCGACCGCCCAAAGCGTCGGAAATTAAAGCATGCTCCAAGTGGCTCGATGGGGAACTGACCTTCATTCAACCTTCCGTGATTTTGTGTATGGGAGCACCCGCTGCGAAGGTACTCATTCATCGAAGTTTCCGTATTACTGAAGAGCGCGGTGTCTGGTTTACAGATACCTTATATGCTCCCTTCGCTATGGCAACCTTTAACCCAGCTTATGTGCTAAGACAGGAAGGCGAGGACTTTGAGGCTATCCGGCAAATTGTTGTTAACGATATTGCCGAGGCGAAGCAGAAGTTACGCGAATCTGAAGAACAACCGAAATTGACGCTTTTTTAATTGGTTATCAGTTCTCGGGGCGTTCCGCTGCGCTCCACTTGCAGTTCTCGGTTAACCTCTTAACTGACAATCGACAACCGAAAGCATTGCGTAGCAATGCGAACCGACAACCATTTATACCGATAATGGAAAAGTAGAAAAAAATGCAATCAAAGAAACAAATTGCTATAGATGCCGTGCTAAAAGCGATGCGACTCTGCGAGCAGGTGCAAGCTGAGATGGTATCAACCGATGCAATTCAAAAGAGAGACCGGAGTCCTGTAACTGTCGCTGATTTCGGTTCGCAAGCACTGATATGCAAGGCGATCGGCGATGCCTTTCCTGACGATGTTGTTGTAGCTGAGGAGGACGCGCAGGCACTTAAGGAGAACGCGGCACTCTTATCGCGCGTCACAAGTTATGTGGACGGCTTTACAAAAAAGAGGGTTTCGACTGACACTGTCTGTGAATGGATTGACCGCGGGAGCGGTGATGTTGGGAAGTCTTTCTGGACGCTGGATCCAATTGACGGTACAAAAGGTTTTTTGCGTCGCGATCAATATGCGATCGCTTTGGCTTATATTGTCGATGGCATTGTTCAACTCGGTGTTTTGGGGTGTCCTAATCTCGCATACCGTTTAGATGCTATGGACGTTGAACGTGGGTGCCTTTTTGTTGCAGCCCGCGGTGAAGGCACGCATCTCTATACAACAACGGGAGACTTTTTGGAGCAAGTCTGCGTATCGGAGGAGACACATCGCTTCGCAGAGAGTTTTGAGTCCTCGCATGGCGATAGCGATGCACACAGCAAAATTGCGGAAGCACTCGGAATTACAGAATCGCCGGTCCGGATGGACAGTCAGGCGAAGTACGGTATTGTTTCCCGTGGTGAAGCGTCACTCTATATCCGTCTGCCAAACCCCGCATTCCCAGATTATCGCGAATGCATCTGGGATCACGCTGCAGGAATGATTGTTGTACAGGAAGCCGGTGGAACCGTTACAGACGCGAACGGTGCACCCCTTAATTTTTTAACAGGGAAACGAATGCATGAAAATCGCGGCATTGTCGCGACTAACGGAAAACTTCATCAACGCGTTTTAAAAGTTGTTAGTTCTCAGTTGTCAGTTGTCAGTTAAACGTTATAGTAGTTATCAACGTTTGTGATACCCACAATACTTAACTGATAACTGAAAGGCGGTGAAGCCCACACGGGCTTCATACCGTTGATTACTGAGAACTGATAACTATAAAACCATAGCCCGTAATGAAATGGAGGGCGGACCTACGGTAAGGTGCGTCAAAGTCCTAACCTGCCTTACCGAACCGCAAGGAAAATTAAAAAAATGAAAACTGGGCAAATTGTTGCACCGTATCAGATTGAGATTGTTGACATAGAAAAACCGAACCTCGCCGATTATCCTGATGGCACAGTGATAATAAAAACTGCTCACAGTGCTATCTGTGGCACTGACATGCCGTCTTTTGTGCTTGAACATCCGGCGGAAAGTTATCCGCTTCCACCCGGATTATCAATTCATGAGGCAATAGGCGTTGTCACAGACAGTAAATCGGACAAGTTCAAGGTAGGAGATGAGGTGCTCGCGCTGCCACGATACATCGGCGGACTTTCGGAATACTTCCTATCGGATGAGAGCGTCACAATACCCTTGACGGATTTCCCACGAAAGGACTGCATCTTAATGTCTCAGCCGCTCGGTACTGTCGTTTGGGCGTGTCGGAAGCTGCCAAATCTACTCAATCTTGATACGGTTGTCGTCGGACAGGGACCCATGGGACTTCTCTTTACGCATACATTAAGCAATCTTGGCGCACGCACAGTGATCACAACCGACATTGTTGACTTTCGACTCGCTGTTGCCAAGAAGATGCGTGCCACGCACACGATTAACGTTGACAAGCAAGATCCGGTTGCTTCCGTTGAGGAGATTACGGAAGGTAGGATGGCGGATCTGGTTATTGAGGTCGTTGGACACCAAACGGAGACTATCAACCAATGTCTCACACTACTGAAACGCGGCGGAACGCTCCTCGCCTTCGGCGTGCCAGACGACCAGATTTACGATTTCCATTTCGCGGATTTCTTCCGAAAAAATATCAATTTTATCGGATCTGTCGGACCGGATGCACCGAACGACTTCCCGCTGGCGATGGATATGATTGCCCAAGGACGCTTGGATGTGTCCCCGATTATCACGCATCATCTCCCTTTTACGGAGGCGCAACTCGGATTTGAAATGGCACTGAACAGAAAACACGAGGCAATCAAGATTGTCTTTGACTATTAGTGGTTAGCAGTTGGCTAATGGCAAATGGTAAATGGCAAAAAAGGGGCAATAACGGTAAATACCCCAGAATATCTGACAATTGAGATAGCTCGAGAACTCATTCTTCAACGATTTAGAGGACACACTTGTGTTCCTACAGGGCAGATCGTTAGTCATGTAGAGGAAGCGCACTGTAATGGTGTAGGAAACCAAGCCCCAGCGGGGCGAAATGTCTATAGGGCATGCTATCCCCCAGGGCCAAAGCCCCAGCGGGGCGAAATGTGTATCGCTTAAAATCGTCCAAAGTTTAGTATATATCACCAAAAGGAGAAAAATGAAGGTTATATGTGAAGGAAACGACACCATCGACGTATCAACGATACGGGTAATCCGTGACGGTAAACGGATTGCAGTGGGTGTTAAGTATAAGAAGGGTAAGCAAAAGGTTTCTTATCTTGCTCAGCCGCGGACGAAGTACTCGCGCCGTAATTGGCCAAAATCGGTTGAAGTAATTGTTAATGAACTTGAAGATTTGTCCAAATCACCAGACACGTCGATAGAACAAGTAGTGAAGTTGACTGCTTGGGCATTGGGATATTTACAAGCCAAGCTAGACATTAACAGTCATGCTTCCGTTCAAGGACTTGCACGTCTGTGCTGGTATTGGCCTTTAGGTCAAATCCCTAAAGATGAGCAGGTAAAATTTAGAGCTGGGCTTAGTGCTAATGAGATTGAAAAGATCGCCAGGAGGGGTATCTATAAGCAGGCTATTGAGGCTCTCATGCTTGAAACTTACGGGACAGTTGATAAATTCAAGTGGTGGCTTAGGGACTATGGAAGAAATATGCCCGCAGTGTTCGGCAAACGCATGCGACTATGTCAGGACACCGCTGCTGAACTCATCAATTCTGTCGCTGAGCAGTATGGTATAGATTTAGGCAACCTGAAAAGCAGTTCGGCATTTTTTAAGTCTGAAAGAACTATCGGCTCAGGTAATCAATCAGTCTACCTTTACTATTATCAGTGGGATCGGGAGAACGCCGCATCCAACGGGCTAAATGTTTGGGAATGCAAAATCGGCAAAGCTGAACGTTCATTACAAGCAAGACTTAAAGAGCAAGCCACAGATCCAGAAAATTTCAGGTTGGGTCTCCATATTCAAACCGATAACCCCAAAATAGAGAAAACTATACACGATTTTCTGAAGAAGCGCGGGAAACATCGAGACGAATCACTAAGAACAGAATGGTTTCTGACTAATCCGAATGAAGTCGAAAGAATTTACAAGCGCATTTAAAAAGTTCTCGTGAAAGTGCTTTGGATGGGTAAATGGCTGGACAGGGCTATCCACCTTGCCCACCCAGAATTCTCGATCTCGCGGGTTTTTCTTCTGTAGCATAGCCTGTTAGGCTGTGCGTTGTTCTGCTGTTACAACGGCAGTTCAATTGGACATCCCTCGCGGCTTGATTGGTAGATAGCGAGGATGATTTCAACCGCTTTGCGTCCCTCGCGTCCGTCAACGAGATGAGAGGCATCGTGCTCAAGTCCATTAATGAGGTTTTCCATCTGTCGCCGGTGATTCGCGTGGTTAATGGCGCGCGGATCAGAGGCACCGCCGCCAGTATCTGTTCTTTGGGCGAATTTCTCTCGGATCTCCGCATCTTCAGGAAGTTCTGGGTCGAATTCCCAAGTCACGATGTCTTCTTCGGCTAAGATGACAGTCCCGTGTGTGCCGGAAATTTCGGTTTTCTTGAGCATGCCTGGGTACGCAGCTGTCGTGCCTTCAATGACACCCAGGGCACCGTTCTCGAATCGAAGTGCAGCGACAGCAGCATCTTCAACTTCGATCCTTTCGTGTGCCAATGTATCGGTAAAGGCTTGGACGGATTTGACGGGACCCATGAAGTACTGGAGCAGGTCGATAGCGTGGATGGATTGGTTCATGAGCGCGCCACCGCCATCAAGATCCCAAGTACCGCGCCAACCGCCGCTGTCGTAGTATTCTTGAGAGCGATACCATTTGATGTAGGCATCACCTAAGGTGAGTTTACCGAACCGGCCGCTCTCGATTGTAGATTTAACAAGTTGTGTACTTTCAGTGAAACGAGAATTGAAGATGGCGCATAACCGAACGCCTGATGCGTCACACGCTTCAATGATCTCATCGCACCGTGGTAAGGTTATTTCCAGGGGTTTTTCAACGATGACGTGTTTACCGGCTTCTGCGGCGGCAACAGCGGGTTCCAAATGCGCTCCGCTCGGCGTACAGACGCAAACGATGTCGAGATCATCCCGTTTGAGCATTTCCGTGTAATCGGTGTAACTCTCAACGTTATATCGATCGGTGAGCCGTTTGGCGTTCTCAGCATCTCGTGAACTGACTGCAACGAGTTGACCGTGTTCTAATTCAGAAATTGCGGCGGAGTGGAAATCTGAAATCATTCCACATCCAATAATACCGAATCCGTATGTTTTCATATTTTGTGTGTTCCTTTTGTGAAAGCGAAGATTTGTAGATGTGAGTTTAAAAAAATTATGACTTCCAACGAGAATCAAGTTCCAGAAAATCCACCTATAGAGGAAGATGAACAGACACCCGGCAATAAAGCCTTCAGGGTTGTCTGCATGACATTTTGCCTTGCAGTAACTCTTTTGTTTCTCTGGGTCTGGCACCACCAAACGCAGTTCAACGACCACTATCGGAAAGCAACTTTTCTGATGCGCAACGGCGAGGCAGAACAGGCGATCGAAGCGTATCAGAAGGCAATCAAAAATAAGACGCGCACGATTTTCTTTACGAAAGAGCCTTCCGTTTACAACAACCTCGGACAGGCGCATCTGTATGCCGAAGAATACGCCGAAGCGATCGCGAATTTTGAAAAAGTAATTAAGATGGCACCCGATATAGTTGAGGGGTACATCAACCTGACAACTGCGTATCTCCGACAGGATTTACCCGCTGATGCACGCACATCGTGCCTACATGCCCTCGAAACTTTCCCCAAGACTGCCCTACTCCATTACAATCTTGCATGTGCTTATGCGTTAGAGGGTGAATCACAAAAAGCGGTGGCCTCACTCACACAAGCAGTAAACCTCAATCCGGAGCTCAAGGCATTTGCCCAACAAGAAGACGCGCTTAAAAACGTTGTCTTTGAACTCCCCTGAATTTTGCGTGTTTTCAATGTAGGTTAACAAGTTCAAGGCAACACATCCACTAACCTTCTACCACAGCGCGTTGTCTTAATTTCAAATGACTTGCCTCGAAAACGAACTCTCGACTGATTTTTATTGAGTTGTCTGACTTCCGCTCTACTAATCCCGTTGTGAAACAAGATTGGGTGGCAGATACTTTTAGGACCGCGTGGTGTATACCCAGCAGCAAAATCAGCTCCAGCTTTTAGTTGTTGTACTGCCTTTAATGCCTCGGCATTACCGCCACCTTTGAGTTCCATTGGAACAACGACAAAGTTTCCTGCATCGTTGAAGTAAAAGAGAATACATTCGCATTGGTTTTCTCCTTTTTGTCCAGTCGGAAATACCTTATCTAAATCCACGACAACCCGATCATCTTCCGAAACGCCAGTTAGGTCTACACTACATCGACCGCGTCTGAACGAATTCCCGCTAAAGAGGTTTTCCTCGCCTATCTGGTTTCGGATATTTTCAAGGATTTTACTCCTGTTCAACCTCAGTGCCTCCTGCTTCCTCCTCGAGCTGAGTTCGAAGGTCCACCGAACGGTTGTAAAGTTTTTCAGCTACCTCTCCATATTCCTCGGGTTCTATGCCCGCGATGTGCTCAAACAGGATTTCCTGTACCGGATCGTCTATGCTGAAATGCCACGCACCGACTTCTTCCTTCGTCAACCAAGTCGCTGGCTCCGTTTTATTTTTTCCAAGTTTCATTACTTCGCCTTCGCGGATCAGATTTCCAATTTGCTCAAGAAGCCAGTCGCTATGTGTCGTTATAATCACACGTACGCCTGCTCGAACTAAGCGGGCAAGAATCACAGCAACCTTGGTTTGTGCAGCAGGATGTAGGTGTGATTCGGGCTCTTCAATAATAAGTGTATCACCCGGTTGCACGATCCCTCGCAGAAACAAAACGAGCGGCGCGAGTTCCGAAACCATTGACGAAGATCGACTCATACGCAAACCTTGTTCTGCTTTTTGTGGACGGTAGCGGAATTCTGGATATTCTGCTGGTTGTCTAATTTCTATCTCTCCCCGTAGCACTTCATCTTCCAGAACTTTGGCAATTCCGCTCATTTCATCTGAAGATAGGCGGCGTTCATCATAATTTATGATTTGCTTTAAAAAGTCCGCTATCATCCCTGAAAACGTGGGAATTTCAGAAAATCGTTCCAATCCAACACGGGTGGCGCGATCTACAAGGGAACTCGCAATCATACCGTGGCTTTGCATGATACCACTCCGGGCGGCAGGCAAGTAATAAGATTTTGCAGGTGCCATCCAACTAAAACCGCGTACGGGTTCTTGCCTCCAATCTCTGGTGTTAAGTGTCTCCCTTAACGCCATTCTATCGTCGTGACGCAGAACTGTATCTTCACCTACAGATCCATCTGTAGTAACTTCGGTGCCAGAATTATAGATGCCAAATGACCAGAGGCACTGGTTTTCCTCGCTCACTTTCAATAAGACCTTCATTGCATCATGCCGACTTTCCCTGAACCTTATGAGTTCTGAAGCGGACTCAAGGTCGAAACATCGTCTAAGTTCATCTTTAAACCTTTCAGAATTCACTAAATCCGATTGCAACCGGTCTCGTAACCACTGTGGTGAATCAGAAAATTTGAATGGCTGTCCAGTCGCATTTAATTTTTCAAGCACCTCTTGTGTTTCCTCTGATAATGCTTGAGTCGAGACGATAGGATGTCGCGAGTAGTGAACACCAGCTAATTGGAGAATACGATGAGGCGACCAAGGAACTCGTGAGATTCCATAAAAAGTACTCTGCAATGCATAAATCAGCGCAGCGAGATACGTCTTGCCGGTGTTGCTCTCACCAACAAACACAGTCAGTGGGCGCAGATCTATCTCTGCCTTTTCTATCGGTCCGAAATTTTCCACCGCAAGTTGGATATCTGGGTGCTGCTGTCCATTTTTGGTCTTTTGCATTGTTCTGCCCTGCCGACGATGATTTTAAACCAATTATACGGGCATTCCTACCTATTTGCAACGAAAAATGGGCGAGAATAAATCCCGCCCATCTCCATTACAATAAGCAGTAGCTGGATGTACGTCGTCTCTATCTCTTCAAATTACCCCACATCGTTGCTAACTTACCGCGGGCAGAAACATCGAGTGTATCATTGATGGTTTTCTGAATGTCCGCTTGGGAAAGGGCGTAGTTGGCTAACATCAACTCATCAATACGTCCTTGAAAGAAACGGGGACAACACCC
>JAPPNJ010000216.1 GCA_028818705.1 Candidatus Poribacteria bacterium
AAGACTTTGCCGTCAAATATCTTTTCGTAATAACTGATTGCACCGTCCAAGTCCTGGCACCGAAGATGGACGTGGTCAAACGTAATTGTCATTGTTAGAATTTCCTTTCCTTAGAAGAAGCGCGCCTGACAGCGCGCACGTCAAAACATGATACAGGATATGTCACTATCACATAATTCGTTGATTATGTGAAATAAAAAACCACTTTAGGTAGTGTCTATATTTCATTTACATTGAATCAAAATGGGAATATCAAAAACAAACTGGCGTAAATGTTGAATCTACTCAACATACCCGAGATCCCGTAACTTACCTTCCAGAATCTCTGTCTCCTCAGCCGTAGATTCTTGTGTTTTCAGGTGGTGGTAATTAGAATTCATCAGGATGTTGTCATAAGCGTCGCGGAAGTGATCTGGATCTTCACAGGCAAACTCTTCACCACTCAGCACATGTCGATATACGAACTCACCTGTCTGTTCATCTTCACGATACAGATACTCACCATCTGTTAGGGACCAGAGTCGAACGCCTTCCGAATACCTATCAATCTCTATGTTGTCAACCATTGCCCGGGAAGTTACGCGATGGTGCGGTATCTCCAAGTTGTTTTTGTCAAGAAACCTAACACCGTAGAGACTATCTAACTCCGACAGGATCAATCGGTTTGCGTCAATTTTAGATGGAGATAGCAGGTCTTGTCCATAGCCGTGATAGTCCACATCAATACCCGCGAGGTTTGTAATGGTCGGGAACAAATCAATCGCTGAAATCGGTGGATTTGGAAATTCCAGACTCCCCATGTCAGGGATGTGTGCTAACAACGGCACGTGTAGCACGTTCTGATGGAGTGTGGCACCGTGGTTTATAATCTCATCGCAGATACCTTCACCATGATCTCCGAAGATGAAAATTGCCCACTCTGAGAGAGGAAGTTGCTTCAAAATTTCAACGAGCTGAAATTCGAGTATATGCGTCACAGCGGCGTAGTAGATACGCAACGCCTCATCCATCCTACTGTTATCGACGAGCCACTCGAAACTTGGAGCATTCGGAATCCCGCTCGTGCCGTATTCAGCGTGTGCATACCAGAAATGCAGGAAACAAAATTGCGGCACGCCCGAAGGCTGCTTGATCCGTTGGATCAGAGCCTCAAGCGAACCGAGATGTTGTGCTTCCGCATTAGGGTCGATCGCTGTGATAAACGGTTCAAATTCGAGGAAGCGGAACACATCCGGACGCTCCGAACGGGCCGTGATCTGATAACCGGCATCCCTGAATATCTGAAATAGATTTGGAATGCCCTCGAACATCTTGAGATAACTCTGTCCGTAGAGACCGTGTTCAAAGGCGTAGAGACCTGTAAAATAGGAGGTATGAGACGGGCGAGTCGTCGGTGCCGCTACAAAAAACTTTTCAGCAAACGAGAAATCCTGGGTTAGCAGATCGAACTTCGGCGTATTAAAAAGGGGATTCGTCCGACTGAGCGCATCGAACCGCCAGCAATCAATTGAGATAAGTAGGAATTTATTGACAGTGTTGATTTTCATCATCTAATCGGCGCGTTGTTTTGAATTTGCTTCATTCGACGGATTCTGATGTCCGTATTCTCTGATACATTCATATAGAATCTACCATACAGTTGAATTATTTTCAAGTGTGATGTTTCGCTTTAGAATTTGACACTGCGCTGGTTCTGTGCTACACTGTATACATCTAAAAGGTACTAAAAAATGAATCTGAAACGCAAAACAACTCGCCCATGGATCAGAAACAAACTAATTTTTATTTTTTTGAGCGTCTGTTTTTTCATTCCTACGGAGGCAGTGTTCACTGAACGCCTGCTCGTTATGGTCAATGAAACTGACGGTAGTGAGATGGTACTGATTCCATCAGGCAGCTATTTGATGGGAAGTCCACCAGCACAAACTACCGCACTGATTGATAAGGACGCTCGACTCTCCACAGATTTTTTTCACCTCGAACATCCGCAGCACCCCGTCTCGCTTCCGGCGTTCTATATTGATCGGTCCCCTGTGACGAATGCCCAGTATGCTGCTTTTATTGCAGCGACGGGACATCCGATCCCCAAATATTGGACGCACACCCCGCACATGGGGGTAGAATCACCTTTTCCTGTCGGTGTCAAACACGGTACACATCCTGTTGTAGGTGTCTCTTACGCTGATGCACTGGCATATTGCGAATGGGCTGGGAAACGATTGCCTACAGAAGCTGAATGGGAAAAGGCAGCACGCGGTGGGCTTGTCAATCAGAACTATCCCTGGGGAAACGAATCCTCTCGAGATTACGCAAACACCGCTGGTATATGGGGAAAAGACAGGTGGCTCTGGACCTCCCCTATCGGGAGTTTTCCGCCTAACGGATACGGATTATCCGATATGGCAGGCAATGTGTTTGAGTGGTGCGCTGACTGGTACGCACCGGATTATTATCAGCACAGTCAAGAAGAAAACCCGCACGGGCCTAAAACAGGGCAGACACGGGTACTGCGCGGCGGTTCGTGGAGCAACAACGTCTTTGGCATCTATCAGATGCGGTGTGCTTATCGGTTTCACGCCCGTCCAGAAACTCGCAATCTGACGATCGGTTTTCGATGTGCAGCAGACCCACCCCCTTAATACGATTCAATTTGATTATCACCCTCTACAATTTTCAGGAACCGGTTAACACGGACATCTTCAAATCGCTGAACCGTTCCATTCTGCCACCGAATTTCTAATTCAACCGTTTCTTGTGTTCCGACCCCAAAATGTAGACGTAAATCGTTTTGTGAGAGGTAGCTCGAACCGCTCTGTACCTCTCGTACTTGGTGGGATGTACCGGCTGTGAGAAGGACTCGTGTCCCAATAGCAGCTCGATTGGAGACACTGCCTATGAGTTTCAGGTTTATCCAGTTCCCAGAACCATCCCCACCATCATTTCGTAGAATGTCAATCCTATCTCCGACGTTTGACACCACAATATCCAGATCTCCATCGTTGTCTATATCACCCACCGCGCTACCACGGCTGGAATGTTGCAAAGCAAGCCCTGAACCACTCTCTGCTGTGACATCAGTAAAGGTGCCGTTTCCGTTGTTCCAAAACAGGTGATTCAATTGCGCATAAGTTGTTGAGCCATCGATGAGCGTTACATTGTCGTGGATATGACCGTTTGCGACGAAGATATCTTGAAATCCGTCATGGTCGAAATCAAAGAAATTCACACCCCATGCCAAATACGGTAGGCTAATATCTCCGGTGCCAGAGGCGTAAGTCTGATCCGTGAAGAATTCACCGGCAGCGCTGTGATAGAGCGTATTCGTTTGGTGCTGGAAGTTAGTGACCACCAGGTCTAACCATGTATCGTTGTCATAATCACCGAAGGCAACACCCATGCCGTTTTCGACCAATCCGTGTTCGCTGAGTGCCACACCAGAGAATTGACTCTGTTCTCGAAACTGTCCTTTTCCATCGTTGTTATAGAGGAAGTTGGCGTCTGCATCATTTGCGACGTAGAGATCTGTGTCACCATCTGCGTCGTAGTCCCCGAAGGTGGCCCCAAGCCCACGCGCCGCCACGTTGTCAAAGCCGGCGTTTTCTGTGTTCTCTGAAAAAGTGCCGTCCCCATTATTGCGAAAAAAGACATCTTTCACCCCATCATAAACGCGAGGGCTGCAGTAAACTAAGATCCCGTTAACCCTGCAAGGCGTGTGCGTTTCCACAGAGAAATTGACGTAATTAGCAACGTAGAGATCCAAATCACCATCTGCATCCACATCCGCAAATGCGCATCCGGCACTCCAGTCAAGAGACTGAACGCCCGCTTCTGCTGTGTGATCTGTGAAAGTTCCATCGCCGTTATTTCGGTAAAGTACATTGTTACTAAAGTTGGTTACGTACATGTCGAGCCACCCGTCATTATCGTAGTCTCCGACACAAACACCGACACCGTAACCTCGATGTCCAACTCCACTCGCTTCGGTCACATCAACAAAACCTTCAGTGCCATCGTTGCGGTAGAGACGATTCATGGCATCTGGTGCAGCCTCAGCTGAATCCAAATTGGTTCCATTGACGAGGTAAATATCCACATCGTTGTCATTGTCGTAGTCGAACAGTGCGACCCCAGAACCGAGTGTCTCGACAAAATACTTCTTATAACTACGACCATCTTCGTGCTGGAATGTAATTCCACTCTCCTTTGTTCCATCTGTAAATGTAACCTCTGGTTGTCCATGTCCATTGGGGATAATGAGAAGGCTCAGAAGAAGTAAAAATGCAATCTTCATGTTATTGATTGTAGGGTTTGCCATGCAAACTTTCAGTTGTCAGTTAAAGAGGTTTTGACTACCATTATACCGCATCTGGACTTGGAAATCTATTATCTTTTATGGTGAATTCTAAAAATACATTGACCCTTCGGGAATTCTTCTGTGGGAGCGATCTCCGAATCGCGACATAGGGCGCTGAGAGTCGGGAATCGGAGTGAATCAACGGTATGAAGCCCATAAGGGCTTCCCCGCCTCCTACAACCTAAAAATGTAATGTTAATTCTAAAATCTACCATAGTTCCTCACAAGGGCATCCAGTTTTTAGTCGTAGACGATCAGCTATCAGTGGAATCATGATCGTATTTTAACAGGTGGATTCACGGAGGCTTCACGGAGGTTCTTGCGGAGCCTTGATTCTACTGGGTTCGCAAACGTGAATTTGTGCATTCTCCGTGAAAGCGAATTTTTGTTATATTTTATTTAACGAAATGGTTGTGGGTTGTCTGAATCACGGATTAGGCGGATGACACGGATTTTTGACACATTTCCTCGTCTGAATCAGGATTTCGGATTTACGGGATTATAAACATAGCACTCCGCATGAAGATTAAGAATTTAAACGGGTAATGCAGGGACCAGTTCTTTCTGTAGGAGCGAGTGTTTTTGCTGGGGTGTTTCCTCTGCTCGCGATCTTTGCTTCGTATACAAAATATGTAATTACCCAATTTATTTGTTAAACTTCATCTGGAGTGCAAGAACAGGCACCTAATTCTGATTTCGGAGTGCTATATGTGTTGATAAGAGGTTTTTACGGAACGCTTCCACAATATTTACACACCCAGCTTCAACAAAACACTTGACTTTTCCCCCACTATCAAATATCATAAGACCCAATAAACCCCATGCCTACAGCCCCAGTTTATCAAGGAGATCAATATGTCAGAAGCGGCACAAACCTATTTTGCCTTGGGAACCGAAAACGAAGAAACACATAGCGGATTCTACACCGCACTCAATTACATCCAAGAAAACGCCAATACACAATACGGAAAAGGCAACCTTTTCGAGCGACTCATCAGAACATATCTCCTTGAAGACCCTTTCTATCAAAAACGATTTTCCGAAGTTTATCTATGGTCGGAATGGGCAGAACTCCGTCCAGAATTCGATGGGGTTGATATAGGCATCGATCTCGTTGCACAAGAACACGATGGCGGATACTGCGCGATTCAGTGTAAGTGCTATGCCGAAAACACACGAATTTCAAAAAAAGATCTGGATACATTCATCTCCGCTTCGGCACGCGAACCGTTCACCGCCCGAATTTTTGTAGACACAGCCCGCGATTGGAGTGCCAACGTCTACAGAACCCTCGACGGACTGCAACCGCCATGCCAACGCATCAGTGCCGCCGATCTCGCAAGCCGACCGGTGGAATGGCCCGATCTAAGCATAGAAGAAGCCGAGCAACTCGACTATCGACAAGAAACATTCAGTTTACGAGAACATCAAAGAGAGGCGTTTAATGACGTCATCAACGGCTTCAGAGAGTCTGATCGCGGCAAGCTCATCATGGCGTGCGGCACGGGTAAGACCTTTGCAGCACTCCGTATCGCTGAGCATCTCGCCGGTGTCGGCGGTAGAGTGCTATACCTCGTCCCCTCTATCGGACTCTTTGCACAAGCGATGCGTGAATGGTCAGAACAACAAGGCGTTCCACATCGCTATATTGGCATCTGTTCAGACACAAAGGCAGGTAAAACCTCTGAAGATGCCTCTATTCTGGAACTCGAAATTCCGGTCACCACTGACCCTGCCGACATCTCTAAAGCACTGCAGAGATCCGACGAAAATAGTATGCAGGTCGTCTTCTGCACTTATCATTCCCTCCCAATCGTCGAGGCAGCACAAGACGCAGGCGCGCCACCCTTTGACATTGTCCTCTGTGATGAAGCACACAGAACCACCGGTATTGAAGACAATGACGACAAGACATCCCCATTCGTCCTCGTTCACAATGCCGATCGTATTCGCGCCAAAAAACGCCTCTATATGACAGCTACTTCACGACTCTATACAGAAGGAGCGAAGGCAAAAGCAGCACACCACGACATCGAAGTCTTTTCGATGGACGATCCCGCAACCTACGGACCCGAATTTCACCGACTCCCGTTCTCCAGAGCCGTCGAGCAAGACCTCCTTTCTGACTACAAGGTTGTCGTACTTGCCATGTCCGAGCAGAGCACCGACGCTGCACTACAAACCTATCGCATTGCCGGTGGGAAGGAAATCAATATAAACGATGCTACAAAGATTGTCGGCTGCTGGCGTGCCCTCCAAAACCCCGAAAGGAAAGCTGCTGACGATTCAGAGATAAAACCGTTGACCCGCGCCATCGCATTCACGAATACCATTGCAGCCTCAAAAAACCTTGTGCACCATTGGAACGGCGTTATCGAAAGTGCCATCGAACGGATGCCCGAGGATCAACGTCCGTCTGACTTCGCATGCGAAACCGATCACGTGGATGGAAAAACAAACGCACTCAATCGCAAAAAGCGGATTGAATGGTTGAAGGGGAATTCCGAGGGTGTTTGTCGTATCCTTTCCAATGCACGATGCCTTTCTGAAGGCATTGACGTTCCTGCCCTGGACGCCGTACTTTTCATGAGTCCGCGCAATTCACACGTTGACATCGTTCAGGCGGTCGGCCGCGTCATGCGTAAAGCGGAAGGCAAACAGTACGGTTATATCGTTTTCCCCGTCGCGATTCCCGCAGGTGCTGACCCTGCCGACATTCTCAACGACAATGAACGCTTCGCTTCCGTGTGGAACGTCCTCCGTGCACTCCGTTCCCACGACGATAGACTCAACGCTGAAATCAACAGAATCGACCTCAATACCTCGACACCCGATCGGATTATCTTCACAGGACTTAACGAGGACGGAGACGGTATCGGATCATCTTCTGCTTCAAACGGTCAACAACTTTTTTTACCGATGGATCTCCCACCCGATGCAATATTTGCCAAAATCGTAGAAAAGTGTGGAGACCGAAAATACTGGGAAAGTTGGGCAAAGGATGTCGCCGATATTTTCCTGCGGGTCGTTGGACGCATCGAAAGCCTATTGGACACCCCCGAAAACGATGCACTCCGTGAATGGTTTGACGATTTCCATTCGGAATTGAAAAGTTCTATAAACGACGCAATTACGCGGAGCAATGCTATTGACATGATGGCGCAGCACATCTTGACCCGTCCTGTTTTTGAAGCACTCTTTGAAAATTACGATTTCGCTTCCGGTAACCCTGTTGCAATTGCTCTTGATAAACTTCGTAACGATTTTGCGGAATTCGGTCTTGAAGATGAGACACGGGATTTAGAGAAATTCTACGAGAGCGTCCGGATGCGCGCCCGCGGTATTGACAACAGCGAGGGCAGACAACGCGTGCTATTAGAACTCTACGAGAAGTTTTTCGCCACCGCGCTAAAAAAGGATGCTGAACGCCTCGGTATCGTCTATACCCCCGTTGAAGTCGTGGACTTCATTCTCCATAGTGCAAACGAAGTCCTACAAGATGAATTCGGAAAAAGTCTCAGCGATGAAGGTGTCCATATTTTGGATCCGTTCACGGGTGCTGGTATCTTTCTCGCTCGCCTGCTCCAATCCGGGCTTATCCAACCTGATGACCTCGAACGGAAGTACCGTGCGGAACTTCATGCAAACGAAATCGTTCTCCTCGCCTACTACATCGCCGCCGTCAATATTGAGGAAGCCTTTAGAGGAAAGCGTGGCCAAGACATGAGTTACGAACCCTTCAACGGTATTGTCCTGACCGATACCTTCAATCTGAACAAAGAGAGAAACCTTTTCCCCAAAGACTGGTTGCCCGACAACAACGAGCGCGCCGAGCGTCAACAGCAGCTTCCGATCGGTGTGATTGTCGGCAATCCCCCATGGTCAGCAGGACAAAAAAGTGCAGCAGACGATAACCCGAACGTGGAATACCCTGAACTTAAACAGCGCATTAGAGAAACTTATGCTGAACACTCTACAGCAACATTGAAGCGAAGCCTTTACGATACCTACAAGATGGCAATCCGATGGGCATCTGATAGGATTGAGGAGCAGGGAATCGTTGCCTTCGTCACCAACGGCTCATGGATTGACGGGAATGTGGATGCAGGAATTCGGGCATGTTTAGCAGAGGAGTTCAGTTCAATCCACGTCCTAAATCTGCGTGGAAATCAACGTACCCAAGGAGAGGTGTCGCGTCGAGAAGGAGGGAAAATCTTTGGTTCGGGATCACGGGCACCCGTTGCGATTACATTTCTTGTTAAGAACCCAAATGCTAAGCATGAAGGTTGTAAAATCCACTACCACGATATTGGTGACTATCTCACGCGCGAGGAGAAATTGGAAGCACTGCACGAGGCAGTATCCATAAAGGGATTTAGCGATTGGCAAAAGATTACCCCTGATAAATACCACGATTGGATTGGACAACGCAACGATACGTTTTCTCAGTTCTATCCGCTTGGATCCGAGGAGACAAAAGCGGGTAAGGTAGACGAAGCAATATTCAGGTTGTATTCACGGGGCTATGCAACAGGCAGAGACGCATATATCTATAACTTCTCACACTATACCTGTGCTGAGAAGGCAAGACGAATGACACAAGATTACATTAATGCTTTCTCCGAGCTTGAAACACCCTCTGAACTCTCGGTGGATGAGGCGGCACGCCTTCATTCATCAAATCTCAAGTGGGATTTTAATCTCAAGGAGAATCTGAAGCGGAAGAAAGAAACCGAATTTGAAGATAGTTATATCCGAAAAGTTGTGTACCGCCCCTTCATCGCCACAAATTGTTATGCTAACCACATTTTCGCGCAGAGAAAATACCAGCAGGATCGAATTTTCCCAGATAGTTCCAGTAAGAACCGCGTGATATGTGTACCCGGTCTGGGAAGTAAAAAGGCATTTTCTGCGCTTATTACCGATGCAATGCCTGATCTTGGTTTTAACGAAGCCTCGCAATGCTTTCCTCGCTATCAATATCCGAAACCGACAGACACATCAAACACAACAGGCACGTTTGAAGGTATTGACGAAGCACCCGAGCGCATTGACAACATTTCAGACACAGCGCTACGCGCCTTTCGTGAACATTATGGCGATGGTGCAATCGCTAAAGACGACATCTTTGATTACGTCTACGGGGTTCTGCATGCACCGAGCTATCGGGAAGAATTCGCAAATGATCTGTCAAAGATGATACCCCGCATCCCGTATGCCCCCGACTTTCACGCCTTCGCGGAAGCAGGTGCAGCCCTCGCAAACCTCCACCTTAATTACGAGACCTGTGAACAATACCGCTTGGAACTCATATTTGTACGCCAAGGCGAACCGCAACCGACCCATTTTCGGTTGACCGAAAAAGTGATGCGTTTTGTCGATAAAGAAACCAAAACAACCCTCATCATCAACGAGCATATCAGGTTATCCGGCATCCCGGAAGCAGCGCATCGCTACGTCGTCAACGGCAGAACGCCTTTGGAGTGGTTTATTGACCGTTACAAAATCACAACGGACAAAGACAGCGGCATTGTCAATGACCCCAACGGTTGGTTTGCGGATCCCCGCGATCTTATTCCGGCGATTGAGCGGATTGTTTATGTCAGCGTGGAATCTGCACGGATTATTGAAGAGTTGCCTTCAGAGGTGGTTAGCGGTTAAGATTATCAGATCATTTCTTGAGTATAAAAAAGAAATTCTTGCATTATGAAGTTTACCTATATCTTTGCGAGTAACGCCCTGAGATAGTTTGAGGGTATAGCAAAATTAAGATTCTGCCCTTCTTCTATAGTCGACTCTACAATACCAATAACTTCGCCCTTATTGTTTAGCACAGGGCCTCCGCTACTGCCTTCAGAAATTGGTGCTGTAATCTGAAAACGGTATCCCGAGTCATCTTCTTGGATGTTACTAACGATGCCCGGCGAGAATGTACCTTCTAACTCCTCTGGATTGCCCGTTACATAAACAGGTTCGCCAATCTGAACCATATCGTTGTTACCGAGAGGAAGAACAGGCACATCAACATCGCCTATCCTCAAAATGGCTAAATCCAATTCTGTATTTATTGCCACGATACCTTCCAAGTTCTCCCTTTGTTCCATGCCAATCCTCTTCACATAGCCCTTGAAGAGCCCGTCAAGAACATGCAGATTGGTAGCAATCATCCCTGGTCCAATGAAAAATCCACTCCCAAAGTTAAGCATTCGACCGTTGGTATCTTCCATAACAACGAGTACTGTAGAGCCACGGGCTTTTTCAGCAATCTGCTGTGGAGTGAGTGACGTTTCTACTTGTGATAATGGAACCAGGACCTGCCCGGAAGTCTTTAGCGTGTCCGGACTCACATCCCATAGAAGAATTGTGCCATCCTCACTTCCACTTGCGAGTATGTGACCATCAGCAGAAAAACTAACACTATAAACATCAAAGGTATGTCCTATAAAAGTTTTCAGCGGTTTTCCAGTTGTGGCATCCCATAAACGTACAGTATTGTCATAACTTCCACTTGCGAGTATGCGACCATCAGGTGAAAAGCAAATGTCTCTGATAAAATTCGTATGTCCTACAAGGGTCTCTAGAAGTTTTCCTGTAGATATCTCCCAAAGACGGGCGGTCCCATCAAAGCTTCCACTTGCGAGTATGTGACCATCAGGTGAAAAACAAACACTGCTAATCAGACCTGCATGCTCTGTTAAGGTTTTCAAAAGTTGCCCGGTGGCAACATCCCATAAGCGAACAGTGTTGTCTTGATACCCACCGCCACTTGCGAGTGTGCGACCATCCGGAGAAAAGCAAATGCTGAAGACCCCCTTTGTGTGTCCAGTGAAGGCCTTCAGAAGTTTCCCAACTGTGACATCCCACAAACATAGGATTTCATTTCTACTTCCACTTGCGAGTGTGTGACCATCCGGTGAAAAACAAACACACTGGATATCATCCATATCCCCTGTTAGGGTTTTCTGCAAATACCCAGTTGTGGTATCCCATAAGCACACAGTGTTATCGCCACTCCCACTTGCGAGCGTGCGACCATCGGGAGAAAAACAGACGCTCTGAACCCGTTCTGTATGTCCAGTAAAGGTTGCCCTACGATGCTTGGTTACAGTATCCCACAAATGTACAGTATCGTCCTCACTTCCACTTGCGAGTGTGCGACCATCTGGAGAAAAGCAGACGTTATAAACAGGCCCGATGTGTCCTATAAAAGTTCCTTTGTGCTGCTTGATTACAGTATCCCACAATCGAATACTATCACCACTCGCGCTTGCGAGTACATGACCATCTGGGGAAAAGCAAACACTTGTGACTCCCCCCTTATATTCAGTGAAAGTTTCTATGAGTTTCCCAGTTGTGGCATCCCACAAATGTACAGTATCGTCAGCACCTCCACTGGCGAGTATACAGCCATCCGGAGAATATGCGATACTACTAACGTAACTTGTATGCTTAGAGAAGGTTGTCCTGTGCAATCCAGTTGTGACATCCCACAACTGAACAGTGCCGTCTCCACTCCCACTTGCGAGTGTGTGACCATCTGGAGAAAAGCAAATACTTGTGACTCCGCCCTTGGGCAGTTCAAAAATTTCAATAAGTTCTTTTGTGACAACATCCCACAAACGGATATCTACATCCCAGCCACTGCTACTTGCGAGTGTCTGACCGTCGGGTGAAAAGCAGATGTTAGAGACATCCCCCATATGTGTTGTGACTGTGTCGAGGAGTTGTCCAGTGCTAACATTCCACAAAAACACGGCATCTTCAGAAAAACCCGCACTCGCGAGCATACAACCATCGGGTGAAAAGCAGACGCTGGAGACTGTAGAATTATGGCCTGTAAAAGTTCTTTGAAGTTGTCCCTCCGAAACGTCCCACAGACGGACGGTTTTATCATCACTTGCACTTGCAAGTGTGCGGCCGTCAGGCGAAAAACTCACACTATTGATCATAGAGGTATGCCAAGTGGGTAAATCAAGTCCTGCACCAGTATCTGTATTGTATATCCAAATGCCAATGGCACTCGCCACGGCCAGCCAATTACCATCTGGAGAGAATTTTATTTCGTTTATAAAACCTTTGCCGAAAAGTGCTATAGCACCGTCAGGTAATTGGGATTGACCGTGGTCGTGTATGGAATCATTAGGTGAAAACATAGTACAAATCCTATTTTTGCGTGGTTGATTATCAGACAAGAATAAAAAGCAATTGTACATATTTCATTTGCTGCGTGTAAATAAATCTCGAAGTTCACCTGAAATTAACGGATATTTATCAGAATTATCTGGGATCTAATAGTATTCAAAATGTAGAAAGCGTAGCGATGTGAAAATGTAAGCGTTTAAAAAAGCTTCCTGATTTTTAGCGCATAAGATGGCATCCTAATAACTCAGAAAATTGCATTTAAGTTGAACATTAGAAGGACATCTCGTGCGACATTAGTCTATCAAATCGATCATCTTTTTTCAACACATTCTCTATTCGGGGTGTGTAAATATTTTAGCAGCGTTCCGTTGTAGAAGCGGTTTTCCATCCACAAAGACACCTGGTCAATATACATAGCACTCCGCTGGAGTGCATCTATAGATACTGCCGATTTCTATAGATATATCACGCCGCTGGCGTGAGGAAAGCTTTATCTCTGAAAAAATTTCTTTGCTCCAGATGAAGTTTAATAAAATATTTGGGTAATTCTATGTTCCCCTAAACCCGGTAGGTGCGGTTTCCTAACCGCACCGGGCATTGGAAAAAAATACCCGATTAAATTCTTAATCTTCATGCGGAGCAACACGTCTAAAAAATAAAGGCTTGGATACACAGAAACCCAAAATCCGCGACAATCCGCATAATCCGTGACAATCCGCGATTCAGACAACTAAAAATTAAATGCCTCACCCCGACAACAAAAATGATCACATAAATCACAGTTCTGACAACAAAATCGGCGAGGTGTTTTTGCTTGGGTGTTTCCCCTAAGAAACCTCGCCTACCTATTTTAAAGCCAATAACCAACAACCATTTCGTTAAATAAAATATAACTAAAAACCACTTTCACGGAGAAGACGCAAATTGCAATTTACGAACCCAGTAGAATCAAGGCTCCAGAAAAACCTCCGTGAAGCCTCCGTGAAAATCCCTGTTAAAATACAATTTGGATTCCAAACCATTTCGACACAAAAAGGTGTATTCGCTGAAATTCAGCATATTGCCAAAGGCGTTCTATACACGGAAACCCAAAATCCGCGACAATCCGCATAATCCGCGACAATCCGCGATTTGCGGCGTACTCGCCCCGGGGAATGCCATACGGCATTCATACCGTTGATTTATGCGACGTGCATTCAGATTGAAATGAAACCCCAAACTCGCTACAATATCTGCAAACGCGATCAGGAGAGGAATCAATGTTCCGCTGTCAATTTATCATTTGGATTTCTGTACTTGTTATCGCTATCGCGGGTCCGGCTGGTGCAAATGAAGCGGCGATGTCCCTGTTTGCGCAAGGCATTGAAGAATTAAGTGCCGGACAGTTGGACACTGCGCTTGAAACTTTCAAACAGGTCACAACAATCATCCCTGATTTCGCCGATGCACATTATCATCTCGGACTGGTTTACTATCAGAAAGCGGAATTCCGAAAAGCGATTGAAGCCTTCACCCGGACTTTAGAACGCCTACCTCGGGACGTCGATGTTCTTATCAAATTAGGATTGGCTTTGCACAAATCAGGCGACGATGATGCCACCGATTCCCTCGCGAGACGTGCGTTCTATGAACAAGCGGTCAAAAACTATCAAACCGCTCTTGAAATCCGACCCCATAATGTTGAAGCCCTCAACAATTTAGGACTTGCCTATCAAGAATTAGGTCGATTTGAAGAGGCAATCGCTGCATATCAAGAAGGGTTGACGCTCAATCCAGACCAACCGCAGCTGCATACGAACCTCACCACTGCTCGCGACTTGCAGGCTGGAATTTATTCGCTTGTTTCGTATCGACACTATCAGGTAGGATTGCGGTCTAAGCGGACAGGAAGAACGAGGGCGGCAGTAGCGGCTTGGAAACAAGCTATTGCCGAAAGTCCAAAGTATTTACAGGCACATCTTCAGTTGGCTGACCTCTACTTTAAGAGAACTGAATATCAATTGGCAATTCAGACCTATCTTTCGGCAATCTCATTGGTAGCCGAAAATGAACTTTCTCAACCTGCCGTCATAGCGAACATTTTCTATAATCTCGGCAACAGTTATCTACGCATGCAGCAATTGGCGTCAGCAATTTCTGCTTACCAACAAGCCGTAGATATAAACCCAGAAATGGTAAGTGCTTGGGCGAACATGGGTTCTGTCCTGCTTGAAATGGAGCGTTTTGGTTCCGCTATTACCGCATGCCAGTCGGCACTAAAGGCACATACCACTGCACTCTCCTTAGGCAAGGGATCGCCTGTTTCGCTGTCTGAGTTGCGTATTATTGAATTCACCCTTAAGACTGCTGAGGATTTAAAGGCAGGCGAGTATACGATGCAGGCGTATCGCTTGTGGAGACAGGGGATTTCTGCGGGAAACCGCGGTGATGCATCGACTGCGCTTAAATTGTGGGAGCAAGCAGTTACGTTAAGCCCGCGTTACGCCACGGCATACGAAAACTTAGCGTGGGCGTACTTCAACCTAAAGCGATTCGACGATGCAATACAAGCAGGCAAGACCGTTGAAATCCTGCGTCCGAGTCCGCAGATTGCACAGTTAGTGGAATTCGCAGGTGAACTTAAAGCAGGAAAGTATCCGTTTAAAGCCTACCAACTGTGGGAACAGGGACGACGCGCCAGTACAGCGGGTAATTTGGAGCAAGCAGTTACGTTGCTCTCGGAAGCAATTGCAACCGGTCCCAAATTTGCGCCGGCATACAATACGCTGGCATGGCTCTATGCTGATAAATTGGGAACCAACTTAGCAGAAGCAGAAAGATTAGCAAGGCGCGCACGCGAACTTGAACCCGATGCGACGCATATTCACGATACACTTGGATGGATACTGTATAAGCGCGGACGCTATGCTGAAGCCCTTAATGCGTTTGAACAGGTAATCGCTCGTGCCTCGAGCAATCCTGAATACCTCTATCACGGCAGTTTGGCTGCTATGAAAAACGGTCAATCCTCTCAAGCATTAGAATACCTCACCCAAGCCATTGCCCTTGATAAGCGTATCGTCCAACGCGTCCAAACCCAAAACGAATTCGATGCGATCCGTTTTACCCCAGCGTTCCGAGCACTCGTCCGGTAACTGTAACTCAAGTTGCTACTTTTGTAACACAATCTTTATGAATAGGACTTAGGCATTACGATGCTGTTGGGACGGGTCCCCGTGCCCGTCCGTGGAAAAGACGCAGGGCACGAAAGCCGAAGCCATCCTGCGCAACACACAGAAAACTCATCAGAGAACGTTCTTCTATCCGTTACTGACTACTGACCCCTGAGAGGGTTGCGTAGCAACCCGCCCTGATTGCTAATCGCTATTCTTCTCCAGACTCTTTTTCTTTTTCAGTAGCCCCGTTGTTTTGCCAATCTTGGGCTTTCTCCTTAAGTTTCTCAAGGTCCTCAGGATTATTAATGTCAACGATATGTGGCGTAATAATGATGACAATTTCCGTGTCTTCAACAGCGGTTTCAGTGTTTTTGAAGAGCCTGCCGATCAAGGGAATGTCGCCTAAAATTGGGAGTTTGTTTTCTACCTGTTTCTGTTTCTTACGGATGATACCCCCAACGACAATCTGTTGACCGTCTTCAACATCAATGTATACGCTAATGGCATTGTCATCGGTGATGGGTGCATTGAAGTCAGTAAACTCAATAAAATTACTTGCACTGATGTTTTCGATGTCCAAGCCGATCGTCCGTTTGCCATCTTCGCCGACTTGCGACTTAGCGATGTAAGGCGTGAGTGAGATATTGATACCTACGGGTGGATCGATGAAATCATAGTTGAAAAGCGGTTGTGAAACCGTCTCACCCAAGATACTGGTCGTGTCAACGCTCTGAAGGTATGGAATTCGGCGCCCACTACTCCATGTCGCGTTCCAAGAGTCTCGTGTCAGCAGTGAAGGTGTTGAAAGGGTTTGAACTTTGTTCTCACGCATAAGCGCATGGAGCAGAGACAGATATTCCTTGGTTGCCAACCCAATGTTAAACCCAGAAATCTCTTGTTCCAATCCGAGTTGGCTTTCAAACTCGCCAATGAGTGGGTTGCCCGGACTTATGGAGGTGCCGAAGATTCTTTTTTCTTGCGCTGTGAGCTCAATACCGAGTTTAGTGGTTTCATCGAGGGTGACTTCCAGGATCTGAATATCTATCCAGACCTGCCCTCGCACGAAGTCTAATTTCTGAATGAGTGCTCTAACAGCAGGGAGGTATCGTTGTCGTGTTGTGACAATCAGGGAATTGGTGTCGGCATCAGCAAAGATCGTGACTTTGCCACGTAAGGAGTTGATGTCTTGCTGTTCCTGCCGACCGCCGGTAGCGAAAAAACGTCCAAAATTAAAGTCGCCCGCACCTTCCTCTCCTTCCCAGACCTGTTGGAGAACTTCTTGGAGATGATCTGCGCTACCATACTCAAGTCGAATCGCCTCAGTAACCTCCTTTTGCCCTTCCGGTGTTGGGACATCCATGGAGTTGATGAATTCTGTGATGAGATCGAAATTGCGTTGTGTAGCAGTTGAGACGATGACCGAATTCAGCGTGGGATAGGGTTCAGCCGTAACATTACCCGCGAGTGAACCTTGTGTCTGGTTGCGTTGGCGTTCAGCAAGGAAAAAAAAGAAGTTTCCGGTGTTTCCCGCACTGCCTTGATAGACATTGTTGATGATAGCTGCCACATTCTCCGCATCGGCAAATTTGAGCTTATACATGCGGGTACCCCATTCTTGGTCTGGCATGTTGACATCAAGTTTTTTGATGAGTCCATCAATTGTCTCGAAGTTCTGTGCGCTCGTAGAGATAAGGATTGCGTTGAGCCGGACGTCGGCAACGAGATGGACCTCACCTTGCACACCAAATCCGCCGCCACTACTGCTCTCTTCAGCGGGTTCTCGGAATCTGCGGTCCCACCAGGGTCGTTCTCTGTCCGCACCAGCACTTCCGCCTTCAAAGAGGTCCTGTAGGCTCGGAACGAGAGTTTCAGCATCAGCGAACTTCAAAAAGTAGAGTCTAATCTCTTCTTGTGTCTGTTCTTGGTCGAGTTCGTTGATAACCTTTTCGATGATAGAGAAGTTACGGGGATCTGAGGAAACAACGACGATATTAAGCCGGTCATTGTGGGAGACGTTAACATTGCCGACAATGCCTTGAGATTGGTCTATTCCTTGTTCACGTTGATACTCTCTGAGTTTCGCTCTGTCCCAAGGGCCCATTCGACCTCGGTTTTCGCTACGTTCACCCGTAAGAACTTCTTGGAGCGTCTCTGCCACATCCGCAGCGGCTGCGTATTTAAGTCGGAAGGTACGTATATGGGTTTGTAGACTCGGGGCGACGTCAAGCTCCCTAACAATCTCTTGGAGAAATACCAAGTTTGCCTCAGAGGCTTTGAGAACAAGTGAATTAGAACTGGTCTCGGCAACAATCTTAATCGTGCCATCGAGAACTTCATAACCCGTGCCGTCGGCTTTCATTTGCGCTGCTGCAGTTTTCGCATCTTCTGCGCTCATACCGGGTCCACTACTTGGTTGCTGCCTCTCATCATCCCCCTCCCTTTCCTGAAAAATGTTGCTCAATGTCTCTGCCAATGTACTCGCATCAGCATAACCGAGCGGGATAATGAGAATCTTTAGCGGAAAGCGTTCGCCTTCGTCTGCTACCTGAAGAATCGAGACAATTCGGCGTATATTGGATGCCACATCCGTTATGACGAGTGTGTTTGTTGCGGTATCTGCGAAAATGTTCGCCTGTTTGTTCAGTAGTGGTTTGAGGCGTTCTACCTGTTCGGAGGCGACAACATTGTTTAATTGGATAATATAAGTTTGGATCTCGTCGGTCATATCGACCAGTTCAGGATCGGGTGTGATATTTTTTACTGTCCCTTTTGTTACCATGGCACGCTCAAAAGTTGTGACTAAGAGTGTGTTATCGGTTTGGATAAGCGTCAGGTCATATTGCGTCAGGACGGTTTTAATTTTTTCGATTACCTCTTCGATTGTTACATTTTTAAGATTAATGAGTGAGAATTTTTTGTCCTGAATATCCTCTTCACTGGCAATAATGGTAAGGTCAGTTTCGCGTGAGAGCCATTCAAAGAGACCTTTCAGTTCTTGGCTCGTAAAATTAAAGTCGAATCGGATCGCGCGACCTTCTTCGTCGGTTTGTGCGACCCGCATTGTAGACGCTTGTTCCTGTGCCGGTAACTCAACAAGTCCTACGATGAGTAGTTCCAAGCACAGTAGCCAAGTGAATAAGAGTTTTCGTCCTTGCATAACATCTAATCCTTTTTTAATAGTTGTTGGTTGTCAGTATTGGGTACTGGGTACTGAGTTGTGAGTGAAGATGCCTTTCTTTAACCCACAACCCACAACCCATAACCCATAGCCCATAACCCACAACCCATAACCATTAAAATATTCGAGCGATAAGGAGTATATCTACATTTAAATTCGCACCGGTATTCTCTGGATTCTGTCCACGCCCCGCTTCAGGACGCGCGGTGGCTTGCGTATCAGCAGAAATTCGTAAATCGCGCACTGTCAGCCATTTCGCACCCGTTTCAATCAGATGGTTTAAGTTAACCAGTTTTTCAAGATCTGTTTTGAATTTCATTTCGACGGTATACAATTCTGTCTGATAGGTCGGGGGTGCTAACGCCAGTTGATCCAGAAGGATCGCTTGTTGTTCTTGAACTCTCTCAATATATTTGATAAGTGAAGATTGGAGTTCATCAATATCTAATGGCTCTTCAAGGTACACCTCGTCTAATACTTGTGTAAGAAAATTCAAAAGCGCGCCATTCCTTCGCAATCGAATTTCGACGGTAGCAGGCTTCGCATTGATACGCAAAATACCCGGGGCGGCAGGGGTCACAACTTTCTGAATCTGCGCTTCAAAGAAGCCTTGCCTTAAGTCTGTTGCGCCGCGTAGCTGCTGCAGCGTCATGGTTTTAATAAACGTTGCAAGTTTAACGCGAAGTGAGATAGGTATCGCCTCCGGGAGTGGGACAAATTTCCACGCTGCCGCAGTCTCTATTGGATTCGTTGCGCGTGCTTTATCCTCGGCTTCCGCGCCAGTGGCGCGCGGCGAAACGTCTGCAAAGGGGGATGCCTTGGAAGATGAACTGTCTGATTTCTCTGTCTTTTCGTTAGTCTCGGTTCCAGAGAGCCACGCGTTCATCAGAATATTGAAGGCGTCTGCTTCTGTTTGCGCTTCGTTAATCTCTGTGAGTTCTTGTTCTTCTGCTTCTATATGCTTGAGGTAGAGGTACCGGACAAGGTTTTCCCGGGTCTGCATGGTTAGTTTTTGCGTCTGTTTAGCCGTTACAGGTTTCGTCAACAGTTGATAATTTTGTTGGATGCCAGCATGTCTGACAAGCGCATCGATGCGCGCTCGAATCACTGTTTCAGGGGATTCTGTGTCAAAGAGTGTAGCGGTGCCTTGTGTGCGAGTATTTACCTGTGGATTTACTATGGGTGCCAAACCTGCTGCTTTGTAAATCTCAGATTCAATGGGTTTGAGTATTTCAGCAACGCGAACTAAATTTTCGGTCTTTAACAACTGTTCTTGTTTCGCTTTCGTACCTTGATTCGCAAATAAGCGATAGAAAATCGGAGCACCCTGTAATATAAGCAGAATTAAAAGAACACAGCCTAAAATGCCGAGTAAAATTTTGCTCCGAGGTGTTAATTCGAGATTCAGTTCCATAGGTCAGTCCGTTATATGGTGAAGTTTAGAATTAAGTGAATAGTCTCCAAAGCGGGCGAGGCACGAAAGCCGAAGCCATCCTCGCCCAACAGGCGGCGTTGTGACCGTGAAATATCCACTTATTTTCAGGCTTTACTATAAACGCGAACGTTTATCAGAGCCAGCGCAAATCTGTGTATTATTCCTTTGTTTCGTTTTTCTTCTCTTCGATGGTGTCCAGCGACGGGAGGCTGATATTCAGTTCAGCATCCATCGCTGCTTCACCGGTTGATGGTTGCGGCATCGGGTAACGCTTTTTGGCAAATGCCTGAACGGCATAAGGCGTAAGGTTACATCGGACCTGCACTTGAAAAATCTGTTTTCTGTTTTGGGTAGTTGTTGTCACTTCGCCAGCTTGAACGTTGGTAAAAACATCTGATCGATTAAGCACACGCAACAGAGAGTTGATTGCGTTATGAGAGGAACTCTCCAAATTGAAGGTGATACGAGCTGTCTCAGGTGTGTGGAGATTCGTAATATTGAGGTTTGTCCAAGCAATCTGCGTTCTATCGCGGAACATCGCGCTGAACGTATGTAGAATGTCCAATGGCGAGATATGATGTGTTAACATCTCGGTAATTGCCAATTCGCGTCCGAGTTGGGCTTTCGCTAATGCCATAGGCTGGGCATAATGCGCCAGTTGTGTGTCCAGTGCTTCGGATCTCTGCTGCTGTGAGCGTTGGAGTGCATAGCCACCAAAAAGGAGTCCACCGATCATTAAAACGCCTAATCCAGCGGCAGCGAAAATCTGGCGCTGTCGTGTCGCTTGGGTCAGCGTTTCAACGGCTTCTTTGGGTAAGAGGGACACTTTTGTGATCGGATTCAGCGTATTAAGCGCAACGCCTAATGGCACAGCGAGCGTGTCGCCCCATTCATCGAGTGTAACTTTCGCTTCTGCGTTTGCAAGATCCGTGTTAATACCAAAGTGCTGTTCAATAGCGTGAACCGGGTTCCATAGTTGTGTTGTAATATTGAGTTCAGTTTCACAAGCCGTTGTCAGTTCTGGAAGGCGTGCTCCGCTACCACATAACCAGAGTTCCGTTTCTGTTGCCGATGGCATTGGGTTTTCAGTGCCGCCTGCATTTTCTGCAGTGCCAAAGCCGTTAGTTTCTCTGTGGGTCTTGGCAGCAGCTATTGAGCGTTGAAGTTCACCGATGAATTGAGCCGTCCATGTGGATGTAGGGGCTTCGCGTGCCGAGATATATTGTTTTTCTTGTGCTGCTGTTTCAATATCGGTGTTCAATGCTTGACTCACATGCTCGGAGAGATGATTTTCACCGAGCCGGAAACTCCGGGAGAATCGCAGTGCGCCATCTTGAATAAAGCAGAAGTCTGTCTGTTCGGCACCTATGTCAACGATGAATGTGGGTTGAGTGCATCCACTCTTCGCTGCCACTTCAGCAATTGCTATCGTTGAAGGTATGACCGCCGATGCTGACACGCCAATCTGTTCAAGGAAAGTAAGGTAGTCTGTAACTGTGGAATGTCGGGTCGATATTAACTCTACTGACACTGCCTCTGCTGTTCGACGCACATCGTGGTAGGTAAAGATGGCTTCATCAGGACGAAAAGGGAGTTCTGTTTCTGCCGAGATTGCAACGATATTGGCGAGTTGATCGTCCGTCGCGGCGGGTAGGTTACCTAAACGTTTAGTGCTGACGAAAAATCGTGGGAGGGCAAGCGCGATCTCCGCCTTATCTCTACTAAATAACGACCGGAGGTTTCGTTGCTTCGGTGGATCGTCTAACGATGCCCAAAGACGCGCTATCGATTCAACAACATGCTGCCGATCAGCTGCATCTGGATATGTCACAACGTTTGCATTGATAAGATGCACGGCTGTAGATGACAGCTCAAGCTGAACCATTTTCGCTGTGTTTGTGCCGATATCTATCGCCACGACTCGATTTTTTGCCATTTCTTATCCTCTGTAGGAGGGGGAAACACCCCACGGACTCTCACTGCGAGGCCGGGGAAGCCCATACGGGCTTCATACCGTTGATTTACGCGCATTCCGTGTTGATTCGCAAAAACACTCCGATTCCCGACAACCCACCATAACCCCTAACTCAATCCTGGCGCCAGTATTGAATGCGAATCTCGTTACCCGTGCGGTCAATGATACCGATACAGGTTGAGATAGTTTTGTTTGTCATGTCAACACCGTTTGCTTCAATCCGGTATCCATGGGAGCGCTGGGTCACCCAATCCACAACTTCGCGAAACGTTCCAAAGTCAATTTCGGCTAACTCAGCAAGCTGTGAGATACTGGTAAACGGATTGCCCTTTATCTCTTCTTCGTAGGGGCTGGGTAACCCAGCCCCTACTTGCGATGTATCGGGTGCCTCCGCTTCTCGGTGTGTAACGATCGCCTCCGCCTTTTGCGGATCCATTCCGGGTAACAATGCGAGGATTTCCGGTGGTGCCGTATTTATATTAATGAGTCCGCTGCGTGTGTCTCCATCTTTTAGCGTAATTTTGTCAACAATGCCGATGAATTCTTGCTGTGTTAACATTTTGACATCTTTAATAGCATCTATGTTCTGAAAAAATCCTTGTGTATCACGGTGATTGACGATCCGTTCGGCAATTCCCTGATCAATACCAGGTAGCGTTTCAAAGGTTTCAACATCGGCTGTGTTAATATTCACTTGTCCATTTTCGCTTTGTTGTTGCATATTTTGTTGTTGTGGATTGTTGGTTTCTTCTTCCTCGGTATCTTCATCAGCATCTTCAGTAGTCAGTCGGTCTTGGATATTGTTAAAAATTTCGTCAGAAACGGCTTGGACATCTATGAGTGCCCCAAGCTTATCAAAATCGCGTTGTTGGATTAGTGATTCTGCTTCAGCTTGTGTAAAAACAGGTTGGTTTTGTTGCCCATTAATTTTTGTGAGTTCCTCTGTTCCTGCGGTGTTGATATTGACCAGCGGTTGTCCGTTTGGATCAGTGTTCGTATCGACTGAATAGATGGTCGCTAAATCGACAAGTCCTGGCTGTCTATCTGTTGCGGTCGCTTGAGAATTGCTGGAATTGGCTGTTGAGAATATAGTGTTCGCATTCGGTGCAATTGTACTGGTTTGTGTAAATCCACCTGACTGTTGCACGCCGTAGAGAAGTTCGGATGTCATTCCTTCGACGCGAGCGAGGTCTCGAACGGTGCGGTACGGCTGCCCCTCTACAATTTTATTGGCAAGTTCTTGGGTCAGTGCATCATCTTGTGAAGCCCCTACTTGTGCCAGCAAATTGCTAATGAGCCCTACATCTGCAGCGTTTACATTCACTTTTGAGGCTTCGTCAGTGATTCTTACACGATAGTTTAGAAAATTACCGACTTGGATGCCGTCTTCAACCTGTCCTTCTATAGGTTCTGCCCAACTTTCGCCGAGTGAATCGAAAGGCGTCTGATCTCCACGCATACGCGCCAGCGTCCATTCAAACCCCGCTTTGGCAGCGTAGTGAAACTTCGCTCTGTCCAGAAAATTCCGCTGTGTACGCTGTTCTATGTGGATTGAGTAGAGCAGCTGCGTCGCCAGAATTGAGAGAATCGTCAGTATCCAGAGCGTTGAGACGAGGGATAATCCATGCTGTTCTTGGTGGAATACTTGGAACACCCATTTTACGGACTGCTTCATCTTTCATTATCCTAAGGCGTGCCACCTGCAGTAGCACTCGCCGGTAGATACACCATTGTTGATTGTGTCATACTGTTTGGCTGCGCTACAGGTTGACCTTGCAGCGCAAGTTGTGTTGAATCAATACTTACCGTCTGCTGTGGTTCCCCTTGAACTGTTATGAGGATCTGAACCGCGCTCGGTATACTCTCGGAATCCTCCCATGAAGTATTCCATGTTTCTGTTTCGCCATCAAAATACTTCAGGTCAAAACTCGCAAGTCCCGCAATGAGGGTCACCATATCGACATAAATAGGATCGCCGTTTTCATCTGTTTGTGGAACCTCGCCGGTTTGTAAAATGGTGCCAATGACGGCTTCAGGATTGAGTGTTGTCGTTGCCACGCGAAAAAGAGCGTACTCGCCGGTCTGTTCAGTACTGGTGTCGCTTGTAACGCCACCCTGGAAAGAACTTGAACGCAGCATTGATTCACCGGGTAGTGGTTCAGGCGCGACGAAGTAAGCCACACGTTGCACATCACTTAAAAGCGGTAAAGGCACTTGGGCAGCGTTCTGAGATTGAAAATTTGCAAGCTGTTCCAGAAAGGGATCCGGGTCTGTTTTTACCAGTGTGACGAAGCTAAGCATATCCCTATCGCCGAGTTGACTTGGTCCGTCTTGTGTGTAAAGCGCGAGTTCTGGTGCTTCAAGTGAGATGTACATGTTTTGCAGATCCGTTACAAGTCGATCCATAGCGACCCGACATCTTTGCGCAGCCAATATCTTTGCCTCCGTCCGATGGTAGGCATCTACGGCAGTCTTAAATGCGAAATACGCTGAGCCGCCAATAATAACGAGGATACTCACTGCCATAAGCATTTCGATGAGAGTCAAACCACTCTCTGAATGGCTGTCAGTACTCGGGGCGTTCGCTATGCTCACTTTCGGCTGTCGGTTAAGCGTCTGGTATTTACAAACGTTTGTTATTACCACAATATTCTCTTTACTTTCATAGCGGAACTAAATGATCCTGACTGCTGACGACTATTATTCCCGCTGTATTTGTCGGTCTGCTATAAAGGTGCTCATGGACATTGAGCGTTCTCTGTTTCTATGTTGCCACGTGACGGTCACCATAACCCGTCGAATGTTTTCAACGTCTTCAGATTCAATGTCCTCAACGACCGAACGCCACTGGTAACGCGTATTTTCACCGAATTCGCCTGTCTCCTGCCCTACATCTGGATAGCCTTCTATCTCAATCTCCGCCATCCGAAATTTGAGAAGGTAGAGAGCAGTGGTACTGTTATCTGAAAGCCCTTGGTTCCGTGTAGCCGAAGCGAACGCCTGCAAGAGTGCCGGGAGTGCAGCCGCTAAAATCGTTAGCGTTACGAGTATCTCGACGAGCGTAAAGCCATCTGTTTCTTTTGAGATCAAGTCTTTGATTGGAGGTGTCATGTTTGTACTGATTTGCTCGGAAGTTGTGGATAGATTAGTTTGCTGTTTCAAATCCTAACATTTCTATCTCTGCGGGCACGAGTTGTCGGACACGGACACGCCCACTCGCCGCTTCGACGGTGACGGACATTATCTGATTGCGCAAATTTCGGAGATACACAACTGTCTCCTCGGATGTCGCATTAGGCGAGAAATGGATGTATCCCACGCCTGCATCGGCTTGAACCATTCTGCCGTTATAGTTCGTTACCATTGCGGCTAAGGTTACATTCTGCTCCATCGAGTTTGGGACACCGAGGATACCACTCACACGAGACAAGGGATTCTGTTGCGTGGCGTTTCCAGTTGCAAGAGAGGCTCCGTTTATATTGTTCTGGATGGCGGCTAACGCTGTGGAGTTTTGGGCAGTGAGTGCTGAGCTGAGCGGATTACTCGGGTTAAATGTTTCGCTGGAGGCGAGCCAGTACTGCCCGTTGTCGAGATTGAAGACCACAAGATACGTTGTCTGATCCGTTATTGCCATGTCTCGCGCAAACGTGAGTAAACTGCGAAGCGTATAGGCAGACGATTTTAAACGTCGCGTTGCTGCGAATCCCTTCAACGCAGGCATCGAAATTGCCGAGAGTACGCCGATAATCACTAAAACAAGCAGTAACTCCGTGACTGTGAATCCGTTCTGAGGTTGAGAAGGTCGCCTACCTGTATGCAGCACTGTTTTAATAGGCTCCGCTTGTTTCGTCAACCCAATTGGTGATGTCGGCGTCCAGGTCAGTCCCTCCTACCTTGCCGTCTTTTCCCATAGAATAGAGGTCATAGTCGTAGCCGTAATGTGTGCTTGGTTGGCGATAGACATAAGGGCTATCCCATGGATCCATGAAGCTCGGGCTATCTACATAAGGACCGTCCCAGTTCGTTGGTGCGGGGCTTGGGACACGCCACAAGGCACTTAATCCCTGTTCGGTTGTAGGATATTCCCCTGTTGTTATCGCATACTGTTCTAACGCCGTTTTAATACTGTTAATCTCTGTTTGTGCCTTCGCGACTTTCGCCTGTTGCGGCGCGTTTATGACGCGAGGCGCGATGAAGGCTGCGAGGATGCCTAAGATGACAATCACAATTGTCAGTTCAATTAGCGTTAATCCGGATTCGTCGGATTTTAGGTGCGTGCCCATTTATTTTTCTCCTGTATTGGCTATTGGCTTTCAGAACGCCTGCTACGCAGGCTTTCAGGTGTCAGGTCGCTGCGCTCTCAGTCTTTCTGACGGCTGAGAGGTTGCGCAGCAAACCCCGGTTCATGCCACACGGCATGAATACCGTTGATTGAATGCCATACGGCATTCATACCGTTGATTACTGATGGCTGATTGCTAATTGCTGAGTAGTTGATTTGCTTCAAAAATTGGGAGGATCATCGCGACAGCGATAAACCCAATAATAATTCCCATCAGTAAGATAACAAGCGGGCCGATGGAACTCGTTAAACGTTCAAGGCTCTTTTTTATTTCTAAATCGTAGTATTCGGAGAGTTTGCTGAGCATGTGAACAGGTTCACCAGATTCTTCACCAACAGCCACCATGTGCGTGACGAATTCAGGAAAATCCTTGCTTCTGCCGAGTTCACGAGAGAGCGCAGAGCCTTGTTCAACTTCCACTGTTGCTGTTGTGATAATGTTGCTATACACCTTGTTTCCGATAGTGTCTTTGACGACTTGGAGAGCAGGTAGCATACGCACACCGTTTTCTAAAAGGGTTGCCATCGTCCGCGTGAAACGTACAATAGCAAAAGTACTAAATATAGGACCAATGAGCGGCAATTTGAGTTTCAACCTGTCGAACCAGACTTGACCTGTTTCATGCTGAAGATACTGTCTCAGTCCCGCTCCACCTATAATAACAATGAGCAATCCTGCCCACCAGTAGGTTTGGAACGCATCCGTTAGGCTAATAAGAATCTGGGTTGGAAGCGGCAAGGCGACTCCTAAATCGTTGAACATTATCGTGAATTTCGGTATGACCAGAATCATGAGCACGGTAACAGCGGTGATGCTAAGCGTCAACAAGATAGCAGGATAGAAGAGCGCTGAGACAACATCGTTTTTCAGAAGCCTCTGCCGTTCTGCGAATTCTGCGAGGCGCTCTAAGACTAAACCGAGGACGCCCCCGCTCTCTCCGGCTCGGACCATATTAACATAGAGATTTGAAAATGCCTTCGGGTGTTCGGTGAGTGCGTCGTGGAAGGTCGCACCGTGTTCGACATCGTATTTGACTTGTGAGACGGTACGGTGGAGTGGGGGACTCTCGATTTGTGCAAGCGTAACCTCTAATGCGCGTGGCAGCGGAACATGTGCGTTTACCAACGTTGCCAACTGATAAGTGAAAAACTCAACGTCCGCCGGTTTGACGCCGCGACGACCGATTTGGAGCCATCGCCGTATATCTGTTGGGCTGGTCTCTTCTGTCTCTTCGACGATGTTCGTGGGCCAATAGCCCATCTGTCGCAATCGGGAGATAAGTTCGGCTTTGGATTCGGCTTCCAGTGTATTGCTAACGGTACCACCGCTATGGGTGAGAGCTTCATATCGGAATATGGGCACAAGTTACCCCCTACACAACTTCTCCGAAATCAAATTTAGCTCATACGGGCTAAATTTGTCTGTGCTTTACATTTTCGTCTTCCTGTGTCAGTCGGATAACTTCCTCAACGGTCGTCAGCCCCGCAGCGACTTTGCGCCAACCGTCTTCACGTAAGCTTTTCATTCCCAATTGGATTGCAAGACGACGAATTTCACTCGTTGATGCCTGTTTAAGTGCCATAGCACGAAGTTCTTCGGTCATGAGTAGGACTTCAAAAATGCCGATTCTGCCTTTATAACCTCTTCCGCGACATTCCTTGCACCCGACAGCTCGCGGAATCTGCAGGTCGTAAGGGATAGGAGAACTGTTGCCATTGCCGGTCCCCATAAGTCCTGCCAATTCGTGCATTTCGGGAAGGTACATTTCACAACACACCTTACAAACACGCCGAGCAAGCCGCTGGGCGATGATACCTTCCACCGTGGAAGCAACCAGATAAGGCTCAACATTCATGTCAATAAGCCGTGTAATAGCCCCAGGCGCGTCGTTTGTGTGGAGCGTACTAAAGACAAGGTGTCCCGTTAGCGATGTGTGGATTGCCATCTCTGCGGTTTCATAGTCGCGAATCTCACCAACTAATACCTTGTCAGGGTCCTGGCGTAAAATATGGCGAAGCCCGTCAGCGAAAGTAAAGTCGATATCCGGGTTAACCTGGATTTGGTTGATACCCTCTAATTCATACTCGACTGGATCTTCAAGCGTGATGATTTTTACATCGGGTGAATTAATCTCTTTCAGGCAAGCGTAGAGTGATGTCGTTTTTCCACTTCCCGTGGGACCCGTGGCAAGGATGATGCCGTGGGGTTTACGAATCATACGATGGAAGCGCGCAAGATTATCTTCAGTCAATCCGAGTTCTTCAAGTCCAAAGTCAATGGATTGTCGGTCGAGAATACGGAGGACAACGCTTTCACCGTGCCGGGTTGCAACGGTTGGAACGGTAGAGACGCGGAGATCTATCTGTCGGTTACCAACACTACCAATCTGCCGACTAATTTTGCCATCTTGCGGACGTCTGCGTTCTGCAACGTCCATGCCAGCCATAATTTTGATACGAGAGGTAATTGCCGATTGTAAATAGGCAGGTGGTTGTGGCTGATCTTCCAGCACACCATCAACGCGAAACCGAATCTTCAATTGCGTCGGATAAGGCTCGATGTGTATATCGCTTGCCCCTATCCGAACAGCATCAATGATCATTTGGTCAACGGCGTGTATGACGGTTGGATCTTGACTGAGATCTTTTTCGTCAATCCCGAAGTCGTCAATCGTTTCGCGTTCAAAGGTAGTGGTTGCCCCAACAGGTCCCTTAATACCCGCACTCAGAAGGCTCTCCGCCGTACGTCCGTAGAGACGAACGATCGCCTCATCAATATCTGCTTCATCGGCAAGAATGGGAATAATCTGGCAGCTGGTGATGAGTTGAAGTTCATCTATGAGCACGATATCCGAGACATCTGCCATCGCAACGGTGAGTTCATCATCTGCTAATTCGGTGGGTACAATTTTATTACGGTATGCGAACCCAGGGGATATCTTTTCAAGCACAAGAGCTTCCGGAAAGATACCTTCCAGTTGGATGAAGAGGGTCCCATATTCGACGCTCTTTGTAGCAAGTGTGAGGACATCAGATGGCACACCGTGCTTAGAAAGCACAGCCGCTTCAGAGGCACCAGTCTGTTTTATTTCTGCGAGGATGTCATTATAGTCTTGCTCGGAGATAGCAGATGCCTGTCGAACCACTTCAACAAGCGAAGAGGTGTGTAGTGTCTGTTGCATGGCGTGAACGCTCGGCGTCGCTGGCGATACTGGATTTAACGCGAGCGATCTCCCTATGTTATTGCTTGTTGTTAATTTCTTTGATGGTTTCTGTTTCTCAATTTAAGACGCATCAATCGTGAATAAGTTTAAGAGGGCGCAAAGATCTCCATCCTCCGCATAGTAGGTGATGTTTCCAACTTCGCTGTCCACTGTATATGGAAATTGCTATTGCGTCTTTTCGATCCGTCGGATCGCTTTTTCCGCAGCGTTGCGAACCTTTTTAGCACTATCTTTCAGAGCGTTTGTCAGTGCAGGAAGCACATCGGGCGAAGTCGCGCGCATTTCACCAAGCTCATCGGCAGCATTACGACGGACGTTATCATCTGCGTCTTGCAGTGCTACAAGAAGTGTTTGGACAATCGTTGCGGCAGCATCTTCAGTCGTTTTGCCCTTTTCACCAATTCCGCCCAATATATCGACAATATGTCCGCGAGTTACAGGTGATGTGCTGTTTCCGAGCGCGTCCGCTAACATCGGAGTAACGATTACGGCATTACCTTTACCCAGCTCGATCAATTCATCTTCCGCTTGATTCCGGACAGACTCTGATTTATCCGCCAGTGCATTTATTAACGCGGTGAACGTTTCCCTGGAAGTCGCTCGTATATCAGACAACTCTTCTATGGCATTGGTTCGGACTCTTGAAGAATTGTCGGCGAGGCTTGCGATTAATGCGTCTTGGATGGTATCTGTGGACTCTCCATTTTTGGAGAGGATTTCTCCAATCGCTCCTAATACATTCAGCACATCAGAACGGGCACTTGATGAACCTCTTGTTCGGGTCGCGATAAGGGCAGGGATGACAACAGCGACAGACGCTGGAGATGTTGGACGGATATCTTCTAATTCTTCAACTGTCTCACGGAAAACCTTTTCAGACGGATCATTGAGGGCACTCGCCAGTCCAATAGCGATAGCATCGAAATTGCGCTTAGCTTTCCGCTCGCGTTCACCAATTTCTCCTAACACATCGACCGCCTCCCTGCGGACCCGTTCGGATGGATCTTGGAGCAGCGCGATGAGCGCATCAGTGCCCGGATTCCCAATTTCTTCCAGGAAGTTCACAAATTCACGCTTCACCCGCTCGGATTCGTCAGCCAAAGTCGGCACAATTTGTGCAAGTAATTCGGATTGCCATTGCGCTTGCAGTGCCCTCTGTTTCGCTTTCAGGAGGTTCAGTTCTTCCCTGAGTTCGGACAAACCTCCTTCTGGTGCCGCTGTTGCTTCTTGAAATTCCACCGTTTGACTAATTCCCAAACCTAACAATACACCAATCATAGTTGTTATCACCCAAAACCATCGTTTCTGAATCACTGTTGTTTCCTCCTTGATTATATAACCCAACTTGCTATCCATAGGATTTTAGACCGACGGCGGCCGTTTTTCATCAAGAATCGTTGGGTATTGCGAAAAATTTACAGCGTTTCGTGTCATTTTCGGCGTGAATTTGCACAACCTAACAGGTTATGCTACAAAGTGACAACTTAGGTTACTATAGTTGAACATAATAAAACGCAGTCTATTCCTGCTCCTCTATATTCCAGACAAAAAATGGCACCAGTTTCGCGAGTGCCTGAAGTGCAGTCTCTTTTTGCGATAGTGTTGCTTCCAACAACGCTCCGTCATCTTTAACTGACATCCATGCGATTATTCGGGCTATTTCTTTAGCATCGACAATTAATTTGTCAGCAGGCGGCGGTCCTTTCTGGATTTCCAAAGTCCGCGCTAAATTCAACTGAGCAAACGCTGTAGGTGTTTTCGGCAATTGTTTTAAGTAAGACGGTCTCTTTTTTTCTTTAATTTGATCGATAACAGTGTAAACTTGCTCTTCCGCGAAGCCTATAAGAAACAGTCCATCTACCTCAGTGTGATAAATATTTGAGGAGATTGCTGACACTGTTGCACCTTTGTGCTCCATTTGAGAAACAGAAGCATTTTGTAGATTAGAAAGACTGTTGCCAATCTGATCCCATTTTATTCGGTTGCTCGGGTTAAAAATAAGGCAACCACCCGTCTCCACATCACCAGCGTCAAGCGCAATTGCACCATCAAATTCAAACCTAAAGCCGCTCAGGGCGTCCAGATCAAAAAGTCTAAAATCAGGGATTGACAAAGCGAGTTCGCCTGTTAATCCAACGATAACGTCTTCCAGATTAAGATTCAAAAGTCCTTCAAAAAAAGAGATAGCGTCTGGATCGGCATCGGTCGGCGCAAATTCCCACAAGCTTTCCACGATTTCGGGTGCTACGGCAACAAATAGGTCGTCTTTATCAGATAGTGCGTTTAAGGTTTTCAGACTTTGCCCTTCTTTTAAAAACATACCTATCTCGTTCTCTGGCAGATCGGAATTAAACTGCGCAGCTACTTGAAGAAAGGGACCGATTTCCAACAAATTCAGCCGTCCATAAACAGATTGAAAAATAGAAAGTCGTTTTTGCAACGACTCGTCTAAGCCTATTGGTATAGACAAGGCATCCGGGACATTGGCGAATATGATGGCTTCTCCCGATCCTATTCTTTTTAGTGTCTTCGTAAATTTTTGGTTCTCCTGAATAGAAGGCATGTCTGTTCGATAGGTATCCATCAACTTTTCAAAACTACCTTCGTTTGCCCCGACAACGAGAAACTCATCCACGAACCCGTATTTAATGACAAGGTCGAACCTTTCCATCGCGTTGTAGCGAACCCGTTGATACACACCCGCATCCAAGTGCAAGGTATTGTTACTATCCATCCCCATGAGCCCTTCTACAATTTTGGTAAGCTGTTGGAGCCTGGCGAGATTTCCACCTGAATGTATCACAATACCAATTTGCAGATTGTTCAACTCATCCTTCCATATACCCACTGCCGTTCGGTAACCCACCGTTTCAATTATGCCTAACAGGTCGGTTCCAATCGTGACTTGTAACATTGCGAGTGCCTCTTGGGCTTCCTGCCAACTTGGTGTGGCAGTTAGTATGCCAAGTGCTTTCTCCCAATCTTCCGAAGTCTCAATTTCGCTGTAGATTTCGTCTATATTTTGGAGTTTCCCATAGAAGATGCTCTCCTGAGGCATAAAGTCTTCCACCTTCGCTGCATCCGCAAAAGAGACGGTTAGCAGGAGTAGGGCAATGCAGCATGTTTGAAAAACTGCCGTCAAACTGCCCCAAAATGGTTTTCTTCTCTGTTGGATAGAAAATAGTCTGCTTTTCCGTAAAAATTTTGCTTTCATCGGAAACCTCTTTTTAATTTTTCCTTGCGGTTAAACAACGTGAGATTGGACTTTTGATGCTCTTTTTTTATTTCCGTATTTTTATGGAATTCGGATGTCATCAACAAGTGCTTGCACCTCATCTGGTGGCGGTGCGGTCAAAGCAGAGACACTCAGAGAGACAATAAAGTTTAACACCATACCGACAGTGCCGATACCTTCCGGTGAAATGCCCCATAACCAGTGATCTGGTGTATTGAGTTCCGGACTGATGAATTTGAAGAAGATGATATACGCCGCTGTGAAAGTAATGCCGACGATCATGCCACTAATCGCGCCTTCTTTGTTCATACGCTTAGAGAAAATTCCCATGACAATTGCGGGGAAAAATGAACTCGCTGCGAGCCCAAAGGCAAAAGCGACGACTTGTCCGACAAATCCGGGCGGATTTATCCCAAAATAACCAGCGATGCAGACTGCGACCCCTGCTGCAATCCGTGCAGCGTTCAACTCTTGTTTTTCTTGTAGCGTCGGCATAATCGCGCCCTTGAGAAGATCGTGCGCGATTGCAGTTGAGATAACCAACAGTAACCCAGCAGCTGTTGAGAGTGCAGCGGCTAAACCACCAGCAGCTACTAAGCCTACAATCCAGTTCGGTAGTTTTGCAATCTCAGGGTTCGCCAATACCATAATGTCTCGGTCAATCGTCAATTCGTTCTGCACATTTGATTTCGGACCACGATATTGAACGGCGCCATCCCCATTTTTATCGTCGAATTTAATCAGACCTGTCGCTTCCCAATTTTTAAACCATGTGGGTACGTCCTCGTATCTGACATCTGTTAGTTCACCGTTCTGTTCAGGTCTAACAGTTTTGAGTAGATTCGTTCGGGCAAATACGGCTACGGCTGGTGCTGTCGTGTACAGAATCGCGATGAAAAGTAAAGCCCAACCCGCAGAAATCCGTGCTTCGGAGGCTTTTCGCACGGTATAAAATCGGATAATCACGTGTGGGAGTCCGGCTGTTCCCAACATCAAAGCCGCTGTGATAAAGAACACATCGATGGTGCTTTTACTGCCATCTGTATATAAGTTAAAACCCAGTTCTTCGTTCAAGCCGTTGAGTCGATCGAGGAGGTAGAGTCCTGAGCCGTCTGCAACTTTTCCCAGCAACCCTAACTGAGGGATAACGTTGCCTGTGATTAAGATAGAGATGAAAATTGCAGGCACAAGAAACGCAAAAATCAGGACACAGTACTGTGCTACCTGCGTGTAGGTAATGCCTTTCATCCCGCCCAGCACAGCATAAAAGAACACAATTCCCATGCCGATCAAAACACCAATTTCGATGTTGACACTCAGAAACCGGGAGAAAACAATACCGACGCCGCGCATCTGTCCTGCAACGTAAGTAAACGAGACGAAAATAGCACACACAACAGCGACAATCCGTGCTAATTGTGAATAATACCGGTCTCCAACAAAGTCAGGAACGGTATATTTACCGAATTTACGGAGATAGGGTGCCAATAACAACGCCAGCAGCACGTAGCCCCCTGTCCAGCCGAGGAGATAAACGGAACCGTCGCGCCCCATAAACGAGATAAGGCCTGCCATTGAGATGAAAGACGCCGCGCTCATCCAATCCGCTGCCGTCGCCATTCCGTTTACAACTGGGTGCACATTGCTCCCAGCAACGTAAAAATCACCTGTTGAACGCGCCTTCGACCAGATTGCCACGCCAATGTATAATGCGAAGGAGAGTCCCACCATTACGAAGGTCCATGCTTGTACCGTCATGATTGTTCTATGTCCTCCGTCCCTTCGTTTGTCCGGAATTTTTCTTCCAAACGGTTCATCAACCAGGCGTAGACGAAGATGAGTACAACGAAAATCCAAATTGATGCTTGTTGCGCAAAATAAAACCCAAGGGGACATCCGCCAATACGGATTTGGTTCAATTGCTCTACGAACACGACTGAGCACAGATATGAGGTGATAAACCAAATTCCCAACAAAATGGCGAGATATTGCAGATTTGTCCGCCAGTATGCCTTATTTTTCGCTGATGTGTTCATAAGTTGTCCTCGCTGATTCACGTTGTCCAAATAATTCTATCATCTAAGTAGGTTGGAAAGTTGATATTGCATAGTAGCAGGAGTTTTACGCTTTGTCAATAATTCTCAGGAAACATTAATCGCTCGACGTGTTCGATCAGGATGTGCAACACCTTAATATGGATTTCTTGGATACGATCGGCGGTGTCGCCGGGGGCAATGAGAAAAATATCACAGTGGTGTTTGAGTGCTCCACCGTCTCCACCGAGTAAACCGAACACCTGCATTCCGCTCGATTTTGCTGTCTCGGCCGCCCGGACAACGTTAGCCGAATTCCCACTTGTTGAGAGTGCCACCAGTAGGTCCCCGGAGTGTCCGAGTGCCGATAACGGACGTGCGAATATCTCTGCAAACCCGAAATCGTTCGCTGTGCAGGTAATATGTCCGGCATCACTGAGTGCAATCGCTGGCAGCGGTCTCCGATTATCCCGAAACTTCCCCGTGCATTCTTCCGCAAAGTGCATCGCGTCACACAGACTTCCGCCGTTGCCACACGTGAAGATCCGCCCTTCCTGTTCAAATACCTCTCTCATCATTTCTGCGGTTTTAGCGATGGTTGCAATGTTTTCAGGATCTTGAATAAAACGATTAAGCACATCCTGTGCCTCTAACAACGCATCGCGAATAGTATCCAAAATGTCCATTATATTTCCGATTTCTGGTAGATTGGCATCACTCGTGGCTACCGCTCTAAATCCGGAAAATTTCTCCTAATTTTCCACCAAGTACACGCCCGGCACCAAGCAGGCACGCGATTAAGATTAACATACCCACCACGCCGAGTGCGCTCGCTGTGTAAGGACCTTGGTCGGGACGTTGAGAGAGAGACCAAATCGCTTTTGTAATTGGATAGTGTTGATCTTTCATCGCCAAGATTAAGCTATCACTCACTTCAAGCATAGAGAACGAGAACACAAGAATGGCACCAGCGAGAATATTCGCAATAACAAGGGGCAAGGTAATTTTATATAAAGTCCGAATCGGTGTCGCCCCCATGTTTTGGGATGCCTCTTCGTAGGACACGCTTGTCTGTTGGAGGCCAGCGTAAATGGAACGCAGCATGTACGGCAATCTCCGCACGGCGTAACTGATAATCAAAAGGAAGGTCGGATTCTGTCTCGGATCAATCACAGAGATAAGTCCATCTGGTAGATACCGCAGGAGGAGCGTCGTATCGGCGAAACTGCCAAGGTAACCAAACGCAATCGCCACCCCTGGTAACGCCAAGGGTAACATCGCAACCGCATCCAACAGGTTTTGAAACGGAAGACGTTTCCGAGTCAAAAGATATGACACCACGATCCCGACGAGGAGTGCCAACAATGTGCTGAAAATACTGTATTTCAGGCTGTTAAAAATACTCGGCAGTGTATCAGAATGTGTGAATGTCTCCACATAGTGCGACAGCGTCCACGATTGTGGTAGCACGCTCAAGCGCCACTGGCTGGCATCTGGCGTTAAGGAAACCATGATGACACTAATATGTGGTAACAACGCCATGAGCGTCAATCCACCGATAAAGACGTAGATGATTGTACGCATGATCCAGTTTGCATCTATTTCACGAGAAGTCACATGTCCCCTGCCGAGCATTTCGTAATGTTTACTTCCCGTCCACCGTTTGGAAACATAAAAAGCCAATGCCGTCAGTACGATAATTAAGACAACAAGCGCGTAACCCATTGGATTTGTATTCGCTTCAGTCACTTGGTTGAAGATTCGCACTGAAACTACATTGCGATACTCAAAAATCAGAGGGGTGCCGAGATCTGTGAACGCCCAAATGAAAACGAGGATCGCACCCGCAAAATAACCCGGCATCATCAAAGGGAGTGTTATCTGACGAAAGACTTGGAAGCGCGATGCTCCCATGTTTTCCGCAGCTTCTTCCAGACTCGGATCTACGTTTGCGAGTGCCGCGACAATGTTGAGATACATTATCGGGTACAGATGCAGTGTTGACAACATCACCACACCCCAGAAGCCTCCATGGAACCAGTCGATAGTTTCGGCTATATCGATCAGGTTAAATTTCACGAGGAGCATATTGACGCTCCCGTATAAGCCGAAGAACTGCTTCATTCCAATCGCGCCCACAAATGGAGGCATAATCATCGGAATCAAGATAACGGAGCGTAACATGTTGCGGCCCGGGTATCGATAACGTGTTAAAAAATATGCCAATGGCAGACTCACGATGCTCGTTACCGCTGTAACCATCACACCGATTTTAAAGCTATTGATAACCAGTTCTCGGATATTCGGATCGGTTACCATAAGTTTGAAATATGTGAGGTTAAATCTGTTTTCTATCCAGAAGGCTTCTTTGAAGACATAGAGGAGGGGGTATATGAGAAAGACAACGAAAAACAGAGTCGTCAGTCCCAAAACCAGTGTGATTGAAGGGGTTAAATCGTATTGTCGTTTGAGCCTGTCCATAAAGGACAGATTGCTGTGAATATTCTGTTGTGCCTCTTGGCGATTCAACATCGTTTTCTCCGACCTGATTATTTTACACCTGCTTTTGCCCTCGCAACGTGGAAACCTTTAGGTTTCTTCATTAATTATACCCTATACGCTACTGAATTGCATCTGTTTTTTCTGTAGAAGGTATCTGAGAATCCCAACTTCTTCCTATAGGATCGAGTTGTGATCGCGACTCCTACTGATTGCCAAGCACCAATTCCTATTGCCCCTAAACGCAATTCATGCTATACTATAACAATACCCACGATACGGAATCGTAAAACCCTTTATGGCAACAGTAAAACTCGAAAACATCACAAAACGGTTCGGCAACCTCACCGCTCTTGACGACATTACGCTTGATATCCAAGACGAGGAATTCTTCGTACTCCTCGGACAGACGGGGGCAGGAAAAACAACCACACTTCGCTGTATCGCAGGTTTGGATAAGCCAGAAGAGGGGGCTATCTACTTGGACGGAATCAGGGTCAACGACAAGACCCCAGCAGAGCGAGATGTGGCTTTTGTTTTCCAATCCCATATTCTCTATCCACATCTAACCGTCTACGAGAACATGGCGTTTCCACTGCATCCGAGAAAACTCTCCGCTGAGGAGATTGACCGACGCGTCAGAGATATTGCACAGATGCTTCATATCGAGCATCTGCTCATGCGTACACCGAATCAACTCAGTGGTGGTGAAACGCAACGGGTCGGTCTTGGGAGGGCAATGGTCCGGCGTCCCCAAGTATTCCTCATGGATGAACCCATCTCCAACCTTGATGCGAAACTCCGCACTGAAATGCGCGCTGAAATCCGTTGGCGGCAACGGGACCTCGGCACAACTACCTTCTATGTGACGCACGATCAGGTTGAAGCAATGTCCATGGCGGATCGGATTGCCATTCTTGAGGCTGGCAGAATCCAGCAACTTGGAACACCTGCTGACATCTATAACCATCCCGCAAACCTCTTTGTCGCCGGCTTTGTTGGTAACCCAAGCATGAACTGCATTCCGACTGACCTCTCCATATCTGATGGTGAACTCCGTATGACTTTGGCGAGCACTGTAAGCAGAGAGAATTCGGTAATGATTCAGGACGCGCGGGTTGCAGAAGCCCTAAATCATAACGATCCAAACCGGGACCTCGTGTTTGGTGTACATCCTGAAGATGTGATTGTCAGTCATCAATCCATTTCAAACGCATTTCAGGCTGAGGTCTATAGTGTTGAACCGCTCGGCGCGGAAACGATAGTCGAGTTGACGCTCGGAACGGATACAGCAGGCGCGCATACGATTCTCAAGGCGTGTACCGCGCCTAACTTTGAAGCCGAAATTGGCCAATATCTGTACGTCACATTTGTCGCAGAACGGATGCATTTTTTCGACAAAACTACAGGCAACGCTTTCTTGTAGAACGGGCAAGTGCATAAGTACTTGATACCGTTGATTATTTGTAATCCCAATACCAGCAGTAAGCGCGGTTCTTTTCAACCCAAAATTTGAATAGCGAAGTCAGTTCCATTATATCCAAAGAAGGGGTTTCAATTAAGTCCAACAACCTATTTAAACTTTAAAAAGGTCTTTTAGCGATTTAAGAACCGCAAGGACAACGGACGCAGCGCTCAGAATTAATAGTAAAAAAAATGAATTGGCGACTTAAACTTTTCAATCTTATCCCAAATTTTCTAAAGCGTATTGGGTGTCAAACCCTACGACGATTCGGGTATAATCCTGATGCGTGGCTGGAAAATTTTCTCAGAGAACACAAAGGAGACTGATACGTGAAAGGCGGAGAAATTCTCATTGAATGCTTGAAAGCCCAAGGAGTCTCGGCAGTTTTTGGAATGCCCGGCACGCAAAACATCCAAATCTACGATGCTTTACTGCAGCGCGGTGGTGGTGCAATCGACCACTATCTCGTTCGGCACGAATACGCTGCAACACAAATGGCGGACGGTTTCGCCCGCGCAACAGGAGAACCCGGTGTTGCTATCACCGTGCCAGGTCCCGGTGCCAGCAATGCATCGACCGGGATTTTAGAGGCTTTCACCGACTGTGCCCCTGTGCTGCTAATTACTGGGCAGAGCGATTCCAGTCTCTATAGCAAACATCCGAGTAAGATGTTCCACGGCTTAGATCAGATGCGCTTTTTTGAGTCGATTACCAAATATTGTGCGATCGCTCACACTGTCGCCGAGATTCCAGTCGTCGTCGAAAACGCCTTTAAAGCGATGCGCAACGGGAGACCTGGACCTACAATGTTGGAATTCCCGATGGATGTTGTTACAGGGGAAGGAGATGTCCGAATTCCACCGCGTGTGGAACGCATCGAATTACCCGCGCCAGACGACGCGGATCTCAGCACTGCTGTTGAGACAATCCGCAACGCCAAGATGCCCGTAATCTTCGCTGGGTCTGCCGTTTTTCACTCAAATGCCCGCAACGAATTACGTCTCCTCGCCGAGAAATTGAACGCACCCGTCATTGTCACCCGCAATGGAAAAGGTGTTTTGCCGGAGGACCATCCGCTGGCACTGCAAATTTGCTACGGCTACCTCGGACGTGAGGCACTCGAACGCTGCGACTGTTTAATCGGTATTGGACCGCGTTTCACCTCCATCGATACCCGCAATTGGAGTCTGGAGCTACCGCAACCCTTCATCCAAATTGATGAAGACGCTAACGAGATAGGACTTGAATATCCATGTGATGTTGGTGTTGTCGGTGATTTAAAACTGACTTTACAGGCACTCATCGAAGATGTTGCTCCCGGTCAAAATGAATGGGACGAGGTGCTAACAGAACTCCGAGCAAAGTTTGATGTGCAGCCATCGTTGCCCGTTATTCACGAGTTCCAAGACGTGCTTCCCAGAGACACCATCTATGCGATTGACGTCCATGCCCTCGGCTATGCCTCCTTCGCAGAGTTCCCTATCTACGATCCGAGAACCTTCCTCTACCCGAATATCGGCGTGGCGTTAGGGCACGCCTATCCGGCTGCTATAGGTGCTAAAGTGGCACATCCTGACCGCCCTGTTATCTGTTTTAGTGGTGATGGCGGATTTCTGATGGGTGCAGTGGAGATGGCGACCGCTGTGAAATACGGTATCAACGTCGTGGCGATTGTTGTAAATGATGGTGCTTTGTCAGCGATTAAGGGATCCCAATTGAAAGGGTGTGAAGGGCGCACGATTGATACAGACCTGCTGAATCCCGATTTTGTTGAGTTCGCACGATCTTTCGGTGCTTATGCCAAGCGCGTTGAGAATTTGGGCGACTTTAAAGAGACTTTACGGGACGCACTCGCTGCTGAGAAGCCTGCACTCATTGAGGTAATGCTGCAGGAGCGACAGGATGACATCATCAACATAATCAGTTGGTTACAGACCGATCCACTGCGAAAAACCCCGTTTTATAGTGAAACCGAGAAATAAGTAGATGTTCCAATAACCTGTAGGAAGGGTTTCTAATCCCGACTTCTTCTGGAGGCGCATTATCTCTGCTGGCGAGGTTTCTAACCTCGCTGTCTTTCACCTATATTTGGTAGGCGGGGTTTCTAACCTCGCTGATTTACTGCAGCGTATTTACGTTGTTCTCCGGCTTGGTATAATCCACAAACGCCGTCGGATCGGTACCGTTGAGGTATTCCTCAATGTTGGTGTATCCGTCGCTGTCTGTGTCCTTTGAGGTATTGGAAGCGTCTCCAGGATCCAACCCGTATTTCTTTTCCCATTCATCAGGCATACCGTCACCATCGCCATCAGCAGGCGCAGGCAGACTCTTAAGTTCAGGCCACCCACCTACGTCATTCTGTGAGTCAATAATCCCGCATTTTTTCGATTTATCGGGCACGGACTTATTATTTTCGTATGCTGCCCCTTCATAAGTCGCATAGCCATTACGGGTTTCATCAACAATGCGTGCATCTACCGCATCGCGTTTGGGCAATGATGCACCCACACTGTCAAGAACAGCATAATAGGCTTCTTCAGCGGTCTGTTGGTTGATAGGCATAGCTGCAAAAGGTTGGTCAAGTTTTAATCCTTCAAGATATGTACTGCCACCTTGAGGCTGTACGCCACCGTCCCAGTTGTTAGCGGTAACAGCTGGATTGCCATGAACAACATTATCGGCAATATACCATTTGCCAAAACCGTCGGGTGAATTACGCCCATAGGGATTAACAATTCGGTGTGTCACCTCGCCTGGACGGGTTGCGGGACCCGGCTTATAATAATTGGCGACCATGTTGATAACGGCAAAGTTTAAATTCTCCCGATCTGGGTCTTCTCTCTCGCCACCATAGGCACTGTTATAACCCCAGTTGTACACCACATTATTTCTGAAATCATTATATCCACAACCTGAAGAAAAACGCGGGTTGCGACTGCCATGGTGTGCCAGTAGATTATGATGGTACGTGCTATAGTTCGATCCCCATATCCCTCCGAACCCATGCGTGCCTTTGACGTGACCAGCATCGTGTAAGCTTTCCGATATCAAACACCATTGAATAGTTACATTTTCGCAACGATAGATAGATACTGTTTCATCAATACTCCAACTTGCCGACAGATGGTCAAGGATAATGTTTTTGTGATACCTGCCTGATATGGCATCTGCATCATTATCTGTTTCATTACCCAATCTCACCCGTATGTACCTGATAATAACCTCGCTTGCATCAATTGAGAGCTGATACCTCTTAAGACAAATACCGTCTCCTGGAGCTGTCTGTCCGGCGATGGTGATATAGGGATTGGAGATTTTCAATGGACTTTCGAGAGTGATAGTCCCCGAAACTCTGAACACGACGATCCGCGGTCCTTCTGCTTCGCAGGCTTCACGTAAGCTGCCCGGTCCAGAGTCATTCAGGTTCGTTACCATGATCACTTTTCCGCCCCTACCGCCGCGTGTCACTGCGCCATAACCTTCAGCACCCGGAAACGCTGGAACGGATGGAGTATCCGCTGCAAATCCGTTCGGAATCAGAGCGAAAATACCGATAGATAAAAGAAACCAGCCTCTGTACAAAAATGTTTGTTGACGAAAATAGTTTCGCTGAATGGCGTAAAGGACAAAACGAAATGAATTCAATTTCTTTGTTATAAAAGATCGTTTTTCCATTTTTACCTCTCACTATCGGAATCAGTAAACTCATCAAACATTGAACATGGTGACAGTATAAAAAGATTGCCGAGTGGATCACGCTGAATAAATAACATAATTTAACGTGAGTTCGATAAAAAGTATTAGAAGTTATTGTGAATCTGTGAATCTATGATTTCATCAAGTTCTCGTAGATCCACCGAAGGTTTCTTCGACTGATACGTATAAGCAATCAAGGCACAGAAGACATTGACGCGGAAGTTGACGAAACTTCGGTGGCGGGTATGCTCAAGTTGACTCTGATGCTTCAGCTGCTCAATGACTGACTCAATGAGCATCCGCTTTTTCAACAGCAGCACATCAACATCGCAGCGTGCTTCAGATCTCATGTTCTTACGGACCTTTGAAACCAAGATGATACCCTGAGCTTTTAGTGTCTCAGATAATGCCTCAGAGATATAACCCTTATCGGCATAGAGTCTTCCAGAAAGACCTTTCGTCAACTTCTCAACGGGACTACGGTCATCTGTGTTTGCGGGTGTGATCTCAACCGAAAGCAGTTCACCATCTGTGTTGACGATCAGATGGAGTTTGAATCCATAGAACCAGCCGAGAGAGTTTTTCCCACGTCCGGCTTCTTCAGCGAACACCCGATGCTTCTGAATACGTCGGTTCTGGCAGACGGCAATTGGTGTTGAGTCAATAAATGAGATACCCGTGCACTTGCCGAGTCGCACCCGGAGATACGCAGATACAAGCCCAAGCGTCCCTGACGTGAGTTCAACGAAGCGATTGTAGCTGACGAGTCTCGGGAATGCCCAACGTAGATGCCGACAGACGTGCTTTTGATAATAGTGTTTGAAACTCCGGTAGCCGCTATGATGAAAGTTCACCAGGATCGTCATCACCTCGCTGGAATGCAGGCACCGAGGGCATCCACGTCTCTCAGGTTTATCTGAGTCGCAGCCTTCTGATAACTTCTGTTTTTCATAGTCAAGAAAAAAGTCGTCAATCTGACAAAACAGTGATACAATAGACATGGGAGAACTCCTTTTGGTTATGGTTTTGGTTAACTCATTATACCATAGGGGTTCTCTCTATAAAACACTCCAATTTATTATCGAACTCACGTTAATTTAATTTCATAACACCAAACTTTCATTTTTTTGATAATCTGCTAATTTTTCAAGAAGCAAAAGTTGTTCGGCTCGTTCAATTGGTTCTTCGTATGAGTGCTGAGGTGTAAAATTCATTGCCAATGCCTCAAGCATCGGTTTTCTATTTTCCTCTTTCGCCCCAACGTGGTAGAAATGCTCCTTGGTTAACACATGAAATTCTGACCACAGCGTCTCAAGAAAAGTATTCTTCCTGTACTGATTGCTATGCCAAGTGGATAGAATAAATTTGCACGGAGAGTGGCTCAGTATCTCAAATAGATATCGTTCATTTTCTTCGTCCCAACTATCGAAATAATCAACGTGTCTCCCAACATAAGGCGGATCACAATAGACAAAATCATCTTCAGAAATGTCTTTGAGTGTTTTTCTGTAGTCTTGACAGATAAATGACCAGTTAGAATGCCTTGACATGACGTAAACGTAGTCAACTTGGTTCACAATTTTCGTAATATATGCTTTGGAAAACCGCTGCGGCTTGTGTCCAAAAGGTACGTTAAAATCTCCTTTGCGATTAAATCGAATCATTCCATTGAAGCAGCATCGATTTAAAAAAAGAAAATCTAAAGGTTCATGCGTTCGATTAAATCGCTCTCGAACTTCATAATGAACTCATAGCGAGTACGCGCTAAGCCTGGTTGAAAGTTATACGAAAGTTAAT
>JAPPNJ010000167.1 GCA_028818705.1 Candidatus Poribacteria bacterium
CTCACTTGTGTTGTGACCGAAAATGTCCTGTATTAGAGAACTAATTTCAGCAACCCATTCTTCATTTTTTTGCTGTTTGGCAAGTTCTAATGCAACTTCAAGGTCTTGTCTTGCATCAACAGGTTGCAGGAGTAACAATGCTAGTGCACGTTGAAAATAGGCATCAAAATAGTCAGGTTTTAAACGAATTGCTTCAGTAAAATCAGTCAAAGCTTCTTCCACCTCACCAAGATCATACTTACTCCGTCCACGTCTATAATATGCTTCTCTATAATCTTCTTTTTTACTAATTGCTGTGTCATAATCATTTATGGCATCAGCATATAGACCTTGTTGTTGGTATAAATATCCTCTGTTGAAATAAGTTTCAGCCTCATCTGGATCCTTAGTTTCTGCCTCTGCAAAATCCTCTAATGCCCGGTCATATCTCTCAAGGGAGGTATATGCCCTCCCTCGTAAATTATATGCTTGTATTCTATTTGGATCATTTTGGATGGCTCTTGAAGAATATTCTAATGCCTTTTCGACTCCCTCTTGTTCCTCTGTTTCAATTGCACTTTCACCAAAGTCTATTAGTTCTGAATAAGTAGGTTCAGTGTAGGTTGCATCCTCACGATTTACCCATGCAAAACCTTCAAAATCTGGGAATAGTCTATCTTCAGTATAACCTGTTGTTCTCTCAAGCTCTGTAAGTATTTTTTTCTTGCACCCGTCTTCAATGAAACATTCATCATCTGCTTCAAGTTCATAGTTTCCAAATAGCAGAACAGATTGTTGTGCGATAATTCGGTTGTTCTGAAACATCGGTTTTAAGTAATAAAGTGGAGAACCCTTAGGTTCCTTTAAAAAATAATCTATTGTCTTTTCCACATCTCCTTTCATAAAATCAGGTGTAATCTCAGTAAATTTTGATCGTTTCATCTGCATGATCGAGACTTTACCGTGCGGAGGTTTATTAATATTTTGCAACTCACTGTTTTCGTCCTTTTTCTGAAAATGTCGACACGCAAACCAGAGAGCAATTTGGGCACTGTAACTAAAATCAATTAGACATGTTGCAGCACCATAGTGCTGAAGTTCAACGAGTATTTCTAAATCACTCCATTCCTTTCCATCTTTCCTATCGTAACCTCGCTGTCTTGCTGCTCTGATTAAATCTTTATTGATATTGAGGAATTTCTCAAAGTTCCTTTCATTCTTTTCTGGACGTCGATAAGCGGATGCTTGAATTTTGTATGCTTTATTTGGAACACCTCTAAATACATATTCCCCTTCATCAAATCGATTTGTCCATGCAATAAACTCATCAAGTGTTTTTATTGTATTTTCTGTGATTGTTTGTTCTTTGGTTGCATGGATTTTCCAATACACAAGTGGTGGTTTCTCAGCTTTCCCATCTCTCTTCAAATTATCCAATGCTCTTTCAACAGGATGATACTGTGCTGTATGTGGTAAGCCACCTCGTTGCTTATGTACTTCTGCAACTTTTGTTTTAATTTCTTGTAATTCTTTTGTTTGTCCAGCGAATAGTTCAAGAATAAGTTGTTCAGCTATACTTGGAACGAGTTTTTTATTTTTACTGATACTCATGATGTTATTTAGATAAGATTCTGAATTACCGTTGGCACTTCATCTCCTTTTATGTTGGGTTTAGAGTTGGGAGTGCTTACAACACTCCAATTACCCACTCCCAAAATCCTTGACTTTTTCATTCCTTGTAGAACTTACGCAATTTCCTGGTAGGTGCAGCTTTGCGGCCTACTCGCCCAAATGCCATCTGCATTCCTAACCACACCGAGAGTATGGTTCGTAGCAGAATTCCATAATTTTGCTGCGTAAGTCCTGCCTTGAATAAAATAGGTTATTCACCTCCAAACCAGTCTAAAGATGGCCATATTTCACAAAAATCAGCTATTAATCCTTCGGCACGCCCATGAATTTCATTGACATCCCAGACATCTTCCTCGCATATCTCTGCATTCAGTTTTAGAAGAGAATGTTTACCTAAAGCTTCTTTCTTTGCGGCAAACGTCCGATTTCCGAGTTTAGAATTCAATTCTCTTGTGACGAGCGTAAGATTCCCTATACTTTCCAACGAACTGTCTCTTGCTACAGCCAAATTATACACATCCTCATAGGACTTATCGGCTAAGCCTTCCCGGGCATTTATGACTCTTGCGCGGTCAGAGAATAAATCATCGTAAAGCATATCCTTGCACCCCACAGCTCTATTGACAGAAACCCTACGAGTCTCCGTATCATACTTTACAGAACCCTCACCTACTGGTAAAGACCAAGTTTTCATCCATTCCTTTGGCATAATATGTTCTAAAGTCGTCAAATTATCTTCAAAAGATAAAGGTTCGGCAAATTTGTCTTCCTTCATCTTCCTGAGTTCAATTCGATACAAGATATAACGAATGAGTCTTTGCTTGATGGCTCCAGCAGTCTCCGCCCAAAGTCCTTCCAAAGCAGCTCTCACCAGTCGGTCACCCGGAAAAACCAGTGTCGTACTGTCAGGAAAAGGTAGGGGATTTCGCTCAAAACGTGTGTGCAAGGTGGATCGAATCTCACTATCCGTCGGATACTTATTTGTACGGGATGTTTCTTGGGACAGATATTCAATGAAGCTTCCTAAACTAAAATTGTCTCCAAGCCGTTTTATGAGACTTGCAAAGAACTTGTTAAAATTCTTTAACCCACCTTTGCCCCTATAACATAGCATACGTCGGATTGTATAAGATTCCAGAATATGAAGGACACGATCAAGTTGCCGCCCTTTTAGTCCAACTTCACATGTTAAATATAAAACGAACGGATGCAAAGTCGTGAGATTAAATGTTTGATAAAATCGCATTCGATTCTCAAGTTGTGAATCGTTCTCACAGTCAGTTATTTGTTGATAAACTTCCGAATATCGCTTCAAGTCCGAAAATTCATCTTCTATTGTCGTATCCCCTCGTTGCTTCAATTCTGGTAAATATTTCCGTTCATAGGTGAGAAATTCAGGTTTCACACTTTCCGTCCTCAACTTTGCCATAAGGAAATGCTGTAGGAAAATATCAGAGAATGTTTCATCCTTTGTTACCTCTCGAGCCCAATAAGGATCTTCAAAATGCTGCCAGGACTTTTCATATAAACTATCTCTATCCTCACGAGCGCGTAAAAACAGATTATTACGAAGCAAATCAAATTCAAAAAGTTTTTTACCCCTGGCATTGAGCGATTCAAATATCTTTTCAGGTCTATCTGTCTCGTCAATAGGTATCAGAACAAAGCGGAAGTGATCTTTTATGCACAGAAACAAGGAATGAATTTTTTCCTTGTCCATATCAACATACTCTCTAATCTGATCGTAGAAATAACTATAAGTTTCATCAATTATTCCCCGACATTGATCTACACGATCATTAACTAACGATATAAACGAATCTCTATCTCGCTTCGTTGGGATCAATTTATACCTTGCATCTCCCTTCAGCACTTCCCCTTTTTTCCCTTGATTCTGAATGTAGTGACGCACGTCGCTTGCCATCTCAGTATGATTGTTTTCCACACATATATCCCTTATGGCACACAGAATAATTTGAAAAGTTGTAAGCCGTTGCTGTCCATCAATAATGTCATACTGAGGAAAATCACCAGCGAGTGTATTCTGCTGCTGCATGACGATAGCCCCCGTAAAATGGGCAGACGATTTTTCCTGAGTGTGTGAGTTATGTTGACGCACAATATCATCCCACAGCAGTTCCCATTGGGCATCCTTACCCCAAACATAATATCGTTGAAAAAGGGGAATCTTGTACTGCACATTCATTTCAAATAAACCCGAGACGCTTATCTTTTTTGGTTTCATCACAATCCTCACTATTCGTTGGTAAAAATTTTATCCAATTTTGACGATTTCGGCAGTTACCTCGGTATTCTCCCGGAGACTGGAGAGATCGTACCCGCGGAGTGTGAGTTCTTGTAAATAAATCGTTGATACCGATACGGTTCTCTATCCAACACAAGGCATTTTTTTCTTTTTTCTTCTTCAATGCCAAATTTCTTCGCGCCGAGAAAAACCCCCAATTCCAATGGCATATTGAACCGAGGGAAACTGGAATCGTCGTCCAACTCTATTCTGGATATATCATGAATGCCGTAACAACAGTCTGCAATGATACTATAAATCTTATCAATGCGAACCTCGCTTGCATCTCCTTCTTCAAGGGCACACCTTGCAATGAAACCACAATCATGGATGGCAAACACCATTGCATCAAACAACGGTTTGTAGGCAGAATCGAATGGACAATTGATAAAAACATTGTCATTATAATGCAATGATTTCATGAGTTCCTACGTTCGGTTTCACCTATTCATTTATAGTATAACACACATACAATGAAAAATCAATTTTTAGATCCAGCAAATCGCACCTATACCCTATTTTTCTCAAGCCAATCGACAGCAAAGTTAACCACCGCACGTTGTGGCATGAGTTGACAGTTTGCGATGGCAACCTTGCCGTGCCGGACTAACTTCCCAGCATTGGAATGTAAAAAATCTGCCCCGAGACGATCGAAATCTGAAGCGTCTACATTAATATCTTCAAAGGTTGTCCATGTTCTCGAACCGGCTTGTGAAATCGGCGCGCCGTCTTGCACAACGCGCTTAGTAGGAAAATCGGCTCGATATTCGGCAAGGTGTATGGACGTATTACTTGAATGTTCGACCCCGAGCAGCAAGACAAAACCGTTCAAGTCGTAGATTCTGGAAAGTGGTGAATTTTCACCCATGCCGAATGCCAAGGAATGGTTATTAATGAGGTCCGATGCTTGCGGACCACTTGCACAAAACGAACTCTGTGGATGTGTGCTACGGAGGACACCCTCTTGTTTTCGGAATGTCTCAACGATTTTACCCATCGAACGCGTAGGCGTTAAACTGGGATCGTAGGCAGGCATCGTCTCCCGTATTGTCTGCCACCACGATTCAGGGACAGGTGGATTTTCCCACTGACTCGGATCGCTGAGATCGGTTGAATGGGTCGGCATCACAAGCGTACCAGTTTCACCTAAGACTTTCTGAAGTGCGATGATGACAGCGACTGCACCGCCGCAGACCCATCCCATCGCGCTTAGAGAGGAATGAACTAATAAGACCATTCCCCTTTTTATTCCGATCGCTTTAAAATCAGTTTGGAGCGATTCAACTGTGGCGGGTGTTTTCGTTTTGCCAACTACTTGACCTTCAGGCATTCTCAATCCCCTCAATTTTCTATAGATCCAATATCTTTATCTTCTACAATATATTTATACCCACTGAGACCTTATAGACCGGCGAGGTTAGGAAACCTCGCCTACCATGGAAAAAAATAATTATAGACGGTAATATAATCTTTCTATTTTGTCCCAATTGCGAGGATATGGGCACTCATACCGAGTATTGAAGGTTCTGCTTCAACTTTGCGAATCAAATCCAAAACCGCAAGACGCAGATCGGGGTCTGTCCAATAACTTTCAAATGCCTCAAAAAGCCATGCGGGTCCCTCCACAGCAAGCGTTGCTTGATGCTGAAAACCGGCTTCGGTTACCTCACCACTGAGTTCTTCAGGACGGTGAAGATACGCATCCGTAAAGTACTTAAGATCCTCAGTTAGATTGCGATGGTAACCCGTCTCAAGATCGTTTTGAACGATGTCTGTATGAACAGGATTTCTGAATCGATCCTCAAAAAAACTATCGAGCATAGACGCAAAGCGTGAGATACCGGCGGCAATCATAACACCACCGTTTCGTAACACACGATATGCCTCGCCAAGTGTAAGTAGCCGTTCAGTTTTATCAATGAGATGATAGAGCGGTCCCAATAACAGCACAGCATCCGCAGACTCAGCCGAGAAACGCAGTTGGCGGGCATCGCCAAGTGATACGCTGGTTATTGGGTGTTCTGGTTGTTGATCTGAGGCTTCTTTCGCCTGTTTAACATGTAAGTCCACTGGATCGACGAGATGGACTTCATAACCCGCTTTTGCTAACCAACAAGCGTATGGACCCGAACCGCCACCGATGTCTAAAATTACTGCCGGTGGTGCGGGTAGATAGCGTGTGATAATCTCTTGGGTACGCACGAACTCCAATTGACCTTTGGTATTGGCTGTAAGTCTGTTTGACTCTTGCGTTTGTCTATAGAACGAAAGAATCTCATCTGAAAGTTGATACAACTAAGAAACCCCCTAAATCCCCCTTATCAGGGGGACCAGCAATATATCCCAAAACTCGTTATCGTGTCTGTTTTACCCATGCCCATGTTGTCGTCAACTTATCTCCCGGTTCAACAGCAAGCGGCTCAAGATTCAAGTCTTTGGTAACATCAACATAATTTGGCTTTCCAAACCCACCTTTGCCATCGTTCCCGTTTTTGGTATTATCGTCGGCGTTACCTTCATCGAAAGTATAGTGAGCGTTTAAGCTGGACTCATCGCCGTTGAGAACCTTCATCATGAATTCATTAATCTCTGCTTCGGTACGAGCAACACTCCAGATGCGAATTTCATCAATAAATCCTAAACAGAACCAAGCTTTACTATCACCGACACCAATATACAACGCAGCATCAGTTGCCGCTAATTCCTTTACACCGAAATCCAGTTTTCCCATCTCCTTCCCATCAATATATGATCGCATCTCTTTACCGTCCCATACACCCGCGACATGCTGCCACTCTTTGGGTTTTAATCCAGGAACATCAAGGATTTTCGCGCCGGGCCAGAGAACAAATCGCAATCCATTTCCACCTTGAACAATTTCTGGAAAGATGTAATCCCTTTGACCACCCCAGTCTTTTGCAAGGCATTCACCTACAGGCTTACTCATGTTCATCCATGCCTCTATCGTTATAGCACTTTTTGGGTTTAAGCTATCACTATTTGGGATTTCGATAGCGGTTTCACCATCCAATTCCAGTGCCAGATTTTGCGCCCAAAGTATAGTAGGTATTACCAAACTAATAACAAAGGTTATAAAAAACAGAACTTTCATGGTCTTCCTCCCAAGTCACCAATTTTGATTAACAATTAGAAATCGCTTATTTTACTTCCGGGTTCGGCTTGCGTCCACCGAAGATAGCATGTCCAGCCTTCATCCAGAATACATCAACACAGATGCAATCGATTTGGATCTCTCGGTCCGGCACGAAGTATTTTCCGTAGTCGATGAAATCTTGGGAACTTTCCTCTTCCCATTGAGGTTTATGGTAAACCAGACAAATAAACAGACATATTTGTAGCATAGACTGTTAGTCTGTGCAAGCCCCAAGGAAACTCATCGACACAAGGGATCGTTTGAGAATGTCCAATTAATTCTAAGGTTTACCATAATAATATGCATATCCGCGGAGCGTTCAAACTTATGATGCCAAATCGTCAAGCATCTGGCGGATGTTGTGTTCACCACTATCAATAAACAACGGTGCTAAGGGACCTCTGCCGTGTAAGGTTTGAAGCAGCGTATCAATTTGTATCATACGCGCTTGCGGTGTACGACATTTGCGCCATCTTGTAAGGAATTCACGCGCTGGCTTCGGATTGCCGGTTCTGAGTGAACGGGCACTTTTACGCCATGCTTGCCACTTGAAGGTATACTCACAATTCGGACATTCAAGTTTTTCATCCTTCTTTTTTAAACTCTTACGGTAATCCCTCCACCGGCGTTTATAACCGCATGCCGCACACTCAATATTGCCATGTTGATGGCGTGCGATTCCTTGACACTTGGGACATTGCAACTCAGGCTTGGGGCGTTGATTTTTGGAGGTTCGATCCCTCGGCGGCGGATCGGGTCTGCGGACGAGACCGAAACAGTGAGGACATGGTAAGAGGACACGGGTTCTCGTCGATTGCTTATACGCTTCTTGGGACCATGTTTTACCGCAGGCACATCGCAACACAACCTCTTTCTGTAGAACGGCGCGACAGTCAAAACATCGGGGGGTTTCGCGGAGTGCTTGACGGCAGTCGCGCCAAAGTAGCCGTTCGGTGCAGTGCGGGCAGCGAAACCAGCTTTCGTGAGTTCCACCTTCGCCGGTACTAAAGAGTGGATCCACCTGGCGTGTGATCTTTGTGCTACACTTCGGACAGGGCACACGCCCCTCGCGATAAACGTCAGCGACTGTGGCGATGTCTGTACAACGAGCGTAGAGTTCCCAACCGACATCGTGTAGTAACGTATCCTCGTAGATACCGAGTCTCGCATATCGGTAAAGCCGACGGATTTTGATGGGTTTCACACGGGGGGACCAGTCCATAGCTATCCTCTGGAATTTCAATCTATAAGATCGGCAAGCGACGAACGCGCGCCTTCCGATCATCAATGGTTACTGCACAACCTTCTACTAATCTATTCTCAATATGCGGCAGAATGTCCAACAATTTCCGCGTAATTGTTTCAGCATCAGGCACGGATAAGCGGAAAGTAATCAAGCTGGGTTTTTCATAACCACCTAATGCCAACAAAGAAGAAAAGTCCAAATCCTGTGTAACAATTATACGATTCTGTTGGCGAGCAAACTCAAGGATTTCAGAATCTGCAGCATTCATGGGTAAGACTTGTGAGACTCGAAGAACATCCCAACCCTACTGTTGTAAATTCGTAACTGCTTTTGATGGAAGGTTCATATCAACGAGAAAACGAAGTGAGGCCATTTGGAATTCCTACTACATCGTTTGCGTTTCCAGGAGTTGATCCGAAACCACCCAAGCGGCATATTTCATCGCCTCTTGGACATCAGCAACCTCCAACTCTGGATAGTCTTCAATAATATCCTCAATTGACCGACCATTGGCTAACAACCTGAGAATTACACTTACAGTAATACGGGTGCCGCGAACCACGGGCTGCCCAAGACAAATCTGAGGATTAATCTGGATTCGAGTTAACTTTTCCATTTCTGCCTCCGCTAAACTGAGATTTGAACAACCTTTCCCGTCTCAATGCTACGGCTGATTGCTTCCAAAACACGCATATTTTGATAGGAGTCCTCAAGACTTGCGTGTGGTTGCGTTCCGTCTTGCAATGACTTTGCCCAATGTTGCATCTCTTCCAGATAGCCGGGTCTGCCGATGCTGTGGAGTGCGGTGTTGAGGTCCCACTCTTCAGTGGGCGTATCGGCATAGCCACCGCCTTCGCCGAGCCATGTCGGGATACGGTAAAGACGTAATTTGCGGGTCTCCAATACCTGAATTGCCTGATAATTCGTGCCTTTGATGAAAACCATGGCTTCCAAGATAGGACCGGTGCCGAGCGTCATTGTGCCGATCCCGCCGTTTTCGTAACGCAGATTCACAGACATTGACACATTGCTGGATGCAGCATCAACCGTCCCCATAGCAAACACTTCACTCACCTGGCCCATAAAGAACCGCATACAATCAGTAGGATGGATTACCTGATCGAGCATGAAGGGCCAGGCAAACGGTGATCCCGCTTCCTGAAGACGCGGACCGGGAGCGAGGTAACGTGTATGATATTGGCAGGCATCACCGAACTCTCCTTCGTCCATTAACCGCTTTGCAATTTGGTGTGCGGGAGCATGTCGCCACATTGTACCGACCATGCCGGTTTTGCCAGCCTCAATTGAGGCATCAACGAGCATCTTCGCACCTTCAGCGGTAGTGGCGGGTGGCTTTTCAGTGTAAATATGATACCCTCGTTGGAGACACTCAATACCGATGTCTCGATGCAGTTTATCCTCCGGTCTGCCGACAACAGCGACTGCATAGAGATCCTCATTTGCGAACATCTCATTGTAATCGGTATAGTGGCGAAGTGCCCCGAATCTTCGGGCATTTGATTTTGCTTTTTCTTCAACGAGGTCACAGGTCGCGACGAATTCAAATTCCGGGACCATCGGTATGCACTGTTGCAATTGCGATGACATCCCACCACAACCGATAAAAGCTATTCGGATTTTATCCATAACGTTTTCTTCTCCAATCAAATTTAGGGTATCGCGATTCAGAGATTGTTCCCGCCGCTTATTTCACACCTAACAGATCCGCCAATTCATTAAAATCGCTGGCGACGATGTCAGATGGATGCGCGGTGACTTCTTGAACTTTTCCGGGTCCATACTCCAATGGACGTGGCACGAGCGCTGTATGAAAACCGACGGCTTGCGAGGCTCGGAGATCGCCAGGGTGTGCGGCTACCATCATGACTTCGCTGGGCGACAAGCCGAGTAGGTAAGCAGCGGTCTCGTAAACTTCGGGGTCTGGTTTATAATGACCCGTTAGCTCAGCAGAGAGGATACAATCCCACGGCAGCCCTCCGAATTTCGCCATGTTCGTTAGTAATGCGACATTGCCGTTAGAGAGTGTGGCGATAATGTACCGCTTACGGAGTCGTTTCAAGCCGCTGATAGCATCGGGCCACGGCTTGAGTCGATGCCAGACTCGATTCAGATGATCCTTATCAGCTTCATTCAAACCGGTAATATTAAATTCGTCAAGCAGCCCATTCAAAATCAGTCGATGCAGTGCATCAATGTTCTGCCACGGCAATTCGCCATGTCGCACCTTGTTCATTGCGGGACCGTAGCCAGCGCGCCATTTTAGGGCGAATTGTGCCCAATCAATATCAATGCCGTGGGTATCTCCAAATTTTTCACCCTCGGCGATGATTGAGCCGTACCAGTCCACAACTGTACCAAAAACATCAAACGTAAGTGCCTTCACTTGGGAATACCTATTTTGCATTGTCTTATATGCCTTTCTGTAATGTCAGTTTGAATGTTTTCCACGTAGTATTGAACAAAATCGATGCCGCTGACTGTCATTTAAGAGATCCTTTCCATAGTTGAGAGGAAAAAACAACCCTTTCCATCAGATGCCCATCATTATACAATGCGCAGCATTAAATATCAATACAACCTTGCGAATTGTTCTGCTATTTTCTGGAATCAAAGTATCTCTGAACTCACTCAGGTGGGGCATCCACCTTTTAAAGAAAATTGGCGAGGTTAAAACCTCGCCAGCAAAATGTAGGCTTATTGTGATGGCGGATAGATATATCCGCCATCCATTGGTTTAGTGAAAGAAATGCCGCGTGATTTTAAACATTTGCGCGGTACGGAGCTAAAAACTTTCGGAGTTGTCGAATCGCAGCATTTTTGCGGGAGGCAACGGTCCCAATCGGACATTGGACAATTTCAGCGACCTCTTGATACGACAATCCTTGAAGTTCTGTTAGTTGGAACACTATTTGGTGTTCTTTGGACAGTTTATTGATTGCAGTCTGGATCGCCTCATAAGTCTCTTTGGCAATGAGCAGTGCCTCTGGTGAATATTGTGTATCCGCAATTGCGACAGCGATTGGGTGAAAGTTTTCATCATCATCTCCATAATGTATATCCAGTGATTCTATCTGGGGTGTCCTTTGCTCTTTCGCCAACTGTTTCAAACAGAGATTTTTGGCGATGTGATAAAGGAATGTTCTGAATTTTGCGATTGGGCGGTACGTTGGTACGCAGCGCCATAATCGTAGGAACGTTTCCTGGCAAAGATCTTCCGCAAGGGGTCGATTTTTGACAAACCGATAGATAAAATTCAAAGTATTTGCGTAATGACGTTCGGTTAGGATTTGGAATGCGTCTCTGTTTCCATCCTTCACAGAGAGCATCAACTGCTCATCAGTCTGTATCATGCTTGTCTCCTCAAAGAGGAGCATCTCAAGCGAAGGCGTACAACCCTCCTTGTCTACCATAACGGAGGATGCCTGCTTGTTCACTCCTCGGTCTGTACCTTCTCCATAATTGAGTCCTAATCCAACAACGGAACACGTGGGCAGTTTTAGATGCCCGTGCTTTCAAGGAAGTGCGATCTCTTAAATTACAATCTCGTTCACTTCCCCTGCTTCCGTTATCCCGGACGCTTCTGCTAATCGTCCAAGCATGAGGCGTTGCCTCCGTTAAACACAAAACGTATTGAAACATTTTACAATTTATCCTCCATAGGTTAGTTATCAGATAGGGGTAATATTTGATGCCCCTTTTTTTGACAATAAAAAACTCTTAATGGTTTAATCCACACATTGAAAAAAAATTCATTTAAAATTAAAAGATATAGTAAATTTTAGAATTACTTAGACCCTATGAACCGGTGAGGTTAGAATGCACATCGCATGAATCAACGGTATGAATGCCTTATAGGCATTCAAAATCAGAATCAACGGTATGAAGCCTGTATGGGCTTCACCGGGTATCTATGCCTGTGTGGGCTTCACCGGGGCATGAACCGGGGTATGAATGCCGTGTGGCATTCCGAATCAACGGTATAAAGCCTATAAAGGCTTTACCGGGGACAAAATTTGGAAAACTCGCCTACCAACGGATGGGTTTTCCTTACATTCCAACTGGCTGAAACGGTTCCAGCGACAACGAAGGTTGCCCGGTTGTGAGGAGTTCAGCTATCAACTGCCCTGTGATTGGTGCAAGGAGAATCCCATTTTTGAAATGTCCTGATGCCAAAATAACGTTGTCATACCCCGGCAGATAGCCGAGAAGGGGCCCCTTTCTGGTATGCGGACGTAAACCTGCCCACGTTTGCACAAAAGTACTGTGTGCGAGTTGGGGCGCGATGGTAACACCTGCGTCAATCATCTGCTTGGCTCCATCAACTGTTGTGCTTTTGTCATAACCGACAAACTCGACCGTCGCGCCGAGGAGGATTTTTCCATCTGCCCTCGGTACGATATAGATACCGAGTCCGTCAACAATATGCTGGAAAGGTGGCGGTATCGCTTCAACAAGTACGATCTGTCCTTTCGCGGGTCCAATCTCCATCGGCGTACCAAGTTGAGCAGTGAGTTCACCTGCCCAACACCCATTGGCAATTACAAAAGCATCAGCGTATAAGGTTTCGCCGTTTACGATGACCCCTGTAACGCGCCTGTCCTCCCGGAGAAAACCGGTGACAGGGTTGCCCAATTGGAATGTTGCCCCGAATTTTGCTGCTCCTTTCGCGAGCGCGGTCACCATCTTGGGATTGCGGACTTGTGCGTCTTCAGGAAATAGGACTGCTCCTACAATAGATCTTGAGAGAGTGGGCTCTAATTCCCACGCTTGCTCGGCTGTTAAGACTTCGGTTGAAAAGCCTTTCTTTACCCGCCGGTCCGCGAGACCGATGAGTCCTGCTGCTTCAGCGGCGTTGAAGAAAACCGACAACGTTCCAGATTGAATGAACTCAATATCTATCTGCGTCTCGGTTCGGAGTTCTTCTGCCAACGATGGGTAGAGGGCAAGACTCGCGCGACACAACTCAGGATAAGGCTCATGCGTCGAGGCGTGTGAGGTTAGAATTCCTGCACCTGCCCAAGAAGCTTCTGTGCCGACGGTAGTCGCTCTGTCTATGAGAAGCGGTTGGACCTTCCGTTTAGCCAAGTTGTAAGCGACAGCACATCCGATAATGCCGCCGCCGATGATGATGATATCGGCGTGATTCTGACTCAAGTTGTCCTCCGACTGAGATAAGTGTTGCATTCGGAAAAAAAATGGCAAAAACTACAACTATAAATAGTTTAACATATTAGATGTCCTTTTTCAATTTCACTTGGTTTTGAGTCATCAGTTGTCAGTTGTCTGAATCGCGGATTACACAGATTACGCGGATTTTCGGCTTCTGTTCACTCAGCGTTTTTAGTAGAATGTTGGATTTCGCAAAACACTTAACCCAACCTCTAAACTACAGTGTAGTTAATAGATGGCTTTACTGTTGATACATATTTTCGGATGCACTTTATGAAATACAGAAGATACAGACAAAAAAACAAGCCTTATGAGGTAGCGTTTAGATTATCGCTTGAAATTTCAGTGAATTTCGCGTATAATTACCATAAATAGGCTAAAGCGAACTATCTCAAACAGTGATGCTGGGAAAAGTGGTGCAGGACAAAGACCATGTCTAATACGAAAGGTTTTTAACTAAATGACCCTTGGAAAAGTTACAGGGACAGTCGTCGCAACGCAGAAAGATGAAAAACTAATCGGAAGCAAGTTGATGATTGTCCAAGATGTGAATCTGAATGGCGAAGTTGATCGGAAATACACGGTTGCTGTGGATGCAGTCGGTGCGGGTATTGGTGAGATTGTACTTATTGCAACGGGTAGCTCGGCGCGGCAGACGCAGGTGACAAGCAACAAACCGGTTGATGCCGTAATCATGGCGATTGTTGATACCGTAGAGGTTTGCGGGAAAGTGCGGTATCACAAGTAGTCAATCGACTGGGACCGAGGAATGAGAAATGGAACGGGAACGCGTCCGCGCCGAAACGCTCCACCATCGCGATGGACTCACAGCAGAAGTCCGAACCAAACTCAGCCGAAGGATCGTCAATTCCCTTGCCAGTTGGATACAAAGCGAAGGTTTCAATGCTGTGATGCCCTATCTGAGCATGAGAAGCGAGGTGGAAACTTTCGGTTTGCTCGACATCTTACTTCACCAAGAGAAGGTAGTCTGTGCACCCGTTGTAGATACACATCAGTTAGAGCTCACACCCCACCGGATTCGAGACACCAAAACAGAACTCGTTCGGCACCGTTACGGTATGTTAGAGCCGAATGCAACCTGCCCAATCCTTCCAACCGCTCAGCTGCAACTTATCATTGTCCCCGGTATCGCCTTTGATTATAACGGTTATCGTCTCGGATACGGCAAGGGTTTCTACGACAAGTTCCTCGCGAAGTGTCCGCACGTTGTTAGCGTGGGACTGGCGTACCAGATACAGATGGTCGAGGATACATTCCCGCAAGCATGGGATGTACCGGTGCAACACGTTTTCACAGAGCAGGGTATGATAGATATCCCGTAAAAGATCAAATCTATTTGGCATCAACGAAAGGTCTCAGCTTCTCTATAGTCTTCGGACCGATACCTTTGACATCTTGGAGGGCATCGACACTGGCAAAGTCGCCATGCTGTGTGCGATGGTCTATAATTCTTTGCGCCATTCGCTCGCCGATGTTGGGAAGGGTCTGGAGTTCTTCTGAGGAGGCGGTATTGATATTAAGAAGCGCGGGTTTGTTGGATACGATAGATTCTATTGTGCTATCCTGCGGCCGCTCTGTGTTCGGCACAGCGATCAGATCCGGTTCTCCAAGAAACAGTGTAGGTGCGTAGCGTCGGACACCCCAAAAACCGGTGCCAGCTAAAATCAGTATCACAAGAAACGTTACTGCTTTCCAATAGTGCCGTTCAAGAGCATCCACTGTGTTACTCATTTCCGTTCTCCTTAAGAAAAAGCACCTGATTTGCAGCAATATCTCTAATTGACTGTTCCATCCCGTTTTGCCAGCGTACGGCGATACTGTCTACCTGTTCATAATCTCCAAGCCCGAAATGGAGGGTGAGATCCTGTTGTGAGAGATAGCCGTCTCCACTCCTCACTTCACGGGTCTGTGTGAGTCCGCCGGTGGTTATCTCAACACGCGTGCCGATTGCATCCGTGGAACCGCTCCTCCCAATTAATCGAATTTGCAGCCAGTTTTTTCGGTTACCGCCATCGTTACGTAAAAGCCGAGGCGGTGTGTTGGAATTCGTTACTACAACATCAATGTCGCCATCTAAATCGTAGTCTGCAAAGGTAGCCCCACGACTCACATCTTCAAGTTTCATACCAGCACCGAGGGTTCCAGAGGACTCGGTAAAGGTTCCATCACGGTTATTTCTGAAAAAGAGATTGCGTTGCCCATAAGTGCCTTCCTGTCCAAGTTCGGCGAGATTCTCGTGCAGATGTCCGTTGGCGACGAAGAGATCTTGATACCCATCGTTATCATAATCAATAAAGGCGGTTGCCCAGCCGAGATATGGATAGGTGACCTGCGCCGTTTTTGTGGTGGCGGTTGCATCTGTGAAAAAGCCGTCCGTATCGTTATGATAGAGGGTGTTTGTCTGTTGGGCATAATTGGTGACGGTGAGATCAAACCACCCATCGTTATTCCAATCGCCAAACGCTGTTCCCATACCGTTTTCAGCAGCACCGTCTTCACTGAGTGCCACTCCGACCATGAAACCGATCTCCTCAAAAGTGCCATCGCCGTTATTACGGTAAAACAGGTTTTCCGTAGAATCATTGGCGATGTAAATGTCGGGCGCTCCATCGTTATTATAATCGCCCCAGACAACACCTAATCCCTTACCAGTCGTATTGTAAATGCCTGCTGACTTGGTAACGTCGGTAAACGTGCCATCGCCGTTATTCCGATAGAGGGTATCCGACTGCGCGGGAAAATTATCAGGTTCACAATAGGCACGGAGATCCTTCTCCTTAAGACCACACCACGGATTTACAGCAATGTCAAAGACGATGTAGTTGACGACGTAGAGATCAAGGTCGCCATCGCGGTCATAGTCAGCGAAAGCACAACCGGTGCTCCAACGTGATTCGGTCACACCTGCAGCCTCGGTGACATCTGTAAACGTGCCATCGCCGTTATTCCGATAGAGACGATTGGTGCCGTAGTTTGTGACATAAAGATCCAGTTGTCCGTCGTTATTGTAATCGCCAACGGCACATCCGTGTCCATAACCGGTATCTCCGACACCAGCGCCTATGGTGACATCAGTGAAGGTAGCATCGCCGTTATTCCGATAGAGACGATTGGTAGGGGTTTCTTCAGCAATGTAACCAGGGAGCGGAGCACCGTTAACGAAATACAAATCAGCGTCGCCGTCAGCGTCGTAGTCAAAAAAAGCGGCACCAGAACCGAGCGTCTCCATAAAATATTTTTGTCCACTACGTCCATCCACGTGCTTATAGTGGATACCCGCTTCCTGCGTTACATCAACGAACTGGATACCGGCGTGCGAATCTGTAGGAGAAGCCGTGGCGCTTCGTGCGAAAACTGTGAGGAGGATAAGAAGGTAGATGCAGGTACTGTTATTTCGTCTTTTCATTTGCCTCCCTCATCCTTGTCAAAGTCCGTTGAAAAGCCTCATTTTCGGGTTCCATTTCGACCGCAGTTTGAATTGCTTTTAGGGCATCTTCACGTTTGCCTACCTGAAAATAAGCCAGCGCGAGTGTCTGCATATATTGCGGTGCTTGTGTCAAGTGGAACGCTTTTTCGGCGTGTGTGATGGCATCTTGTAATTGGATGTTTTTCAAAATGTAAAGCCTCGCTAAGGCATTTAGTGCATAGTGTGCGTTGGCATCCAATTCCAAGGCTGCTTGAAATGCCGAGATTCCCTTGTCGATCTTTCCATGTTTTGCGTAAACAAGCCCAAGTTGGTATTGCTTCAGTGGGTTGTTAGGTTCAATGAGAATGGCGCGTTCACGGTCATCAATCTCTTGCGCGATTGCGTTGAGTTGGCGGTAGATTTCCATAGCGCGTTTACCCTCTTCTGGTTGTTTAAGTCGGAAGAGTGCTTGCGCGAGGTTATAGTATGCCCCAACGTGGTCATTCTGTTGTGAGATAACGCGTTGGTACTCCATAGCGGCGCGTTGAAATTCGCGTTTCTTCGTGAGCACTAAGCCGAGGCAATAACGAGCGGCAGTAAATTGTGGATCGTAACGGACAGCCTTTTCTAAAAGTGGAAGTGCTTTATCTAACTCGCCCTGCTTTTGGTAGATAGCACCTAAATTGCCGTTCGCCATTGGGAGGTTTGGCGCTTGGGCTAATGCGGCTTTGTAGTACTGGATCGCCCTCTCCTGCTGTTTGACGGCTTCATAGCAGGAAGCGAGATTGGTCATCGCGGTGGAATGGCTGGGGGAACGTTTGAGGCTTTCGTGATAGGCTTCAATCGCTTCCTCGAATTGATCCACTTTCTGATAGGCAGATGCGATACCGAGCCATACTGGCAGTGATTCGGGGTGTTTTTGGGTAAGATTCTGATACACTCGGATGGCATCATCAAAACGCTCGGTTTTCGCGTAGAGCAAGGCGAGGTTGGATTCAGCCTGCATCAGACCGGGGGCTATATGCAGTGCGCGTGTGAGAGCTTCTTCAGATGCAGGAAAATCACCAAGCTGGAGGTAAATTGTGCCTAAGGCGGCGTGTGCTTTAGCAAATTCTGGATGCAAATCAATTGCACGGTGAAGATATTGAAGTGCCTGTGGGTACTCGCTTCGACGTGCGGCTTGCATACCGCTGGCGTAGAGGTCTTGGGGAGTTTGCGCGACAGCACCCGACGCGATGCTAACAAAAACGATTAGGAGATAGGCAACGAACGATACGCCTTTTTGCGACATGACTGTTTATCCTCCGCTGCTCATTTTAGCCTGAGATAGGACCTCGCGTCAAGGATTTATTGTTAGATTACGCTTGCTCTATAACACCTTCTCTGTTAGAATAGGCAGATAATTCATGATTGGAGAAAATGTTATGGAAATTGTGGTAGATTCAGCGAAGTTACACGATTTCGCTCGAACGCTTTGTGAAAAGGCAGGACTGCGTTCGGAAGATGGAGAGACGATCGCGAGCCATCAGGTACAGACAGACTTACGCGGTGTGCATTCACACGGCACACGCGCCTTGCCGGGCTACCTCAATCTTGTTCTTGAGGGGAAAATGAACCCACAACCCGACCTCAGCATTGTTACAGAGGGACCGAGTTTCGCTGTTGTTGATGGCAATAATGGGATGGGACATCTGGCAAGTACGTTGGCGATGGAAACAGCCATAGCAAAAGCCAAAACGACCGGTATTGCAGCTGCAGGGGTTCGCAACGCTGGACATTTCGGTGCAGCGGCGTGCTACTCAATCATGGCGGCAGCGAACCAGATGATCGGATTCTCGACAACGAACACAGGGGGAGCCTCTATTGTGGCGCCGGGTGGTGCGGAAGCCGTAGTTGCCAACAACGCGATGAGTTATGCGTTGCCTACTGGTGATGGACATCCGGTCGTGTTGGACATGGCGTGTGGTGTCTCGGCGTGGGGGAAAATCGGTACACTGCGGATGTATGGCAAACCGATTCCCGAAGGGTGGCTTATAGATGAGACAGGGCAACCTACAAGCGACCCAGAGAAGGGACGTTTTCTCGCACCTGCTGCGGGACCACGGGGTTACGGCTTGGCATTTGTTATGGGCATTCTCGCCGGACCTTTGAGCGGTGGTTTGATGGCTTGTAATAAATCGGGCGACCCATCTGAACACTTCTTCTTCGCAATGGACGTTGCGAGTTTTACGGATTATGACGGTTATGTCGAGGAAATTCAGCGGGGTATCGGCAAAATTCACACCTCGAAAACGGCGGAGGGCGTGGAGCAAGCCTATCTACCCGGTGAAATCGAGTGGAATAACTATGATAACTACCTTGAAAACGGCATTCCGATCCACGTAGACCATCTAAAGGGTCTTGCTGGCATTGCTGAGAAGTTAGATGTTCCAATTTGTTGGGAGTGGTAGGAGAGGATAACAACGCGTCGTCTCAATCGGCAGTCAAAGTTAAAGGAGGGAAGAGAAAAATATGGCAGAAACGAAAGAACGTGTAGATGGTGGTGCGCTTCCCGATTGGGAGGTTGATGATTTACCTGCACCGCCGCCGTATCAATTTGGAAAAGCGTTTCGGAATATCTTGGGTCCTGGCATTATTGCGTTAGGTGGTTCAATTGGAAGTGGTGAGTGGCTGCTGGGTCCTGCGATTACCGCACAATACGGAGGTAGATTGCTCTGGATTGCGACAATCGCCATCTTGCTTCAGGTCATCCTGAATACAGAGGCGATTCGCTATACGCTTTACACTGGCGAACCGATGATGAGCGGTTACATGCGGTGTAAACCAGGTGCGCCTTTCTGGATGACTTTCTATTCAGGTATAAACTTTTTCGGGATCTGGCCCGGTTGGGCGATGACGGCTGCAACGGCACTCGCTGCCGCATGGCTCGGCTATATGCCCCAAGATGCAGATGGTGGAACCGTCCGTGTGTTTGCATATCTCATCTTTTTTTCTTGCTTAGGGATTGTACTGTTCGGAGGAAAAATTTACAACTCGCTTGAGAAGGTCCAACTCTTCATGGTGGTCTGGATCATCAGCTACCTTATCATCGTAGATCTGTTTATGGTGTCGCCGAAAGTGTGGTGGAGTGTTATTAAAGGGTTCTTTAGTTTCGGAGCACTCCCTACTGCTGGAGCAGATGGACAGGTAAATTGGCTGTTGGTTGGTGCGTTTGCTGCGTATGCGGGCAGCGGTGGTTTAGGCAATGTCGGCATTACCCATTACGTACGCGATAAAGGATGGGGGATGAGCAGTCTTGTTGGTGCAATTCCCTCCATGATTGGTGGACAGCACGTAACACTCTCACACTGGGGCAAAGTGTTTCGCATCACACCGGAGAACCTACAACGGTTCAAGGAGTGGTGGAAATATGTCCGATTTGAACAATATTATATTTGGATGATCGGGTGCTTCGTCGGTATTGCGTTGCCAGCGATGTTGACCTTGCAGTATGTGCCTCAGGGACAGGAAATGGAACAGTGGTCGGCAGCGGCAATGCAAGCGCAGGGACTTGAGGCAAAAGGCGGTAGAATTATGTGGTATCTCACACTGCTCTGCGGTTTCTGGGTGTTATTTTCGACGCAACTCGGTGGTGTAGATGGCGTACCGCGCGGTTTTACCGATATTATTTGGACTGGCGTGAGGCGTGCAAGTAGCTTGGGTGAACAGAACGCAAAATGGATTTATTATCCAATTCTGGCGGTCTATATTGTCTGGGGCATTATTGCGATGTATCTCGCCAAACCGTTCTTTATGATTCTTGTATCGGCAACGATTGGTGGGTACCTTCTTGTATTTTCGGCGATACATACGCTTTACGTGAATCGCAAGTTCTTACCGCCGGAGATACAAGCTCCTTTGTGGAAACAGATTGGATTGGTGTTGTGTGCAGGTTACTATTCGATATTCGGGAGCATTACTGTGTATCAAAAGGTGCTTGTCCCTTATGTATTTCCGATTTTTGGGTAGATAGATACGATACAGATTTAATGGTTTGTTAGGGACAACTGGCGAGGAATGTAAAACTAAGACGAATTATGCTTCAGTAGCATAATTTGGAAACCTCGCCTACCCATTTTAATGCAGAAGGGACGAGGCACGGAGACCTCGCCCAACATTATATTGTAGGTGAAGTTAGGGCATCTCATACCACAAATTATGCTTCAAGGATTGCTTCTACAAGGCTCTCCACAGAGGCGTTTTTTGCAATTACGTCAACTTGCACGCCATATCCCACCGCTGTCTTTTGCGTCGTGGGACCGATGACGGCGACTTTAACATCAGCGAGTAATACGGCAGGTGCGTGTGAGGAAAACATCTCTAAGAAGTTGGTAACCGTTGAAGAACTGGTAAACGCGACAAAATCAATCCCACCATCCAAGAGGTCGGCTTCGATTTCATCTCGCCTTTTATCGCCACCGCTTGCTACTTTGACGGTATCGTAGAGTGGAACATCATCGACGAGTGCTCCCTTCTCGCTCAAACCGTTGGGTAGATCGGCAGTGGCAATTTTAGCGCGTGGTAAGAGGATTTTCTTATCGCGGACATCCCCTATTTCAGCGGCGATGGTGCTTCCGCGGGAGTGTGATGGCACAAAATCAGGCTGGATACCGATACGGTTTAGCACTTCAACTGTTTTTGGACCAACTGCACAGATTTTACTCGTGCCGAACGCTCGTACATCTTTCCCGTTCTCTCGTAAGCGTTCATAGAAAATCTCCACGGCATTAATACTCGTGAAGACAATCCAATCGTATTCACTTACGGAGTTTATATACGCGCTGTTAACATTGATCGGTTGAATTTCTATAGTAGGGAATTGGATAACTTGGGCACCCCTCGCTTCCAAGAGGTCTGCGAATCCACTTGCTTGTGCGCGTGCGCGTGTAACAAGAATCCGTTTTCCAAAAAGTGGCTTGGTGTCAAACCACTGGAGCTGCTGGCGTAGTCGGTTGACTTCACCGATGACGATAACAGCAGGACTTTTCAGTTGGGCTGCCGCCACCTTTCGGACAATATCTTCGAGGGTGCCTTGAACGACTTGCTGCTGTGGTGTCGTTCCGACGCGGACTAAACTAACAGGTGTCTGTGGATCTCTGCCGTGTGCCATCAGCCGTTTGGCGATTTGACGGAGATGGGCGACTCCCATGTAGACAACAAGCGTATCCACCGCTGTAGCGAGCCCTTCCCAATTGATGTTTGAGCCGGGACGCAACGCAGCGGAATGTCCGGTAACGAATGCCACCGACGAAGCATAGTTGCGATGGGTGACTGGGATGCCTGCATAAGCGGATGCGGCAATCGCGGACGTAATCCCCGGAACTATCTCAAATGGAATGCTTGCTTCAGTGAGTGCGACTGCTTCTTCACCACCTCTCCCAAAGATGTAAGGGTCACCGCCTTTGAGACGAACGACAATTTTGCCAGCTTTCGCATGTTCAACAAGTAATTGATTGAGCTCAGCCTGGCGCGTTGTTCGGATTCTTGGATCGGGCGCTCGGATTTTCTCGGTGTGTGCGGGACAATGTTCGAGTAGGGCATCGTTGAGTAGTAGATCGTAGACGACAACATCGGCACGTTGAAGACACTCTACACCCTTGAGTGTGATAAGTTTTCGATCGCCGGGACCTGCACCCACAATGTAAACGATACCGCCGCTCGGTTTGTTTGGAGATGCGTTCATCAGAATTTACCTATAATCTTAACAGTTCAGTTGCCCCACTATTTTGAAGTTTTTCGGCTACGATTCTACCCAAGCGTTCTGCTGCGTCTGGTGCCCCAGCAGCTATTTCTACAACACGATGGATCCCCTCAGGATGGCACACAGCAGCGATAAGTGAAAGTTCACCATCCACATGCCAAGCATAAGCGCCAACCGGTACTTGACATCCACCACCGAGGCTTCCCAACACAGTTCTTTCAGCAGTAACTTCAGCGACCGTCTCAGAATCGTTTAGAGGTGCGAGCAGTGTTTTGACAGTGCTATCTCCCTCCCGTGTCTCAACCGCAAGGGCACCCTGCCCGACAGCAGGCACCATTCGTTCTGTATCAAAATATTGTGTGATAATTTCCGGTTCGAGGAGGCGCTTAATGCCGGCTGCAGCGAGAATAATTCCGTCGAGGTCAGTTTCGCGAAGCTTGCGTAACCGCGTATCAATGTTCCCTCGAACATCAACGACCCTCAGATTCGGACGCATGTGAAGGAGTTGTGCTTTTCGACGTGGACTCGTAGTGCCGATCTTTGCCCCACCGAGTAAATCTTCCAAAGGAAACCCTGTAGCAGTGATAAGCACGTCCCGCGGGTCTTCTCGCTCCAGAATAGCGGCAATGCAGAGCCCACTCGGCAATTCCGTGGGAAGATCCTTTAAGCTATGGACAGCGAGGTCGATGTCACCTGTTAAGAGTGCGTTCTCTATTTCTTTCGTAAAAACGCCCTTACCGAGTCCAACGAGAGAACGGTCTTGAATGGTGTCCCCGGTGGTTTTGATGATTCGTAGGTGAATTTCAAGCTCCGGGAAAAGCCTCTCCAATTGCCTCTTAACAAACTCCGCCTGCCAGAGCGCGAGTTGACTACCACGTGTGCCAATTGTGAGCGAGTTGTGCATTAAAATTCCTTATGGTTTAAAGGGGCGTATAGAGACTGCGGTATAGGTTTTCTACACTTCCGAATTATCATCGTTAACATCCAGTGCAAACAATTCCTGTAATGCTTCGACGTATTGTGCGTGGTCAATACTACCATCGTTGACGGCGCAGCGGAGATTCTGCATAGGATGGTGAAGCAGTTTTTTGACAATCGCCTGCGTCATGGAAGTAATGGCAGCTTCCTGCTGGTCGGAGAGTGTTGCTTTGTAGAAACACGCTTGCAATTCGGTATCGGCTATCTGTTGAAACTGCTGATGGAGTGCTTTAATTGTAGGATTGACCTGAAAGGTTTGTAATTGGTTGTAGAACCGCTTGGCTTCTTCGGAGACGATCTGTTCCGCTCGGACTGCTTCGTGTTGCCTATCTTTGAGGTTGGAGGCGACAACCGCTTCAAGATCATCAATATTGTAGAGGAAAGCGTTGTCAATTTTACTTACGTCCGGATCAATGTCCCGTGGGACAGCAATGTCGATGAGGAACATATATCGGTGCTTACGTTTTCGCATGATGTCAACGAGCGGCTGCCGCTTAATGAGATAATCGGGGGCACCGGTAGAGCTGATGACTATGTCGGCATCAATGAGGAAATCGAGAGCACTATTATAAGGGAGGGGAGTTCCGTTAAACTTCTCGGCGATTTTGACAGCACGTTCGTAAGTACGATTTGCGACGAGGACGTTGGAGGCACCGTTTGCGACGAGATGCTTTGCGGTAAGCTCGCTCATTTCACCAGCCCCGATAATGGCGACAGTCTTGCCCTGAAGTGTGTTGAAAATCTTTTTGGCGAGTTCAACAGCAGCGTAACTAATAGAGACAGCGCCGGTAGTGATTGTTGTCTCGGAGCGGATACGTTTGCCGACACTGAAAGCCTTGGTGAAAAGCCGATTGAGAACAACCCCCACGCCGCCTGCTGAACGCGACAGGTCGTAAGCGGTTTTAACTTGACCCAGTATTTGGGATTCACCAACTACCATAGAATCAAGACTCGATGTCACTCTGAAGAGATGCTGGATCGTCTCCAAGTTACGGTGGAGATAACACCACTTCTTGAGTGAATCCACGCCGATCTGATGGTAGCGAGCGAGGCATTCGACCAACATTTTGGCAGCTGCGTCGGCATTCTGCACTGAATGTGCAAGTGCATAAACTTCTACCCTGTTACAGGTAGAGAGAATCACTGCCTCTTGAACCTGATCAGATTCACGCAAACGCTGGAGGAATTCAATAAGTTGTTCTTCGGAAAACGCCAATTTTTCCCTGAATTCAATGGGAGCAACATGATGGCTGGTTCCGACGGAGACAATCTGGTTCATTTTTCCTCAAGAGAATTTGAAAAAGGTGAACACACGTGCATTGGGTAAATTATATCACATATTTTAGGTTGTGTCAAATTTAGAAGTCCCCCTGTTGCCAACATTATTAGCGGTATGTGTGCATGCTGTCTAAAAATAGGTCTACGCCAACATAGGTACAAAGGACAGCAACAAACCCGACGATTGCGGCATACGCTGCTCTGCGTCCGTGCCATCCCCAAAATTGGCGGATCCCAATTTGGAAAACATAGATAAACAACGTCACAAAGGTGGAGATCACCTTCGCATCAAGCCATCTCCAAGGCACATCCCGAATATATTGGGTCCAGAGGCTCCCAACAATAACTCCCATCGTGAGCAGAATCACACCCAGGATCGTACAACGATATCCAAGTTCATCAGAAACACCGAGAGAGGGAAGGAGATTGTCAAGGAGTGCGTTTGTCTTTCTACGAATTTTCCGTTCCTCTATCAGATACATCAATCCAAATCCGAACGCGGCGATGAATGCGGCATAAGCGAGAAAAATGAGTGTGGTATGCGCCAGAAGCCAATAGTTTTGTAAAGGCTCCGGAAGCGCAGCGGTGTGCGTCGCAAAACTATATGAGATGAGTATCGCAATGAATGCAACGGGCATGACGAAACTGCCAAGTGTACGGAGATGCGTCAAACGCACAATGAGTAGATAAATCAGCGTGATTGACCACGCAAAAAACGCGGTGGAATCCGTCCAGTGCGTCATTGGAAAATGCCCTTGCTGTAGCCACCAGAGTGCGATAAATAGGGTCAGAAACGCAAAACCGATGATAGTGTTCCAAAAAGCGATACGCTCAATCGTTGGACGAATTACTGATCCTTCAGCACGACTTCCTATAGCCAGCGAAAGCGTGTGAAAAATACTTGCTGCTAAGTATATTAAAAGGGTGACAAGAAATAGAAAATTTATCATAGGAATAGTTGTCAGTTATCAGTTATCAGAATGTACGTCCAACAGGTTTGAGGTGTAGGTACTGGCATACTCCAACCTGTCCCCTCGAACCCAGTTGAAAAGGCATTCAGCAGCACATCCAGGGTCTGTGAGGCCAAGACAACACCTCTGCGATTGCGAACCATTCACTTCAACACTGTCAATGAGCCTCTCAAAAAAGTCGGCACGCTTTTTCGAAGTCGGAAAAGACCTGAGAATCTCAGAACGGTGCGCCCCGAGGAATTCGATAAATGCCCCATAGCCGTTGTTTTCAAACTGGTTCGCGAGTTTCTTGCGAAGACGTTCTGCCTTCTCAGGACCCGCAATGCTGCGAGCAGCGACACTAATTATGAGATTGTCATCTACTATGAGATGCGGCGTGAAATAGGTCCCGGCATTGGGTTCGTCAAGGTATTCCCGAATGAATCCGCCCTTATCTTCACAATACATCCCTACAGCAGAGGACTCGTTTGTAATCACAAGAAATGCGTCATCAAGATGATGGGATTTTATTGCGTCGGGTGCCATACATAAAACGGAGGCACCGCACTGTTGTAACAGTGATATGCGATGCTCAATCTCTGGTGTTTTCTGTTTATATAAGACAACACAGTTGCGATTTTCCAACAAGAGATAGACAGGATAAGGGAGTTCTTGATTCTCAATAGGCACCGGTTTTCCAGCCTCATAGCCGAGTGTGTATAACGAAGTTGTGTTTAGTAATTTCTCAAAATATTCACGAATACGGCGACTCGTCGCGGGACTCTTACCACTCGTAGAAATACTGAGCATGAGCTCACCATCGGTTACAACGGAGGCAGCAGCGAAGGTACATTGCGGAATAACATCGACAACGTTGACTAAACGAATTTTGTTCTTTTCGTGTGCTTCTACGAAAACAGCGGAGTTAATATCCTTAAAATCGGTCGCAGCACAGACGAGAAAGTAGCCGTTGGTATCACCTGCCTTCAACTGACGTTTGTACCAGTGAATTGTGCCGATATGTGCGAGGAAGGTTAGTAATTCTGTTGCGTCCGGACTAATCAGCGTGACATCACCGCCGCTGAGGAGCATAGCGACAACTTTTCGTTCGGCAACAGTGCCACCGCCGACAACGAGGCATTTCCGATCCTGAAGGTTTATATAGGCAGGATAAAACATCTTAATGGCTGTCAGTCATCAGTTGTCAGTTAAGAGGATCTCTGGTTAATCAAACTTCTCTTTTAACCGAAAACTGATAACGACTCCTCATGAGTCTCGTGAGACGACGTAATCTGCGAGTTGTTGCAGTGCGAGACAAGCATCGGTCTGCGGTAGGATTGCCAATGCTGTCTTGGCGCGATCGGCGTAGTGTTGTGCGACTGTCAGACAGTGGACTTCGACAGCATACCGCTGGAATAGGGATTCTACAAAGGCGATTGCTTCTGTTTCATCTGTATTCGGATTCAGTACCTTCTCAAGCATCTGCTTTTCATCGTCATTACAAACACTTCGCGCATAAATAATTGGAAAAGTGAGTTTTCCTTCACGGAGATCGCCGAACGCATTTTTTCCTAATTTATCTGGATTTTCCGTGAAATCGAGCACGTCATCAACAATTTGGAAAGCGGTTCCAATTTGTTGTCCATAGATGGTAAGTGCTTCAATCTGCTGTGGATCCGTTGTACCGAGATGTGCACCGAGGGTACAGGAGGCAGTAATCAGTTTACCGGTTTTGAAACTGATAATTTTGAGGTATTCGGCTTCGGCGATGTCAAAATCGCCACTTTTGTATGCATGTATGACTTCACCTTCGCACATGGCTTGTGTCGTATCAGCGAGGATTGCCATGGCTGGATCATCGGCGCGACGGGCTACGAGCATAGAGAGAACACGAGCATGTAAGTAGTCTCCAACGAGGACTGCGACTTTATTGCCCCACTTTGCGTGTAAAGTTTCGCGTCCACGGCGGATGGCAGCTTCGTCAAGTACATCGTCGTGAACAAGTGATGCGACATGGATGAGCTCAACAACAGCAGCGAGCGTATGTGCGTCTTTGCCTTCATATCCACAGACTTTGGCAGAAAGGACAACCAGAATAGGGCGGAGACGTTTACCACCCCCTTCCACTACATGCTGGACAGCCATGTCAACGAAACTGTATTCACTGGCGGTGTTTTCAGTAAGTTTCGCCTCAACGGCACTGAGATCATCAGCAATCAATTGAACAATTTGATCAAAACTCGACATTCCGTTCTCCCAAAGTGTGGTTAGAAACCGCACCTACCGTTTCGTTTAGAGATTAGCCAATACCTGTGTTGCGGCTTGAACAGTTTTGTTGATATCCGCTTCGGAATGGACTAAAGAGACAAATCCTGCCTCAAATTGAGAAGGGGCGACATAGATCCCCCGCTCTATGAGTCCCCAGAAGTATTGTTGAAAGCGTTCAGTATCCGCTGTTCGGGCGTCATCGGCATTAGTGACAGTTTCTGGCGTGAAGTAGAGCATCAACATTGAGCCGACGCGGCTGTGCCACGCATCAATGCCGTGCCTTTGGGTCGCCTCGGCGAGTCCATTTGCAAGGGCAGCAGCAGCGTTTTCGAGCTGTGCGTAGACACCCGGTTCAGCGAGGCATTTGAGCGTCGTTATACCTGCTGTAACGGCTAAAGGATTCCCGGAAAGCGTTCCTGCCTGATAGACATCACCTTCAGGAGCAACACACCGCATAATGTCCCGTTTTCCGCCGTAAGCCCCAACAGGCAACCCTCCACCAATAATCTTCCCTAAACAGGTCATGTCTGGCGTGACGTTGTAGTAAGACTGGGCACCACCATAAGCCACTCGAAATCCGGTGATGACTTCATCAAAAATGAGCACAATACCGTGCGCCTCAGTAATCTCACGAAGTTCATCAAGATAGCCGTCTTGAGGTGGAATGATGCCCATATTGCCCATAATAGGCTCGAGGATGAGACATGCAATTCCGTCCGGATTGGCTTCTATCGTCTCGCGGACAGCATCGGGGTTGTTAAACGGCACAGTGAGCGTGTTGCGTGCGAAATCCTCTGGTACGCCGCCGCTATCAGAAAGTCCGAACGTTGCGACTCCAGAACCTGCTTTTGCCAAGAGGTAGTCCACATGCCCATGATAGCATCCGTCAATTTTAATGATTTTATCGCGTCCTGTATACCCACGCGCGACGCGAATTGCGGTCATTGTGGCTTCTGTACCGGAATTGACGAGTCGTACTTGCTCAATTGATGGCACTGCATTGACAATAGTTTCAGCGAGTTCCGTTTCCAATGTCGTCGGCGCGCCAAAACTTGTGCCATTCGTCGCTGCCGAACTGACAGCCTCTACAACGCTCGGGTGCGCATGTCCCAAAACCAAGGGTCCCCAAGAGGCGACATAGTCAATATATTCGTTGTCATCAATGTCGTAGACCTTTGAGCCTGCACCACGGGCGATGAAACGCGGGTGGCTACCGACCTTACTAAAATTTCGGACAGGACTGTTAACACCACCGGGGATGAACTGTTGTGATTTTTGCCATGCGGCTAAGGATTTACTGTCCTCCAAAGCATTTCCTCCAAACTTTTTAACCATTGGGTTTCTGCTCGGTTTTTTCCATTGTCAAAAACGGGTTTCGGGTAAAGTTGTGTCGTTACTACTGGAAACCCAACCTCTGACAAAAATAAATGACGAATGGTTAATTGCGATTCCTAATCGTTGAGCCATTCAACAACAGACTTCGCAAAATAGGTTAAAATCATATTAGCACCTGCACGTTTGATGCTGGTTAATACCTCCAGTGCGACGCGTTCTTCATCGATCCAGCCATTTTCGGCGGCAGCTTTAATCATAGCATATTCACCACTGACGTTGTAGGCGGCAACGGGGACTTGAAATTCTGTTTTGACCCGTTGGATTACGTCAAGATAGGCAAGCGCAGGTTTTACCATGAGAATGTCAGCACCTTCTTCGATATCAAGCGAGACTTCTCGTAACGCTTCTTCAACATTTGCTGAATCCATCTGATAAGCCCGGCGGTCTCCGAACTGGGGTGTAGAGTCCGCTGCTTCGCGAAAGGGACCGTAAAAGGCGGATGCGTATTTGGCAGAATACGCCATAATCGGGACGTTTTGGTATCCGTTTTCATCCAATGCGGCGCGAATTGCTCCAACGCGTCCATCCATCATGTCTGAGGGTGCGATGACATCAGCACCGGCGCGCGCGTGCGAAATGCTCTCCTTAACAAGAAGTTCAAGAGTCGGATCATTCTGTACTTCACCAGCTTCAACGATGCCGCAGTGTCCATGATCAGTATATTCACAGAGGCATACATCCGTCATCACAAGCAGATCAGGCACAGTATCTTTAATCGCTCGGATGGCTTGTTGAATGATACCGTCATCGGCATAAGCTTCTGAACCGATCGGGTCTTTCACCTCTGGGATTCCAAACAAGATTGTGCCGGGGATACCGAGTGCAGCGAGTTCCTTCGCAGCGGTCACGAGGAGATCAACCGAATACTGGTAGCATCCAGGCATTGCAGAAATTTCAGTTGCGGTATTGTGCCCATGAACGACAAACATTGGGTAAATAAGGTCATCGACGGAAAGTGTTGTTTCGCGAATCAGTCGGCGCAAGTTTTCATTTGCGCGAAGTCGCCTTGGGCGGTAGATAGGGAAGGTGCTCATTCGCTTTCTGAACCTGAAGATTTAATTTCGTATTGTATTAATTCAAAGGTTTTGTCTGCGGGAGGTTCCAATCCAAGCGCCTCAGATGCTTCGTCGTGTTGATGCTCCTGTATCATCTTGACAATACCGACGTTAGGTGCCAACCAGAGCGTCGTGTAAGATGTACCTTTTTGTTCTTGTGCGCCAGGTTGCTGAGGAACTTCCATAGACAGAGCCGTCTCCGATGATGCGTCCGTTCGATATTCGACCACTAAACAGTCTTCAAAAGTGCCAGCATCTGTTTCCACTGTTTCTGTACCTGTGACATTCCCAACCTCTACATAGGTAGTGTAAGTCGTGGCAGTTTGCGTAGAGCCACCGGGTATCTCGACGGGTAGACCCTTGATATCAATAGTCATGGTCAGGACAACATTTACTTCAATCGCTGTCCATTCTTCATTATAAGTGGCTGGTGTCGGTAGGAAATAGAAGTAATCTTGGGATTTCACATCAACTTCGTAATCTATGTCAAATGTGACGTTTAAACCTTCAGGCAGCTGGTCCTGCATTGCCTGACGCATTACGACGAGTGCTTCGTCCATCTGTTGTATCATGGACGCCTTAACGGCGTTTTGGACTTCTGTTCCGACAAAGAACGCCACCCAGTCATCCCCGACTTGATAGTAATACGGGTGTACATAATGCTCAAAGTCTGCCCAATTTTCCAAACCTGGATCATAACTGAAAGTACTATAGGTGTCGCCGTCAATATTCTCTGGTTCTATTGCATACCGCGTCAATTCGTCACCGTTATGATCCTCGTAGACCCAGTAACTTCCGATGGCATCTGGAAAGTAGTAGTTCGCCCATTCATTTCCCATCAACGTCGTGCTATAAGCAAAAATGAATAAAATGATGAGAACAGACCGAATTTTTTTCACAATGGTATTCCTCCAAAATTTTTTACTTCTCCAATTATCCATCTAATAGTATACAGGATTTTACTGGAAACGACAAGGAAAATGTGATGCATCGCGCAGTGGTAAAAATGGTGTTTAGCGTTTCTCGTATTCAAATGGAAAGGTGACAGGCTCGCCATTATTTGCCCATGAACGTGCCATAGCGACATCAATCTCGCGATCTTTACGACCGTTGTATGCTCCATACTCAGGCTCAGTATCGTTGCGAACGGCGTTCACAAGACTCATCAACTCCGATGCGACAGTGATTTCACCATCACTGAGAGGATAATTTTGCAACGGGTTTTCCCAGATGACTTTGGGATCGGTATCGGCGACGAGCGCAGCCAGTGTTTCGTAGCCGTCAACAGTATTGGTTTCACGTGAGACGTTAATCGGACACTGTGCGTCAGCAGTCTCGTTCAAGATGACTGCGCTATCTCGGAAACACATTCCGCGTTCGGCGTAGAACTTTGAGCCGTTAAAACCGCGGAGTGGAGAACCGTAAGAAAGACTACTAAAATTAAAGACACCGACGGCACCATCTTCAAACTCAATTATGGCATGCTGCCAATCTTCAGTATCCCGCTTGGGTTGCCCCTGCCGCCAGATGTGGTCTTGGACGTTATATCCCTTTCGGAAACCGTAAACTTGTACCGGTTCATTCTCGAAACCGACGTAACTGCGGATGAGTCCAATACCGTGGTAACCGTGTCCCCGGAAGTCATTATAGGCAGCGTTGATTTTGCCAAAGACACCCGCCAAAATCATTTCGCGTTTTATACGTTCGGTAGGCACGCGATAATAATTTTCGTTGACCTCCAACTTCGTGCCGTTCGCTTGTGCGGACGCAATCATCTTATCTGCCCATCCGAGGTCGGTGTCAATTGGCGTTTCGGTGCAATAACTGACACCACGTTCAGAGCAGAGAAGTCCGGGAATGTGATTGTTGCTTGGGGTAATCACGATTGAACAGATGTCGGGTTTCACGGTGTCTAACATCTGCTCAGTGTCTGTGTAATGGGGAACGTTGTATTTTTCGCCCTGTTCAGCGACGCTATCCTCCTGTTGATCGCAAACAGCGACTAATTCAAGATCGTCAGTCAATTTCGAGATAATAGGTAGGTAAGTTCCAGACCCGCGTCTGCCTGTACCGATATGTGCGATTTTGAGCTTATCCATGGTGTCTCCTTCTATCTATCCAAGATCGGCATCTACCCTTACTATTCTACCCAAAAGACATGACTCCGTTCAAAGAGGTCATCAAGGTAAATTTCAACGAACCACTCCCCTGTATCATCGGGTAGGTCTATGTAAAACCACGTAATTTTATCGCCAGTTGTTGATGTGAGCGTCTGTTTCTCGTTCCAGAATGGTGGATCTTCCAAATCATCATCTGGCGAGAACCATGAGACTTCAACGGTGTGTTGTTTCGCTACGTTTGCCCATAGAATCCATAAATACACTCGGTCGTTAGCATCGGCAAAAAAGTCTGTGGTGATACCATCAGGTCTGTCCTCAAAGACATCAATCGCTAAAACAGAATCCACTATAGTCGGTTCATCGCGTCCGACATCCGTCAAGCCGCTGCCGCCAGAAGAAGTCTCACTACAACCACTCAACGCAATCATCAACGGCGACAGACCTATTCCTAATATGAAGTATGGAATTGCGCGCAATATCTTGATGGAAGTGTAGGCTCGACGCATAGTTTCTTCTCCTATTGTAGGTTAGGGAACCCCGCGTTACTAAATTATGTGAGATAAATTGGCTAAATCCTAACTGCTATTGTATCAAGCGTCGGATTTTTTGTCAAAGAAAATTCCAGATGAGAGTCATGATTCAGGGGTTGATCTTTCCGATTTTCTATTGACAAACACCACCCTTGGTGATAGGCTAAATCAACAACCAAGGAGTATTTTATGAGAGATGTAAAGCAAAGACAAATTTCACCCGCAGATCATTCTCACAGCGAAGCAAGAATACCCGTATGGCATTCTTTTGATACAATCATTTCCAGTGGAAATATCGTCGATGGCACAGGTAAACAGGAACCGTTTGTAGCGGACATCGGCATTCAAGATGACCGCATTGCGGCTATCGGTGACCTTGGACAGGCAGAGGCATCGCGTCGGATTTCTGCTGAGGGGCAGGTCGTTTGTCCCGGTTTTGTTGACGTGCACGTGCATTCCGAAATAGCGCTACTGGGTGGACGGGACCAGTTCGCCGCCGTTAGTCAAGGTGTAACGACGCACTTAGCGGCACCAGACGGTTTTGGATGGGCGCCATTATCACCAGAGCAAGCACAGGAAATGTGGCACTATACTCAATTTGCCTATGGAGATGCTGAAGTCGCCCTCAACTGGCAAACACCAGACGCGTATCTGAACATATTCGAGGGAAAAATCCCTGCGAATCTCTATCCACAGGTGCCACATTGTGCTGTCCGCCTCGGAGCAATGGGGTGGGCCCCACGTCCAGCAACCGCTGATGAATTGAAAATGATGGAACGCACCACACGCGAGTGGTTAGAAGCGGGAGCATGCTGTCTCTGCTTAGGGCTCGATTATCAACCCTCGGCAAATGCTGATTTGCATGAGTTAGTCTATCTCTCAAAAATTGCTGCGAGTTACGATGCGATCTACGCAGCACACGTCCGCTATCGTATCCTCGGCAGAAAACAGGCGTGGGAGGAGACAATCGAGATTGCCCAACGCGCTGAGATTCCTGTGCATATTTCGCACGAACGGGTTGATGATGAGGCATCTGAAATCCTTGAACGCGTAGAACGAGAAGATATAGATTTGACGTTTGAATCCTATCTCTATCCGGCGGGTATGACCCACCTCGCAATGATGCTCCCGATGGAGTTTCAGACCGGTGCGCCTGCTGACATGTTAGCAAATCTGGAAAATCTAGACGTTCGAGAAAAATCGCTCGCACACCTACAGGGAGAGTTACGCCAAGGGAATCAAATCGTGGGATACAACCGCTCTGGTAGGTTCATAGGGATGACGCTCGCTGAAGCCGCCAAAAGTGAGGGCAAATCTAATGAAAACTTTGCCTTCGATCTCATTTGCGATGAAGCTGCGATTGAAACCTTTGTGATGCCGTGGGCTACGCCGCCTGAAGAAAATGAACGCATTTTGAATCGGACTGCAAACCACCCTCGTATGATGATTGCGAGCGATGGGGTCTACAACATTCCACATCCACACCCTCGAAGTTATGGGTGTTTCGTGCAGTATCTGGGTAAGTTCGTACGCGAACGCCAGTTGATTTCTTTGCAAGAAGCTATCTACAAAATGAGCGGTTTTCCAGCGGAACGTTTTCGACTGTCTGACCGAGGAAAAATTAACTGTGGGTTTGCTGCAGACATCGTCGTCTTCAACCCGGAGACCGTTGCAGACCGCTCCACGTGGTTTGACCCAGTACAATCTCCGGTCGGTGTAAACTGGGTGTTCGTTAATGGCGTTTCAGTTGTTGAAGATGGAAACGTGACGGGACAGTTGCCCGGCAAAGTGCTACGTCAACAACGATAGATAATGTAGTGTGGAGGGAAAACCGTGGATACTTACGATTTGACCATCATCGGCGGCGGAAGTGCAGGCCTCGTGCTTGCCGTGGCGGGCGCAACGTTAGGAAAAAAAACGGCACTTGTGGAAAAGCATCGCATCGGTGGCGATTGCCTCTGGACGGGATGTGTGCCATCTAAAGCACTCCTAAAAGCGGCGAAGGTGGCGAATTATATTCAGAATGCAGAGAAATACGGCGTTGTTGCTCCATCTCCCGCGCCTGACTGGCAGCGGGTGATAGGATACGTGCAAAGCACCCAACACGCGATAGAAGAGGAACACGACAACCCTGAACGATTCCGCGAGATGGGCGTGGATGTTATCTTCGGAAACGGGCATTTTGAATCGCCCAACACGTTCGTCGTAGAAGATGCTGAAAGTGGAGAGACACGTACCCTCAAAAGCAAAAAATTCGTGATCAGTACGGGTTCCCGCCCTCTTGCGCCACCTATACCCGGATTGGAATCTTGTGGCTATCTGGATAGCGAGACTGTATGGGAATTAGAGACACTTCCCAACCGGATGCTCGTTGTCGGTGCCGGTCCAATCGGTGTTGAACTTGGACAGGCATTTCATCGCCTCGGTGCCGATGTGACGATAGCACAACGGAGCGGACGCATCTTGACAAAAGAAGACCTCGATGTCTCTGATCAGATGCTGCACTACCTCCGTGCAGATGGTCTCACTATCCGACTCAACACAAACATCAGGCAGGTGACCCAAGAACAAAAAGGCACAAAGGTAACGTTCAGCAGTAGTGAAAACGGAAATGTTGAACAGACGTTCGATAAGATTTTAATCGCCGCAGGGCGTGCACCGAATGTCGAGGGTTTAGAACTTGAACAGATCGGGGTACGGGTCGGTAGACGCGGAATCGAAGTAAACAACAAACTCCAGACGCGTGTGAAAAATATCTATGCTGCAGGCGATGTCATCGGACACTATCTGTTTACGCATGTCGCAGCGTTTCAAGCACAACTGCTTCTCCGAAATATTTTCTTCCCTTTTTCTAAAACGATTAACTATGCTGTCGTGCCGTGGACGACTTTTTGTGATCCAGAGGTCGCTCGTTGTGGAATGACCGAGGCAGAGGCACGCGAGAAATATGGAGCTGTTGATGTGTTCACACTGGACCAAGGGGACGTTGACAGAGCCGTTGCGGAAGGCGAGACGCAAGGCTTTACGAAAGTTATCGCGAGCCGGTGGAACGGGAAAATATTAGGGGTTCACGTTGTGGGAGCCAATGCGGGAGAGGTGATCCACGAGTACGTTTTGGCGATGCAGATGGGGATTCCACTGCGGAAATTGAGCGGCATGATCCACGTTTATCCGACGTTTTCGAGCAGTACATGGCGTGTGGCAGGGAAATGGTTTTCGGAAGGAACATTGATTCAGACGTTGCGGAGAGCAATTGGGGTAGGCTAATATTTTGAAACAAAAAAAGAGCCGGAAGCCATATTCCCAATTGGTTCCAAAAGGTTCAGGGTCCTAACCTAACTCGCGTGTGCGACAGAGACTTGCAAATTACACCTTTTAGGAATTACGGCTCCGGCTTACCCAAGGAGGCTTACATAGACCTGAGCAATTTCTGTGCCAATAGAAGAAGAGCAATTTTGGCAATTTTAAGGGTAAGATTGCCTATTTTTTGAACATGTTCCGATAAAACTGATAGAAAAATAGACATTCGTCCGTTTTAGCCTTTTACAACCGCGATAGGACGGAGACGCGCGACGCGGCGTGAGAGTCCTGCTTTATCGACGACGCGGACGACTTCATCGACATCCTTGTAAGCTTCAGAGACCTCTTCTTGGAGAGTGCGCCTCCCTTCTGCCCGAACATAAATGCCTTGTGCCTCTAAATCTTTCTGGATAGAACGTCCTTTGGTCAAAGCAATTGCTTTTCTCCGAGAGAGAACCCGACCGGCACCGTGGCAGGTTGTTCCCCATGTCTCTGCCATCGCGCCCGGATTGCCGACCAGCACATAAGAGGCTGTCCCCATATCACCAGGGATCAGCACGGGTTGTCCAACCTTCTGATATTTTTCAGGGATCTCTGGATGTCCTGCGGGGAAGGCGCGGGTCGCCCCTTTGCGATGGATAAACAACTCGCGTTCTTTGCCATCAACGGTGTGTTTTTCAAATTTTCCGATGTTATGTGCCACATCGTAAACAAGCTCCAAACCGAGTTCATCTTCGGTTGTTTCAAAAAATTGCATGAAGGTCTGGCGAACGAGGTGCATGATACATTGCCGATTGTTCCACGCATAGTTTGCACTACACGCCATGGCAGTGATGTAGTCCTGTCCTTCTGGTGAGTTGATCGGTGCTGAGGCGAGCTGCCGGTCAGGGAGGTTGATGCCGTACCTTTCAGCAACCTTGACCCAACTCTTGACGTGCTCATCGCAGATCTGATAGCCGAAGCCGCGTGAACCGGTGTGAATCATGACACATACACTGCCTTCGCTTAACCCCATTGCATCGGCGGCTTCTCGGTAAAAGATGCGATCAACCGTCTGTACTTCAAGGAAATGGTTACCGGATCCGAGTGTTCCAAGCTGGTTTTTGCCGCGCTCTAAGGCGCGTTGGCTCGCAGCATCGGCGTTAGCGTGTTGGAGAAAGCCGGTCGCCTCGGTAAAGTTGAGATCACTCGGATGTCCATATTCACGCTCAATCGACCAGCGGGCACCTTTTTCCAACATCTGCCGCTCTTCTTGGACGGTGAGCCGAATTTTGCCGCTTGAGCCGACGCCACACGGGACGTTCTCGAATAACTTGGCGACGAGTGCTTTCCGCTTCCCTTCAAGCTGCGAGACATCAAGGTTGGTACGAATGAGACGGACACCACAATTGATGTCGTATCCGATACCACCGGGGGAAACGACACCATCTGCCTGTGGGTCTGTGGCAGCGACCCCACCGATAACAAACCCGTACCCCCAGTGCAAATCGGGCATTGCGAGCGAATGTTTGACAATACCGGGGAGATGTGCAACGTTTGCGACCTGTTGCAGTGCCTCGTCACTTTTTGACTGCCTGAGAAGTTTCTCGTTGGCATAGACAATGCCATCAACGCGCATGCCTTTCATGTAACTTTTCGGGATACGCCAGCGGTATTCATCGATTTTTTGGAGTGTTATGTTTCCTGCCACGATAATATCTTCCAATTCATGCCTTTTGTTCTACCATACTTGAGAGGATACCAAGAATCTTGTCACACCGTGAGATTTGATAGGCAGCCATGTCAATATAGAGCTTCGCGCCCTCTAATTTGAGAAAGAGCCAATCTATCCCGGATGTGATGGCACCATAAATACGAGGGATGTTATTTCCTTCTTCTGCGTTAAAACGTTGTGCAGCAACCATTTCCGCAACGCACTGCCCGAGTCCAAATAGCAAATCATCTTTCTTCGCCTCAACAAGGATAATGATAGGTGCCTTTAAAGAAAATTGGCGCGGCGAGAGACTTATCACAAAATCGCACACACCGGTCAGATCGGCATCAGCATCAACATTGAACTCAATCCCTGAAAAAAAACTGATACGGTGTTCTAATTGTTCGCGGAGTTCAACGAGGACATTAGCGACAATTAACTCTGATTTGACTTTTTCTGTGCCGATAGCATGGGCTAAAGGTATGTTCCGCGCCAACACGGCGGTGAGCAGTTCGCTCGGCTTCACCGGTTCACTGGCAGCGAAGATACCGGCGGCATCAACCTCTTCTAAATCAAACGCTTCCAGCACCGTGTCTAAAGTAAAATTGCTATACGCCATGTGAAAGCCTCTCCCACCTATAACAGACCCTTTAGATTATATTTTTATTATACAGCATTTTTTTGGGGAACGCAACCCTTTTGTCCAGAGTGCAGGACTGTTGAGTTTATGTTTGTGAAGGACAAAATACTTTGAAGAATATGAACGTTCGGCGACACTAACTTAATATTATGGTGCTTTTGGCAGTTCATTAAAATCTATCAACAAAGGAGAGTATCATGAAGTACTTAGTTTTGCTCACTGCTCTGATCGCTCTACTAAGTTGTGGAAGCGATTCAAACCTTATATCACCGGATCCCTCGATGGATATGAGACAACCCGCTGAAAAAAATGAGTCGTTAATCGTAGAGAATCCGTTAGTAGAACCGCCCGAGGCTATGGTTGAGCCACCGATGGTACAAGCAGTTCCGCCCGAGGTTATCGAGGTTATAAATGAAAATCTACCGGTGGTACGAGCAGTCCCACCCGAGGCTATCAAGGTTATAGTTGAACCACCGAATGAGGATCCACCGATGGTACGCGTCGTAGTTCCGCCCGAGGTCATTGAGGCTGCAGCTGAACCACCGAATGGGGATCTGCCGATACGGGTAATAGTCCGAGTACGAGTAATAGAACCTCAGGTTATGGCTGAACCACCGAATGAGGATCCACCGATGGAGCAGTAGTGGAGCCAAAACCAGCAGGATAGGGTACGTCTTCATCTAAGAAGACATCTTCAGTAGACGGTAATATCTGCTCCTTGATGGACACAGACAGCGTTCTCGGTTACTTCGCCGTTCTGCTCAAGAACTGTGAACCCATGACGCTCGAGTTCTAAACGCAGATTCTCAGGGGTCGGGTAACGTCGCTGATGGATGTACCAAGTATCGTTAACACAAATCGTCCCTTCATAGTCCTTGGGTCCGACACTGAGTCTGAAAGGATCTGGATGGAATAGACTGTAGCATATTTCGGTATCGCTATCCCAAAGGGCGTCCTGGTCAAAACGTGTGTAAACTTTCCCTGTTGTGCTATCGACAATTTGTGTTTCGGGGTCCTCTCGATCAGGTTCAAAAACACAACAGCTCATCAAAAAATAGCCATCCTTGGCGAGTCCGGACTTGATACCTGAAAACATCGCAATTCGATCTGGATCCGTAACGATGCCTTGCGAACAGAAACTGTCAACAATAAGTTGGTATGACCCGCCTTCACGTGGAAGTTTGCAGACATCTAACACCTCATATTGGACATCTAAACAGCGTTCGGCAGCAATTGCTTTGGCTTTATCGATGGCAGCGGGAATAACATCAATCCCGTGTACGCGGTAGCCTAATTGCGCTAAAAAACAGGCGACGGGTCCTGTCCCACATCCGAGTTCAAGGATTCGTGCATCGGGTTTGAGGTCTAAACGTGGTAAGATTTCTATTAAGAAGGATTTGGAAGAGAACTCACTGAAATCATCAGGGTTCCCGTAAAGTTCTCCCCTTGACAGAAGTCCTTTTGCCTTGAGCTCAGCGTAATCTGCCAGATGTTCGTGGTAAAAGTATTTTTGCTTCATGATCTTCCAATTTCATTGAGGTTATGTTATTTTTGAAGGATGTGTGTCCTGTATAGATTGTAGTGTTCAGTGGGTGTTGGGTGCATCATCGTTTGAGTGTGTTGACAATTTCTTCGTTGCCTTCACGCAACGCCATGTCGAGGGGTGTCTCTCCTTCATAGGGTTGAAACACGACCCTCTTGAATTCACGTAGTGGCCAGACCAACGATGTGACTTCATCCGTCCATTCGGTGAACTGTTTGGGATGACGCATCCGACTAACCGTTTTCAGCGATGAATTGGCACCGTGGTCCAACAGAAGTCGAACCATCCGTAGATTGCCCAACCGGGCTGCGAAATGTAGCGGTGTTTCCTTGCCGTATTCAACGAAATGCTCATTATCCATGATGGGTTCGTCATCAAGTCCACTCAGGGCTTGTGCATTGACGTCCGCACCTGCTTTTATCAAGATATAGGCTTGTGCGAGATGCGTATCGTCATCGTGGCGGGATTGCACATGAAGTAAGGTTTCGCCGTTGTAGGGCCATGCGAAATTCGGATCCAATCCGTTTTCTACCATGAGCAAAAAAGAATCGAAGTTGGCGACGCCGACGGCATGAAACCCAAGATAGGAGGATTGATTGACATCGGTTCCCTGACCGATGAGATACTGGTTAATCTCGTAATCTTTGCTTGGCCAATGCGTGCCGAGGTCATTGTTGTTTACGTCGGCGCCTGCCTCTATAAGTGCCTTGACTTTATCGAGATCTTTGATTCTAACACTTGCGCTAAGGAGTGGCGATATCCGATTTATTTTCACGCTTACGAGATCCGGTGCTTCAGCAAGCATTTGCCGAACTGTCTCTACATCTGCTGTTTCAAATTCTGCTTGCCAGCGTTCAATGAGTTTTTGGTTCATTTCATCTCCTTGTAGTGATAGCACACCTCATCTAAAGGCGGGTTTTATGCTTTGCAGAGGGTCGGGCAAGTAGCGATACGCGTGTGCCACAGATAGTAGAGCAGGCATATCTACAAATGTTGCAGTCGGTTTATAACACGACAGCAGGCGATACAAACCACACAATCGAGTGCGTCAATCGCCTACCTATACCAAGCGACCTGCTCACGGATCTGGTCTAAGAGGAGCTGCTTGACAGCGATACCGTCAAAATTATCAGGCTTACTGTTGAAATAATTGGGCACGAGTCGCGATCAGGAGATCGCTCCTACAGGGAAAAGTCGGAAATCGGAGTTCCCTCCTACAGGAGAAGCGAATGACTCTGATTAAGGGCTTTACAAATTTTATAGTGCGGAGAGTTCTGGTAGCTCTACCCACTTACGGGTCTGCCAGGATTCCATGCCTTTTTCTGCTAATTGCACACCCTTCGCACCGGCGAGGAGCGTCCACGGGAAGGGTTCATCGGCAACAACGTGTCGGAGGAAGAGTTCCCACTGTGCTCTAAAGGCGTTGTCATAATCTTCCTGCTCCGGGACCTTGAGCCAGCCATCAAAGAATTTAATCGGTTGTTCGATGTCGGGATTCCAGACAGGACGTGGAGTGCCGGAAAGGGGTTGGATCCAACAATCCCTCAAGCCTACAACGGCGGATCCGTTCAAACCGTCTACGTGTATTGTCAACAGATCATCGCGGCGGACTCTAACAGCCCAAGATGAGTTAAAATGTGCAATAACCCCGTTTTCTAATTCAAAGGTGGCATAGGCAGCATCTTCAGCGGTGCTGTCATAAGGTTTGCCTTCCTCATCCCACCGTTGTGGAAGATGCGTGGCAGCGATACAGGAAACGCCCTTGACTGCGCCGAAAAGGTTGTCGAGGACGTACCGCCAGTGGCTAAACATGTCGAGAATAATGCCGCCGCCGTCTTCGGCTCGGTAGTTCCACGAAGGACGTTGGGTTGGGATAGCATCGCCTCGGAAAACCCAATAGCCGAATTCGCCTCGGACAGCGATAATCTCTCCGAAAAAGTTAGCATCTATCAGGCGTTTCAGTTTCTGAATGCCGGGTAACCAGAGTTTATCTTGAACGACACCGTTCTTGAGTCCGGCTTTCGCTGCTTGTTCATAGAGGCGATAAGCGTCGGCGGTGGTGGTGGCAGTCGGTTTCTCACAATAGATGTGTTTGCCAGCGGATATTGCAGCTTGGACTGCATCGACGCGACGTGAGGTAACCTGGGCGTCGAAGTAGACGGCGTAAGCATCATCGGCAAGCGCGGCGTCGAGGTCGGTGCTCCACTTCTCAACACCGGTAGTTTTGGATAAATTTTCCAGTTTCGCTGGATTCCTACCGACAAGAAACGGATCGGGGATGATAACCTCGCCGTCACCGATTGGGATGCCACCATCTTCTGCAATTGACAAGATGGATCGGATCAGGTGTTGGTTTGTTCCCATTCTACCGGTGACACCGTTCATGATGATGCCGACGCGGTGTGTTTTCTGGGTCTGATTGCTCATGTATAATCCTTTGGTTGTCAGCTGTCAGCAGTCGGCTGTCAGTTAAGAGGTTTCATGTGCTAATTTACCATCTCTTGGAACGCCCCAAGCAGATGAAGATTGTTCAAATTGCTCTTAACTGAAAACTAATAGCCGACGACTGATAGCCATTCTCAAGGCTTGTCAGTGCATTGGGGGGCTGCGCCTTCAGGGAGTGGTGGTGCGTCAACACCGGCTTTCGGGAGTGTGCCAGCGAGTTCTTGTTTCCAATGCGCCACATCGCCAGCGGGTCCATAACAATAGACCATGTGCATCGGTGTATCGCCTGTGTTCGTTAGTTGGTGGAAAACCCAAGACGGAATAAATACAGTCTGCCCCGCGGAGAGAGTTTGACGTTCTTCGCCGAGACACATTTCGCCTTCGCCTTCAACGATGAAGTAGATTTCTTCCTGTTCG
>JAPPNJ010000157.1:0-2015 GCA_028818705.1 Candidatus Poribacteria bacterium
AAAGTTATTCGATCGCCTCAAAGGTCGTGCGGACGAAAATGTGTGATGCGGATGTCCGACTCGTGGTTATCCGTAATCGTCCGAAAGCCTCAAAACCGTATCAGTATTTCTGCGTTTTTACGACAGATTTGACGCTTGAGATACCTCGGATCGTTGAAGACTATCGCCAAAGATGGCAGATCGAAACTGCCTTTCGAGATGCCAAAGAGCATTTCGGATTTGATGCCTATCGCAGCAAATCTCGAAAGAGCATCAATCGGTTTGTTCAACTCAGTTTCGTCGCAGCAAGTCTCACGAAGTTGTTATTTACAACACCAGATGCTACCCAGAAAGCGATAAGTATTGAGAAAGTCCGTCAACATCTTGGCATTCATTGGTATCGCCCAGAGAAACTCACGCAAGGGTTGCGGGGGGCTTATCTCCGCTCGAAAATGGCAATAGCGTCATTTTCTGCTAAGTTGAAACAAAAAACAAACTCACAGAATATTAATGTCAGTCTTCAAGACCATACGACTCTGCCTTTTCAAAAGGCAGCATAACTTTACAATAGCGTCCAAACTTTAGTATATATAGCCAGCAATAAAGTCTTGACCTTGGTCAACGACAGGGATGGTGCCATTGGGTAAATATTCAGAACGTTTTACCTTATACTTTTGTCGGATTGTCTCAATATAATCTCCGATGTGAATTTCTCTGTTTCGTATGGGGTTCTTCACCACATGGTACCTCTAAAATCATTAGTTATTAACTTCAACCATGCTTAGATATTGCCCGCAACATTCCGTTATTTTTGTCTATGGAGATAATATCAACTTCTGTTAAGCTTAGATTTTGTCCCGCGAGGAATTTCTTGAGCTCTTCAGTGTATTCTGGTACAGGATCTTGGTCGACTAAACTGTATAATTCCTGACCAACATGAGAAAATTGAATTCCAAATAATTGTAATTCCTGATTTTCATCTCCATTGCTATCAACGGCAGTTATTATCCAATTTTGCCCTTGGTGCCATAATAGAGCAGGAAATTTTTCAAGATTCAGGTAAGCGAAATCTGCATTTAACGCTAGATCATATTCTTGTAACACGCTAATTTCATGATAAGGAGGCCCATATTTTTCAAGTGTGTGAAAAGAAAGAGGATCATCTTCCAGATTAAGAACGCTGAGGCTAGAAATATTTCCAGATGCGTTTATTAGACCTGTAGATAACGAACACAATTTTTTGAACAGGTTCGCGACATTCTGATCAAGTTCACCTAGGGTTTTCACAGCCTTTATTGAGTATGAGCCCGGTTTCTCAATTTCACCTGCTAATAAGCGACCAAAACGGAGTCGCATATCTTCAGTGCTCACCTGGCGGGCTTGAGTTTCAAAGTTGTTAAGCCAATCATCGTTGATTGTCGTTTCCGCACCGTCGTTTACATTTTGATTTGTTGAATCAGCAGATTGTGTTTCATTAGGATGATTGGTGTCTTGATTTGTTGAGTTATCAGATTCATTGTTCATAAGTTCGTTTGCAGCAACAGTGGAAATATTATCAAGATTGAGCTGCTCTCCAATTATCTTTTCTGCGAATTTGTGTCCTGCTCTCCGGGCATACTCTGGATCAACCTTAATATTTTGAACAATCTGATCAGTAATTTCCTCTCTAATTCTAACACGTCCCTCTGATTCCGTCAGAGTTTCAGCAGCTTTCCCTTCAAAATATGCATCAAACCAATCCTTCGGGGCAGAGCATAATTGACGGAGGGCCTTGGATGCATTTCGTGCTAACAAAGTAGAAGGATCGAGTCCTGATATAAAATTGGTGACAGCATCAAGGGCATTACCTCCTGTATTTTCGGGAACAATATCAGGAGCCACGTTTTCTTTATCTTCCGTTGTTACTGGTAAATTAGGTTTTGTTTCGTTCGACATTATAGAATTCTTTTCGCTGTATAGTGCTTTGTCCAGTTTCAAATTCGGGGTGGCTGTCTTGGTTTGTAGTAGGGCAATTCATTGCCCGTTGTTGCCGGGCG
>JAPPNJ010000157.1:2079-42780 GCA_028818705.1 Candidatus Poribacteria bacterium
CTTCTTGAAGGTGTGCTTCCAAATGTATAGGCATCGTGTTTCGATTTGATGAGACAAGGATGTACGCTTCACGTTCAAGAAATTCAAGAATTTCTTCGTCTTTTGTCCCAATTGGAGGTACACCCTCACCACCTATAACGCGAATTTCAACCTCTGGGTGCCTATGTCTAAGGCCATTTCGGATAACATGGGAAGTGTTTTCATCAAGAAGGAAACGAATTTGATCTCTGTTCACTATCACTTTTCGCGGATGCCATCCTTTGGGCCTCCTGCTGTGCTTTTATTTTCATAAGACGCTTCACACCGGGTGGTGGGTTTTTTCGCTGTGTCTCATAAGCAGTTTCCGCCCGTTTACGCTCGGCTTCAATGTAGGCATCTACGGTGTTTTTGTTAAACAGATAATAAGTAATTGTTGCATAGATCTGTTTTAGGGTCAGATGTGGATAGTGTCCCTGAATCTCCTTCGGGCTTGCACCATCAAGAAATTTCTCAATTACGATTTCAATCCCGACCCGTGTCCCTTTAATCCGAATCGTTTCGGGGTTGACAAACTCAAAGATACTTGTAAGTTCCATGAGGCACCTCCTTTTTACACTTTCATCGCTTGATTCAAAGCTTTCCATCTCTAATATTATACCGTATCCTTCAGAATCTTTACAACATTTTCAGCGATACGCTCTTCGAGTTGATGTGCCTCGGCGTTCAGAACTGCTAATTCCTCGTTGAGCTCCGTAAACCGTTCGGTGAAGTCAAAATCATCACGGGTTTGTTCAGCGACCCCGACATAGCGTCCGGGATTAAGGCTCCACCCTTGCGCCTCAATTTCGGCAATAGTCACGACCTTGCAAAGCCCAGGAACATCAATGTATGCTGTATCAGGGAATTTGGTCGTGAGAAGGTCCGCGCTGTCGTGTTGATTTTCAGGGGATTCACGCCGATAAAGCCTGACAATATTGGACAAGAATTCGAGTTGCTTGGGGGTGAATTGTCGATGGGCACGACTCACCTGCTGATAGAGGTGCCGCGCATCAATGAATAGCACTTTATCATGCCTGTCGGTGTGGCGTTTAGTTTTGTCGAAAAACCATAGGGTACAAGGCAAGGTGACGGTATAAAAGAAGTTTGAGGCGATACTGACAATAACATCAACTGCACCGGATTCGATAATTTGGCGGCGGATTTCGAGTTCAGAGGCACGGGCATCGGCTGCGGAGTTCGCCATCACAAAACCCGCACGTCCAGACTCGGAAAGCAAACTATAGAATAACTGAATCCAGACGTAATTGGCATTATCGACACGGGGCATACCGAACGGAAACCGGGGATCGTCTTTGATGCGCTCTCTATCTACGCGATCTACATTGAAGGGTGGATTTGCCATGACGAAATCGAACCTACCCAAGCAGTCATGCGGATTTTCGTAGTAACTATTTGCCTGTTTGACATCACCCTCAAGGGCATGAACAGCGAGGTTCATCTTACACAATCTAATCGTTTCGGCGACGCGTTCCACGCCGTGAATGCTGATGTTTCCACGTCTGCCGTTGCGCTGGTGATTGCGAATAAACGCAGCACTTTGGACGAACATGCCACCGGAACCACACGCGGGATCGAGAATACGGCCGTGAAAGGGTTGGATAATCTCAACGATGAGTTTAACAAGCGATGTAGGCGTGAAGAATTCACCCCCGCGTTGTCCCTCACTCATGGCAAAATTGCCGAGAAAGTACTCGTAGACCCTTCCGAAAGCATCCCCTTCAATATCCATGGGAATTTGTTCCATGATACGTAAGAGTTCAAAGAGGGTGCTCTTTTCAAGGCGATTGTAAGTCTTGGGTAGGACTCCGTTGACCTGAGCGTTTTCTGCTTCAATTGCCTTCATAGCATCAGTGATCGCTTGCCCGATGTTCGCACTCTCCGGCAGATTGAGGAGGTATTGAAATTGTGCGTTATCGGGTAGGTAAAATGCGCCGCGCGCTTGATACTGCATTCGCGGATCCGTTCGGCTGCGCCTGTTAGTAGCGGTCTCGTCGTCAATCTCTTGTGCGACTTGTGTGAATTTATGATCGGCGTATCTTAAGAAGATTAGCCCAAGCACAGGTGTAGAGTATTCTGAGGCGCGTAGGCGTGAATTGGCTCTGAGCTCGTCGGCAGCACTCCAGAGCCGATTTTCAATCGCGGCGAGGTTAGAGTCCATGATATTTCCTTTTTGGGGCAAGGTTTGTTGTTACGGTTCAACAACTTTGTAGAGCTCGATTTGTTCGTTGCGAATTGTGTTAATCACAACGCTTTTAACGGGATGTCGGTTTGCATTGTACCGAGACATGAACGTCGCACCTTGATAATTAGTGATATTCGCCAGAGCATCCCGAATGGCAGATGGATTTAGTGTCTGCGCGTTTTCAATTGCAACCGTCAACAACGACATGGCATCATAACCCGAAGCAGCTGCGCTATCTGGCGAGGTCATGAACAGAACTGTATAAGCCTAGACATCAGTGCTCAGCGTTCAGCAGGATAAAGTACGTTTTATCGAAAAAACGGTGCGGTTAGAAACCGCACCTACCAATTGCTATTAGAGGTTCCCAGAGAAAATAGATTCAATCTCTGCTAACAGACATTCCCCACCGTCCGCCGTCAACGTGTATCGTCTGCCCTGTGATGTAGGAGGCATCGTCACTGAGGAGGAAGGTGATCGCCGATGCTATCTCCTCAGGTCCACAGCGGCGCTTCATAATGCACGACTTGATTGGTGTTTCCTCCAATTCCTTTTTTCGAGCGGCAGGGTCGGGTGCCCTCCCGAAGTGCATCTCTGTGACAACCCAGCCGGGTGCGACAGCGTTAACGCGAATTCCGTATTCGACGAATTCATACGCCATTGTTTTTGTGGCAGAGACCCAGGCGGATTTAATGGCATCGTAGACCCAGCCTCCAGGTCTGCCGAGGTATCCTCCCTCTGATGAGAGGTTGACGATGGCTCCGCCTTCCTGTTTTAAGAGGGGTAATAGGTGCTGCGTGATGACGACCCAACCGCGGAGACCGATTGAGGTTTCGGGTCCCCAAGTTGAAACCCAACCGCCGTCCTCAATTCTGCCGCCTCCGGCGATAGCAGCATTATTGACAAGAATGTGAAGGGCGGAAAACTTTTCGGCAACAGTACTTGCGGCGGCGATGACGCTTTCATCATCAGCAAGATTGACCTCTACAAAAAGAGCCTTCCCACCTGCTTCTTGGATTTCAGAGACAGCCTTATTTGCCATATCGGCGTTGATATCGGCGATGATGACGTGTGCGCCTTCAGCTGCGAGCCGATTCGCTGTTGCTCTGCCGATACCGGAGGCACCGCCTGTTATTAGAGCGATTTTATCTGTAAAACGGATTGTTCCCCATTGGTTTAATTGCATGCGTTGTTATTCCTTTGATTGGTTGTCAGTTGTCGGTAGGCACTGCTTTAAAGGCATAAACTAACAGTTTATGCTACACGCCGGCGGCGAATCCGCCATCTACGAGGAGGGAGGCACCTGTGACCCATTCGGCATCGTCGGAAGCAAGGAAGACAGCGGCGCGCCCGATGTCTCTCGGGAGACCGAATCGTGGTAAAGCGGTTTTCTCTAACGCTTCTTCAACCTGCTCGGAGGTCAGGTAATCCTGGATTGCTGTTTCGATATAACCCGGGCAGATGGCGTTGACGGTTATGCCGAATTGTCCGATCTCTAACGCTGTATCACGAACCATGTTAACGACAGCCGACTTGGCGGGGGCATACGCAGGGCCCGCGCCGCCTCCGTAGGCGTGAACCGAGGCGATCTGGATAATCCGCCCGAATTTAGACTGTTTCAGATGTGGGAGTGCGAGTTTCGTTGCGACGAAGATGCCGCGGAGGTTAACACCAACGACTTTGTCCCAATTAGCGATAGAGAGTTCTTGTGCGCCACCCGGTATGTGGATGCCAGCGTTGTTGACAAGGACATCAAGTCCACCGAAGTGTTCGACGGTTTGCTGGATTACGTGTGCGATCTGTGATGCGTCGGCGACATCGGTTTGGACGAATATCCCTTGCGCCCCGAGTTTTTCGATTTCTTCGACAGTTGGCGTTGTGACATCGGTTTCATGGTATTTGCCGCGAAGGGGTGCCTCCTGTATATCGGCAATAGTGATCTTCGCGCCTTCGCGTGCGAATTCGAGTGCGATGCCGCGTCCGATGCCTGAACTCCCACCCGTTATGATGCAAATACGATCCTTGAGTATCATTAAGCACTTCCTCAAGTTGTAACGACTCGTAGGTACCCGACTTTCTCATCTGAAGGTGTGATATGAATTTCAACGTTTCGATTCAATTGACTTAGGATTGTAAATAGTTTATCAACGTTAAAGTCACAATCCCCATTTTGTATTCGAGACACGTCGGATGGATCAAGTCCAAAATCCGCCAACGCCTTTGCTGGAGTCAGCTCAAGTTCCTCAAAAAGCTGATAGATTTTAATCACAAGATCCACTCGTAACTGTTCACGTTCAGCTTCTTCTTTCGAGAAACCAATGTCTAAGAACACGTTTCCAGAACTCTCCACAATTTTAATTTTGTCCCTCATTTTCTGCCTCCATCTCTCGTGCCATCTTCAGACGTTGTTTAATCAAATCAATTTCCTTTTTAGGGGTTCTAATACCACGAACAGATTTCTTTTGGAATGCATGAAGCACATAGACGTTCTCACCCACCTTGACAGTATAAACAGCGCGGTATGTGTTTGTATCGTAACGCGCAGCAATCTCTAATACACCAGAACTCACTCCCTGTAACGGTTTGGCAGCTATGTGTTTAAATCCGGATTGAGCAGCATTTAACGCTTGCCCTACTATTCTTCTGGCGGGTTTAGGGAAACTTTGCATTTGCTCAAGAGAGTTTCCAACCCATTTCACATCTCTCATAGTTTCACCCAAGTTGCCAGTTTGTAGCATAGACTGTTAGTCTGTGCTGCTGCGTCCGCAAACGCATCGTTTTCAGCCTAAAGATGCAGACTTCATCGCTAAAATCTTGTAAGTAGCAAGTTGGGTTAGCTTCATTCAGAATCCCAGTGTTTTGATATTATACCGTATCCTCTAAAATCCTTGCAACATTTTCTGCGCTGCATTAGGGCGATTCAGTTTTAGGCTTTTTGTCGGTTACATAGGCACAGACTAACAGTCTATGCTACAGAAAATTTAGAAATAAGACCGACCGAGTGAACTTCCAGCACCAAAGGCGTTGTAAGGCATGCCTGCTGGCATGGTTCGGACACCCCAGGTTTCAGTGGTGGCATCGTATCCGACCCCCATTGAAATCGCTGGCTCCTGAATCAGGCTAACTTGGAATGTGAAATCTTGTCGGACGTTATTGTAAGGCGAGTCGTCTCGTTTAATACCGATCCGGTTCCAAGAGATGCGGAGATTCCAGTCGTGAAGATTCCGGGTCATCATAATGCGCTGTGAATAAAACTGTTTCTCAATGGGATAATAGATGAGACTGACATCAAATTCAAGATTGCGGCTGAAACGGTAGCGTCCAGTAGCAGTGATAGAACGGGAGGCTCTCCTTGAGGTGTGGCGTTTGCTGAAAGAACTTCCAATGCTTACATTCCAAGTCTTTCGTGTGTACCGGATATTGGAACGGAAACCGACCATTTTGAATTGTTTTTCATCAACTGGATGTGGATTTGGGTCGTGGGTAAACCGTACTGTGACGTTTAGGTTTCGACTGGGAAGCGGTATAAATGTAAAATCGCTTTCAATAGGTTCATACTTACGCTTATATAAGGGGTCAAAATCAGTAAAATCAGCGGTAAGTCGTGTATCAAAATATAAGACGCGGTGTGGTGATTGTCCCCGGGGGGTCTTGATTTCAATGCCTGTATTGAAGTTATAAGTCAGCATCTTCCGTTCGTAGAAATAGGTGCTGGGTCCGAAAGGATAGAGGTCATCATTCTCGTCAACTGGAGGTTGATAATCGAAGCGGAGCGATGACTGCATTTCGTGGCGCAATTTCCGCAGTCCGGGGATATAACTGACATCGAAGATGCGGAAGAGGGTATTTGTAGCGTTTGCGTTGATACTGTAAACCCCACGTATAATGTTTCTATTTTGCGCCTGATCCCGGTCGTGATAGATGGCGTTTGTGTTGAGATAAAGGTTCAACTGGAGCTCGCGGAGCGGTGTAATCAGGAGCGTTGATTGCTTACGGACATCAAACCCAAGGTCCACTGTCTGTAGAAACACGTCTCTTTCCTCACCGGCTTTACCGCGATAGACCTCCCTAAAGAAGTTTCCGAGCTCAACATCTAAATCGAGGCTGGTGCTTTCGAGCGTCGGGAACGTAAACATTGAAAGAAACGGTGTCTCAGTTTTGAATTTTTCGGCGAGGTCTACCATACTGTTGTTGATGGTTTCAAAGAGCGGGAAAGCATTGACACGCATCCGTGAAAAGTTCAAAGTGAGTTGTGGGAGTTTCTGCAATGAGGTTGTACCTTCGCCTGTGAAATCGTGAATGTGGCGAACTTCAAGCCTGCCAGTGAAGTCCCCGATAGTTTCTCGCGAGAATCTGAGATTGCCGTCCTCATCAACATCATCTCGACTGGAGGCAGAGAAAGCAGTGCCGTAGGTGAGTATTCCGAAAGAGTTGAGTGTAGATTCACCGGGGAGTTGTAGTTCCTCTTTGTAATTAAGGGCGCGCAACTCTGTTCTACCGTTAAAACTAATCGGCCGTCTGCCGGCTTCTCGGCTGTCCCAAGGGGTAAAGAAGGATTGGGTATGTGCCCACCGCATAATCCAACTTCTACCGATCCGGGTCGCGTTCTGCCGTTCGTAAGAGTAGCGGTCAGCACCGTAGAGGTAGATGTCTCCTCGATATGCTCGCTTTCGATCAATTTTGATGAGTCGAAATGACTTACTCGTTCGAATGGGACGCGTACTGTGGTCCCCTGCATATAACCGTTGTGCTTCCGAAGCCACGGCACTCGGGTCTTCCCATCTCCCGCGAAAGCCGTGCTTCCTATAAACACCTTCTTCGGCTTCCTCTTCTTCGGTCTCTTCGTCTGCGTCGGTTACATCTTCGTCCTGTACCTCGCCCTCTTGTTCACCTGTTGGCTTAGCTGCTCCTGCGTCTTCGGTGTCTTCTTGGGACTCACCCTCTGGTTCAGTTGCCTCCGCCTCTTGGGTTTCCTCTTGAGGCGCAACGTCTTCTTGATTTTCAATTGCCTCTGCCTCTTGGATTTCTTCCTGTGACTCGTCTTCTTGTTCATCTTCTGGTTTTACTACCTCTGCCTCTTGAGTTTCTGCGTCTGCATCAGTCGTATCAATTGCCTGTGTCGCTTCCGGGACTGTAGGTGGGACATCTGTCTTTTCTACATCACCGGATTCGGATTCTTCTGTATCAGTATCCTCATCTGTCTCCTCTGGTGCAGGATTCATTATGTCTTCGTAAAAAGTATCCCATTCCGCCTCGAATCCTTCAGCGAGTGCCTCAAAAGAAGGGGTTTGCTCTTTTTCGATTAATTGAAAAATGTATAATCCTTCCGGTGTGGAAACCGGACGGCGCTCAGTTACATCGCCAGGATTTTCCATGCGCCTGACGGAATATTGCCAAGAAGACACCATCTCATTTAGCATCATGCCTTTCCCTTCATTGATCTCGGTTAGGGTAGTATTAACATAATCAGAGAGGACCTCGGCACGTTCTTTAAGTGCTTCAAAGGTTTCACCGTCATGGGCATGCTGTAGCAGATCGTCGGCTAATTCGCGAAGGATCGTTTCGGTCTCCTCGCTTGCGGTGATGTTGATGTCAATACGACGGAGTTTGACTTCACGTTCACCGTAAACGTCAATCACACGATCTGCCTTGAGGATATGAAAAGCGGATTCAGTTTGTACGACAGAACTAATTTCGCCTTCTTGTAAAGCGAAGGCGGCTTCCTCCAGAACAGGATCGAGTTTTGGATTATCATCTTTATCGGTTTCACCGGGAACAAGGAACCCTATATCACCGCCTTCGTAGCGGGTATCGGAGTGGTCGGAGTTGCTTTGTGCGATTTGTGCGAAGTCGGCGTCTTCCTCTAAGGTCTGCGTGCGGATTTCCTCGGCGCGCGCTTTGGCACGTTTTACATCGTCATCAGTGATTTTATATTCGAGGAAAAGCTGTTTTAGCCAATAACGATCATATTCTCCGTCGAGGCGGTCTTGTAATTCCTGTGCCTTCTCTTCCAATTTGGTGCGTTGATTCGGCGTTGCATCGGGAGGAATAGGGATATGTATTTCTTGAAATTTCGTATCATTAAAGCGATACTTTCCTTCAAATCCGACACCTTGTCCGCGTCGCGCGCTTCTGTCGTAAAGGAGCGCTGCATCGTAGCGGCGTTTGCGTACAAGCGGTTGGATGATGCTGAGGTAGGGGCCCTGATAACTATCAGTTCCGACTTTGACAATAATCTTGGCAATCTTTCCTTTACGAAGATCTCGACGAATAGCAGGGAAATAAAAGAGCGGAAATCCACCAATGCGTAGGACAATGTTCTTGGCAATCAGCTCCTCATTCATTCGAACGATGACTTCCGAAACGCTAAAATAGTAGTGCGGATGTTCCAAGGAACAGGTCGTTAAAGTCGCCCCGCGGACATAAGATTTATTTTCCTCTATCTTAAAGATCTCACTGCCACCAAAGTACCAAGGATCACTATACGTAAATCCATCTCTGGCGATCCCCTTTTTGTTTTCAAGATTGAAGACGAGTTCATCGGAGTAGGTTTCTTCATCACCGACCTTCAGGTGCACGTTTCCTGAAGCGCGCATGAGACTGTCATCGAAATCAGCCCAGATGTGGTCGGCTCGCAGGATGACATCCTCGAATTTAACAAGGGCGTTTCCATGAATCGAAACAAAATTATCCACCATCGACACATTGTCGCCATCACCAATTACCGTGCCTTCTTCAGGGACATCGGTTTCTGGATTCAACCGTTCAGAGACGGATCCTTCTTCCTCTGTCTCTTCTGTGGCATCGGATTCCTGATCTGCTTCGTCAGCCGGCGTTTCAGCGGGTGATTCCTCTTGTGTTCCTTCTGTAGCGTCGGGTTCCTGAGCTTCTTCAGCCGGTGCTTGTTCTTGTTCCTGAGTCCCGTCAGCAGGTGTTTCAGCGGGCGTTTGTTCCTGCTGTGGTTCCTCTTGTGCGATAAGCACCTGTAGCGGAGAGAAGAAACACGCAACCGCTAAAATACCGACGCTTATGCGCGCTATCGAAAGGAAATTTGCAAGAAAAGAGCATCGGCGCGATGCAGCATTTCCTGTACCTACGCGCCTTTTCTTAGAGTATCGATGTTGGTGATAGGTAGGCAAATCGGGTTGGCTCTTTTTCACGTATCTTCTTACTCTTTCAATTTAATTTCGATGTAAGCGTTCGCGATGAGGCTGTCGGTGTATGCGTCCCATTCTTCCTGAAAGCGCTGCTGACGGAGTATAGAAATAATCTGTTGTTTCTCAGCGTCAGTAAGGTCTGGGCTGTTTCGCTCGTCCACCTTGAATATATGAAGTCCAGACTCCGTTTCATGGGGATTACTGTAAGCACCCGCTGCCAGAGATTCAATGATTCTACGGGTTTTGAGATTGAGTTCGGATAAGGATCGAACTCCAAGGTAGCCCCCGTTTTCTCGCGTCTCAACATCATCCGAAACCGTCTGGGCGAGTGTATTAAAATCTTCTCCGTTTTCTAATTTTTTGAAAATCTCAACACTACGCTGGCGTGCGGCTTGCATCGCTTCCGAGCTAATTTCAAGTGGTACGATGAGGTAACGAAAGGCGGTCATTTTATCGTCTTTTGTCTCAACTTTAAAAAGGTAGAGACCTTCGTTTCCTTCAATGGGTTCACTCACCTCACCGGCTGCTAAATTTGTCAGGACACCCTGAAATATGGCTGGAAATCTGCGGAGCTCATCAGTGGTAGCCTCTATGAGGATCCCAGCCTGTGAAGTAGGGTTTTGTTTTGAAGTGTAACGCTTCGCGATCTCTTCAAAATCAGCACCCTCTGTTAAGATTTCGCTGCGAGCTTTCTCAACGTTGCTGTAAGCAGTATCCCGATCAGCTTGGGTCGGTTCAAAAGCGATAAAGATGTGCCGCATATCCACTTTATCGGATTTAACGGGCAATTGATCTCGATTTTCCTCAAAAAATGTTTGGATCTCGCTGTCCCGCACCTGCAATCGAGGGACAATTCTCCCCATCACAAGTTTCTCGGCTTTAAGATTGCGTTCCGCTTGTTCACGAAAAGCGACGAGCGTCATACCTTCCTTATTTAATTGTTCTTTGAATTCCTGGTCGGTTGCAATCTGGTATCTATTTTTAAATTCTTGGATGTACTGCTCGACTTCTGCGTCGTTAACGGTAATTTTCAATGTTAGTGCTGCCTCCAAAAGCAGCATCTGACGGATCAGACGGTTAAGGAGTTCTTCGCGTTGTCGCTCAGCTTCGCCGCGTGCTTCACGTTCACTAAAACGATAAACCTGCTGAAGTTCCACTGCGCGCTGGTTCACTAAGACATCGAGCTCCCGTTTGGTTACAATATCGTCATTGACGTAAGCGACGATTTTGTCGAAAATACGGGCAGTGCCGGTTGTTAGTCCACAGGTAATGAGTAGCAGACAAATGGTGAGATAGGCAGCCGTCTTATTTACCATGTGCATACCTCCTATACTAAGATGTGGCGCGATCTACAGATCGCGCCAACAACTATATTGAAAAGGCTATTCTTCAGGTTCTCCCTCAGCAGGTGTTTCTTCTGCTTCGGGTTCATCCTCAGCCGCTTCCTCCTCGGAGGGTTCCTCTGGAATGCGATCGATATAGGTTTTGACTTCAGCGCGCTCGCGGAGTTGGTGAATCCACTCATCCATGAGTGCCTGCCGTTTTTCGCGCTCAACCTTGCGCTCTACATTTCTACGGACATCCTCTTCATCAAAAGGCTTCTGATAAGCATCACGCGCCTCATCCTTACGGAACATCATGTAGTACATCTGCCCTTGGACATCAACTTCAATCACACCATCATGCATCGCGCCAATCTCAGCGGCGAACGCTGCATCTAAGAAAGGTTCGGTTCCAGCTGGGAAGGATTCTCGACTGATATAGTCGGTATCGCCAGGGCTAGCAGGATTTGCGCCGGGACCGACGAGTTCACCCTTGTCGGAAAGTTCCTGAGCGACTTCGGCTATGTCTCTTCCGCCTGTGATTTGGGCGTAAGTTTCGTCTGCCCGCACTTTATCGGTAAGGGTAATACACATAAGCCTGACCTGTTCAGGACGGACGTAGTCTTCCTTATGTGCTTCGTAGTATTCCAAGTAGTCCTGCTCGTTCAAAGCAAGTTTATCGTCAATTTCCTGAGCGGTAATTTTCTTAACCATCAACTCGTGGAGATAGTCTTGGACCTTCTTGAGAATTTCCGGGTCTTCATTGAGTCCTTGGTCCCGAGCGAGGTTAAGAATCAAGCGGCTCTCCGCCATAAGGAGCATATAGGTTTCCAAGCCCTCTTTGTCCTGATACTGCCGCTGCTTGTATTCTGGAAGTTCGCTAATCTCTTGCTGCATCTCTTCAAGCGTGATGTGCTGCTTGCCGTTCCACTCAAATTCTGCGATGACAGTGCCATCGGCACCGATTGCCTTGTCCCCACAACTGTAGAAGACGGGGTGTATAGCAATAACCGCGAGTAAAAGTAGGGAGATAACCGAGAATTGCTTCTGTCCCGTACGCTGATTGCTATGGGATGGCTTCGGATTTCGGTTATCCATTTTGCCCATGAAGGTTATCATTCTTGTGAGCATTATTTTATTCTAACTCCTTTTCTCCGCCCAGTTTTAGAACTGGAGGTTGCTTCCACAAAATGGGAATAGGCTATTCGTCTGACACCTCGGTCTCCGCTTCTTCTTCAGGTTGCGGTGGCTCTGGGATATTTTCAGGATAGGTCTTCAGTTTGCCTTTTGCCGAGATTTCTTCGACCCACTCGTTGATACGCTCCCGCTTCTTTTCGCGTTCAATGGTCCGTACAATATCATCTTTAACTTCCTCGAATTCCTGTTGACGGTCAGGCTGATGCTCCTCTTTACGGAAGATGAGGTAGAAAACCGCGTCGTTAACCTCGGTTTCAAAGACAGCCTCTGTCATTTCGCCGACCTCTAACGCGAAGGCGGCTTCAATGAATTCTGACCAACGTGCGGAAGCGGCTTTCGAGAAGAAATAGGTATTGCCGGGATCATCGCGATTGGTGCCGGGTCCAGAAGCAAGCTTTCCAGCTTCGGAGAGTTCCTTTGCCATCTCAACGATATCCTTTCCAGCTTTGATAGCATCAAGCGTTTCATAAGCAAGGTCTTCATCGTCGAGTGAGATGCAGATTGCGCGAACTTTGGCTTCCTCAATATACTCACTGAGATTTTCTTGATAATAAGCCATGAGCTCTTCATCAGTATAGACGACCTTGGCATCGACCTCAGCCTCGGTTAATTTCTCAACCATGAGCTGATGCGTATAATCCTCAAGCTTCTTGAGGTGTTCAGGGAGCATATCAAAGCCTTCATCAGTAGCACGTAGGATTTTGAGACGTTCCTCTATTAATTCCTCGAGATACTCGGCTTTATCCTCTCTGTTCTCATAGTTCTGTTGCCGGTAGACAGGCAATTCAGCGATGGCGGCGTTTAAGTCTGCCAACGAGATCTCATAGGATTTGTCGTTCCATTTGTAGGCTGCCAAAATCACCTGGCTTTCGTCCACAGCCGGCATGGATTGTTCATGACCATCGGACTGAACAAACCGCCATGTGAGCAGGCAGGTCATAACGACAATTACAAAAATAGTAATCGTTTTTTTCATGTTATGAAATTTCCTTTCATTTGTGGCTATCAGCGGTCAGCCGTTAGCAGTCAACAGAGCGTTGTATCAGTTAGAAACGTTTGTGATACCATAAACAAGTAACTGACAATTGACAGCCGACAACCATTAATCTATAGATTAATAAACAACTGCAAGGTTTGCTGCAGTTCGGTTAACATATTTGCGCCAGTCATCCCTGGCATGCGAATTCTGAGTTGCGCGGGTGGTTGCAACTGAAGGTTCTTATTTTGGTGTACTATTTCAACAAATTTCTTCACATTAATTCGTGGGTTTTGTTCCTCAAATGTAACCTTCACCTGTTCCTTTCCAGCAACAACAGCAGTGATACCCAAGCGGTTACTGAGCTGCTTAAGGCTTGCAACCTCAAGCAACATTTCAACGGGTTCAGGAATAGAACCGTAGCGGTCTTGAAGCTCCTCGCGGAGTTCGATGATCGCATCACTGTCTTTCAGTCCAGCAATTTTTTTGTAGACAGAGACCTTTTGGCGGCTGTCTGGCACGTAGTCATCGGGGAGATACGCCTCAATAGGCAAACTGATGCGTGTCTCAACAGTTTCCTCGACCTTTTCACCCTTTAGTGCCATTACTGCTTCTTCAAGGAGTTTACAATAGAGTTCATAGCCGACAGTAACGATATGTCCATGCTGTTCGGCACCAAGGATATTCCCTGTCCCGCGAATCTCGAGATCTCGAAGTGCTATTTTAAAGCCCGAACCGAGGTCGGTGAATTCCTCAATAACTCGGAGTCTCTTCTGTGCACCTTCTGTAATCGCGTGATGCTGCGGATAGAACAGATAGCCGTAAGCCTGCGCGGTAGCCCTGCCGACTCGTCCGCGTAACTGATAGAGTTGCGCCAAACCGAGCGCATCTGCCCGATTAATTAGGATCGTATTAACATTGGGTATATCCAGTCCTGATTCAATAATCATTGTACAGACGAGGATATCGTGTTTGTGGCGGACAAACTCAAGCATAACGGATTCCAATTCCCGTTCTGGCATCTGCCCATGTGCGACAGCGACGCGTGCCTCCGGTACGAGTTGCTGAACAGCCAAGGCAATACTCTGGATATCCTGAACGCGATTGTGAACAAAGAACACTTGTCCATCGCGACTTAATTCTGCGGTGATAGCGTTTCGAATAACCTCGGAGTCGTAAGGCATGACATGGGTCTGAATCGGCAATCGATCTGCTGGTGGTGTATTGATAACGCTGAAATCCCGAATACCGACGAGTGACATGTGGAGCGTACGCGGAATCGGGGTAGCAGTCAACGTAAGCACATCAATTGTCTCTTTGAACTGTTTGATTTTCTCCTTGTGTTTAACACCAAAACGATGCTCCTCATCAACTACAAGGAGTCCGAGATTGTCAAACTTTACCGTTTTGGAGAGCAGGCTGTGAGTGCCAATAACGATGTCTACGGTGCCTTCTGCCAATCCTTCCTTAATCTGCTTCACTTCCTTCGGTGTCCGGAACCGGTTTAGCATTTCGACATGGACTGGAAAAGATTGAAAACGTTTTTCAAAGGTATCGTAGTGCTGGAGTGCCAGAATAGTTGTTGGAACGAGAATCGCGACCTGCTTTTCTGACATGACGGCTTTAAAGGCTGCGCGGAGAGCAACCTCTGTCTTTCCGTATCCAACGTCACCACATACGAGCCTATCCATCGGGCGTTCACTTTCCATATCTGTTTTAATGTCTTCAATGGCTTGGAGTTGGTCATTGGTTTCCTGATAAGGAAAGAGGGCTTCAAACTCGGTTTGCCAAGGGATTTCAGCAGGGAAACTATACCCTTTTCGTGCCTGTCGGAGCGCATACAATTTAAGGAGTTCGTCCGCCATCTCCTGTATTGATGCTTTGACACGTCCCTTTCGACGCTGCCACGCGACGCCCCCGAGACGATCAAGGCGTGGTTTGTATGCTTCATCCTTACTACCGATGTACTTTTGAACGAGATCGACTTGATAAGTAGGCACGTAGAGAATATCGTCTGCGCTGTATTTGAGAATCAAAAAATCTTGCGACTTGCCATCAATATCCAACCGACGTATACCATCATAAATAGCAATACCGTGCGAGACGTGAACAACATAGTCTCCAGGCTTGAGATCAATAAGACTGAGAATCGGTGTTCCATCTGTGGTAGAGCGACGCCGAATTGGACGGTGCTGACGATTTCCAAAAAGTTCATCTTCAGAAATGACAACAAGATTCAGTGATTCATTGAGAAATCCTTGACTGATTGCCCCTACACTGATGTCAATATCGGGTGGCAGCAGTTCGCGTTCGGCTAAAATTTCAGACACCCGCTTGGATTGCTGTGGGGTTTCACAGAAGAGATGAACCTGATGTCCTTGCTGTGTCCATGCTTTCATCTGATTAATAACCGTTTGATAGTTCCCAGATGGTAACGCGAGCGGCTTCATCTCAAAAGGCAGTGGGACGCATTTGTTGTCTGTGATTTCACGCGGAGGTGCCAAAGAGGAAGAGATGATTGGATACTTCTCGATTTGAGCAGTAAGCGTTTCAAAGGGTACCAAGAGTTTATCGGGTGGCACGACGAAATGAGATTCATCAATTCTTTGTTTATACGATTCCTGCATCTGCTCGTGCATGTGTACTGCTTCCCGCTTCTGCCACTGCGGTTCAATCAAGCAGATAATCGTGTCATCAGACAGGTAATCTGTGAGGAGTTCGGTTTCCGGGGTAAGCATCGGCAAAAATGCGTCAATTTCGTTACTTAAAGGGCAACTGGCAAGTCCATAGTGAGAAGATGCGCTTTCTGTTAGGTGCTGTGTCATTTCCCACATAGCATTTTTTACTTGGGGTGTTGCCCCTTCCCGAATGAGAGCATCCGTTTGTGTTCGCCAATAATCCATGGACATCTCAATAGAAAAGATTTCGCGGAGGGAAGTGAGTGTCACGGATTCAAGAGCTTCCGTTGAACGTTGCGAAATTGGATCGAATGCACGGATTGCATCCAGTTCATCTCCAAAAAATTCGATGCGTATGGGCGTATCAGCGGTAAGTGGATAGACATCTAAAATATCGCCTCTGCGTGCAAATTCACCTTTGACTTCTACGAGTTCAACATTCTGGTACCCACCGCACCTTAGCATGACTGCAATGTCGTCGGGATCAATCTCGTCGCCGAGATTAAGGACACGACAGGCGGCAGCCAAACGTGTTCGCGAGGGCAGCTTGTAAAGCATGGCTTGGCTTGTTGTGACAACGACACTCCGTTTTTGATGGAGCAAACGATCTAGGCATCGCATCCGATCTGCGACGATGTTTTTTGGGGGTGCAATCCCCTCAATGAATTTGCGATGCCATCCTGGGAAAAGATTAAGTTCTGGATACGCATCAGGGGTCGGTGTAATGTCCAAAGCAGGATATGCCTGATATGTGCAGATATCTTCAAGTATCTGTTCGGCTTCACGTTGTGAAGGCAGCACAATTAGGAAGGATTTTTCTGGGAAATCATCAATTAGTGTTGCTAAAAGATAGGCAGTAGACGCGTTCACCAATCCTCTGAGCCACGGGAGCTTCTTACTGTCTTTAAGGCGTGACACAAGCGTCTGATAATTATCTGTTTTGCGTAAAAGTTCTATCACGGTGTACCTAGCTAATCAACGGTATGAATGCCTTAGGGCATTCCCCGTCCCCGTATGGCATTCCCCGGGCTGTTGGCGAATAGCCGTTAGCGGTTGCGGATTGGTAAAGAGATGTCTGATTTAATCAAAAACCTTTTACCAATTGCTAATTACTAATTGCCAATTGCCACTCCTTAGTTTGCAAACTCAACATCCCTCAAAACGGCTTTGAGTGGCCCCATTTTGCTTTCTGCTTCCATCTTGACTGGTACCCGCCGTTTATCGTCCGTAAGCCAGAAACGATCACCTTTCGAGGTACGCAACACGAGCGTCCTAACTCTGCCGAGTGCTTTATTCTTAACAAACTCTCTGCGCTCAACGGTGAGCGTGACCTTTTGCACTTTTCCCTTCACAAGGAGCGGGAAAAAATACGTTTTACCGAGTGCGAGGTGTTTAGAACGTAGAAAATAGAGCGTCGATAGTTCATCTTGTGTACCAGCTGGCATTGTTAGCGTTTTCACCTCGTGTTTCTGAGCCGACTTCGGATTGCGCTGGGAGGTTTTTTTATATTCTGCTTCGCCCTCTCGGAAATCAACTGCAACGGTGGCACGATATTTTCGATCTTGTACCTGGTTCCGAAAATGGACAGGAGAGAGCGTAGAAGGATTTAGGTATGTCTCTTGCTGATTGCGGAAACTATAGAATCTGAAGAGTGCTCGGGTTTTCATTTCAGAGCGGATATGATAAACAGATTCCCCATTTAACGCTTCCCCTTTAGCGATCCAGTCTGTTCTTCTTCCAGCGGGCAATTTTTTCCAACTAATATCATAGGTTAGTTTTTCACCAATCTGTAACGGTTGAGGCAAGAGATCCTCACTCTCAACAAGAGAGATAGTGGGACCATTTACAGCAATACTCCCAATCAGTAAACATAAAAAGATTAGGTGTTTGATATAACGCACATTTTTGTCCTCGTTAGACATCAGGGTTGCAAAGCATTCTCACAAATGAGCGTCTCTACCTGAACTAAGCATCGGGAAATGTAAAACTAAGACATATTGTGCTTTAGGAACACAAAATGTAAAACTAAGACAAATTTTACCCGTAAATCAACGGTATGAAGTCCATATGGACTTCCCCGGGGTAAAATTTGGAGATTCCTTCTACAGAACAACTGAGTCTTAAACAGTAAGGACTAAAACCTATGTAAAAAAACCAGAGACTGAAGTCCACTATCAGTTTGTTGCATCTGCACGGAAAATCTTCGGTTATTATATGCTTCGGCTGTCTTTGGTGCGTCAAGGATATTCCAGATATGCAACCCGATGCCGGTTACCAGAAATACACCACTGAAAAAGGTGTGATTTTGCATTCGGGCGCGTCCCTGTTCATAGGTTAAGAACTCACCCGTACGGATGTCTTGGAATCCCGTCTCGAAAACATCTTGTTTGTTGTAATGTAAGGCACGAGCGATGTTATACCCTGCCAGCGCAAAAACACTTAATTCGGCGGTGAGGAAAAGAGTCGCTTTTGTATAATTACCAGCATAAGCCTGTCCCAACCCTGGCATAAAAGTCGATAGTCGCGATGCTCTTTTGACATCTATTTCAGGGTAGTAACGCTCTGCATGGGAGCGGAACAGTGGATAAGTGGATTCGGTTTCAGTTTCTGTCAAGTAATTACGGATAAGCGGTAACATCCTCTGCGTTTCAGTGTCAGATTCCGCTGTTGAGGTATCTGCGTCTTCCTGTGAGGTATCCGCGGTTACCGAAATAGATCCAACGATGAGAAAGAGCAGGAATGGAAGGGTTACATATAGAGGGAACATCCGTGTGGTCCGCAGATTTTTTCGCATTAAGTGCACTCCTTATCAAGGTCTATTAAGAGGTGGAGCTAATTGGATATTTTCCGGGTCGGTCTGGTACGCCCAATCGAAAGTAACGGCATCATCAAAAAGTTGGCGGACCTGAATTTTTGCGAAGTTTCCATCGGGTGTATAGATGGCATAGATATGCCCTTCAATCAGTTCAACAAACAGTGTCGTATATCCCATCTCTGGAACGACATCAATTGCGTCGAAGTCTTCGTGATATCCCAAATCTTGCATGAGGGTTTCATTGTCTGAATAGAGGTATGTAACACCGATCTCAGTATCAAGCCCGAAATAGATATCGGTCTCTGGTACGTTCCACGGGATACTCCCTTTCTGTGGCTGCGAGAAATCGAAACCGCTTCTTCCTGGAAAAAGGATGTAGTCATCAAGTGTAATGTTTCGTCCTTCTGGTCGTGGCGTATCGGAAGCATTTTCGGGACTTAGTTCGCTCTCGTTTCCTTCGGTGTCATAAGCGGAGACAGCGTAGTAATAAGTTCTCCCGTTTTGGACATCTATATCTGTATAGTGTGTTGTATTTTCGGACACATCCACTAACAGGTCATTAAAGTTGACGCTGTCTCTACCCCGCCAGACTCTATAGCCTGCCAAGTCGAATTCCCCGTTCGGATACCATTCAATGATAACTTGCGCATCGCCGGTGACGGTTCGGACACCGCGTGGAATAGCGGGTGGTTCACGATCACCATCATTGGTATCAATATAACAGCCACTGATACCAGCAAGTAGTATTACGAAAAGTAGTGTTGCGAGAATTCCGTTAATTTTTAACAACATGGGTCTATACCCTCCAGAGTTTGCATTCCATTTAAACTCTGTAACGGATATATCTGAAAAAACGTTGACAGATCTTTTTATAAAATAATATCACATAAAGGTTGCGAATGCAAGGCAAAATTAGTTGGCAGTGGTTAGTTGTCAGAAAGAATGACTGTCTGCGGTCAGCTGTCAGCAATCAGCAGCAAGGTTGGGAGATCTCGCCAGCGAAGCAGAGATAAACTGAAGGTCCGCAATTGACATTCAAATCAGGCTGTGATAAGATAGAATAGAAATATAAATGCGACATAAGGAGACACCATCATGAAAACCCTTCTTATTATGCGACACGCAAAATCGAGTTGGAATTATCCTGAACTTTCTGATTATGATCGCCCTCTCAATGGACGCGGCAAACGGGAGGCACCGCGCATGGGAAAACACCTGCGTCAAGAAGGATTGGTTCCAGACATGATTCTCACCTCATCAGCGAAACGCGCCCGATCAACAGCGAATAGAGTCGTGAAAGCGTCCGGTTACGCGGGAAAAGTGAAAAAGTTAGACGCGCTTTATGATACCGTCTTAGGGGCTTACTTCAAAACCTTACAAGTCCAACCGGAAAAATATCAGAGCGTCATGGTAGTCGGGCATAATCCGACCATGGAACAACTCGTGGAGCACTTGACTGGACATATCAAATTGATGCCAACAGCGGCATTGGCTCATATTGAACTCCCCATCGAACGTTGGGAAACACTTGATTTGTATACAAAAGCAACTTTAGTCAACTTATGGACTCCCAAAACACTTTTCACAGATTAATTAGCCCGTCGGCGAGATCAATATTTCTTTTCCTTGTGGGTTGTTGTGCCCTATGCAACACTACCTTGGCTGAAGTTGCTGTTTCAACCGCTGTAGATGGACAATTCCTGCCGTGGGTTGTGGACGATGGTGAAGGTGGCGTTATTGTGATGTGGGAGGATTACCGTACGGGAAAGGACTGGGATGTCTATGCCCAGCGCGTTGATAGTGCTGAAAAGACGCTGTGGGAATTAAACGGATTGGCAATATGCACAGCAGATAGAAATCAGCGTCGATTGCGAATGGTTCGGGACGATAAGCACGCGATTGTTGTGTGGAACGACAGACGTGATCGAAGCAATTGGGACATTTACGCGCAAGCGGTGAGTTTGGATGGCAATATACTCTGGGAAACAGATGGAATCCCGGTGTGTGTGAATAGTGCCGATCAATCGACCCAAGCGATTATGAGCGATGGAGAAGGTGGTGCGATCTGCATCTGGGAAGATGAACGTCGTAGTTCTGAGTTTCAAGACCTTTATATCCAACGACTCACTGCTACAGGTGAACCGATGTGGAAGGTCGATGGAATCCCCGTTTATCCGTCAGAATCGTTGCAGAGCGATCCGATTCTGGTTAGCGATAGCGTGGGCGGGTTTTATATCGTATGGTGGGACGTTATCGGTTACGATGCCTGGCATCTGATGGCATATCGCCTGCGTTTAGACGCTGCACCGTTATGGGACGCGCCAATTCTTGTTACGCCGATGGATGGCATGCAAGGCGAGCCGCGTGTAATTGCGGATGGTGAAGGTGGGATCATTGTTTTGTGGCAGGTGTATGAAAATTTTATCAATGATCAGCTCCACGCGCAGCGAATTGCTCCCGATGGAAGTAAGATGTGGGATGAAAATGGTATTCCCGTATGCACTGCCTTGGGAATTCAGAAACACGCCTCGGTTGTCAGTGATGGTAGCGGTGGGTTTATTGCAGTGTGGCGTGATGAACGCGATGTCTATTCTGACCTATACGCGCAGCACGTCCGGGCAGAGGGAACGTTAGCTTGGGAAAAAGACGGCATTCCTATCTGCACTGCCGGTGGTCATCAGGACAAACCTTTCATCGTACATACCAAGAACGATCGGTTTTTCGTGGCATGGGTAGATTACCGAGAAGACTTCGGTGAAGAGAGTAGAGATGCTATCTATGGACAGCAAATTGACTTATCGGGCAGGCTGCTGTGGGAAGAGACGGGTGTTCCTATCTCTACCAGCACGGGAGAACACCATCCACCGTTTGTGGTATCTATTGGGGATGGAACCTGGGTTGTGGTCTGGAGCAACATGCAGGAAGATAAGGGGGACATTTATCTTGAGCGGTTTTAGGCGATAGGCTGTTGAAGTCTACTTTACGATGAGCATTTTTCGCGTTGCTGTGAAATCTCCGGCTGTGAGGGTATAGAAATAGATCCCACTTGCGACGGGTTCCCCAAATTCATTCCTACCGTCCCAATATGCCGCGCGGTTCCGGTTTTGATAACTACCTGCGGGCTGATGTCCGAACGCCAACGTCCTCACCAATGCACCATTCGCAGCATAAATACACAAGGTGACATCTGCAGGTTTTGCCAAGTAGTAAGGTATCCATGTTTCTGGATTAAAGGGGTTGGGGTAATTCGGTAGCAAATTAGTGCTTTCCGGAAGAATTACAGCAGGTGCGGCGGCAACTGGCGCAGTGCCTGCATCTACCCCGATCACTAGATCTATCGGATTTGCTAAACCCGTAACGACGTTCTGGATATTTTTCCCATTGAGATTTGCGCGCTGGATTCTCCCTGCGGTGTCCGTCCAGTACACCTTCCCTCCACTGATATCCACAGCAATCCCAAGGGGGACGCTTTTTAATGTAGCAAGCGTTTGGACGTTTGTGCCATCAAGGTTCGCGCGTTGGATTTTACCTACCTTCTCGCCTGTTTGTTCTGTCCAATAAAGTTTGTCCGCCGCGAGGGTTAGTCCGCCGGGTGTTTCTAATCCGGTGATAACAGTTTGAACGTTTGAACCGTCAAGGTTTGCCCGTTGGATGCGCTTAGCCGCTTCTGTCCAATAGATATTGCCATTTGCAATATCCAAGGTGGTGTGTTCAGGGGCATCTAAGTTTGTAATGAGATTGGCTTCAAATTTTGAACCGTTAAAGTTCAATCGTTGGATCTTGCCAATCGTGTTCGTGCAGTATATTTTTCCGTTCCGCGTGTCAATTGCAATATCACGAGGCAAACTAAAGAAGTTCTTAATAACTTGAGCATTTGAACCATCAAGGTTGGCACATCCTATATTACCGCGTAAATTACCCGTCTGTTCTGTCCAATAGACTCTACCGCCATCTCTATCTACGGCGAGTGCTGTTATATTCAGCACCCCCAGGGCAGAATGTTCTACAGACATCTTGGGTCGAACAAGCCGGTAGAATCCGCTTGTTTCCGTGTCTGTCCAGTAGAGAGGCGGGAGTTGTGAGTTTGCGAACCTCACGATGGGCGAAAGTTGGGTCAGACCAATATCGATCTCCAATTCGAGGTTTTGATTTGAAAGAGTCTGAAGCGGTGTTAGGTCAGCGATCGGATTCCTTGCGATGCGTAACGTGTTGAGTTTCACAAGTTTGGTGAGTGGACGCATATCCCTAATCTGATTATCTTCAAGGGACAAAATCTCTAACCGCTCCAATTTTCGGAGCGGTCTGACACTATGAATTTTATTACGATCGGCGCGCAAGCCCTCTAAATTTGTCAAGGTAGCGAGAGCGGTCAAATCAGTAATGCTCCCGCCGTTTATATCCCCAGAGATGTCTAAATCTTTTAGGTTCTTTAATTCACTGAGGGGTGTGATGTCGGTAATCGGATTTCCCGGGAGATACAAAACCTGTAGATTTGCCAGTCGGGTGAGGGGAGTGAGGTCGCTGATTTGATTGTACCAAAGTTCCAACGAGACCAAACTGTGCATTTGTACGATGGGTGTGAGGTCCCGAATCTGATTACTTATTGCGGACAAGTACCTCAGACGTTTTAGCTGCGTAAGCGGCGTAAGGTCTGTAATTCTGTTAGAACCAATTACCAGAGAGACTAAATTAGGGAAAGCTGTAAAGAGTTTGATGTCTAACGTAACATTTAGGATATCATACCCACGCACCTCTAATGTTCGCAATTGGGTTAACGCTTTGATTGGCGTTAAATCCCTCACCGGATTATATGGGATAGACAACTCCTCCAAATTCGTCAATTTTGCCAGGGTAGAGACATCGGTAATGTGGTTGAATCCAAGAGATAGATGTTTCAGATTCTTGGCATATTCAAGCCCGCTCAGTTTGGTGATTTGCTTGTGGCTGGCACTGAGGGCAATCAAGTTTAACATATCCAGTTCTGTGATATGACTTCTCCCTCCTAACCCGAGTTCACTGCGGATTGCTGCTGCCAAATTTACATCAGGAATCGAGACAACTCGCGGTGTAGGCAGCAGGTCACTGATGTCAACAGGATAGTCTTGCCATGAAAGATTGCCAGCAGCATCGACAACACGCAATGTTATAGTCTCAGACTGCAGTGAGAGTTGATCCGTAACGAATTCCACGCTCTGACTATTCCCCTCTAACTCTCTACAGTCGATCAATTTTGGTGATCCTGGATCCTCATAGATAGAAGTCGCAGGGGTCATCAAGTGTGCGTACCGGAGTCCATCGATATCACTTATCTTGAATCGGAAGCGGAGAGTATAGTCTGGGTTCGACTCGGCCGAAAGCATCTCAATTGTGGTTTCGTGATTGTTAGCAGGCGTTCGGTGCCCATTAAAATACCGATTGGCATCCAACCATTCAGCGGCACAGCGTGCCAATCGGTCTGGATTCTGTCCATAAGACATGATATAGGCACTTCTCCTAAAGTCGTGTGCTAAGCCGAAAGCGTGTCCGAGTTCGTGGGCGGTGAGTTCAAACCCTAAATGTGTATTTAAACAATCTCCGGACGCTGGAATGAAGGCACGTCCACCCCAATCACCTGCGGTATTCCCAACGTCCCCTCCCCTTCCGCAGACACTATCAATAAATCCTGTACTCACATCAACAACCACAAGATAGACATTTTTTACGAAGTCGAATCGTTGAGGGACTTCTTCGACGACCTTAGACACGGTGTCCTGATGATAATGCGTATCAGGAAAGTTTCCGTTCACACGGTGGACAATGGCGTTGCCGTGCCTATCGGTTTCAAATTGGAAGGTTTTCCTACCGAACCCGTGGCGTTCTATCTCATCGGCGAAAAAAGTTTGGACATCTTTTATGAGCGCATCCAGTTTCGCGTTGATGTCGGGTTGCGGCTGGCGTTGATGCGGAACGAAATAGATTAATCGTACGATATTGTGAGGGGCAGTTCCTTGAGCAAAAGTGTTAGGCAGGAACAAGAGCGTGCCTAAAATAAATAGGCATAGTGGTGGAAGTAACTTAGTTTTCATGATTGGTATTCCGGACATTGACGGGTGGACTATAAAGCCGCGCCTCCTTTTTTTAACCTACTTATCAAGTCTTTTCAATGATGCCCAGGGGAGCGTCTTTTTCTTTATCCGTCGCGGTGAGGCAGACACATCTTCAGGCAAATGATGCCAACCGAGCGTTGAACGATCATCCGGACTGCCGATCCATGCTTTATTCTTATGCCACTTGATGACCTTCTTATTGACGGCATCATAGGAATACCTGACCCCTTTGACGAGCTGAGGACGTTCTGGATCATATTGGTCGCCGTTTACTATCAGGATACCTTGGGCATCGTAGAGACGAAAACGCTTAATCCAAGAAGATTTCCGCAGCTCACGTAATGGATGTACTTTCACTCGCTTGGGATTAATACCGCCGAAGTCATCTGCTTCGAGGGAACGATTGACAAGTACTAAGAACCCTTTTGCTGGAATATGTACCCACCCTGAAAACGTAATAACACGCTCACGGTCTTTATGACTCCAGACAGACATCTGCCATCCCCGCAAGCTCACTGAACGCCCAGATGTATTGTGAATTTCTATCCATTGCGGGAGCCGGCTACCGGCAGTTTGGAGCATGTATTCGGTTACAACAACATCTTGTTGGCGTGTGTCTGATGCGTTCCGCCTCGTAGCCGCACTGGACAGAAGTCTATACCATGTCCCACTATACTGAGACGAATCAGTAATCTCCTGTGACGGGATAGCTACGGGTTCGCCATCTACTACAGTGATCCCGTATACTTCTTGGTCTTCTGAGGATTCTTGTTCTGTTATCTCCTCAAAGGTACGTGTCTCCCCGTTATAGGTAGCCGTTATTGTTTGTCCTTGATTTCCGGGAGGTGTCGAATCATCTTGGCTCCCTTGATTATCTTGACTATCTTGATTATCTTGACTATCTTGGCTATCTTGATTATCTTGACTATCTTGATTATCTTGATTATCTTGATCATCTTGGCTATCTTGATCATCTTGACTATCTTGACTATTTTCGAGGGATCTTGGCGTACTAAAAACGCCATAGTTTTCGTATGTACCTTCCGGATCTGGTTTACCAACATTATCCACATTATCCGGAGGTTGAAAACCCGGATTGTCATAAGAACGCTGACTCACACCTTTAGTGTCCCCCTCTTTAGGAGGGTTGTTCTCCCGAAGCTCGTCGGCTTCCTCCTGCGTATAGGTCGAGACTTGATAGTTGTGTATATGCGTAAGAAAGTTTCCTTCATCATCATAAAGATCTACATGGTCAACGAGTACAACAGGTGAACCGTCGTCAGATTGGACATCATAAGGCGTTGGTATATCATGGGAATATGTAGCTGCATTCATAAATAACGTCGCCAGCAGACACGACGCGCAGAGCAGCCATATATTTCTTTTTTCAATGTAATTCACTTTGAAATTCTCCTTTTCCTCTAAATTTAGGACTTACGCAAATTGAGCAAATTGATTCCACACGTACAACTACTTTCAACGGTTCTATACATTACGTTTCAACTACACATTATGTTTCATTTCAATGAGATGTGCCTCCGCTAACCCTGCCCGGACATCCTCATCATAACTTGTCACGACTACCTGATGTTCTTCGGCAAGTTGACGGATAAAATCGACCATCAATGCTTTACGTTCCCCATCTAAATGGAGCGTCGGGTCATCGAATACAAAGAAACCTGGATTGCCTAAAACATTGGCAAGAGCAACTTTGAAGCAGAGATAGAGGAACATCTTCTCACTACCACTGAGCAACATCAAGCTCCTGTCCACACCGTCTATGGTAAGCGAAGGGAGTAAATATTGGCGTTGTAGATCGATGCGGGTTTCACCTCCGCTCCCGCGAGAAGTAGAAAAAAGTCGCATTTTTTCCAACCAGCGGTGGAGTTCTTCTTCAGCAGGTCTGAGAATCTGCTTCTGGAGGGTTGCGATAGTTTTCTCAACTCCCGTACAGGCGAGTTCTAAGCTTAGGAGGGTCTTTTCAATGTGAGCTGCTTCCCTGTTTACGCGATGGAGCGAGGCAAGTCTATCTAACCGAACAGCCTCTTCTTGTTTGAGTTTGTCAAGCTGCCTCCGTTCGCGATCTATTTGTACTTGCAATTTGGATTTGTCGAGGACCGGGGGTATTTCAGGAGCGTTAGGTTCACTCCGTTGAATACCTCTCGCATTCAATCGTGAGGTGAGTGCGGCGAGTTCGGTTTGAACAGTCTCAATTTCCTGTATGCGTTGTTGAAACAGCGTCGCGCCTGTCTGAAAAGTCTCAAGGCGTTGTTCAAGTTCATGACGACTTTTCAAATTTGTAGTTTCTGTTTCCAGTGCCTGCTTGTGTTTCTCAAGTTCATCACAGAATTGCGATTTCTCTTGTTCTTTCTCATCAACAATCCGTTGGATAACCTCTTGCTCAACTTCTTGGTAACAAGTAGGACAGTGCCGATCTTCGCTTTCAATGAGACCTCGGAGGGTATTACAGACGCTTGTCAAGGCTGCGATTTGGGACTCAAGTCGTCCGATTTGCTGTATAAGTTTCTCTCGCTTTTCCTCTAACCCAGTGGATTCCTGAATAGCTTTACTGATTTCGGATATCATCTCGTGAAGCTGCCCAATATCCTTGCAACCCCTTAAGGCTTCATTCTGCTGGCGTGTCAGTGTATCAAACTGGGTTTGTAAACGCCTGTGATGCTGTGTCCATTCAGCAATGAGTTCTGCATCTCCTGTCTGCGTGCCATACGCTGCCTCCAAGCCTTTCAGTTTCTCTTCAATTCTTGCGATCTCGGTTTCGTGGACGTTCTGAGCATTGAAGCGGAGACTGTTTTGATGCGCTTTAATCCTTCCTTGTTCACGTTTTGCGATGCGGCGCGTGTCAATGAAACGTTCCCGTACCTCTATCAATCTGTCTATGCCGAGAAGCGTATGGAGGATGTCGCGTCGATTTGTGGATTGGCGTGCGAGAAACTCAAAGATTTCCCCTTCGCGAAGGAAGGTAGTGAGTGCGAGTTGGTCGTGCATAATCCCAAATCGCTCTTGCAGCAGCGTTTCGGTTACCTTAATCCGTTTCTCATCGAAAAGAACCTGCCATCCACCGTTTTTCTCAGTGCGGAGTTGGATGCGTTTGCCGGTCGCGCGGTAGAGTTGATAGCGTTCACCATCAACAACGAATTGGAGGCCAGCTGTGCCGCTGTAAGCCTTAGCATTTTTTATTGCTGATGCATCCACGCGTGGTACAATCGGCTTCCCGGTCAACGTGAAAAAGATAGCATTGACAAGCGTGCTTTTTCCACTGAAATTGGGACCGAAAATGAGATTGACCCCTTTATGAAGTTCAAAATCATCCCGTTGGAAACAGCCGAAAGTCCTAAGACGGATCTGCTCTAAGCGCATATTATTTATCTCGCTTCTCATGAATGAGATCGTAAAGCATTTGGGATCGAACCTTCTCACGTCCGTTTGTCAAAGTCAATTCAAATGCGTCGACAATCGCCTCAAGTTCATCGATGCCTAAGGGTCTATACTTTTCATCGCGCTGAATAAGTGCTTCAAGTTCTTCCCTGTAGATATTCAATGTTTCCTTTTCAAGGGAGATATCCATTTTTAATTATACCTTGCGGTTAAATGATGTGCGTCTGAAACTTTAACGGGCGTTTCTTAAATCCGCACTCCAAATGTAAAGCAAAGACAAATTATGCCTTAACTGGCATAATTTCATTACGTGCTAACGTTTTCGGTATCTTGAAACTCAGTTATTTTTAGATTTTTGTTCTGATCTGCATTAGCCGCTCACCGGCTTCTGCGAGGACGTCATCTACCATGCTAAACATAAATCTGAACTTTGTCTTGCCGAGGTGTGGACGACTGTAGAAACTCGATCCCGGGACCCCACCGACCCCTATTTCCTTCACCAACCAGTGTGCAAAGGTTGTATCGTCAGGAAAACCAAAATCAGTGATGTCTGTCATAATGTAGTATGCCCCTTCAGGCTGATGACATTGAAATCCTGCTTTGGTGAGGCTTGTCAGGAGACGTTTCCGGTTTATATCGTATTTCGTGACGAGTTCTTTGTGGTAACTCGATGGCAAATTAAGGGCGACGATTCCGGCACGCTGAAGCGGATGGGGTGCGCCGACAGTGAGAAAGTCGTGCATTTTACGGATGGCATTGGTTAGCACCTCTGGTGCGATGACGTACCCCAATCGCCATCCCGTCATTGAATAGGCTTTGCTTAAACCTGACACGGTAATTGTCCGCTCCTGCATCTGCGGTAGAGAACCGATACTGATATGGGGTTTCTCATCATAGATCATGTGCTCGTATATTTCATCGGTGATGGCGAGGCAGTCGTATTCACAGCAGAGATCGGCGATCTGTTGGAGTTCCTTCAAGCTAAAAACCTTACCGAGTGGGTTGTTAGGGGTGTTTATGACAATCGCCTTTGTGTTGGCGGAGAAAGCGTCTTGAAGTTCAGCAGCATCGTAGGTAAAATGGATAGTGCCATCGGGGGTAGGTGTCTCTTGCAACGCGACATAGACAGGCGTCGCGCCAGAGATGATCGTATCTGGTCCGTAGTTCTCATAAAAAGGTTCAAAGATGATAATCTCGTCGCCAGGATTGATAATTGCGAGGAGTGCGGAGAGCATGCCCTCAGTTGAACCGCAGGTGACGGTGACGTTTCTGTTGGGATCTGTGGGGATGCCATTAAACGCTGTCATCTTCTGGGCGATCGCCTCACGAAATGCGGGTGCGCCCCATGTGATGCTATACTGATTATAGCCGTCTTGGATTGCTTCAATCGCAGCGGCTTTGACTTCAGGCGGGGGTTGATATGCAGGTGTGCCTTGAGAGAGGTTAATTGCGTTGTGGCGGAGACAGAGCTGCGTCATACCGCGGATAACGGATTCGCTGAAACGGGTAGATTTGTCTGATAACTTGAATTGAACGGACATCTTAATATGGCAAACCTATCAGCACATTTTATGCCCCAACTTTATAACTCAAGATGATGCCATCGTCTAAAGGGATATCGACAGAATGTAGCATTGGTGTATTAAAGACAAATTCGACATAGTCTGGCATTTCGTCGCGCATTGTTACGGTATCATCAGCGACAATCAGCCCACCTGAACGGACATTAGGCAAAGCCAATTCAAGATAGCGTCGATACTCATCTTTCTCAGCATCAAGGAAAACGAGGTCAAAGGTTACGTCACATTTGGGTATCTCGTCAAGCGCGTCCCCGACGCGGACCTCAACGATATTGTCGCATCCGACTTCTCGAAGATGCGCCTGTGCCTCTTCTGCTCGCTTTGGATCAAACTCCAGCGTGATGAGTTTCCCCCTTGTTTCCTTGAGTGCAGCAGCAAGCCAAATGGTGGAGTAGCCATTGCTGGTGCCAACTTCGAGAACATTTTGTGCTTTAATTGATTGGATGAGAATAGAGAGAAACTGCCCATTCTCCGGCGCGATATTGGTATATTGCTTCGCAGTTTTTTCAAGCCGTTTTAAAACAGATTCGTACTTTTTCATAGTGTGGTGTGTCAGGCGAGTCCTCCGATAAAAAGAGAGGCGGCAAAAATTGCCGCCCCATTTCTCTTAGCGAAGTCTTTTAATGTGAGCCCAAGATGTAGCGAGTTTATCTTTGGGATTAACAGTCAAGAATTCCTCAGCACCCATCTCCATGCTCTGTTCCATCTCGTCATCAGAAAGCGCACGGTTCCAGAGCCGAACTTCATCAACAATGCCGGGCCAGGCTTCACCAGACCATGTGCCAATCTGGACACGGCTCGTAGCACCTGCGGGTGCGACGGGATTATTGGAATCCTGTTCGTGCGTGACCTTACCATCAACGTAAATCTTAACTTTGCCTTTGTTGTCGCTCGTATGCGTATAAGACAAATAATACCATTTACCGGTATCAAGCGGGGTTTTGTTATCGTTAATGTCCAAGAATCCGCCACCAGCACCGTTCGTCCAGACTTTGATGCCGTTTCCGGGGTTCATTCCGTAGCCGAATCCGATATGTCTTCCACCGCCACCCATACGCGTGCCAAAGACGATTGCGTGCGCGCTCGGGAGCCGGTCGAGATTAATCCATGCAGCCTGTGTGATTTCATCTTCAATGTGGAAAACTTCATGGTCACCAACTTCCACAAAATCGCTGGATGCGCTGAATTCAACAGCCTTTCCAAATTTGCCGTCAACCCACTTGGCACCGTCTTGAAATTCGCCTTCAAAGCCGTTTTCCGAAAAGTCCTCAGTCTTATTGCCTGCCCCTTCGTCAAGTGGCATGTACAGCACAAGTCCCTCGAGTAAATCGGCAGCTGCGAACGTGCTGCACGCTAAGGCGAGGACTAAGACAATAAACAGTTGTTTCATGAGTTACCTCCATGTAAATAAATTATACGTATAATAATACCACAAATTACAGTGCCTGTCAAGGATGTTTTCATTAGTTATCAGTTGTTAGTAACTGGTGGTTGGTGATTGGCTGTTAGTGGCGAGGCATGTAAAAGTAAGACAAATTTTGCTTTTGTAGCATAAAATGTAAAGCTAAGACAAATTTTGCCGCGTGTGGGCAAAATTTGGAAACCTTGAAGAAATCCGCAGAAACACCGGATTTGGTCTGGGAATAGACCAAATCCATTCCTTGTATTACATTGCAAAGACCTCCAGCAAAAACCCTACCAAAGGGGAGAAGATGCCCTATATTATGGAGTGTGCAGGTTTATTGGAAGAGTTGCCAACTTCTGCCGGGTAGATCGGCGCGGAATACTTCCACATTGCCTCGATCTGCCATTGTGACGTAGCAGGTGCGTCCATCTGGACCACCGAAAGCGATATTCGAGCAGAGCTTGCCAGTCAACGTCACCTCTAATAAGACTTCGCCTGCTGGTGAAAGTTTCGCCACTGTGCCTTTGCCGTGCCGAGTGACATAGAGGTTGCCTTCAATATCGCATCGCATTCCGTCCATGTTGAAATCTGGGAACTGAATGAGCAAGCGTTTATTGCTAATCTCACCCTCCGGTGAAAGATCATAAGCCCAGATGTTACGCTGCACGGATTCGTTGACATACAGCACCTTTTCATCAGGACTTACCTCAATTCCATTGGTGGTTCCCAGATCCGGCTCCAGCAGTGTCACTGTCCCATCCGTGTCTACTCGCCAGATTTGTCCGGTTGACTCCGCCCAATTCGGATCACTTACATAGATGATGTCATTTGCACCGATAGCAAGATCGTTGGGTTGATTCATTGTGGTTTCGTGTGCGTGGACGCTGATTGCTCGTGTTGCCATATCCACTTTTAGGACATTGTGATTGGTGTAATCGGCGATAAACATAAAACCTTTGCTGTCGAATCGGATACCGTTACCGATACTACCTGTTGGCAGCTCGACAAAAACGCTCGCTGTACCATCAGGTGTCACTTTGCCGATAGTGTGCTGTCTCGCAAAATTGACAGCGTATAGGTTGCCATTTGCATCGCAGGCAGGTCCTTCTATGCCTGATGTAAACCCGTTGATAGATGTAAATTCTTGAGCAACAAAAAGTTCTTCGTTCATATTTCTGATTCCTTAGGTTTGTTCCAGTGTCGCGACTCGAAGATCGCTCTTACAAAGAATTAGTTGGCGGTGCAGAGGACAAAGACACCAGTATAGGCGTGTGAGAAATTACGTCCGCCAATTGGTGCGAATTCTGAGTTCCCGAAGAATCCGATAATAGGGAGTCCTGGGAATTTATCTTGGATAATGCTGATGTCGTGATTCGGAGCACCGTAAAGTCCTTTACCACGTCCTAAGCAGTTAAAATAGAGCCCGAATGCTGGTGGCTGTGCCTGTGTTTTCTCAGCCAATTGTGCGATGATCGCCTGAATCTCTTCCGCTGCCGCGGCTGGATTCCGAAGGTGGAATTGCACCAGTTGTCCTTCTGAAACTTCCTCGGATACAGCGAGCGCGGCGTGTTGTTCGTTTATACCGACCAGATTGCGAATTAGAAAATCCCCTCGTGTCGGATTTCTATTTTCAGCATCCATTGCGATCCCGACGAAAACCGTTCCACCCGATCTGCGAATATCGTCTTGCGTTAGGAGTTGTAATGTCCCTTTAAAGTTTTCTAATGCGGGTTCACCGTCGAGTTCAAAGATGACGCGCCCATCGGCTTTTGTGACCTCTCGTGGTTTCCCAATAGGTTGACACCCCTGCGCAACACCGATCTCTGTGCTGAAGGTTCCGGTTAACAGGACTCCTGTTACCCCCCTCTCTGTCGCTTGTTCGCCCTTCCAGTGGTACATCTGCGCCCCGGTTGCGTCCCCTGAGACAGCCGCTCCAACGATAGGTAGTGCAGTACCACCACTATCAATGTGATTTACGAGTTCGGCTGGATTTAGCGCGCGAATGTCTGGGAAAATTACGAGGAGTGAATCATCGCTTATCTCAGGTTGAATTTGCTCGTGTATCTGCGCGCCAATTTCGGGTTCTGTCCCCTGTACAGCAAACGACACAACTGAAAGTTCTTCGGATCGGAGAACCATTACAGCAATAGCAGGTTCTCCTTCAAATTCTCCGGCTGAAGTTAAGACGCTCATCCCACTACAACCGATAAGTTCATCACAACTGGAGTTCGCTTGGACTGCTTGGTATAACTCTTGATATTCTGCCTGATAATTAATAGTAGCGAAGACAATGGCGAGATCGGCTTTGGCGATACCTGCATTCCCCATTGCCATGCGTGTTGCGCGTTCCGCTGCTTCAGTAGTGGAGAGGCTTTGTGAATGTCCGACACCTACATGAATCATTTTTCTGCTCCCGCCTTTTTGCGGTCATGATACAGCATATACAAGAAAAAGTCAATATGTTGGTTGTGGATTGCGAGAAAAAATGATGCACGGATAGGGTGATTTCGTTTTCGATCGCCTGAATTTTCACTAAAAAACCCAAGTTGCCAGTTTCTTATAGACATAGCACTCCGAAATCAGAATCAAAATCAACGGTATGAATGCTATAGAGCATTCACCGGGTATGAATGCCTTAGGGCATTCACCGGGTATGAATGCCGTATGGCATTCACCGGGAGTGCGGGGAACTAAAAACCACTTTTCTATAGACATAGCACCCCTGAATCAACGGTATGAATGCCTTATGGCATTCACCGGGGGTGGGGAAAGCGACTGCAATGGCTTTCTGAAATGTCCAAAACCTGTTAGTAGCAACTTGGGTTAAAAACAAAAGTGTTTGACTGCTTCTCTATTTTCGGTTATAATTAACACACGATGTAGATCGAGATTGAAAATTTGAAGCCCGTTTTTCAGTGGCTCACAGCAAAGGAGATATACGGATGAAAACCTACCCCAAAGGGCTCCAGATCCCTTATGCACCCACAGAAACAAGCATATTTTACCCTGAAACGGACGGCAACCGCATGGCAGCAAGCGATGAGCATAGACGGCAGTTAATATGGACTTTACAAGTCCTTGAGACACATTTCGTACAACAACCCGAAGTCTATATTTCTGGTGATATAATGATGTATTATGTAGAGGGTTCGCCCGGCAAGGTAGTCTCCCCGGATGTTCTCGTCACCTTCGGGATAGGGCAGAAACGCCGTCTGACCTATAAGGTCTGGGAAGAAGGAAAGGTCCCTGATTTCGTGATGGAGTTCAGCAGCAAAAGCACGTATGAAAACGATCTCACGGGTAAGAAGGTGCTCTACGCTTCGCTGGGCATACAGAATTATTTTCTCTATGATGCGGAGGGTTTATATTTACCCTCGCCCCTCATGGGATTTGAGTTAGTAGATGGTATATATGCGCCGGTTTCGCGTGGGGAGGGGGAGGGTTTTCATTCGTCGGCTCTGGGTTTAGATTTCCACATTCCTGAAGCAGATTTAAGAATTTATGATCCAGTTGCGGGTGAGTGGCTTCAGACCCCTGCAGAGGCTGCCGAGGCACGTGCAGAAACTGCCGAGGCCCGCGCAGCACAAGAGAGCATCGCACGACAGCAGGCTGAGGCTGAGGTTGCCCAACTTCGAGAAAAACTCGCCCGCTTACAAGCACGTCGCTAATACCGAATCAACTTGCTTTCTCAAACTGGAGGGAAACAGATTTGTCAGCCGAACTCCTTAATGGCACTCGTCTTGCGAAGCACATCCGGAGCCAGATCCGGCGGAAGTTAAAAAAACTCACATTCACCCCCGGTCTCGCAGTTGTCCAAGTAGGGGACGACCCAGCATCATCACTCTATATCAAACACAAACAACGTGATTGTGAGAAAGTTCATTTCCACTCTGAAGTCCATCGTCTGTCAGCAGATGTCAGCCAAAGTGCGCTCATTGAGCATATTGAAGATTTGAATACACGATCAGATATTCACGGGATGTTGGTACAAATGCCACTGCCAGAAGACATAGACAAAGAGGCTGTCATCGATAACATCAGTCCAGACAAAGATGCAGACGGACTGAACCCTGTCAATTTAGGGAATCTCCTCATCAACCGCGAAGGTGTAACTCCTTGTACACCGACCGGCATTATTCGTCTGATTGAACTGAGCGGTGAAGAGATTGAAGGTAAACACGCTGTGTGTATTGGCAGGAGTCCACTTGTTGGGAAGCCTGTTGGGTTAATGCTCCTGAACCGGAATGCGACGGTTACGTATTGCCACTCCCGTACGCCGGACCTTGCGGCGCAGGCGCGAAAAGCGGACCTTCTGATTGTAGCTATTGGTAAGCCTGAGTTTATCACTGCAGATATGGTGAAACCGGGTGCCACAGTTATCGATGTTGGCATTAATCATATAAACGGACGCGCCGTCGGGGATGTCAAATTTGAGGACGTTAGAGAGGTGGCTGGATTTATCACACCTGTACCGGGCGGTGTAGGGCCGATGACGCGCGCAATGTTATTGGAAAATACTTTGAAATTAGCGATTGGAGGCTAAAATATGGCGTTTCCAGGATTTGAGTTAAAAGATAAGGTAATGTTAGTAACCGGTTCCGGCAAAGGTATCGGCAGAGGGATCGCAATAGCGGCTGCACAGATGGGAGCAAAAGTCATCTTGAACAGTCGTACACCGTCTGACCTCGAAGAGGTTGCAAGCGAAATTCGCACCAACGGTGGTGAGGCAGCATCTATTGTGTTTGACGTTAGCGATATGGATCAGGTCGCCAAAGGGGCGCAAGAAGCGACTGACGTATGGGGCAGGGTAGATGTCCTCGTGAACAATGCCGGAACCAACCGTCCGAAACCGGCGCTTGAGTTAACCGAGGAGGATTGGGATGCGATCTACGATCTCAACCTGAAAGGTTTGTTCTTTTTGACGCAGACGCTTGTTAAACCGATGATAGAACGGGAGAGTGGGAAAATTATCAATATCTCTTCGACAATGGGTTTGGTAGGCGGTCCCTTACGGACGGCGTATTCAGGGAGCAAGGGCGGTGTTGTGTTGCTTACAAAAGGACTCGCCGTTGAATGGGCACCGCATAACGTCACGGTTAATGCTGTTGCTCCGGCATTTACACGCACCCCACTTGCGGATGTACTCTTACAACGCAAAGAGTTCTATGAAGATGTTGTCCGCCGAATTCCCATGGGGCGTGTCGGTGAGGTAGACGAGGTTGTCGGTGCGGTTTTGTTTTTAGCATCAGATGCAGCGAACTGGGTAACTGGACAGACAATCGCAGTTGATGGCGGCTGGGTTGCATGGTAATTCCGACTACTGCTAAATGGTAGGCGCGGTTTTTAACCGCGCCATTTTTTTTTGAATCTTTCGTAATCTCACTGTCTTTAAATAGCGTTATTATATGCAAAGTTGTTGGTTGTGGGTTACCAGTCAAGGGCAATGACTGATAACCTTGCGTAAAACTTAATTTTTCAAACAATAACACAGATAGGAGAAACTCTATTCTGGAGGAATAAGAATGAGATTTTTTTTCGTGCTGGCAAGTACTGTGCTTGTGATGCTCTGTCAATTGAGCTGCTCTCCTGATGACGAACAGACAGAAATAGAAAATCCGATTACGGGCGAACTTCTAACTGGATTTAACGCCGCGCCACTTCTTGGCGATGTCGTTCTTGAAAATATGTATGAAGATGAAGCCCGAAAACTGACAGATAAAACACCCGTTCAAATCGTTACAGTCCTTGAAGGCACAAGCAGAGTTGTGCTTCAGGCGCGGTTCCGTGGCGTTCGATATTTAGACTTAGGGTTTCCGCTCTACGAATGCGAATTGATGGATGAATCAATTGAGGCAATGGGCGGCATCGCGAGAGGCATGTCAGGGAGTCCCGTCGGTCCACCGGGACGTATTATGGGCGCGCTTGCTTACGGTCAGAGTTTTGGGAAGGCTCCCAGTCGGTTCTTGGTAACTTCCATCGACGCGATGGAAGCCACAATCGATTATCAAACGTTTGGCGAGGTGCTTGAGGCAGTCCCCGTTCCTGCTGCACCCGCTGTGGGGATCAATGCGACCTACACCCCCGTTAAAACACCTGTGATGATTTCAGGGATACAACCTCATACGCTTCAGGAACTCTCCTCACATCTCACCGACTCACGATATAGTTTTGTTGAATTGTTTGCTGCACCTGGTGGTGTGCTTGCAGCCCCCCCAATAGGTGCCTCACTGAAACTTGCGGCAGGAGATATGATTGGTACCGCTGCGGTTACAGGTGATATTGTTAACATTGTGGGATATGGAACCGTGACGCAAGTTTATGACGACAAATTTGTAGCTTTCGGGCATCCGTTATTTGCCGATGGTAAGTCTGCCTTACCAGTCTATAGGGCTGTTGTCAACGGCATCATCCCGAATCTGATTGCATCCTATAAATCTGTCTCCCATTACGGGAAGCCGATCGGAAGAATAACGAAGGACTTAGCACCAGCGATAGTCGGTGAATTGGGTGCGCCGCCCCCAACGATCCCCGTCAAGGTCTCTTATCATCCAGCGAATAGCACAACAGCGATAGAAAAACACCACCGTGTGGCTTATGGTCAGGAAGGGTTTATCTCAATGGTTGCAGCGGGGACACTGGGTGCCCTTCGGATGGAATCAAGCAACGGTACGGTAGATGGAACCGTTACACTACAGTTTCAAGAGACGGATATTGTCTATACCGAGCCGTTTCGGTCGGCTTCTCCATCCGCACCTACAGATGTCCTGATAAAGGTAGATCAAATCGTCAGGTCCTTCGCTGATACACTTTCAAACAGTGCGGGCAAAGCGACATTGAAAGCGGTGTCGATATCTATGACGGACACACCGCAAATTGCGAAAGCTGATATATCGGAAGTTATCGCGCCTGAAGAGGTAATGCCGGGCGAAAGCGTTACTGTGTCAATTACGTTAGTTCCACACTGGAGCACCGCTGGTGCTGAACGCACGATACAGCGAGAGGTCACCCTTGAGGTGCCTGAAGATTTCCCTGCCGGTGAAGCAAACATCAATGTTGCTGCGAGCGCATTTGACCTGTTTGGTGGCTTTGGAGACCTTGGAGCACTTGGACCGCCGCCTGGGGCAATTCCTGATTTTGGATTTGACTTTGATCCATTCGGCGATGAAGAGGAGAAACCCGTTCCAACAAATCTGGATGAGCTCATCAAACAGATGGAAGAAGATCAGATGGATCCGGGTTTAATCACGGTAACGCTAACACCGCCGGGTCTTGGTGGATTCCCAGGTCTGCCACCAGACTTCCTACCGCCAGAAGGTTTGTTGCCACCGGAAGGTTTCTTACCGCCTGAAGATGGCAAAATGCCAGAAGAGGGTGAGGAAAACGGGAATGACGATGGTGAGATTCCAGGGGATTTCCCGCTTCCTGAAGGTTTTCCAGGATTAGATGCATTAGGGATTCCAGAAGAGGTGGAACCACCAGAACCTGTTGAGGTGGAACTCATTATCGACGGCTTTATTGTGACGGGATCGCGAGATGCGACCATCATAATAAAAGGCGAAGAGATGGGGGATGGTATGGCTCCGGTGGAGGGTGAAGTACATATCAAACCGGTGGAAGAAGAATAAGGGATAGAATTAGGGTGAATGGGCGAGGTTAGGAAACCTCGCCTACCTACAACCTTATTAGAGAAATTGCTTCGATTTGTCGAGTGAATGGGCGAGGTTAGGAAACCTCGCCTACCTCTCCGAGGTGCATTCACACACAATAGGTTTCCGCTGCATGTAACACTGTACAATATCAATAATCAGCGCGATATCGTTCCGTGCGGATGCCAGAGACGTGTAACACGCTTTCCCCTCCGTAATACAGGCGTGGAAGTGCCGCAACTCACTGACAAATGCGCTCTCCCATTCAACCGCAGGGTTCTTGCTATAAGTCGTACCATCGGCATCTATCCCGTGTATCGTTACTTCTGACAGGATCCCCCGTGAAAAACCTGTCGGATAGGATACAATCACCCTTTTCTTATCACCATAGATTTCCAAAGTCTCTTTAAAGTCCCATAGATCCGGTAGGTCCACCCATGTCGCGATACAGCGTGCGCCGTTCGGATAGGCAAATACGATGCTCACCCCGCGTCCGTCAGCCCAGACCTCGGCACTAATAACCTCGCTCGGCGAACCGAGCATCACCCGTAAGCTATAGATGTCGTGAATCATGCTGCCCGAAAGTAGGAAAAACGCGCCTCTGGCTTCTGGTGGAACATCTCCAATTGCTTGCGCAAGTGCTATATCTCGCGCTTCACCTGCGGGTTTAAATGCGTCGGGTGGGACATCGTTAAACCGCTCCACATCAAACTGGCTGAGGTGTAAGCTATTATTTGGATGGAGATGGTTAATTTGGACGAAGCGATAACTTTCCATTGCATCGACTTCGCGCTTGGCGAGTTGAAAAGCGGGATCATGCACTTTCATATAACCGGCTTGTGCGACGGTTCCGGCTTTACTTTGTGCGGTTAGCATAGCGTCGATTTCTTGCAGTGAAAAACAGACCGGTTTTTCGATAAAGACGTGCTTTCCTGCCTCAAATGCAGCAAGGGCAACCGCTGTCTTTGGATCACCGTGACAAAGCAGAACGGCGTCCACATCTGTAGCGAGCAATTCGTTGTAATCTGTAACATATTGGGGGACGTGGAACCGTTTTGCGACTGCTTGTGCGGCACCGGGAGAGAGATCACAGACAATTGGCACCTCAAATTCTCGGTGAAGCGCGGTAAGATTAGGAAGATGATGCACTTGCGCGATTGCGCCACACCCGATAACACCTATCCGTACACGATTCATAACTTATAGCCTCCAGTAATATCGCTTTCTATATGTGTTTATCGTATCACGGACAGAAAATAGATGCAATGTGTAGTTTATAGCACCCAGCAGTCAGCGGTCGGCAGTCGGGAAATGTAAGCTAAGACAAATTGTGCTTTAGTAGCACAATTTGGAAATCCCCTACAAGAAGAGTCGGGATTTGGAAAGAATCAACGGTATGAATGCTATAGAGTATTCACCGCCTCCTACAAGAAGAGTGTGTAGGAGAAAAATTGACAATAAACGCGAAAACCTACATAATAAAACAACAAATCAACGAATCAGCGGTCAGATGGAGGCTATAGATATGGACATGGCAGTTATTCCGTGGGAAATGGTGCTTTTGTGTAGTTTGTCTCTGTGTGTTGGATGGGGCATACGCGGCAACTTCGGGCATGAATACGGTGCAGCACTTCCGGGTGCGCTCGCGGCTATGGCAATTGTCCTGCTCTCCGGACGTGAGGATTGGTGGCGGCATGTCCACTACTTTGCACTGTTTGGTGCGCTCGGCTGGTCCTTCGGTGGCAGTATGTCCTATATGATGGTCGTCGGGTACAGCCATTCTTCGCACTCGCCGACTGTACTTTACGGGTTCGCCAATCTATTTGCCATCGGTTTCTTGTGGGCATCCCTCGGTGGTGCGGGCACTGCGTTGCCTGCATTTCTGACGCATACGCAGTTATCCCTACTTTTTACGCCTATTGCTGCTGTGTTTATTGGCTGGTCGCTCCAAGCAGTAATCATCGATCACGTTCTTGCACCGAGACGAATGCAACGACACGAAAGTCCGCTTTACTGGTACGACACAGATTGGGTGTCGGCACTGGTGGCGATAGTCGCAGCACTTATTGTCGCGCTTTTCCGTGGCGGTCTGGACATGGGCACGAACCTCGTCCTGTATATGGGCATCTGTTGGTTCGGCGGGTTTTTGTTGCTGGTAAACGTTTGTCGCCTCCGTATGACACCACCGCGTGGAGACAACTGGGCAGGTTGTGTCGGTATGGTTA
>JAPPNJ010000079.1 GCA_028818705.1 Candidatus Poribacteria bacterium
ATAATTTTAAAGTTTATCAGAACTGTTTTTTATATGCAAACTAATTTTCGGAGAGATATCACGGAATGGAAGGGTATCGTAATATATTACTGGTAGAATTTACGCAGAACCCCGTACTTTGATTGCAGGATTGGAAGATTCGGGGAGGCTTCTTGTCCTTCGCGTCCTGCCACCCTTCATCTCTCAATATCTGCGTTGTGCATTTTTGCTCGGAATAAAAAAGAATGGCAACCCACGGAGGAGACAGAACCCAACGGCGATGGTGGCAAGTATGAAACTTCCTTGTTCCAAGGCAGGGATTTTCAAAAAACTCGTGCTCGCAAGACTCGTGAAGGCTAACATTTTGGTGATGCCAGAAAGGGTACGACTGGTGCGTGAACGCGTGAGGGCGTGTGTCCATCCGCTTTCTGGGTATCCAAAAAACCGTTGCAAACTGTCCGTAATAAATCCTCGTGCCATAACAGCGATAGGCATCCATAACGGGAGGTGTCCTATCGTCGTAAAATAAATCCAAAAGGTGTTTTCAATGATTCTATCCGCGACAGTGTCAAGAACTTCGCCGAGTTTTGATGTCTCTTTGCGTCTACGTGCAATATATCCATCAACGCCATCAAGTGCGAAAATAAGCGCAATAGTCACAATCAACCCGATATCTAATGCCCTATGCCTGCCAAATAGGACAATAACAGCAAAGGTTAACAACAGACGACAGAGGGTTATGGTATTTGCAATCATGTGTCGGAGTTACAAACCTCTCCTACGGTTCTGTTGCGAGATATTTCGGATTCGGTTGAATATCCGCCGGATAGTGAATCTCCCACACCTTGGTTCTTGCCTCTGTAAAGTTCTCAGTTGGATAGACAGGAACAAACGCGTTGCTCAACTCGCCTTGCAGAAAAACTTCCGGCGGTTGACTTTGTGTTAGCATGAGATGTGTCGCCCCGTGGGTTTTTAGGAATTCTAACGCAGATCGTGCATCGGTAGCATCACGCACATGTTCATTGTAGAGGTGGATCCAGTGCTGGATGTAGTGATCTTGATCAATAACGGTTTTGACCCCACCGAGGACATTCAGTTGGCTGCCGAACCCCCATCGCGCAGCGACAACAGCGGTGTGTGGCAGTTCTGTTTTCATCCACGCAAACGCCTTTGCAACCGGAGAATCTCCGGGCTTGGCTTGGCGCATCTCTGTTGCGGCGAAAACTGAGCGTTCCGCGTGTTCCCCAGCAGGTCTCCAATACATCAAGGAAGCAACGACAACGACAGCAATACCAACTTTTATAACACGCAGCGGCAGCCGTTCCTTGAAGTTTGTACCGAGAAATTGAGCACTCTTGAGCCTTTCAGTCACAGATAACCCAATGTTGTATATCAGTTCAGTGGTAAAGAACGCAATGGGAAGTCCAATAAAGAAGTCGTAGCGTTTCGCATCCCGGGAAAGCGATACCCAGAGTAGAAACCAAACAGCCATCGCAATATAGACAAGTTCTTGTTTTGGTGCTTCGCGTTGTCGCCATGCAATGAAGAGGAGCAAAAGCGACATGCCTCCAAGCGATGCGAAAAAGAGGATGCTACCCCCAGACGCGCCTAAAAGGGTCTCAAGTCGCGCTTGAAAAAAGGTGGTGAGCATGAACAGAAATATAAACACTGCTAACACCGTGCCGCTGTTTTTCCAGAGACGAATGCCGACACTCATGAATCCCAGACTCCCCAAGAAAAAGAGACTGCCGTATCGGAAGACCCAATATCTGTAATCCGGCACGTTGAGTTCTCCCACGGTTTGCATGAGTTGGTTTTGGCTTAATGGAACAGTAGTGGTTACGAAAGTGTCAAATTGCATCAACACGTATCCGAGTGCCAGGGCAAGGCTCGCGAGTGTTAATCCCAGGGAGAGGTTTCTGGCGTGTGGGCGGAATGTGTCCGCAAACGATAATTTTGTGATAAGAACGTGCCGAAGGGCACGAATCCCTAATAGGACAAGTGGTGGCATCAGCACAAAGGCAAATAGGTGCGTTGCGAACCCCTCTCCACTCCGATAGGCGGACGATGCCAAGTAAAGCGTTGGCACGAAGGTACATACCCAGAGAAGATATAACCGTAGCCCCTCTTCCTTTTCAGATGTAAGGAATCTCCAGAGTTCAATACACAAGATGACGCTAAGGAAAACGCCGAAACCTTCCCAACTGATACCACCGAGAAAGACGGTAAAGCCACTGGCGAGCATCCACAAAAGTCGGCTGCGCGGGCGTTGTGTTTGTAGGGAAATGAGATAGGTTACAATTGCAAAGATACCTAACATCAAACACCAGCTGTCTCTGTCGCTGAAGCCAGCGGCACTGCGTTCAACAATACCGGGGAGGGTTGCTAAAAGGATGCCAAAGATACTTAAAAAAAGCAGTCCAAAGTTCCGATAAAGAAAGGAACAGAGGACACCCAATCCTAACAGAAAACAGACAACGGGTGCGAAGAGTGCTACCTGATAAAGTGAGACATCGCGAAAAATGAGCGTTATCCCTTTATGCGCGTACGCGATAGCATAAGAATAGGCGTTTAGCGTCTGTCCGAGATCCCTGCCGAGGGGGAGCCAGCGGTGCATATCGCGTGCAGGCAGTGAACCGTTCTCAGACACAATTTGCGCTTGCCAATAGTAGAGATAGGGATCATTTCCAGTAAATTGTCCCTCCGGGATGTTCGGAACACCTTGAATCCGAATATAGAAGGCAACGAAGAGAATAACACCCAAGAGTGCCCACGGCAGAAAAGCACGTGTGGGTTTCCAAAGCGGTTTTAATTTTTCTAAATATTTCATTATGTCCCTACAAATGGAAGGCGTACTGCCAACCAAGAATGAGCCTCCATGTCGTTTTCAATTGTGTACCAGTGAGGTTTTGATAGAGTGGTATCTGAAATTCAACTGCCAGGCGTTGACCCGCAAAGGTGCCTGTCGGGACAATCAGATTGCTTGAAATCGCGAGAGTCAGTCTTTGACCGCCGCGCCAGTCAGGACGATGGCTTGGACTCATGAGTGGGTTCAACGTCGGATTTCGCCCCGAAATATCTTTCCAATGCGTAAAGAAAAGCCTTCCACTCAGACTGAGCCAGTCGCTAAATCGCCGCGCACCCCATGCAGTCACTGACATTGCAGTACCGTGACGGTATTCTTGTGAATTCGTATGCAATGGAAACGTGCCGCGCAATTGACCACCATAGGACCAGTTTTGTCTATACCCAAAAAGCGTGACTCCTGGACGCGCTTCAAAAGAACCGCTCCCGAGTTGCATCGGGTAGGGGAGAAGGTTGCCCTCCTCTCCATTTTTTGAAATAGAACCGGTGGGAAGCGAAACGCCGATGTTTCCGAGAAGTATGAGGTGTGGTCTTTTCCAGAGTGTCAGCAGTGCCTCAAGTTTAGCATCGCCAAACCCTGAACTTGACATTTCGTGATGTCCTACGGGGTGCCCATGGTCCCCTTCTTTGTGGAGATGTGCCCCTTCCATCTCCATACGGAGAAGTCGATAATTCATCATCGCCATGAGCGTGAGTTTATCATGTGGGGCGAACATGGTACCGAAACCATGCATCTGCATTTGCATAGCGGTAGGTGCCATCATAAAATCTTTTAGAACATCAGCAGTCTCAATGGAGGTAGTTCCAGATTGTAGTCCTTGCATGTCCATCGCCATGAACCGATAAGAGAGCATGACTTCACCGGCTTTATGCCCATGGTCACCCATCACGTCAATAGGCGCGTGACTATCAGGACGGGCCTTTGGCGTGTCTGCAGCTGTAAAAATAAGAGCGTAAAAAAACAGATAAAGAGTTAAAAGTAAACAGAAATTTTTCAAGAATTCCTCCTTAATTCTCGGCACGAAGTGCATCAATGGGTGAAAGTCGCGCTGCCCGCATTGCAGGGTAGACTCCGAAGCTAACGCCCATAAAAATTGAAAAGATAACGGAGATCAGTATCCAACGTCCAGAGAGAACGACAGGCCACGTCGGCACAATTGGAACGATACGGACGGCAAGGCGTGCCATGCCGTGTGCTGCGAGCCATCCGCCCGCGATTCCGAGAAGTGTCCCACAAAAACAGAGACAGATGGATTCTGTCAAGAATTGATAGAAGATGTGAATTCGTCTTGCACCGACCGATTTCCGCAGACCTATCTCGCGCGTTTTCTCACCAACAGAGATAAGGCACATATTCATGATACCGATACCGCTAACAAATAGAGAGAAACCGGCAATGCTGCCCAGCGCGATTT
>JAPPNJ010000132.1 GCA_028818705.1 Candidatus Poribacteria bacterium
ACATGCCCTTAGGCAACGCTTTTAGTCGTGTAACCATAACTTTGATAAATGTCAGCTATATTTCTTTCTACCGATACGGTTTTTAACTTAAAACAAAGCAAAATCATTCAACTACATCAGGTTTGACAACTTTAAACTTGAGTTCGCCAGGTTTAACGTAGCCAAGTCGCTTTCTGGCAAGCCTTTCCTTTGTGAGTGTATCACTCTTCAGCATTTCGACGCGCTGTTGCAGTTGATCTCGTTCGACTTCCAATTTTCGTATCTCAGCACGGTAGGCTTCCTCAGCAATCTGCGCCCGTTGCCAGTCGCTGTAGCCGTTCATGAATTGCCTGACGCTGACCAAAAGCAAACCGATCGCAATTACAAATAGGATTAGACGCACAATGCCCATAGGATATACCTCTTAATAGTTGTCGGTTATCAGTACGGTTTGCTACGCAAACCTTTCAGTTTTCAAAAAAGCGGCAATGGAAACACAAAAAGTATACAAGTTTCCATGCCCATTGAAGACTGACAACTGAAAGCGAACGAAGTGAACGCCCTGATGACTCTTACAGAGTGCTAACGGAAATCCGCCAAATTATAGAAAACCTTTCTGCCAGCAAATATAGCATTTTCCGCCAATTCTTCCTCAATCCGAAGGAGTTGGTTATATTTGCAGACCCGATCAGTGCGAGAGAGCGAACCCGTCTTTATCTGTCCAGCGTTCGTTGCAACAACAAGGTCAGAAATAGTGGTATCCTCTGTTTCACCCGACCTGTGTGAAACGACAGCCGTGTAGTTGAAGCGTCGGGCAAGCTCAATAGCATCAAGTGTTTCCGTTAAAGTACCAATCTGATTAACTTTGATTAGGATAGAGTTACCGATCTGTCCATCAATTCCCTGTTGTAAACGCGTAGTATTGGTGACAAAAAGATCATCGCCGACGAGCTGAACTTTATCGCCGATCGCCTCGGTTAAGTGTTTCCAACCTTCCCAGTCGTTTTCGTCCATACCATCTTCAATAGAGACAATCGGGTATTTCTCACAGAGTTCGGCGTAAAAAGCAACCATCTCTGCGGGCGATTTGGTTGATTGCGTCTCCGCTTTTAATTCGTAGGTGCCAGTGTTCCGATCATAAAATTCACTGGAGGCGGCATCCAATGCCAAAAGGACATCATCACCGGGAGCGTAACGTGCGCGTTCAATGGCTTCGATAATCACAGCGATCGCTTCCTCATTAGACCCCAAATCGGGTGCGAATCCGCCTTCATCGCCGACAGCGGTGTTGCAATTCCGTTCCTGTAAAACTGCTTTGAGACTATGAAAGATCTCAGCACCCATGCGGAGCGCTTCAGCAAAACTCGTCGCGCCCGCCGGCATCACCATAAATTCTTGGATGTCAACGTTGTTATCAGCGTGAGAGCCACCGTTTAGAATATTCATCATCGGTAAGGGCAGCTCTTTTGCGTTTGTTCCACCGATGTAGCGATAGAGCGGCTGCGCGATTTCAGCAGCAGCAGCTTTAGCGACAGCCAAAGAGACGCCTAAAATCGCGTTCGCACCGAGCCGGCTTTTGTTTTCCGTGCCATCAAGTTCACGCATAGCGGTATCAATATCGCTTTGCGCGAAGGCATCTTCCCCCAAAAGGGCCTCAGCGATAGTTGTATTAACGTTCTCAACAGCTTTCTGAACACCCTTTCCCAAATAACGGTCGGCATCCTGATCGCGTAGTTCAACCGCTTCGTGCTCACCTGTAGACGCACCAGAGGGGACAGCGGCGCGCCCGAATACCCCTGATGCTAAATCAACGTCAACTTCAACTGTCGGGTTACCACGCGAGTCTAATATCTCCCGTGCATGGATATGGATAATTTCTGACAACTCTTTCTCCTTTTTTACAAGTCACCACGTGTGAGCCAATGTGACTGGCACTATTCCTCAATAACAGCCTCCGCGAGTAGGTACGCAGATGCCAAAAAGACTAAACTGTAGCCGATGAGCAGCTTCAACCAAAATCTGTTTTCCAAGCCACCGGTTACCAAAAGTGAGACAGTACACTTCGCACCGCCCATAATGATAGGGATAACAAGGGGGAGTAGGATAACAGAGAGAAGACTTTCACCACCATTTGCACTTGTAGACATACCAGCTAACAGCACACCGACAGCGCAAAAGCCAAGTGTACCGATACTCAGTACGCCAAACAATTTCAGTAATATACCTACCGTTACCACGTCAAGTAAATCTAAGAATTGAAGGGCAATGGGAGTTATGACAATTTCCAATAAAAACAGAAAAATAACGTTACTGACAACTTTAGAGAGGTAGAGGTTTCCAGCATCGACCCCGGTAAGCCGAATACCCTGCAAAGCAGCGTGTGCGTGTTCTATTGTGAATGAACGATTTAAGGTGATGATTCCTGCAAAAACGAACGCTGCCCAGAGGACACTCGCTGTTAATTTACCACGTTCTATTCTTTCAGGAAAAATCGGACCAAACGCAAAAGCGAAGATGAGAACAACGAGGACACTAAAGACGAAAATTAATGCCAGTGTCTCTTTCGAACGGAATTGGAGTCCAAGGTCTTTGCGAATTAACGCGCCAATTTGACGGAACGGCTTCATGTTTGTCTCGACTTAAAAGTGTCTATCTACAGCTGCTTTAGATCGGTTTGCCGACCAACCGTTCCTCATACGTGAGCAGAAGCGTTTCCGCTGTGATCTCATCTTTCTGTGCGACCTCTTCCAATTCTCCATCCATCATAAAGAGAAACCTTGTGCCCACGAGATAGCCCAGTTCCGTGTTGTGTGTCGTAACGACAATGCCCGTTCCTTTTTGGCGTTCCTGCGTAATGCGTTCCAAGACGAACTGCTTAGCAGAAGTATCTAACCCGGAGAAGGGTTCATCGAGTAACAACACCGAGGGGGCATGGAGAAGGGCTCTGGCGATCATAAAGCGCTGCGTCATGCCACGAGAGAAAATATGCAGAGGTTCATGAATAAAACGCTGCAGACCGACTTCTGCGAGAAGCGTCATTGCGCGATGTTCAAATTCTTTGACCTCGTACATCTGTCCGAAAAACTTGAGATTTTCATAAGGACTGAAGGTCGGGTAAGCCAGATGTTCATGAATGACAACGCCCAACGTCTTTCGCACGCGCGAGGCATCCGCAATTGCATCTGTGTCTTCAATCTCAAGTTCCCCTGATGTCGGCCGGAGGAGTGTGGCGAGAATGTTGATGAGCGTCGTTTTCCCCGCACCGTTGGGACCGAAAATCGTAACCACCTCTCCGGGATGAACCGAAAGCGAAGCATTTTTGACAATTGAGCGGTGTCCAAAGTCCTTTGTGAGCTGGGAAGCACGGATACGCATGGTGTGAACGATTCCGTAATGGACAAAAAAGACATTGGGCGGGACACCGACCCGCCCTATATGCCAAGGTTTCCATCTGTTACTGGGATGGAGCGTATTAGAAATAAAAAGTAGGGTGCACAACAACCCACCGCTACCACACGCGTCTTTACATCATACGCCGGATGATGGCATCACCCTGTTCCTCAGTAATACCAAGGGATTGATGCGCCATGGGACCGTTTTCTAAAACAGGTTCCATCTCGTCCAAAGCAGGACGACTGGTATCTTGGTAGAACAATCCGATCGGAATTTCGTCTCCCCACTTGACGGCTTGTTTAAGCGCAGCCTCCTGGTCGCTCGGATCGTGATTTTCGAGTGCCTGAACACGCGGTTTGAAGAAGTCGTATGTATTGTCTTTATTGAAGGTAATACACGGACTAAACACATCAATAAGGGCAAATCCACGGTGTTGCATGCCTTCGTACATCAAGTCTGTTAGCTGCTTCTGATCACCACTGAAACCTCTGGCGACATAAGTTGCCCCTGTAACAATTGCCATAGCAATTGGATTGAGGGGTGCCTCTATGTTGCCAAATGGTGTGCTTTTGGTCTCCATCCCGAGCATACTGGTTGGTGAAGCTTGACCAATGGTTAGCCCATAAATCTGGTTGTTCATGACAATGTAGAGGAGGTCGATATTTTTCCGCATCGTGTGGACGAAATGGTTTCCACCAATGCCGTATCCATCTCCATCACCGCCGGTTACAACCACGTTCATCTGGTGATTCGCAAGTTTGGCACCAGTTGCGACTGCCAAAGACCGTCCGTGGAGGGTATGCATCCCATAAGTTCTCACATAGCCGGGGAGGTTAGAAGAGCATCCGATTCCACTAACAGTCATGTGTTCATGATTGCCGCGTCCAGACTTCGCGTAAGCAGTTTGGAGAGCGCGGAGCACGCTATAGTCCCCACAGCCTGGGCACCAATCAGGGTTTACATCGCCTTGGAAGTCTCTCGCCGTGGGTGCACCTTTAATTGGTCTTTCCCGTTTCGCCGGTCTTTCTTTTCTCGCCATCTGATTCATCCTCCTTTTTAGACAACAATTTCCTGATAGGGGACATAAAGGTCTGTCTTACTTGTTAAAAGTTCACGGGCTCCGTCAGCAATGTGGTGTGGCATAAATGGTTCGCCATCGTATTTGCGGATATGTCCGTCGGCTGTAAAGCCGGTTTCACCACGTAGGAATCGTGCGAATTGACCGGTATAGTTACACTCAACGACGATGGAATGCGCCGATTTCGAGAGCACCTCGTTGACCGCATTCTCGTCCATTGGATAGAGCCATTTGAAATGGATATGGTTGGTGGGAATGCCAGCTTCTGTTAGCTGTTCCGCAGCTTCCCCAATAACACTGTGTGTGGAACCCCACCCGACGAGCGTAATTTGGGCATCTTCTGGTCCTTCAAGCGTTGGGGGTGGGAGCAGTTCCATGATACCGTCCATCTTCCGCTGACGTTTCTCCATGATATCGCGCCGTTTGTGAGGATTCGTGAACTCATCACTAATTAGGGTACCATCTTCATCATGATCATCGGTAGCAACGACGTGAACGTGTCCGGGTGTACCGGGGATCGCTCTCGGCGAAATTCCACTATCAGTAATCTCGTAACGGAGGTATTCACCGTTCGGCTGTATATCACCACTGATAAGTGAACCACGGTCAATTTCTGGCTGCCAATTGACAGATTCTGGGGCAAAGGTTGTGAAGCCCATGGAGAGGGTCAGATCAGAGAGTACCATGCCTGGGCATTGGAACTTATCTGCGAGATTGAAAACCTCAGGGATGGTATCAAAGCCGTCCATGATGCTTGTAGGTGCAGCAACGATTTTCGGAAAATCGCCTTGGCTGGCACCGAGGATTTGCCATAGATCGCCTTGTTCGGTTTTTGTAGGCAAACCTGTGGATGGACCACCACGTTGGACGTTAATAACGACGATAGGAATTTCCATCATACCTGCGCTGCCGATGGCTTCCGACATGAGAGCGAATCCGCCGCCTGATGTTGCGCACATCGCGCGGCACCCAGCATGTGCTGCTCCGATAACCATATTGACAACGCTGATTTCGTCCTCACATTGACGGACCATGATATTGAGGTTACGAGCATTCTGAGCCATCCAGTGGAGAACACCTGTTGATGGACTCATCGGATAGGCAGCGTAAAATTTGACACCCGCGGCTGCGCCACCCATTGCCATTGCTGAATTACCATCAACAAAAGCGAGCGGTTTCTGTTTTATAAACTGTGCTTCAAAGGCGGTGAAGTGTTCTGCTGCATAATCGTAACCTGCACGTGCGACTGCGACATTAGCATCTACAACTGCCTGACCCTTGCGCTTAAGGAAGGTAAGCTCGAGGATATCCTCAAGCACCGATAAATCTCCGCCAACCAGTTTCAAAGCAACACCGAATATACAGATATTCAGCATTAACTTTTTTCTATCAGTGTTGTTGGACAACTCTCTATAAGAGATAGGACAGAGCTGGATGTCATCGCGCTCTGGTGCAGCTTTAACATCATCACTGTTATAAATAATTGCGCCACCGGGTGCGACATGTGGAAGGTGTGTTTCTAAACTGTTCCGGTCCAGGGCAATGATCATGTCTATCTTATCGCCGTGGTTGGCTACTGGTTCGGAACTAATTCTGACGGTGAGGAAGGTATGACCGCCGCGGATGAGGGACTGGTAAGCACTATAGGTATAGACGTGGAGACCGTGCCGAGCACAGATTTGGCTCATACTCTTACCAACGGTATCAATCCCTTGACCGGGCGCCCCTCCTACAGCGATTACAAAATCGTACTTTGCCATCTTGGCTCCCTTCTAATTTTTCCATATTCCATTCTGATGTCGTACAATCTACCGAAAACACGCCACAGTTCGATGAACCCGACAACACCAGATTGGTGGATAAATAAGCAAATTGATTCTTTGTTAGTTACGTTGCAATATTTGCGCCTTTTTCTTAATATTCACACACATAAAATAGTCTACTTTCTTTAATTATACCATATTTGCTTCAAATTTTCAAGTTTTTTAAGGATACAATGCTATGAGTGCCTGTTTCGCTTCTGGCGTGTCAATCTTTTCCAATGCATACACCACATGGTGTTGAACGCGCTCAGAATCGTCCTCCAATGCCTCAATCAGGGCGGGTACAGCGTCCTTGGCAGCACCTCCAAGATTTGCGAGTGCGTAGGCACTATAGGTTCGGACCTCTTCTTCTGGATCGGCTAAAGCCCGAATGAGTACAGGTATTGCCTCAATTGCTGCAACCCCCATACGGCTGAAGGCGCGGACAGCATACTCGCGAAGCTGCTCGTCTAAGTCTTGTAAAGCTTCACTCAATGCGGGAATAGCAGGTGTGCCGATGCGGCTTAACGTATCACTAATGCAGAGAGCGTGGTACCGTTCCACTATCGCCAATTCATCCATAAGAATCGGCACTGCAGCTTCGCCGATTTCTGCTAAGACATCGGAGGCTTGATCAGAAACATCCCACAAATTCTCGGCAAGTGCCTCAACCAATTGTGGTATAGCCGGTTCACCGATAGCAACCAATTCCGTTTTCGCAGCCTCGCGGACATCGTCATCCATATCTGACAAATCGTGGATTAAGTCAGCTATGGCGCGTTCGCTGTCCATCGCACTTATTCTCCTTTCTTAACGTACGCCAACATTGTGATAAGACGGTCAGTCTGTTCGGGTCGCAAATACTTATAAAACCACTCCGAAAATTCGCGTTCGGCTCTCGTGAGTTCCGCTGTCAACTCTGGGACCGTGGATTCCCCAATTGCTGCCAGTATCTCCGAAGCCTGATTCGCCATCTGTTCCATGTAAACAGGGATAGCAGATTCTTCGATGTGCGTGTAGAACTCAGCACCATACCCAGAAACATACCAGCATTCCTGAGTAAGCACATCAATTAGCTGCGGAACGGCGGGGCCACCTATGGCAATCAATTCAGCTTTCGCGGCGTCCCGAACATTCTCATCTATATGACCTAACATGACTATCAAATCAGCGATGTGGTGTTTGCTATGCATTGTTTCCCCTTTTTTGTTGCTCTAAGAGCGTGGTGAGGCGTTCCGTTTGTTCTCGGCGCAGGCGTTTGTAGACGCGCTCCGAGATCTCTTGCTTCTCGTATTTATCATCAAGATATGTAATGAATTCAAGCCTTGCTATGCGGACATGTTCACAGTCATCAGGATTCAGTTTACGGAGCCAACCTGCATCTGGCGGTGCTGTGGCATCGCCAGTATTGGACGCCGTATTATTGTTGGCAGATCGGAGTTTGAAAAGTGCGGCGACGAAAAAGCCGCCGGTGAGTGCTGCAGCAACAGTAATAAGAATTAACTGTCCGAGGTTAGATGTTTGCCCGGGTAAGGCACCACGGGTGCCACCCATGTTTACATTAAGCGTTAAATCAACCGTTTCACCCGCCTCGAACGCCTTTGGCGCAGTACTCTGATATATAAGATAAACGTTATTATGGATTTGTTCGCGCCTCGGTGTACCGAAAAACTTGGCGCGCGGTGCAAAGCCGATACCCTCAGGGACAAAGAACAAGAATTCTGCGGTCTCAAAATCCAAGCGACGGGATAAATCCAGTCTATTTTTTTCAACGTGAAAGATATAAGTATAGCCTAACTGCGATTCTCCAGGGGGTAGTGGTGTTGTGAGAATAACTGCATTGGTGGCAGGATTTATCGTGAGTGCTGTTGGTGAATGTGGTTGAAAACCCTCAGTCCCTTTCGGGAGTGTCAAATGCAATCCAACTGTTTGTGTACCTTGCTGGGTTTGAAAAGGCAGATCACTGCGGTTTTCAACGCCGATTGCCTCAATAACCGTGACAGCACCATCTGGTGGGTGGTCCGCAGGCGGCGGTCCAATGATAAATGTATGCGTTTTAACCTGAACTTGCGTTTTGTCGTCTGTAAACGCTCCAATGTCAAAGTCGAGCGTTATATTCGGAGCCCAAGTTGATAAAACCAGATCTTTCTCAGTATAATCAGTGCCTTCATAAACGGTAGAGACCGTGTAATGGACACTCGGATCAAGCGGTAAATTACCAAAACGGTAGTGCCCATTTTCATCTGTTGTTGTTTCTTGGGTCTCCACAGTATCTACTTTATGAACAGTGAGGATCATAGGCTGCGCAACGAGAGGCTTCTCACGCTTTCTGTCTATAACCTTACCTTGAATGTCGCCCGGCTTTGCTGTCTGTGCATGAGAGATAGAAAGCCAGAAAAAAATCAGGGCAACTGCTAACAGGCTACCGATGCACGACGCCGCGACATATTTAACCTGCGAGTTGCCTTTCAAATTGCTGTATGAAAATAGGTTAATGCGCATATTATGTTCCGCGTTGTTGTTTAAACCTCTCAATTTCTGCTTCTACATCTGACAGCGATTCCTCTTCAAGCTGCATGATAACGCTTGCGGTTTCTTGCAAGAGCGACTCGCGTAATTTTTGGTAGTCGGCTTCCGAGAGTTTCCCTGTTTCGTAGTCCTCGTCAAGTTCTGTTAGAGCGGCGTAGCTGCGCTCACGTTCCTGAAAGAGGGTCCGCCGTCGTTCTTCAATTATGTCCTCGGACATTGTATTGTGTTGTGTCCCTGTTTTCGAGAAGATCGGAAGTCCGAGATAAACAAGCAATGCAATGCCAAGAATCAGTATCCACAAAAGGAGAAGAGAAGACATAAAAAACCTTTTCAAAATGCACTATTTCGTGCGAAAAACCGACCCACCTATTTCTGCTGTTTGTACCTTTCGAGTTCCGCCTCAACCTGCTTCAGGGTTGTATCAGTAACCTGTTGCTTTGACATGCCCCCTCCGCCCGTAGTTGTGGCTAACTGCTGCCTTGATTTTCGGAGCACGGTAAAAGCAACACCGCCAATGAGGGCAAGAATGACGATTGGCATAATGTAAGCAATCAGATTAATGCCTTCTGCTGGCATAACTGCGTAAAACTGAGGTCCGTAGGTATCAAGGTAATTGGTGCGAATCTGCTCGACTGTTTGTCCCGCTAACAACCGATTGCGAAAATCCTCTTCAATTAGCCCCGCTGTACCACACACACAGGCTTCGATCGTCTCCCGTTCACAACCACAGTAACAGTAGACCGTGGTAAGCAATTCCTTTAGTTGGGATTCCGACTCAGCAGCGGTTTCTGTCTGCGCGTACGACGGAAGGACAAAACTACAGACGATGAAAAACGTAATAATTTGCACACAATTAAAACCTAAAAACTGGAGTGACATGTGCTTAAATTTTCGCGTCACCATCTTTATAATCATAGTTATGCCCTACCCTACTACGTTTCTTTACTGCGTTGAGACTTCTCGGCTATAGCGATAATTCCACCCAGCACCATGATAGCGACACCAATCCAAACGACTCCAACGAGAGGGTTGTGGTAGACCTGAACGTTTACAACACCGCCCCCTCTAATATTCGGCGGAAGCTCCCCGAGAGCGATGTAGAGATCATTCACACCGAAGTGGCGAATAGCAGATTCAATTGTATCCTGCTCTCCCTGTCCGGCTTTGTAATAGAAGTTGCGCGCCGGTTCCATTACCCCAATTTGTCTACCGTTTCTTGCAACATCAAAAACAACACCGCTTCGGCGATAGTTTGCGTACTCTTTCTCAAAGGAGTCCTTCATTGTGAGTTCAAACGAACCCACCTTCATCGATTCGCCGAGCGTCAAACTTTTAGATTCAAGTAGAGAGTAGCCTTTCGATCCCATAATACCTATATAAAGGATCACGATACCGATATGGATGATATAACCGCCATACCGTCTTTTATTTCGTTGGATAAGTAGACCCAAACCGTTGAAGAAAGAGGTCTCCTGTCGTTTGGCACGGAGTTTCGCACCGCGATAAAATTCCGCACTGATTGCTACCAAGACAAAGACCCCCGCAGCAACACAAAGTACCGAATAAATAGGCGACGTATTGCCGTTTAATGCGAGGATTCCCCACGTCAACGCACCACAGACTAAACCGACAACAAGGGGCCACAAAAACAGACGCCGGAAATTATTAGCTGTAATCTTTTTCCACGAGATGATGGGGCCCGCACCCGTCAGGAAGAGGAGCAACAATCCAGGAATAATAACAACCTGATTGAAGAAAGCTTCAGGAACAGATGCCTTCTGACCATTAATTGCCTCGGAGATAATCGGCCACAACGTACCCCAGAGAATAATTAGTGTTAACCCAACGAGGAGCCAATTGTTCAGCACAAAGGCACTTTCACGGGAGAGAAGTGATTCGAGACGATTCGCACTTTTGAGTCGCTTCCAACGATAAATGATAAGTCCAATGACCCCGGCTGTAGAAACTAAGATAAAACCAAGGAAATATCCACCAATGTCAGATTGCGCGAATGCATGCACCGATGAAATAATTCCGCTCCGGGTGATAAAAGTTCCCAGTAATGTAAATTGGAAAGCGAGGGTAATAAGGAGGATATTCCATAATTTGAGCATACTCCGCTTTTCTTGTATCATCACGGAGTGCAGATAAGCGGTGCCGAGGAGCCAAGGCATAAACGAAGCATTTTCGACAGGATCCCATGCCCAATAACCGCCCCATCCCAGTTCGCGATACGCCCAATTGCCACCAAGTGTAATACCGACAGTCAAAACGATCCAAGAGAAGAGTGTCCATCTGCGCGAGCGTAGTATCCAATCGCTGCCAATTCTACCGGAAGCCAAGGCACCGACAGCAAACGCGAACGGCACCGTCAGACTAATCCAACCGATATATAACGTCGGTGGATGGAATGCCATGCTTGGGGTTTGGAGGAGTGGGTTCATACCGGCACCATCCGGTGCCATCTGTCCATTCGGGAATCGGGCAAGAGGGTTGTAAACCCCTTCGATTAGACCTGTAACGAGAAGAATGAAGAAGAGTTGGACAATAGCCACAGGAATCAGGGCGTAGTCGGCGAGGGTATCATGTGTTTGTTTATTGTATCGGTGATTTTGCCAGACCACAATCGCACCAGCAACGGTAAGTAGCCAGAGCCAGAATAGGAGTGAGCCGGACATTCGACCCCAGAGTGCTGTGATTTTATAGAGGAGGGGTTGTGCTGCGCTTGATACCTCAACAACGTAGCGCATCGAAAAATCGTCAGTTACAAAGCCGTATATTAATGCACCAGTTGCAATGCTAATAAGGATGAATGTAGCAACAACAGCGTTTCTGCCGCTCTGCAAAGCGTTTTGATTTCGCGTCCGGAGCCCGACGCCGAGGAAAACAATCGCCCACAAGCCAGAAAGCACAGAGAGATATATGGCGGCTTGTCCAATTTCCGCAGTCATGCGTTTCTGTGCCTCCTTAAAAAATTAAAAAGGTGTTATTGAACATATTGTTAAAGTGCCGTGTATCTGTTACTGCGAAATGTAAGAAGTTTCATCTGTCGGTATCGCACTCTCTGCCCCTTCATATTTCGAGGCGCATTTCGTCATAAGTTTAGAAGCGACAATGAGATTCTGGGTTGCATCGTATCTACCTTCAACGAAAACGCTACCACCATCGGTAAAGTTATCCGGTTTAAGTCTGTCCTTATAAATCACGTTGACGGTCGCTGCACTTTCGCGGTCGCGGACGGCAAAGGTGAGTTCAAAATTGGCGGCATCCCATTTGGAACTGCCCTCTGAAATGAGTCCATCAACTTGGACAAGTTGATTGCCCATTTTGCCTTTATCTGCCACAAGCAGAGCAGGCGTGAAATGCCGTACACCAGTACTTTTAATCCCATCTATCACCAGAAACATCATAGCACTCAGCAAGATGACCCCCGCAGCGGCGATTTTAAGTCTTTTCTGTTTTTGCACCTGTAATACCCTCCATTAGCGCGAGTCGGGCATCGCGATTTTTAATGACACCGAGGCAGCAAATTCCTCTTCTTAAAATAATACTTGATTTTACATTCAAAATCAAGTTAAAATAAAACAAAATCGGAAATGCATGCAGAATTCTGGGCAAAAAAGCGGTCAAACTCGCTGTTCTTCAAACTTGAAAATCAGAAATCTATCCGTTGTTATATGTGTGATCTATACGCATCTGCTTGCGAACGCTATTTGTTTAAGCGAGAAGATAAATTTGTGAAAACTCTCAATTTTCACAAATAACTTTAGGAAAAATCAATGACATTGAATTGGCAACACCATCCTTGGGCAGGTGTATTTCCAGCGACGCTCTGCCCCTTTCATGAAGATGAATCAATTGACGAAACCGGACTGCACCAGTACATGCAGGAACTCGCGAGCGTCCCTGGCATAAAAGGCGTTGTCTGTAATGGACACACCGGCGAAATTATGTCGCTCCGTCTTCACGAAAGACAACGGGTTACGCAGATTACCGCTGAGGCTGTCGGTGACCAAGTTAAAGTCGTTTCAGGTGTGAGCGCGGAAGGGAGTCTCCCCGCAATTGACGATGCCCTCGCGGCGAAGGAAGTCGGCGCAGATGCCATTCTCTTAATGCCCGCCCACCACTGGCTGCGTTTCGGAAGAACGCCAGAAACCGCAATCGGTTACTTCCAAGATGTCGCCGAAGGTGCAGATATGCCCATTATTGTTCACCAATATCCGGCATGGACAAAGGCAGGATATAGTCTTGAAGAGATGTTGGAGATGGTGAAGATTCCACAGGTTATCTGTATTAAAATGGGGACCCGCGACATGGCACGTTGGCGATGGGATTATGAACAACTGAAAGAAGCTGCGCCGGATGTCCCTATTTTGACCTGCCATGACGAATATCTACTCGCCTCGCTGCTTGAGGGGAGCGACGGGGCACTCATCGGGTTTGCTGGCTTCGTGCCTGAGTTGATGGTAGATGTAGTTCATGCGGCGCTCAACAACGACCTTCTTGGTGCGCGCAAGGCACGTAGTCAGGTAGACGCGTTGGCACGAATCGTCTACAATTTCGGTGAACCGAGCAGCGACGCACATCAACGTATGAAATGTGCCCGCTGGTTGATGGGCAGATTCCCCTCAATGACCATGCGCCGACCACTCCGTCAATTGTCCACTGCTGAAATAGATAAGACCCGAACTCGGCTTGAGGCAACCGGCTACCAGTGCGTTCATTAAGTTTCACTGAACCGATAAGGCAATGGAGGGGTTTTCTTGCGTGTTTCTTCTAAGGGCTCCCGCCCTATATGCTATAGCACCAGAACCGTAGCTCGCAATGAAATGGAGAGCGGATTCGAGAAAGGAACGTGAAATCCGAGGCACGCCTTGTTTAACCGTAAGGTAAAATTAAAAAATGTCACGACTAAAATACGCTTTAATCGGCCACGGTAGACGCGGTGCGTCGCATCTGTCAACAGCCGCCACACTAAAGGACACCTTTGATATTGTTGCCGTGTGCGACGCGCATCCAGAATCCGCAGAAGCAGGCGCAGCGAAACTCGGCGTTAAAGCCTACACTGATGTCCGAAAACTTGTTGATGAAATATCCCCGGATGTTTGTGATGTCGTCGTGCCTGCACCACTGCATCATGTTGTTTCCTGTTACCTCTCCCGACGCGGAATCCCCCATAACGTGGAGACAGGACTCGCCCCGACACTCGGTTTAATGGACATGATGATCGCCGACGCTTCCAAAAATGCGGTCAAACTTCAGACCTCGGAAAACTTTCCGTTTGTTCCCGTGGAACAGTTTGTGTGCAAACTTATTGAGGAAGGCGTAATTGGTGAGGTTCACAAGTGCTATCGGCTTTTTTCTACGACCGGATACCATGGACTCGCTGCAATACGGTGTCGGATGAACGCTGCTCCCAAGGCAGTCAGTAGTATCGGACATACGATGCCGGTCACACCTTACGTCGATAGGGCAAAACGGGATCACAATCGAGAAAACCTTGAATTTTATGCTGTCGATTTTGAAAATGGTGGACTCGGCGTCGCTATGGTGGGGAATAAGAACGGGTGCCTCGGACGGAACAAACTCGTCGGTTTCGAGACGTGCGGCGAGCGCGGCACAATTATTACTAACGGAAATCAGAGTGCCTCGGGTGGCGAAACGGTCAACGTTTGCACAGATGAGGACATTGCCCTGCACAGCGGGAAGGCACAAACGTACGAATTTCAGAGAGAGTACAGCGAGAGTGGAACGCTGCGCCGTATCTATGTAGAACTTCCACCATCGTTAGGTGGCACTGTCGAGTGGGTGAACCCCTATCAATATACAACACTACCAGAGAACGGAATCTCATTGGCGACAATGCTTGATGGTATCGCTCGCGCAGTACGGGAAGACACGCAACCGCTATGGACAGGTGAAATGGGCAGGGCAGATCAGGAAATGGTCATTGCTGCACACCGATCAATCCGGGCGAATCGGCAACCCATCCAACTTCCGCTTGAACCAGATGCCGCTGAAGAGGACACATTCGACCGAGATTTTGAAGCACAATTCGGTGTCCACCCACGCGAAAATATTGAAAAGGCGTTACAGGTTAATTTCAAAGCGCGTTAGTTAGCGCGAAGATTGCAATTATTTTAGATTGTAATATGAGGGAAAAATGCAAGAAGTTAAAATTGGATTTATCGGATGTGGTGGCAATGCAAATGGACACATGAATCGGTTAGCTGAAATCGAAGGCGCACGCGTCGTGGCTGTATGTGACGTTCAAGCCGAACGCGCACAAAGCGCAGCCGAGAAACATAATGCCGACGCCTATACCGCACATCAAGCCCTACTCGAACGTGATGACTTGGATGCAATCTATCTGAGTCTTCCGGTTTTTGTCCATGGACAACCCGAACTTGACGTTATAGCGCGCGGCTTACCATTTTTCGTTGAGAAGCCTGTTGCGATCAATATGGACATCGCCCGTGAGATTGAAGCAGCAGTAACCAAAGCAGGATTAATAACCTGTGTTGGCTATCAACTTCGTTACCTCGGTTCAACCCAAATAACGCAGCAGATTCTCCAAGGCAGAACGATTAATATGGTCGTCGGTAAGTACTGGTGCAGCACCGGACATGGTGATCCGAGTGCATGGCTCCGACAAATGAACAAATCCGGGGGGCAACTTGTCGAACAAGCGACACACACCATCGATATGATGCGTTACATGGGCGGCGAAGTGGAGACTGTCTATGCGATGCAGGCAAATCGGCTTCTTAAAGAGACGGATTGCCCGGATGTTAATAGCGTTACACTCCAATTTGCGAGCGGTGCCGTCGGTTCATTGACCGCCACCTGGGCTTACGCAGGTGACTGGTCAAACGCTAATATCCTGGATTTGCTCTATGAAGGCGAACTGTTGAATTGGAATCCATCAAGGGTGTTAGTCCAAGAAGATGGCGAATGGATCGATAAGACAGAACCGAGCCCGACAATTGATGACGTTTTCGTTGAAGCGGTACGGAATGGTGATGCCTCCGCAATCTTGAGTCCTTACAGTGATGCGGTTAAAACGCTCGCAATATCGCTTGCAGCGAACCGATCCGCACAAGAGAACAGACCTGTAGACGTCGCCTCCATTTTATAATTATATGTTCCAAACACCCAAAAAGGAGCTAGCCCATGTCCGAGTCCACTAACATTTCACCAAAATATCGTGTAGCAATTGTGGGGTGTGGGGGTATATCTCGCGCCCATGGTAACGCATGGCGAAATGTGCCAGAGATTGAAATTGTAGGTGCCTGTGATGAAAAATTTGAATCGCTTGCGAACTTCGCTACCGAATATAATGTCCAAAACACCTACAACGATCTTCGACAAATGTTGGAGAAACAGCAACCCGACGTTTTAGTGGTTGCGACGTGGCCCTCAAGTCACCTCAAAAATGTACTGGAGGCAGTACGATGTGGGGTCAAAGGTATCCTCGTCGAAAAACCGATCGCTGTTAACACCACACAGTTAGAACAGATGATTCAGGTTACGGAGCGCTCGAACATTCTGTTGATGGAAGCGTTCATGTACCGACACCATCCCTTGACGCTCGCTGTGAAACAGAAGATTGAGGAGGGCGCAATCGGAGAGGTCCGTTATGCACGCTCAAGTTTCTCAACAGGACTCACAGACCGTCAGAATTGGCGATTGAGAGGCGATCTCGGTGGCGGTGCCGTTATGGATTTAGGGTGTTATAGCATTAACATCATGCGTTACCTTGTAGGCAGAGAACCACAGTCGGTCTGGGCAACAGGCAAATTTGAAGCGATTAACCATGTTTGGGAAACCCTAATCGGGACTTTAGACTTTGGCGATGGAGTCACTGGACAATTGGACTGCAGCTTCGGTTGGACATGGCGTGAATGTTATGAAGTCGCTGGCACAGATGGCACGCTCTTTGTTGAAAGCGCGTGGGGCAACTCAGAAGGAGAAGCACACTTCACAGTGGATGGTGAAACCTTTAGCGTAAGTGGGGTGAATCCGTACGCCGCTGAGATATTGGATCTGTGTCGAGCAGTGGAGACTGGCACGCCAACGCGCTTACCGATAACCGATGCGCTCGGAAATATGCGGACTATTGATGCGTTGCACGAATCCGCACACACCGGTCAACGAATTGCAGTTAGCCAATAATAATTAGGGCGTTTCGCTTCGCTCCACTCTTAGCAATTAGCAGTTAGACATTAGTAACTAACCACTGACCGCTAAAACTCCAATAGCTAAAAGTGTAAGGACAAATTATGTTTGAGAGAATGATGAAGTATCCCATTGAGGTGTTCCGAGAAGGAAATTTCTCGTTCGGTATACCTCTGCCGGGACTCCTGATAGCGGTGCTGCTCGTCGCACTCTTCGTGGCTACGATATGGGCATATCGAAGCATACGGGGGCGTACGGGTCGCGGCTTCCGGGGTATCCTCATTTTCTTTCGCGCTGTTGTGCTCTGCCTGCTTGCATTTTGCCTGCTTAAACCCTTCCTTACTATTTACCAGACAAGCCCCGATGATTCCTATCTGTTGGTGATGGTCGATCAGTCCAAGAGTATGCAAGTTACTGATTCCACTGATGCTGTGACCCGATTGCACCGCGCCAACGAACTACTTTTCGGAGAAGAAAACGGACTCCTTGAAAAATTAAACGCCAAATTCAAGGTGCGACTTTTTGCGTTTGATACCACAGCAAAGCGGATTCCGAGCGAGCCCTTGAAGAACGCCGATGGCGAAAGTACAGATATTCCACAGGCGGTTAGGGAAGCACTCGATGACTTACAGGGTATCCCGCTTTCTGGGGTTGTGCTGCTAACGGATGGCGCGGACAGAAGTGGTATTGACATTGCAAAATTTGCGATGCAAATTCGAGAGCAGAAACTCCCTATCCATACCGTCGGCATCGGCTCAGAAGCAGGTAATCCGGATCTGGAAATCGTCAAAGTGGATATTCCTCGAACTGCAGAGGAAGATTTTCCAATAGAGATGTGGATCACGCTAAAACGGAAAGGCTTTAAGGGAAAGAAAGTCAACGTCCAATTAACGAACGATGGGCAAATACTGAAAACAGAGTCCGTCGATATGGATAAAGACACCTCTTGGATGGGGCAATTCCGTGGAACAGACGACCCATCTGACACAAAAACAGAACGTATGTTGCTCAAATTCACGCCTCGACAAGCAGGCACCCAAAGATTCGAGGTCCATGCAGAGTTGGGAGAAGCGGAAGCCGTGCCACAAAATAATATGAAGACTTTTTTACTGAAGGTAGCACCTACGAAACGCGTAAAAGTCTTATTTGTTGATGGCGAACCGCGCTATGAACTCGGCTTTATAAAACGCTCCCTTAAAAATGACCCCAACATCCAAGTAACCGATCGATTTTTGACAAGCATCACTACCGGTAAACGGTTTTACGGCGGCACACGCGCCGAAGCAGCACACGACTTTAATTTTTACCCTGACCAGAAGGAGATGCTTTTCGACTTTGATGCCATCATTTTAGGCAACGTCGATGCATCCCAATTCACACGTGCACAGTTAGAGAACACCCTTGAGTTTGTACGAACCCGAGGTGGTGGCTTACTTATGTTAGGAGGTTCCAACTCTTTAGGCAACCACGAACTTTCCGAATCCTTTATCAATACAGCGATTGCCAAATGCCTGCCCGTAGAATTGGAACTCGGCGCAACACCAACACCGTTAGCACCCAGACGGCGTGGTTCGCAATCTAGTGAGAACAAGGGATACAAATTGCAACTGACCCCAGACGGGAAAATCGAGACACTAATGGCGTTAGCAACCAGCCCTACGGAAAACGCGGAACGCTGGATGCGTCTTCCTACGCTTATGGGCTACAGCAGAGTAAAACGCGCGAAAGCAGGGGCACTTGTGCTCGCTGAACATCCGACAGATCGGAATGAATTCGGCAAGCGTATTCTTATCGCAACGCATAATTATAACGCCGGACGCGTCATGGTATTTACGCCCCACACCTCATGGCGGTGGCAGATGCACATGCCCCACGAAGACGATAGTCATGAAAGATTCTGGCGACAGGTTGCCAAGTGGTTAACAACCGCGCCGAAGGAACACATTAAACTCGATATTGCAAAAACCGCCTATTCCTTGAAAGAGCCAGTGATCATTGAGGTTACCGCCACAGACCCGCAGTTTGAATTGACAAACTCCGCAAAACTCCGCGCTATTGTAGTTGACGAAACAGGGAAACGTAAGGAGATGAAACTTGAGCAGGTCCTCGGCAAAGACGGATTCTATACAGCGCGTTTTATCCCAAATCGATACGGTGAATATACCGTCACCGCTACAGGCACCCTTGACGGCGAAAATCTCGGTGAGCAACAGAGTCTATTTGAGGTAAAGACCTCTTACGCCGAATTTAGCGACGCTGAACTCAACGCGCCTTTCCTTAAGACATTTGCTGAAGGCAGCGGCGGGACATATTATCCCATTGAAGAGGCATCCGAATTGGTGAATCAGATTCCGCTTGTCGAGAGTGCAACATCAAAAATCACGGATGTGGATATTTGGGATATGCCCTTAATTTTTGGTGCTGTCATTGTGCTGCTTGGATTCGAGTGGTTCTTAAGAAAACGCGGGGGCTTAGTATAGTTTAAACTCAAGCTGCTACCTTGTAGCATAACCTGTTAGGTTGTGCAAATTCATGCCGAAAATGACACGAAACGCTGTGAATCTTTCCCAATACCCAACGACTCTTGATGAAAAATCGCCTCCGTCGTTTTATAGTAAAACCCACAATTAAATAGACACTTTTCCTTTAACAGCAGCCGTTTCGTAGGCGGGGAATGCCCTAAGGCATTCATACCCGGTGAAGTCCATAGGGACTTCATACCGTTGATTCTGATTTGGAGGTCTCCTCGCCCGTCTTCCAAAATGTGTCTTATTATTTTTATAGGTCACTACAAAATCATATAGGTAGTCAGTTGGCTTAGTACCGTTTAAACCCAAGCTGCCATCTTCAAATAGAAGGCATAATCTTTTACACGATTCTTTCTTGACAAACGCAACGCTATGATGTTACAATAGACCTCACGGAGCATTCAGTCACAGAGGAATGAAAAGCATGACACAACAAGAACTCCACGAAGTGGCGCAAGGGACTCTCGCACCCGAACAGGTCTCAATGACATTGGCAGAATTTCTTGAGTACGATATAGAAGGATACGAGTACGTTAAAGGAGAATTGGTGCCGATGTTACCTCCCACAAGAATACATAGCAAGGTTAGTGTTAAGGTTATCCGATATTTGGATCGGCATGTGGATGAGAATCAGTTAGGGGAGGTACATGTAGAGGCAACTTTTCAGGTCGGTGAACGTGGACTGAAACCCGATGTAGCGTTTGTTTCAACACCGCGGTTGGATGGAGACGAAAACACAGGGTTTCTGATACCTCCCGACCTCGCAATTGAAGTTGTCTCGCCGACAGACGTTCAGTGGCGTGTTGTGGACAAAGCGTTTGTCTATCTGAGTGCCGGAACGCGCCTCGTCTGGGTCCTGGATCCCCGCTCCAAAACGGTGACGGTCTACCGTTCTGAAAGTGATATAACACTGTTCACGTGTGAAGACACACTCACCGGTGAAGATGTTGTGCTGGGGTTCGCCTGTCTGGTCTCGCAACTCTTCGAGTAGTTGGGTACTTCCTATTAACATGTAGGTTAGGTTGAACGAATTTATTGTAGCGCAGGGTCCCTGTGCCCTGCGAAATCCGACGAGGCACGGGGACCTCGTCCTACAGAATATACGGAGAACCATGAACAATTCCTATAAAAGCGTTATGTTTGTCATCGCGGACGATTGGAGCCGCATCGCGAAATGTTACGGAAATGAGGTTATCCGAACCCCGCATATTGATGCTTTCGCAGAACGCGGTGTTGTGTTTGACCACGCATTCTGTACAAGCCCATCTTGTGCTGTGAGTCGGGCGTGTATCCTCACAGGACAACACAGCCACACACACGGACAATACGGACACTGTCACGGAATTCACGGATTTCGCACACACGAACACATGCAATCAGTGCCGAAAATTCTGAAAGCACACGAATTCGCTACGGCTTGTATTGGAAAGAAACACGTTGAACCTGCGACTGTCTATCCGTTTGATTTTGAACCAAAGGTCGATGCCCGAAGCCCTGTAGACATAGCAGCGAAGGTGAATCAATTTCTCACTGAGAACGCAGATAAACCTTTCTATCTCCATATCGGTAGCAGCTATCCACATCGTGCAGGCAAAGGTTTCGGAAATGATCGGACGCATGCCGGTATCCAACCCAACTCTTATAGCACCGATGAAATAATTGTGCCGAATTTCCTGCCGGACGTCCCAGCCGTCCGTGAAGACCTTGCCGACTATTATGAAAGCGTTTCACGATGGGATGCCGTAGTGGGCGCAGTATTGGACGCCCTTGAGGCTTCTGGACGGGCAAACGAAACCCTTGTTTTTGTTACAACAGACCACGCGATGCCATTTCCGGGTGCAAAGGCATCCAGTTTTGACAGCGGACACCACTGCCCGCTGCTTATAGCCAGTCCTACACAACAAAAACGCGGCTTCCACAATCAAGCACTCGTCAACTGGGTGGATTTCTGTCCAACGATGTTAGACTGGTGTGGTGTTGCGCACCCCGACGGAACAGACGCACTTCCGGGTAAGTCAATCCTCTCTATCCTTGAAGATGACAGCGCACAACCGGGGAACGGTGAATGGGAAGAAACTTACTTCTCCCACTGTTTCCATGAAGTGACCAACTACTATCCGTATCGCGTGTTGCGCGGTAGGCGATATAAGTACGTCCGCAATCTGGCGTACCAATTGGAAACACCGCTTCCCAGCGATCTGTTCCGATCCATTTCGTGGACAGCCGTCCGGAACGACAACGTCCAACAGCTTGGGGAACGGCAGCGGACTGACTTCCTACAGCAAGGTCGCGAAGCACTGTTTGATATAGAAAACGACCCCGCAGAATCCAGAAACCTTATCGACGTGCCAGAACTACAAGACATTGCCAACGAAATGCGCCAAAAGGTGATCGACTTCAGGCAGAGAACCGAGGATCCGTGGCTTGAGCAGTCCTTTCAAGAAGGCGAGACAGAACCATTTTTTATTTAGCACCTTGTCTTCAAGGTAGGAGCGATCTCCGAATCGCGACCCGCCTATCTTGGTAATCCTATCATCCTGCAAATCCTGATTCAGACACATGCAACAATACGATCTGGAAGCAATGAACGCCTGTATCCAAGCGGATAGCGGGCGTATACAGCAAATTCTAACAGAGACTGGAAAAGTTATCGTCGGGCAAAGTGAATTATTGGAAGGGTTACTTATCGGGCTGCTCTGCAATGGACACATTCTGCTTGAAGGGGTACCTGGACTGGCAAAGACAACCGCCGTGAGTGCACTTGCTCAAACCATCGACGCTTCCTTCAACCGTCTGCAGTTCACGCCCGACTTACTTCCAGCAGACCTCGTCGGCACACTTATTTATGACCAACAAAAAGGCGATTTTTACACGAAAAAGGGACCTATTTTCGCCAACGTTATCCTCGCTGATGAGATCAATCGCGCACCTGCCAAAGTCCAAAGCGCGCTCCTTGAAGCAATGCAAGAACGACAGGTCACGATTGGTGGAACTACCTATCCACTTGACGACCCGTTCCTCGTCTTAGCAACCCAAAACCCAATTGAGCATGAAGGCACTTATCCGCTTCCAGAAGCACAAGTGGATAGATTCATGCTAAAAATTAAGGTTAGCTATCCTTCTCACGCAGAGGAGTTGCAAATCCTTCGACGCATGACAACCGAAGAGATTGCCACAATTCAGCGAGTCATTGCCCCCGAAGATATCGTCCGATTCCGAGAGGTTGTCCGCAACATCTACATGGCAGAACAATTGGAAAGCTATATTGTAGACCTTGTGTATGCGACGCGCACACCAGAAACATATCAATTAGAAGAACTCAGCACCCTGATTGAATACGGTGCATCGCCGCGTGCTACCATATTCCTTGCGCTTGCTGCACGGGCACGGGCATTCCTATCCCAACGCGGTTATGTTACCCCTGAAGATGTCCAGGCAGTCGGCATGGATGTGCTAAGACATAGGGTTATCATTAGTTACGAAGCGGAGGCAGACGGGCGTGATGTCGAAAGTATTATTGATCAGGTCTTCGCAAAGATTGAAGTACCTTAACGTGAGTTTGAAAAAAGTTCATAAGTTAGAAAAGCATAGGTAAATCGTTGCTTCCATTTTTTGTAAAAATATACCACCTTTTTTAATCTATAGCTAAAAGGAAATATATCATGTTGAGAAAGTTAAATTTCAAAGTTTTGTTTTCTCTATTCCTTCTCGTTTTTCCGTTTACGCTGTCCAGCATTGAAATTCAAGCCGAGGAACACCAAGCCCCTGATGTATCCACACAGAAAACATTAAAGATTGCCGCTTGGAACATAGAGGAATTTGGGCGAATAGACGATCCAACCAAAGGCTCTAAACGTAGTGAGGACAACTTGAAAGATATTGCAAAAATCCTCTCCCGATATGATCTCATCGTAATCACAGAGTTTATGGATGACGAGATCAAAGTATCCAAAGAAGGAAAAGTTGAAGGATTAAAAGACAGATCCGAAAAATCAGACTTCATAGAAACCCTTAACTACCTTTCAGATTACGGAGATTATGATCATAGAGTTAGTTCACTCGCTGGATATGGACGTGATAGGGGGAAAGAGTGGTACGCTTTTCTGTTCAAAAAGGAAGTTGCATCCAAGAAATTTGAAGTCCTTGAACCCCCACAACTTCTTCCCGATCCAAAAGAGAGAGACATCAAATTTAGCCGCGATCCTTGCTGGGCAACTTTCCGTGTCGGAGATTTTGATTTCACCGTTATAGCAGTTCATATCCACCGCACCAAGTGGGAAAAGAGGAAAGCCGAGGTTAGAGAGTTGAAAAACGTATATGATACGATCCAGGGCATGGACCCGCAGGAAAACGATATTCTACTTGTAGGTGACTTCAACCTGGACCCCGACCATGATGCTTTTGACCCACTCAAGAAGATTGAAACCATGAAAGAACTCTTTTACAAGAAAAACGGTTGTAAATCCACCAGTGCCAAAGCAAAGCCACTTTACGACAATATCCTTTTCGACACCGAGTACCTTGATCATGAGTACGCCAAAAACTGCGGAATCTACCTCTTTGATCTCGACGAACCCTATGATCTCAAATGTTGTGAGGGGAAAAAAGTTGAGAAAGAGAACGTTCCCGATGGTAATAGGGAAAAATTTAAAAAGATCAGCAACCATTATCCAGTCTGGGCAGAGTTTAGAATAGATCGTGGAGATGACGACCCTATTGATAATACCAGTAGTGATGCTGATAGCGATGCGGATGCCATCAACAATGATCCTGAAACCACCGAACCCGATTCACAGGCGGAGTCGAATGAAACCGTCTACGTTACGTCAACTGGGAAAAAGTATCATCGTGAGGGTTGTAGATACATACGGTCACGGAAGACTTCTACGATCTCATTGGCAGAAGCAAAGCAGAAGTATGGTCCCTGCTCAGTATGCAATCTGCTGCAGTAGGTGAAAAAATGGTAGTCAGTCAAATCCGCTCACTCTACCGCGACTTTTGACTCCTTTGAAAACAAATTTCTATCCTTCAGAATGCGGACTCCGTTAGGCATACCTGCTACTCCTGTGTGTGTCCGGCAACAGCCGATGCACGGGCACCAACCCCAAGCACCGCTAAAAACCCCTCCGAATCCGCATGATCGAAGTCCCCTATCGCCTCCATAGACGCTGTTTCCTCGGAGTAGAGTGAGTGTGGTGCGCCGCCTGCGGCGTGGAAAGCAACATTCCCTTTGTAGAGCGCCACCGTGATAGTTCCACTCGCCAAGTGCGTTAGCGGTTCAATAGAAGCCAACAGTGCCTGCGTGGCAGCATCAAACCAATAGCCTTGATAAACCTGCTCAGCAATCGTAGCAGCAACGTCATCAAAATGTCGACGGGCGCGTCTATCTAAAATCAGTTGGAGCAGATATTCATAACACTTCCCAAGCAATTCCATCCCTGGAGACTCATAGACACCACGACTTTTTATCCCGACGAACCGATTTTCAACGGTATGAATACCGATTCCAATACCGTTCCGTCCGCCGATGCGGTTTGCTTCCAGCAGACTCTGGAGCGGTGTGACAGGGCTCCCGTTGACCTCAACGGGTGTTCCTCGCGCAAATGTAACAGTAAAGTGCTCTACATCGTCAGGTGCATCTTTCGGATGGACGCCCATACCAGGACTGATAAAACCTGCAGGAGTTTTCAGGGATTCAAGCCGTCCGGCTTCATGCGTTAGTCCCAGAAAGTTAGCATCTGTTGAATAAGGCTTTTCATGTGTAGCAGTAATCGGCAGATTATGCGCTTGGCAGAAGTCTATCATCTCTTTTCTGCCGCCGAACTTTTTGAGGAATTCTGGATCCCGCCACGGCGCGTAGACAGCAAAACGTGGATTGAGCATATTGGTAGCGAGTTGAAACCGTACCTGATCGTTGCCCCTACCGGTTGCACCATGCGTTAAAATAGTGATGTTTCGCTTTTCCATCTCCGGCAAAAGTGCTTCCACAGTGACATGCCGCGCGATGCCTGTTGTATTCCAATAGCCGCCTTCATACATCGCTTGGCACTGGACGAGACGGATGCCCGCTTCCGCAAGCGCATCTTTCGCGTCTACAATAATAGCGTCCTCAGCACCGCATGCCAGCATCCGCTCCCGGATTTCGGAAACATCCCGTTCATCGGGCTGACCGAGGTCTGCTGTGAAGCAGACAACCTTGACACCATTATCAACCAACCATTTGGTGATGGTACAACTATCCAAACCGCCTGAAACAGCGGCTCCCACTGTTTTTCCTTTTAATGAATCAATGTTCAAAGCAGTCTCCAAGGTATTATGTTTAGTTATGATGGAATTATATCATTTTTTGAAGCAGCTTGCAAACCCATATTGAAATGCCACGATGCTAGTTGTCAGAATCAGGATTTACAGGATTTGCAGGAAACGAGTCGGTTTGTTAAGTGTCTTGGTTTCCCCATAGGGACATCTGTGTAGCACATCAGCAATTACTATCTGAATCGCGGATTATCACGGATAGCACAGATGACGCAGATTAGAAAGAATTTTTGTGCGCGGATTTTCTTAGCCCCAGCGGGGCGGTATGTGTATAGAAACGTGTTCCTCAACTTTCATATTTTGCCTTCTCCAGAAAATCCTTGACACCTCATCCAAAATCATATACAATAAAACCCAAGTAAACATATCGTATGCGGAGGCTTCTTATGTCGACAATCGAAAAACTTTTTAACTCCCCAGGTCCACAACCCAACGGAATGCAAGCCACAGAAGAGGGGCTTTGGATTCTCGACCAGCAGACCAACGAAGTACACCTCGTCTCCTATGACGGCGATGTGAAAAAGACGCTCGCTACCGACTCCGACAGAGGCAGCGGTATCACAGACACAGGCGACACACTCTGGCTGGCGTCCACGTATAGTTGTGAAATCCTTGCCACAGATCCAGAAAGCGGTAAAACGCGCGCCTCTTATGAAACACCCGGCGCAGAACAGACCGGCGCGCACGGCTTAGAATGGCGTGACAACAAACTCTGGATAGCAGTGCCACCTTCTGCGACTATCTATCAGGTTGATGTTGAAGACGGCTTCAAAGTGATTCACACGCTCCCTGCCCCCGGTATTCGACCGCACGGTATCGCATGGATAGGCGATGATCTCTGGTGTGTTGAGACAAACCATCGCGCCATCTTCCATCTCAATCCAGAGGACGGCAGTCATCTGAATAAAATCGAGATACCGGAGCCACATCCTGAACCGCACGGAATGACATACTGGGATGGGTATTTCTGGTACTGCGACGCACATACCACAGAGGTGTGCCGCGTAGCACTATCATGATGCAAACAATCGGACGGCTATTGAACATGGCGGCAAACCCTGCCGCAATGAATATGGCAGTTGACGAAGTACTGCTGCTATCACAAAAGGAACAGTCGAATCCGGCACTGCGATTTTACACATGGTCATCCCCAGCGTTCAGTTTCGGGTATTTTCAAGACATCGCTTCGGAAGTTGACGTGGAGATGTGCCGTGCAGATGGCATCGAATTGGTGAAACGGATAACAGGCGGCGGTACCGTCGTGCATGGATGGGATCTAACCTACACGCTTATCCTTCCGCGCCACGTCGGTGAAAAGAGCATCTCTGAAGCGTATCAATGCATTGGACAGAGCCTCGTTACGGCATTCAAAAAACTCGGTATTCCTGCCGAGTGCCACGCTGCAAGCATTGATTCCTCGCAAACCACCCAAAATATCTGCCTGACAAATCCCGCTGACTACGATGTCATGTATAACGGTAAAAAATTGGCAGGCGTTTCTGTCAGACGGAATCGAAACGGGATGCTGTTTCAAGGATATATTTCATTAGACATGCCACCCGCCTCCATTCTCGCGCGTGTCTCAAGAGATCCCGAAGTCCAGCAGATACTGATCGAAAAATCAACCGCTATTAATACAGAGGGACGTTGCATAACCAAAAGCGCACTCATCGAAGCAATATCTGAAACATTCGACATCGGCATTACGTTTTATCCAGATAAACTGTCATCAGCGGAACGCGCACAAGCAGAAACTTTAGCCGAAACCAAGTATACCACAACGGAGTGGAATTTTTCGGCGTAGCTGGCAAGCCGAAAACTTGCTATTCAGAAGACAGCGTAACTTGCAATGCTGAAAGCCGAAGCCATCCCGCCCGTTACTGGAAAGGGGCTAAACTTGCTATTCAAAAGACAGCGTAGCTTGCAAGTTTTTGAGAACTTGCCTCACATAAAAGCTCAATGAATCAAGAGCCAAGACCCACCAACACCGTGTTAATTCCAACCGGCGCGTTTATCATGGGCACCGATATCGAAGCCTTTTATGGCACTGCCTTAGCGAATTCGGAACATGCCAAACTCGACGAAGCACCAATGCACGTCCGCTTTCTGGACGCATATCTCATCGAACAATATCCGGTAACAAATGCTGAATATGCTGTTTTCGTGCAGGAAACGAATCATCCACCGCCACCACACTGGAAAAACGGCAACTTCACACCTGAGGATGCAAATCTCCCGGTCGTTCATGTGAGTTGGTACGATAGCAACGAATACGCACGATGGGCAAACAAGCGTCTACCGACAGAAGCAGAATGGGAAAAAGCCTGTAGAGGACCTGACGGAAGGATTTATCCATGGGGCAACATCTTTGTTTCCGACGAATCCGAATCTACAGAGACTGTACCGGAAAGTTCAGAGATTTTGACGGCGCATCTCACCCCTATAGGTGTTCGCTCTGCCATAGTTAGTCCTTACGGTGTCGGTGAGGCTGCCGGAAATGTCTGGGAATGGACGGCGGATTGGTATCAGCCATATTCCGACACAAATCGTCAAAAAGAAGGACGCAATCTGGACGATAAACATAAAACCCTGCGCGGTGGTTCGTGGTTGGAAGTTCGCGACGGGACAGCGAAACGCTATTTTCGATGTGCTAATCGTTTACACGCCCCACCAGACTACACCGCAGGAAATATCGGATTTCGCTGCGTCCGAGAGGCACCACCAGGGCAAACTGGGGCAGTGCATGTTCCCATAGAAACGCTTACCGACTACGTAAAGCAACGGAAACTCGCTAACCTGCAGCTCCTTCAAAAGCGGACAGAGAAAAATAGCTTCAAAGATACGCTGATTGCTATTTTCCTCATAGGTGGGGCAGTTTATAGTATTGTCGTGAAGCCTGAGTTAGTATTGGGCGGAATAACCGCTGGCATTATCGGTGTTGGGTTTCTTTGTAGTGCTGGCGTCAATTTTTGGCGGAGATGGCGCGCCGTGAAGCGTGCAAAGCAGGTAGCATCTGAAAATCTCTTACTTGCGCATTAGATATACTTTTTGATATTGACGATAATTTGTATTCGGTGTAAACTTTTCGCAAATCAAAGCATCGCGACCCAAGGTCGCTTCCATGAGGGGAAAACGATGAACCCGCTATGTTTAGAACACTGTTTGACTGAGTCAGAAAAACAGCAATTTGACAAAAACGGTTTTTTTGCGGTTGAGGATGCCATCCCGCAGGAAATGGTTGACAAACTGATCGCCGCTGTCGACCGGGTCGGAGCGGAGCATTTAGGTAAAGAAGGACTTCCAGCTGATGCACGCTTCAATCTCCTCGATTTCGTCGGCAGAGACGAAGCCTTTATCGAATTGCTTGATTGGCACACAACTTTCCCAAAAGTCTGGGGAATTTTGGGGTGGAACATCAAACTCTACCATTCGCATCTGATCGTGATGCCTCCGCTTCCGCCGGAAGAACGCGACAAATCGCAACGCCTCGGTTGGCACCAGGATAGTGGTAGACTCAACTTTGAGTTGGAGGGTAACCCGCGCCCGCGAATATCGTTGAAGGTCGCATTTTTCCTCACCGATACATCCGTTCCAGGGCGTGGAAATTTCTCAGTAGTCCCAGGTAGCCACAAGTCGAATACATTGGAACTGCCTGAGGAAAAAACGGCGGACCCCGATAAGGCGATTCCCGTTTTTGCTAAGCCGGGAACCGCTGTCTTTTTTGATCGTAGACTCTGGCACGCAGCAGGACGTAACAGCTCCGACATCACCCGTAAGGTGCTGTTCTACGGCTACAGCTACCGCTGGCTGCAACCTCGCGACGACATGACCGTGGAACACTGGATGGACAGCTCTGACCCAATCCGTCAGCAGATTTTGGGCAAAAGCACGGGAGGGCACGGCTTTACATCTCCGGGTGAAAAAGATGTGCCACTCCGCACATGGATTCAGGAAAACCTCGGTCCTGAAGCAGTTGCACGTTAAATTCCGAAAGCAATGGGCGGGTTCCAAAACCCGCCCACACACGCGACCAAACTCCAACCTACCGAAATCAAGACCTCCAAAAAAAATTAAAGCCTCCGCTTTCCATTTCTTTGGCAATTCCAAAAAAGAAAATTGTATACTTTACTATTATATACTCACACACAATTTTCTAAAACACCAAGGAAAGCAGTCGCAAACTGTCACGTAAACATTTTGCGGGCTGCTAACGTTTGCATACACCAAATACCATTTTCTAAGACATTCAGAAGAAGGGTTACCAATCGTCATGAAAATATCTCTCTGCCTGCTAACGTTCCTTTTAGTTCCAGCAATCGCCTTTTCCCAAACAGGGACAATTGAAGGCATTGTCTACAACAACAGCACACAGGAACCGTTAGCGGGCGCGGAAGTCCAGATTGCTCAAACCGATCAACGCCAGAAAACTGATGAAAATGGAAAGTTCGCTTTCAGTGCTGTCGCTGAAGGCATGTATATCTTAATCACAACACCACCTGATTCCGAATTAATACAACAGACCTCGGTTGCAGTTGTAGCAGGGGAGACCCTAAAGCCGGAAATTTATGTCAGCACAGCACAGTATCGTCTTGAAGAAGTCGAAGTAACCGGTGAACGTGATCCCAAAACTATCAGCAAAAAGACTCTTCAAGCCGAAGAAATTACACGCCTGCCCGGCACAGGTGGTGACGTGCTCCGCGCCCTTCCTGCTATTCCTGGCATCGGTGTAGCAAACGATTTTAGCGGTGCACTCTATATCCGTGGCGGCTCTGATGAGGATAATCTCTACTACTTCGATAGAGTCCCCGTCGGTTACCCGTATCACTTCGGCGGGATCGTCTCGTCCTTAAGCTCCGAAATTATCGATCGAATTGATGTTTATGCTGGTGGATACGGTGCTGAATACGGTGTGGACTCTCAGGCTGTGATTGACATCTATTCACAGGACGATAGCCGAACAAATTTCGGTGGAAAGTTTAATCTTAATCTTCTCTATTCGGAGGGACTCTTTCAAGGCAAAATCGGTGAAAAAGGGTTCTGGTACGCCGCGGGTCGTAGAAGTTACATAGACCTGTTCGTCCAATCGCTGTCGTTTGATGCTGGTGCCATCACCGCTTTTCCCCGTTTCTGGGACTACCAACTGAAAGCGGGGTACGACCTCAGTGAAAAACATCAACTCTTTTTTAATCTCTTTGCTTCAGGCGATAAGTTTGCCTTGAAGTTAGATGGCGAAGATGTAGATCAAGATTTTAGAGGAAATGTCAGTTTTGAGAGCGGTTTCGAGGGCGCAGGTTTGCATCTTCGTTCCATCCTCACTGACCGACTCACCTCTTATCTATCGCTAACCCGTTCAGACTTCCTGTTCGATGTCAATTTCGGTCCGGCACTTGCTCTGAAAATTGATGCCCCTAATTACACCCTCCGCCAAGACATTACATACGAATTAAATCCGAGACACCGCTTGGAATCTGGGTTAATTCTCGGACTCGAACCCGGGCAGGTTACTGGCACTTTCACTCGCATACCTGATGAGGGTGAAGTAGACTATGACATCCGATTTGAGGAAAAAGTTCCGTTAGACGAATACGTGCGCGGACAACGCATCGAAGGCTACCTTCAAGACAGGTATACCCTGCTGCCATTTTTATCAGTTGTATTCGGACTCCGTTTCGATTATTTCAACCGCATTGATCAACTCTCTACCCAACCACGTGGCAGCGTGCTTGTGGAACTCCCTAACAGTTCTGAACTCCAATTTGCTTACGGAATTTACAACCAAACCCCAATACCAGCACTACTCTCTCCGAGCATAGGGAACCCAGCCTTAAAGTCAAGTCGCGCAAGCCACTATATTCTGGAACTTAAACGATCACTCTCGCAAGATACAGAAATCAAAATGGCGGCTTATTACAAAGACTTGACAGGCATAGTGACTACTGACGAGGAAGCCGCTTATCTCAATCAAGGCACCGGTTACGCACAAGGCGCCGAAATTTTTCTACGGCATCGGAGTGGAGACCGATTTTTCGGTTGGATTTCTTATGCCTACGCCCTATCTGAACGTCGCGATCGCCCCAGTGAACCCTACCGCCCCTATTCGTTTGACCAAACGCACGTTGCCACACTCGCCGCAAGTTACAAACTCACCCCTACCTTAGAGTTCGGAGCGAAGTGGCAGTACCGAACCGGTAACCCTTATACACCTTGTGAAGGGGCAACAGTCCAGTTCGATCCGAGAAACGGAAATCCTATTTTCATCCCTATCTACGCAGAAACCAACTCAGGCCGTCTGCCACCGTATCATAGATTGGATCTCCGCGTTAGTAAAATCTTCCAAGTTGGTAACTGGAAACTCGGTACTTTCCTTGAACTTCTAAATACCTACAACCGAAATAATCTGCTCGATTTCAACTATAGCGAAGACTGTCAAACGCGGAACGATATCAATCAGTTACCTTTTATCCCGTACTTGGGAATTACAGCGGAATTTTAATCTGCTTCAGCAAGGAATGGAAACTTGAGACAGATATTGATCCTTTTGATACTCATAGGACCTTTAAGTGCTTCCGCGCAAACCGACGGTGATAGTGCTAAGTCAGATCCAGTGGAGATTAACACTTCAGGTGATGTTATTACCTTAGAACCAATCGAGGTCGAAGTTCAACGGTTAGAGAAAAAACCGCGGTACACTATCAAGGGCAGAACCATCCGAAGCGCAACAGGAAGCGGCGGAGATCCGCTTCGCGTATTGAACAGTCTCCCAAGTGTTGGCATCCTAAACGATTTCGTAGGAGTCCTTTCTGTACGAGGAGGTGGCCCTGAAGATAATCTTTACTACTTCGATCGACTGCTGTTAGGTTACCCATATCACCTCCAAGGAATTGTCTCGACCGTCAATGCCGAGGTGATTGAAAGTGTCGAAGTCTATCCCGGTGGATACGGAGCAGAATTCGGATCCGATTCACAAGCCGTGATTGACATCCACTCTCGCACGAAGACGGATACCGCTTTTGGAGGAACGGTTAATCTCAATCCAGTATATTCTCAAGCCTTTCTCGAAGGAAACTTAGGAGAACGCGGGTATTGGTACGCATTTGGGCGGCGGAGTTATATGGGACCCCTCTTTGAATTACTCCCGCGTTTATTGGAAATTGAGAATGACTTAGTAACCGAGGTCCCAAAATTCTGGAGTTATCAAGGAAAAGGCGTCTACCAATTAAACAGCGTTCACAAGTTAGTTATCAACGCCATTGCGGCGGACGATTCGGCTGACTTTAACTTCGGATCGGACGAAGTGTCCACAAGCGACCTCCGGGGTCCACTGAGGTCGGATAATCCGTTCGATTCACAAGGCATCCATCTCTATTCCGAGAAAGAGAATCAGTTTAGTTCGGTTGTATCACTGACGCGCTCGTTTTCTCGCACAGAACTTAATTTCGGTGAAGGGTACTTCTATCGGACCGCACAGAGTGTCTATGCCTTGCGAGGTGATCTTGAATACTGGGCTAAATTCCCGAAGACACTATTGGAGTCGGGTTTTCTCCTTGCGAGTCTCCCCTCCACACTGATTAGCGACGGTGCGCGCCCGTTTGAAGAGGGAGACCCAGACTATGACTTCAGACTCAAACGAGATGGAGCAAAAATTCTGACCTCTACATCCACGATCTTGCATCGTCTTGAAGGATATATACAAGCGACACAGGACTTAAGCACGTTCCGTTATGCCGACCTCTATGCCACTGTAGGGATGCGACCGAGTTATCTTAATTTGATAGATACTTTTTCACTTCAGCCGCGTGGACTCCTCGGTGTAACACTGGGACCGGAATCCGCGAATAGTGATGTGCTATTTTTTTTTCCATTAGACCTCCGTTTCATGTACGGCACTTATATTCAAAACCCACAACCCTACCAAGTGGTACTTGGGAAAACGAATCCAGATATTGCCCCGAGTCTTGCACAGCATTATGTTATAGCATTGTCAAAAGAACTTACCTCAGAAATAACACAAAAACAGCTACCCTCACAGACAAGGATTGAAGTCGCTGGCTATTATAAAGACTTGCGCGATATGATTACCTACAACGAATCCGAAAGCCGTTATCAGAACCAGCGTACTGGATACGTGAAAGGCGTCGAGATCTCATTGGAACATGAAATTAGCAATGTATTTCGGGGTTGGCTTTCCTACGCTTACACCATCTCCAAACGTCAGGATTCTCCAAGGGATGAAGAGCGTTTTTATATGTACAATACACCGCATGCCTTGTCAATCGGTCTGAATTACCTATCAGAAACTTGGGAACTCGGCGCAAATTGGCAATACAAGAGCGGTGTTTTGTATTCACCGTTGGTAGGTCGGGAACCGTATACCAACCCTTTTACGAAAAACAAAACATGGCTACCAATTTATGATGAGCCCGAGCGAACGACAGCATATCACCGCTTAGACTTACGGATCCACCGGTCCTTCCATCTGATCAAAAACTGGAAAGGTGGGGTTACCTTAGAACTGTGGAACGCTTACAACCGCACGAATTCGCTCCAAGTTCGATACAACTCGGATTTCACAAAAGAGGTACCGATCGCTCAATTACCGATAGTTCCGTTCTTCGCGCTGACACTCGAATTTTGATTAACCCACCTAAGTGAAATTTATATAGTCCAATTCGCCTCCTTTTTCGTCTATAATATTAACTTGAAAACTTAGATTTTTTCTTTGGAGGAAACACTGGTTTTGGACGATCACCTATTTTTTTTACTGAGATTCTCAAGAATCGCAATTCTCTTGCTCCTTGTTACGCTGTTGCCCGTCGGTATCGTCAGCGTCCACGCCGAATCCCACGACTATGAGATCAAGGCATATCGTACCTACCAGAGTATTGAGGTTGATGGCGATTTAACAGAAGAGGATTGGCAAAACGCCGAACCTATTAATCGGTTCGTGCAAATTGAGCCGTATGAAGGCGAAATCGGTTCCGAAGCAATGGAAGTTCGGGTGCTTTACGATAATGAGAATATCTACTTCGGTTTCACCTGTTTCGATTCGGAGATATCAAAGCTTGTTGCGAACGAGATGCGCCGCGATTCCCGCGACCTACACGACAACGACACTGTGTTCTTGATACTCGACACGTATAACGACCAGCGAAGCGGCTTTTTCTTTCGGATGAACCCTCTTGGTGCAATACAGGACAGAGCTGTAACGAATAGCGGCGACACACTTAATAGAGATTGGGATGCCGTTGTGGAGTGTAAATCGAAAATTAACGATACCTATTGGACTTCCGAACTTAGCATCCCATTTAGTCAACTCCGTTTCAAACAGAGCGATCAGATCGTATGGGGTATGAACACCGGTCGCGAACTCGCACGAAACCAAGAAGAGATGATATGGACACCTGTTCCAGCGTCTTACGGCGGTATGGCAAAATATCGGACTGCTAACATGGGAAGACTCGTCGGGCTTTCAGGCGTTGCTCCCTCTCGAAATTTAGAGGTGCTCCCTTATGTCCTTCCCGGCGTGACCCAAATTAATGGGAATGATGCAGGACTTGAAACCGAAGGCAAATTCAAGATAGGTTTTGATGCCAAATACGGTATTACGTCAAATCTGACCACTGACATCACTTATAACACTGACTTCGCGCAGGTCGAAGCAGATGAAGAACAGGTAAACCTCACCCGGTTTAGCCTCTTTTTCCCTGAAAAGCGCCCCTTCTTTTTAGAGGGCGCAGGTCTTTTCGATTTTGGGGTACCGCGGACGAGTTACCGCCGACCACCACCGATGCTCCTCTTCTATAGCCGACGGATTGGGCTGGCAGAAGGTAACGCGATTCCGATCATCTTTGGTGGAAAAGCGAGTGGTAAGGTAGGTTCTTACGGTGTAGGGTTTCTCAACGTCATGACAGATGAATATTACGATGCCGATCCGCTGGATGACCCAATTGACATTCCGCGCACTAATTATTCTGTGATGCGAATCACAAAAGACGTAGCCTCGGGTTCGCGTATCGGAATGATTGCTGTGAATAAAGATGAATTTGGAGATTACAATCGCGCAGGCGGTTTTGATTTTGAGTACCGTCCCAACGATAATATGGACGTTCGCGGCTTGTGGTCCCGCACATTTGAACCGGGTGCGTCCGGACAAAATGACGCATGGTATCTCGGTGCCAATTGGCGGAGAGATCGTTTCCGCCTGGAAGGTTCATACACAGACATTAATGAGGACTTCAACCCCGCTGTCGGATATGTGAGACGTACTGGTGTCCGACAGCTCCGTGCTGAGACGCGCTGGACCCCGATGCCCCAAAAATTCGGAATTCGCCAGATTTGGACCGGTCCAGAGATGAACTACATCCTCAATAGCGACAACCAATTAGAAGAATGGAACATTTCCTACACCAATTGGTTTGAATTCGACAGTGGAGACTATATTCTTTTCAACGGCAGACGCACCTTTGAGCGATTGGATGAGACCTTCGATTTTAGAGACGGTGTAGAGATTCCGATAGGTGACTACGCATCTAACGCATACCAGGTCCGTATCTCCAGCAGCGATAGCCGTCCAATTAGTACAACGCTTGGAGGTGGCATAGAGGATTTCTACAGAGGCGAAGTGCGTAGAGCATATATACAAACCACTCTTAAACCGAATGCGCATATAAGTCTGAGTGCACAATATCAATTTAATCAGGTAGTAGATCTACCGGAAGCGTATTTTACAGACGGGGAACCTCGTCCTGTTTACGCCAACCTTTTCAGGGGTAGAATTGATTACTCTTTTTCTACAGAGCTTTTTGCAAAACTCTTCGCACAATGGAATGCTGACTCGAATGTCGTGTCTACGAACTTCTTAATCAATTACATTTATCGTCCGGGAAGTGATTTCTATTTCGTCTTCAATCAGACCTACGATACCAATGGAACCACGAAATCCAGGCTCTTAGATTCCGCCGTTGTTGCTAAGGTAACTTATTGGTGGAACCCGTAGTGCGAGAAACAAAGCGCATTTGACGCATAGCCATTCAATTGTCGATTTTTCGATCCCTCTTTGAAACTCCAGACCCGGTAGGCACGGTTTCCTAACCGTGCTGGATCTTAAAAAACGCTGGAAACACAATAATTTCTTAAAACTGAATAGCTCTGGCATTTGACGCTAAAAAGGTTGACACTGAAACAAAAATTGTGATATAATTAGGGTATCTTTACGCGAAAATGGAAAAATGTTATCATATTTTATGGGATCCCTTAAACATTTCGATAGTACCTAACGTCAAAAATTAATACTTGTGAATAACTTTTAAAGTGCTTTTTTACAACACGGGTTTCCGTCAGGTGCCACATGAAAACAGGGTCCTGATGCCCAATTAGCCCTCTTTTTTTACAGGTTTTTATAGGAGGAAAAGCAAATGAGCAGCAGATCTTCCGGTATGGTTAGTGAAATGCGGCAACGTCGGGCAGAGCGTAAAAAACCTAAACGTTTTGTTGCCCTGAAGAAAGTTTCACTTGATGCCAGCCAGCAGCGCGGTATTTCTACGGCGCAAGCGAACGTAGTGAAGCACCCCATTACGCACAGCCACGTCGGACGGAGCTCCACGGCGTTTTCAGTCGCAGTAGTGTTTCATGTAATTATTGGGTTTATATTTAGCGTCTTCTTTATCGCCGATCAGATTGCACAGGAGAAAGAGACATTTGATATCAGCATCGTCACAGAAGATGCAAAAACCAAGCGGCGTTTCCGTCGTAGGGAAACCCCTAAGTTTGAGACAAAACAACAACAGCAGCAGCAAGTTCTTATCAAGAGACCGGTAAACATCCCCGACCAACCCTTAGCAAGTGATGGGTTCGTAATCCCTGATGGCTCAGCAGCCACTGTCGATCTCTCAGACCCGACTGGTGATGCCGGTCCGAACATAATAGAAGTTGATCGAACTTTTGCACAATCGACGCGTTCATTGGAACCTGAGACAAAGACACAAGGCTTTGAGATACAACGCGAAGCACCATCGCTGATTAAAAATCTCGATGTTGATATAGAAAAAGAGGGACCCGGATTAGGCGGTGTTGACTTTGAGCCTGAACCTGGCATCATCCAGCCGAGGAGGAAGTACCTTGCAGAGAAAAAGTATCCGGATAGCGCCAAGAAAGCAGGGAAAGAGGGCAAGGTTCTTCTGAAAGCGACTATTGATGAAAAAGGTATCCCACGCGACATCGTAGCACTCACAAATCTCGGGTATGGACTTGAGGAGGCAGCGATTACGATGCTGAGGAAGAGCACTTTTCATCCAGCTACGAAGGCGGGAAAACCAATAAGTCTGGAAGTTGAAATACCAGTCGATTTTAAACTTAAGGACAACTAACAGGACTGCTGAAAAACCTACCAGAAGCATCGGCGATTTATCCAATTTGCAGCAAACCCTTTGCTGCAAAATTGCGCACCAGATTGACGACAGATTGACGCGCCGTATCGGCTATTTGTGTTTGTTCAAACGTTAGTTGCGCGGCTTCTGCCTCAACTGCCTCTGCCTGTGATACAGACATGTCCTCAAAAAATCGATCGCGTATGGCAGGGGGTGCGTTGTGTAGCGCAATAGCTAAGGTCTGTTTGTCCAGCACTTTCAGGATAGTTTTAATCGCTTCGCTTTCCAGTTCAGCCAAGTCTTCAAAATTAAACAGTTGTTCAGAGATGCTATTTACCATCTTCGGATCCCTCTCTGCTAATGCCTCCAACAACTGATTTTGTTCCGCTACAGCCATATACGATAGGAGTTTGGCAAGATTCGACGGACCTTCACCCAAGAAGGCGGTTTTTTGGAGCGTCTCCTTAATTTTAACGACATGCTCGTGCCAGATTTGAGCCGCACGCTCAGCATCAATGACCTCCGTCGCAGTTATCTTCTCAGCGATACTTATCTTCCTGTCAAAGGGGAACTGCGCGAAAAGTCTACCGGCGTGTGCAGCGAGTGTATTCTCTGTGAAGTCTCTTTTCAAATGCGTACACATCACAAAAAATACAGCAGCGTCGCTGTCGTCTATATTCTGGAATGCTGCCAAAACAACTTGTGGATGCGTTTCATCGAGCAAAACCGCTAACTCTTTCAGCGCAGTTTCATCTAAAAAGGAAGACATCGGCTGCGAGTCTGTATCAGGAAGTGACAACTTGCACCCCCTTTTCGCCTGCGACCACCTCTCCGATGAGGTAAGCGGATTCTCCAGAGGCACTGAGAGACGATAGAGCGGCATCAACATCATCAGGCGATAGTACAACAACCATTCCGACTCCCATATTGAAAACCCTGTACATCTCTTCCTCTTCAACGTCCCCTTTCGCCTGTAAAAATGAAAAAATAGATGGGATTTCCCATGTCCCTTTTCGGATATGGGCTACGCACTCGTCCGGTAGAATCCGCAGCACATTTGCAGGCAATCCACCGCCGGTGATGTGTGCAAGTCCTTTAATCTCGCATACCTCGCGGAGCGCCAACATAGATTTCACATAACTCTTGTGGGATGCTAACAATGCGTCTCCAACTGTTTCTGAAAGCTCTGGAAGGTAGGTGTCAACATCATAGTCGCACCGCTCAAACACAATACGTCGAGCTAATGAAAAACCGTTGGTATGCAAACCCAGCGAGCCTAACCCGATCAGTTTATCCCCAGGCGCAATTGTACTCCCGGTAATTACGTCTCTCCTCTCCACAACACCGACAATCGTGCCGACCAAGTCATATTCACCAACAGCGTAAAAATCGGGAAGTTCTGCGATCTCACCACCGATTAATGCGCACCCGATTTCTCGACAACCCGATGCCAATCCTTCAATAACCTGCTCAATAACCGCTGGCACGACCTTGTTAATGCCAATGTAATCCAAAAAGAAGAGCGGTTCGGCACCCTGTACAACAATGTCGTTCCCACAATGCGCCACAATATCAAAACCAACAGTATTGTGTCGCGACGCTTTAAACGCAACCTTCAATTTCGTCCCGACACTATCCGTGCTGGAGACGAGAACAGGTTCGTCGTATGCTTTGAGCGCGAACAGTCCACCAAAACTCCCTACATCGCTGAGTACTTCTGGACGATAGGTCGTTTGAACGAGTCCTTTTAACCGCTTTATCGCCTCGGCTTCGGCTTCAAATGAAACACCGGCATCGGCATAAGTCAACGGCTTTTTATCTGCCATCTGATTTTTCTTGTTCCTTCAATAATTGTTGGCGAAGAGGAGAGACCTTCTCCCTCCTCGGTCTCAAGAGGCTAATGACCAACAAGATTCCGCTAATGCCTAAAGCGATGAGTACACCAATCTCTTCCGCTTCAGCCGGACTCATGTTAGGTCGCAATTTTCCAACCACGAATGGGAGGATTCTGCTCAGAACCATGCCGAGGATCGCACATCCAAGCAATGAGATGAGCGTGTGTCGTCCTTGTGCTGTACCAATCGGATTCGGTCTTTTTTGCTTACCACGCTGTCTGTACTGCATAAAAATTTTCCTTGGATTACATTGTTAGCCAATACATATCAAAACGCGGGATTAATCCACAATTAAGGGGAGCTGCTCTGAAGGCTGATCCACAAACGGGATCGGATACTTCCCATCAAAACAGGTGGTACAAAAATCTTCTGATGCTTTTACCGAGTTGAGCATGCCATTAATACTCAGATAACCGAGACTGTCGGCTCGGATATATTTGCGGATTTCGTCGATTGTGTGTGAACTGGCAATTAACTCACCCCGTGTGGGTGTGTCTACGCCATAGAAACATGAGAATTTATTCGGAGGGGAAGCAATACGGAGGTGTACGGCTGTGGCGCCGCCTTGCCGAACGATTTTGATAAGTTTCCTACTATTTGTCCCGCGCATAATCGAATCATCTACAAGCACGACCCGTTTGCCGCGTAGGACATCGCGAACAGGATTTAATTTTATCTTCACCATGAGTTCTCTGATAGCCTGCGCAGGATTCATAAAAGAGCGTCCAACGAAACTGTTCCGCGACAGACCTAAATCGAACGGAATGCCAGATTCTTCAGCATATCCGAGGGCAGCAATCGTCGCAGAATCGGGGACTGGGATAACGACATCCGCTTTAACGGGGTGTTCACGAGCAAGCTGCCTCCCGAACTCACGGCGTGTGCTATTCACGCTCTGCCCGAACATCATGCTATCCTGTCGCGCAAGGTAGATATATTCAAAAATACACTGTGATAATCTCGATTGTCTCTGACGAAAACGGAGGGATTCTATGCCGCGATGTGGTGAACGTATAAATATTAACTCTCCGGGTTCTATCTCACGTATCGGTTCCGCTTCAATCACATCAAGCGCACACGTTTCGGATGCCAAGACATAGGCATCATCTAACTTACCAAGCCAGAGCGGTCGAAACCCATGCGCATCGCGAGCACCTATGAGTGTATTTTTATCCATGCATACGAACGAATAGGCACCTTCAATACTTCGAAGCGCATCGATGATTCTATCCTCCAAAATACGCTTCCGCGAATGTGCGATCAGATGAAAAATAACCTCGGTATCTAAGGTTGTGCTGAAGATCGAACCTGCATTCTCCAGATGGTTCCGAATTTGTAACGCATTGACAAGATTGCCATTATGACCAAGCGCGAGGGGACCTTGCTTATAATTCCGCACCAAAGGCTGGGCGTTCTCCAAGGTACTTTCCCCGGCCGTTGAATACCGGTTGTGCCCAATAGCGATATGCCCTTGCAGTTTCGCTAAAACCTCAGTCGTAAACACAGAGTGAACGAGCCCCATGCCGTGGTGATAGGTAAATTTTTCACCATCTGATGCGATAATCCCGCTGCTCTCTTGTCCCCGATGCTGAAGCGCTCGCAACCCCAAATAGGTTAACTCTACTGCCCTCGGGTGACCGAAAACGCCGAATACACCGCATTCGTCCTTTGGTTTATCATCGTATTGCATCTTAACGGGTGAAACCTCCAGCATACGCTTTTAGATTTTTCCCACCGTTCATAAAATAGCCTTTCCAAATCTATCCGTGTTCTGCGCTTATTTCGGTATCTTCTACTGCTGCTAATCTGTACCCTAATATCGCACCGATAGGAACAGAAAGAATATACCAAATCTCGACTGGCAAATTGAGGGATACCCACCCGCGCATCGGTAACGAAACAACGAATGCGAGTGTCTTAAGCACTGGAAGCAGCAACGCCAGAATAAGGTTCGGTCTACCAAATATTTCCCACGGAACGTTAAGCAGGGCAAGTAAACCGACAACAGCAGGCGGACCCAAAAATGCCCCTGAGCAAAGCGGTCTTAGGGGAATATCGGCACCGAATTTTCGACTCACAAAGCGGATACCTTCGCTTGCACCTACAACCACGATTCCATACGAGCCACCCAACGAAATGAGGAGTAGTAAACCCACCCAGAAACCGTGACGAATGCGATCCCCGAGGAGCACTTGCCAAATGAAATAGTCAAATACCAACAGGCATATCCAACTGCCTATCAGCCCGACGATGCCCCCCGCAGCAATTTGCCCAAGGGTTAGTGTGAAACTACTTTTTTTCATACACTCCCGACTCTTTATTTTGAATTTAATTTTATTGTACCACGATGCAACAATATTGTCAAAAAAATCTTTCTTGCCCCGGAGAATTGATTTGACACAATTTTGATTTTGCCTTACACTATGTCCGCAAAGTGGAGTTCCCATGCTCAATTTTTCACCATAAGCGGCGGATTTAGTGCCGTTTCTAAATTGTGCCAGTAAAACACAATTTTTCTTTGCTTTACATTGGAGGCTCTTATGTCGAAAATTCTCGTGCTATCAGGTGAAAATCACCGCTTTGATGCGAGTGCCAGCGTCATTCACGATTT
>JAPPNJ010000124.1 GCA_028818705.1 Candidatus Poribacteria bacterium
ATTGCCACATTACACAACTTCAGTCAACTATTTTCATAGTTTTGCGTAAGTCCTATTAAAAAAGACAATAAGCCCACCCACGTGCCGTTTTCCTGACACGCGTTGCTGGAAAGTTGTCAGTGGAATACAGACAGCATCATCTAAAGAGAGCCAAAGGAGATTTCTCCCTCTGGGTATCAGTTTGCCGACAACACGCATTCTTACCGGTGTGTGCCGGTTATGAAACCGAATCTCCACCTCTTGTCCGAGGGGGGAGGTGTCGCCAAACAGTTCTGTGGCAACATTAGCACCGAGGACGCAGACTTGCAGGGCATGCTCAATATCATTATCTGAGATAAACCTGCCTTCTCGAACATGCCAGGACATCAGGTGTTCATAGCCGGCGGTTGCACCTTCTACATGAGGTCTAAATTCTCTACCTTTGTAGGTGATGAAGACATCAGGTGCCAGATTCCTCGGAAGGACTGCCGTGACACCTGGACACGCTGCTTCAATAGCACGAGCATCATCAAAGGTATAGCGCTCTGTGGTGCGTCTCACGACACTCCTCCGCCGGTAAAAGGCAGTCCGAGTTAAGAATTGGATATGGTTTGGCCCCCCGAGCCGCCTGATATTATCGGTAATAATCTTCTTCGCGCCATCGCCGATAGCCATCATACAGAGCACACTAGCGATTCCGATGAAGATACCGAGAATAGACAACCCTGCGCGCATCCTGTTTTGTTGAATGTGATGGACCCCTATGGCTATCGCCTCATAGATTTTCATCTGGTAAAGGAAATTCCCTTCTAAAAAGCATAGTCCCTACAAAGACAGGTAGTTCGGCACGGTCACCTACAGATAAGGCTCCAGATCCCATAGCAGAATTGTGCCATCATAACCTCCACTTGCCAAAATAGTACCATCCGGAGAAAAAGCGAGACACTGGACATCACTGCAGTGCCCTCGGAAGGTGGCGATGTTTTCACCGCTCTCAACATCCCACAACCGCACCGGACACTTCTTAATACCAAGACCACGTATCCACCACGCACCGGAAGCCAAATATCGTCCGCACGGTGAAAAAGCTAACGCAAATGGAACCCAACTGTCTTTCGGCTGCGGGATACGCATGAGAGTTTCACGACACCTGATATCCCATAAAAGAATCTCTTTTCCATTACTGAGAGCAATCAAGGGGCTACACGGTGAAAACGCAAATGCTCTATTTGCAGGAAACGCTTCAATCGCTTCACTATTTTCAATATCCCACAACCGAGAGACAGGGCCAGGATCTGAGATACTCACAAGTAGCTTTCCATCTGGACTAAATTCCAAATCTGTTATAAGATCTCCATCCGATAACTCATGTGTGAGTGTACGTAGCGTTTCCCCTGTTTCAGTATTCCACACATAGAGTGGACTCTCAGTTCCGCCACATGCCAAGAGGATATCTGTGTGCGCAAGGGCTGCTGTTGTTACCTCTTTTTTTTCACCACACAGTGTGAATGTATGTTTTGGTTCGCTTTCCCCAATTATCCAGACTTTGGCGGCGTTTCTGTCAACACCCGTTGCATGGATTTTTCCAGAAGTGGACACAGAAACAGTATAATCCCTCCCAGGTAGTTTGAAACAGGTTGGTGGAGCGGAGGGTTGAGTAATATCCCATAACATCACTGCCTCACCTTCACTCCAATACCCTCCCGCAAGCATTTTCCCATCTGGCGAAAAAACCAGCGAAACAGGGACACCAGTATGCAAATGCGGAAACGAACGCGGCTCGGAATTACTCACTGTCCATTTCCTAAATTCGCGGCGGGTGGTGGAAGCTAAAACGAATGGGGTTCCTTTCCGAACATGGGCACCTTGGAGAGAACTATGCTCTTCAACGGAGAGATCACACTTTTCACCGCGCGCCACATTCCATACGACGAAGGTGTCATTGGATTTTTCAGCGGCATGCAGAACACCTTCTACGGAGTAGAAGACTTGCATGGGTTCCGTTCCATAATCGTGGTGTTCCTGCGTCCGCTGCCAATTGGCAACAGACCAGACTCGGACTGAGCCATCCTGCCCACCGGCGGCAAGGAACTGGCCACACGGTGAAAAGCAAAGGCTTTCCACGAAACTGCTGGTATCCCTGAGACAGGCAAGTTGCTCACCGGTTTCTATATGCCACACAGCGATGAATTCGGTAGAATCTCGAGGAAGGCGAATAACACCATTAGGGTCCGCAAGTGCCACCAGACTTTCATCTGGCATTGTGCACGCCAATAGACTGCCGTCCTGAGAAAAAGTAATAGGATGTCTAGTACGCCCTCTCCACCTGAATCTCTTCGGGTCGTCGTGGAGTTTTACAAGACGTTCCGCGGTTTCTGGGTGATAGACGTATAGGACATAGTCCCTTGTGCTAGACACAGCGAGGCGTTGACCATCGGGCGAAAAAACGAGGTGAGAAACCGAATGATAACGCCTCTCTTCTTCATCGCGTTCCATCTGCGCGATGCAGACACCATGCTGCACATTCCATACCTTGACGAGGCCATCCCCATCGCCTGTCGCAAGCCATTGTCCATTCGGGGAAAAGGAGACAGCAGAAATACAACCTCGCTCTGTGTCGCAGAGGGTGATAGGAGTCATAGTGGATACATCGTACCACCAGACCCCTATAGAGCTAGCAACAGCGAGATATTTCCCATCCGGCGAGAGGGTAATATTACCCATCACGTCCCCTTGTCCCAATCGGACAATCGCGCCCTCGGGTAACTTCCATATCGGGATATCAGTATCGTTCGCCATTTCATGAAACCATGCTTTTTTTCTCATAACATCATTAACAGCCACCACCACACCGTGAATCCTTGTCGCAGATATACGCGTCACACGAATTCTTTTTACAAGGGTTTGATGTATCTGAATTATAACAAGCCCCCTCACATTCCCGTTTCGTCGTGGAATTACAATTACTTGATTCGCTACAAGTGCTCCCGCAATCGGTATTGTACGCTTTGAGACAAGTACAATTGTAGCCACTATCGGAAAGGGTATCCGTTTCGCTGCCACAGCCATCAATGAGTTCGACATCCATCGGAATCTCACTGCCGTAGTCGCCGCTGCTGTCAGAGGCGAAGGTAGTCACCACTGACTCGCCGCTACCACAGCAGCATGATGCCTGCGACTCGGAGACAAACCCATCAAGCGTAAACAAGAATCCAAATGTGCCTAAGAATATTAGCGCAACCATGAACTGCCCAATTGTGTTTCGGTTTCTATAAAAAACATTAATCATCATCTTTTCCTTTCCGCGCGAGGGGTGTTTGTAAAATATCAACAGTTACGAAAAATGTCAAGCATATAAATCTTGACCTGTTTTATCTGTCAACCCCATTATCACGCACAGTACGCGAAACAGGGGATCCAGCAGTGAGGACATCCCACTGCAACGAAAATAGCCCGCGACGGAATCCTCTGTACAAGACAGAGGGTGCGCGAGCATGAAGGCAGCAAGAGAGAACGTTAAAGTTCCTGAGACTACCTTGTGATGTCCAATACTTAAAGTATATGGGGGGGGTGAATAGCAAATCCAGCGAGCATGCAAGGCCGAAGGGTATCATCCTTGGATAAATGTGTGCACACGTGCGTGGAAACTCTTGGCACGCCTACTTTTTGTGGTGTGGTATTTGCATGCATCTTTGTTCGCAATTTCCTGATGTGTGTGGATTGTTTCTATAGCAATGGTGTTTTTCAACTTTGCCACCCTGCACGTATACAAATATACCTTAAACCGTAAAAAATGTCAAACTTTTTTTCGCAAAAAAGTAAAATTGATTTTTCCGCATTATCAGGACGGACCCAAAGCGCAATAATGCACGTCGCCCCCCTTTATCCTCCCTTATCAAGGGGCAGACGCGTACGCCGCAGAATTGCGCGACTACGAACCCCATACTTTTGTAGGCGCGGGGTTACATGAAGACTAAAAAATTATAGTAGATTCGGTAATTACTTATATGCTCGTATCGTCGTGTGAACTGTAAAGTTGCGTTTCGCGGGGCCACAGGAAACCAACGGTCTCCTATGCTACAAGTATAACTATTGAAGCACTACGTCCAATCCATGATCACGCCTAAGTATTCATCTTTCCGATCTGTCAACCCATCATAGGCGGATTGTGCATCTTCTGGATCAATGACGTGCGTCAATAACTCTTCCACCTTGAATTTGCCTTCACAGATCAGTGAATACACCAAGCGTGAGTTGCGTTCAA
>JAPPNJ010000004.1 GCA_028818705.1 Candidatus Poribacteria bacterium
AAACTAACATTCACCCTACGGCTATTATCTCTCCAAAAGCGACATTGGAAGAAGGGGTTAAAATTGGACCCTACAGTCTTGTCGGTGAGGACGTTCATATCGGGCGCGGCACCGTGATTGGTCCACATGTTCAAATTGAGAAGTGGACAACTATCGGTGAGGAATGCAAAATTTTCTTCGGTGCTACTATCGGGAACGAATCTAAAGACTTGAAGTATGGTGGTTGGCGGAGTTATGTGAAAATCGGTGACCGCAATACGCTACGCGAGTACGTCTCTATCTCCAGATCAACCTTTGAAGAGGGTGAGACTGTTGTGGGTGACAACAATCTGTTAATGAATTGGGTTAACCTTGCGCATGACACTGTCGTCGGTAATAGGATAATCATGGCAAACTTTGTTTCGCTTGCCGGACATGTTGTAATTGAAGATGACGTTCGACTGGGTGCGCATGCGGCGTTGCATCAATATGTTCGCGTCGGGAAAATGGCGATGGCAGGAGGATTCTCAAAGATTGTCCAGGATATTCCGCCGTTTGCGCTTTCCGCTGGACAACCGGCGCGTGTTCGGAGTCTCAATCGGATCGGGATTCGGACTTCAAGGATTAACCCGTTGTCGCAGCTTACACCAGAAGTACTCGCTGCACTAAAGAAGACATACCGTATCTTGTTTCGTTCGGGACTGCCTCTCAAACACGCTGTGGCTAAAGTCAGGGAGGAGCTCGAAACAACGCCGGAAGTTGAATACCTGCTTGAATTTATTGAGGCTTCCAAACGCGGCATCGGATTTAGCCAACCGAATCGTATCCAGAACAGTTAATTTTCTTCGTGTTAAACGTCCAAGTGAATGTAAAGCAAAGACGAATTTTGCCGCGTAAATCAACGGTATGAATGCCTTAATGGCATTCACCGGGGGCAAAATTTGGACTTTTAGGCGATGCGAGGAGCAAAAACGGTGGAAAAGCTGGGTATTATTGCAGGCGCAGGCGAGCTGCCGATATTGGTAGCACGTGCCGCTGTTGCCCATGACCGAAAACCTGTTATTATTCAAATTACAAAATCCGACGCTCAGCGCTTTGCTGGAATCACAGATGAACTCCACACTTATGGTGTTGGTCAGATTCAGAAAATTAGTCAGACGCTTCTTGATTCAAATGTAAAAGAGGCAGTGATTATTGGCAAAGTTGAAAGAAATATTCTACTTCGTCCATTCCAGATTGATGCCACTACTATCAGGATTTTAGTACAGAACCGACGTAAAAAGCCTTCCGCAATTGTTGACGCAGCACTCACCTATCTTGAATCCGCTGGACTGACTATCCTTACTCAAGATCGATATCTCCACCATCTCCTCCCACAACCCGGTGTTTTAACAACGCGACAACCCACAGCAAGCCAGTGGGCAGACGTTGAACTCGGTATTAGGACCGCCCGTCAGATAGCAAACATGGATATTGGGCAAACGGTTGTCGTTAAAAATCATATTGTACTGGCGCTTGAAGCTATTGAAGGAACAGATATTACTATTCTGAGAGGTGGGGGCTTAGGGAAAAAAGGGGTTGTGGTTGCGAAAGCGTCGGCGGAGGATCATGATTTTCGTGTTGATGTGCCGACGGTCGGGATGCAAACGCTAAAGGTATTGCATCAGGTCAAAGCGAGTGTACTTGCAGTGGAAGCACGACGCACTTTCATGATGGGTGTCGATGCATTTATCAAAGAAGCGGATCGGTGTAAGATCGCGATCGTTGCTATCGAATAAAAAAAGAGGGGGAGACGATAAGAAAATTGTGCTATTAGAGCACAATTCATCTTACATTCAGTCTCCGACCCTCTAAAGACGCTGTTTACGCTGCTGCATCTATTGCAGATGTTATCTGATCTGTCGTTGGGAACTGCTTAGTTTCTAACTTTGAGTAAAGCAGCGTTCCATTTGCTGAGACTTCAAAAGCCCCTCCGCTACCTGGGATCAGATCGACTTTAACATCCGCACCATATCTCTGTTTTAAGGCATCTGCCAAACTGGCCGCCCGTGGCTGATAGTTTCAAGCAGTGCAGTATTCAATTCTCACTTCCATAGGGATTCTCCCTCCTCATTCATTTTTTTGACGTTGCCTGTCAAGGTGAATTCGATTATTCCTAAAAAGATTTTACCACATATACAGTAAAATTGCAAATTTTTTCGCAAATCATCCACCCTGTAGTATCAAGGTAAAAAGGCTTGCACTGTGGACGCATTCCACATATAATCTTTCACAAAATCTAAGTGTCACGAGTGGGAGATCGCTCTTACACAAGAATAGTGGTGAAGAGAGTGTTCTTACCATTTGCGAGGAGATAAGAAGATATGGATATTCGACTTAACGGTAAAGTAGCTGTGATTACTGGTGGTTCTACTGGTATTGGTGCTGCAACAGCGATTGAATACGCCAAAGCAGGCGCGAAGGTTGTCTTCGGTGATATCAATGAGTTGGATGCCGAGAAAACGCTCAATACAATTCGTGAGGAGGGTGGTGTTGCGAAGTTCCTGCGTACCGATGTCACGATCGAAAATGAGGTAGCGGGCTTGATGGAAGCTGCTGACACGGAATTTGGTGGTATTAACCTATTGGTAACCTCGGCGGGTGTTCTGCGTGGACCGAGTGTCCGCATTGATGACTTTGCGGCGGCGACTTTTGATTCGGTTATTGATGTAAATCTTAAAGGCACCTTTTACGCACTCAAGCATGCTGTTCCTATAATGAACAGATGTGGCGGTGGTGTTATCCTGTGTATAGCGTCAGGTGCAGGGGTTCGCGGTGGGAGTTCTTCGGTTGCTTACGGTTCAAGTAAAGGCGGGGTTAACGGTCTTGTGATGGTGGTGGAAAACCAAGTTTCGTCAATGAATATCCGTATTCACACTATCTGTCCGGGTGGACTCGCGACACCGCTAAAATTAGGACAAATTGCAGAATCAGCAAAGCGCGAGGGTCAAGACCCGGATGTTGCTGTTGCCAATGCACGCAAGTCGCTGGGCGATCCGGCGGGTGTTGGACGGGTGCTCACGTTCCTTGCCTCTGATGAAGGATCGTACACGCGTGGACAAATTTTCACGAGATGAATTTCATCTCTTTGAAAGCATGACATGCAGTAGACATTATCTTTTGTATATTGGGGCTAAGAGGAAAATGTGTAGTCGAAGTTGAGCCAGAGGCTTTTTGAATAACGGTAGAAAAAGATTGGAAAGATGGCGGAAAAAAGCCCCCAGATGCTTAGATTAAGAAAAAAAGGAGTGGCAGTAAAAGTTTCAACGAGAAAGTAACTTGGAAAAGCGATGAGAACTGTTGCGCCATAGTTGAGATACATGGCACCAATGAAATAACCCGACTCCCGTTCAAACTTCAAATCGCACTGCGGGCAATGGGTAAACATCTTGAAGTATGTTTGAAACAGCGCACCCTTGCTACACTTTGGACATTTCAGTCGAAAGCTGCATCGCAGAAGTCGAACGAGATCTTCAAAGGAGAACTTCATATTGTTAGTAGGTGTTGTTGTCCCAGAAAACTTTGAAAGTGCGGATAAGTATTTTGAAATCGTTCCAGAATGATAGTTTCTCAATGTACGCTAAGTCAACAGAGATGCCATCTCGGATTGTCCCTTGGCGGCGCGGGCTAAGCTGCCAGAGTCCAGTCATCCCAGGTCGGACGAGATGGCGTTGGTTCTCCCACGGTTCATAATCCTCAGCGAGGAAAGGCATCTCCGGGCGCGGTCCCACGAGGCTCATTTCACTCTTAAGAACGTTGAAGAGTTGCGGCAGTTCATCTAAGCTCGTTTTCCGAAGCCATTTACCGAACGACGTAATACGTTTATCGTCCGTTGAGCCTGGTTTTTCTGAATAAGACGGGGTATTGATATCAAGGCTCCGAAACTTGTGGATGACAAACAGTTCATTGTTTAAACCGACCCGTTTATGGGAAAAAAAGACGGGCCCTCGCGAGGTGCATTTAATCAGAATCGCGATTAACACCATCAGAGGGGCAAAAATAATAATAAGGAAAAATGCCGCGATAGCGTCAAATAAATGTTTCCCACGCTTTGCGTAGAAAGAGGAGGGGCGTTCCACTAGAGTTCCTGTTTTTCGTATTTTTGGCGCAGCTTGCAAGCCAAATTTTACCGGCATGGGTAAAATTTGGCTTTGCTTTACATTACTTGCTGTTAAACCTTCATCTCGATGCGTCTGACTTTCGCCTACATCGTTTCCTATCCGGGCTCCCCGCCCGTTACTGGAGAGGGGGTCTATATTTCTTGATAGGAATGGCATGGTGTTAATTCCTTGCAGAAGTATTTCAATTCTACTGGAGTTTTTCAAAGACATCAAGATATTGCTGCGCTATATTTTCCCAATTGAATCGATTTCGTATCTGTTCTGGTGCGCGCTGTCGGAAATCTTCAACCATCTCCGGATGTTGTTCTAAAGTTAGGATTTTCTCTTTAAGCGATGCGACGTTTTTGTCAAAGAGCATACCGTAATACCCGCCTTCAAGGACTTCATCGTTAAAAGGTGTGTTTAGTGCCAGAATGCAGTTGGAAAAGCCTAACGCCTTGAGGATAGAAGGGTTAATGCCTCCAAACTGGTGCCCGTGAATATAGGCGAAACAGTGATGGTGAAGTTCTTTAATATGATCAGAATCGTTAATATGCCCAAGAAACTTGACGTTTTCGTTGGCAATACTTTTCAATTTACTTAAAAATTCGTTTTCGAGTTTATTGCCTTTGTAATCAGCCCCGCCGGCTATGGCGAGTTGCTTTTGGCTTTTTGAGGCGACGAATGCCTCTAAAATCAGATCGGCATTATTATCCGGAACGAGTCGACTGGCGATGAGATAATAATTCCGAGACTCAAGCCCATAAGTCTCCAAAACTTCTGGATGCTCTGACGGCTCAACATTCGCACCATAAGCGATGTAGGTTGTTTCTGCTCCCAATTCTTCAAGGTAAAGTCGTTTCATTTCAGAGGCATCGGTAATCACGATTGGAAATGCCGCTGTTGCCATTTTTGCTGCCCACTTGAAGTAGACGGCACCGAGTCCTTTCCATTTTGGACGTAACCATTCCATTCCATCGACATTGATAACAGCGGTTTTACCTGCGATACGAAAAAACCAGCCAAAAGGACCGTTGCCCGCATTCCATGTCAGAATGACATCAGATGCTGTAACCGAAGCGTGCAGAGTTGCGAGAAAGCTGTGGCTGAGGGTACTGAATGCCTTGTGTTCTATGCTGGGCAGGTAAACGAGTTTGATGCCTTGCCATTCCGCTGGTCTCTCTTTGAAAAGTGCCTTACGACAGTAGACGATGACTTCATGTCCAGCTTCTACCCAGCGGGGGGCAAGTTCACCCATAATGGTTTCCAGACCGCTATAGGTGGCAGGCAGCCCACGTATACCCAATACCCGAATTCTCATCCTCGTTTTTACCTCATCCCAATACGCGTTGCAAACCGACTCGCAATGTTAAAGCACAATTTGTCTTTATTTTTCATAGGGTTTTGTATATATTATACCCGTTTTAGGCGCAAAAGTCCAATTTCTTTTTACGACGGGCAACCTGGACGCAACGCTTTATGCCTTTTGATGATTGAATGGGTATAAACCTTCATTTTTTTGGCGCAGCTTGCAATGCTGAAAGCCAAAGCCATTCCACCCGTTACTGGGAAGGGGCTAAACTTGCTATTCAAATTTTGCCCACACGCGGCAAAATTTGTCTTTGCTTTACATTCTTACCATGGGATTCGGGAGAGGAATTTGGCTTCGATTTCATTTGCGTTTTCATATACGTCCCAGCGATTTCCCAAGTTCCTGCGCCATACACGCGCCCATTCTGCATAGAGTGAGTACTTTCCAATCACAACCCAGTTAGCACCTACTGACAAACGATGCTCGCTTTGTGTAATTCCCGACAAAGGGGTCCATATATCGTCTTTTGGGGCATCTGTGGGATGTTCCTTATCGATGTTGCCTGATCCGTGGCGTTCTAATTCGTAACCGAAAACCGTTTCCAGTCTATCTGTCCAGCGGTGACGCAGTTCCAACCATAAGTTATCGGCATCGGAACCGATCTGATGCCCTATAGGTGTGGTAAAGTGTTTGTAGACATTTACCGGGTTTACATGCGTATACGCGTATTGGTTGATAAAAGCATATTCGGCTTGAAAATCCGTATCGGGAATACCGAAAGGATCTGTTAGATATATCCCACCTAAGATGCCGAATTTTGTGTCCCAGTGCTTGAAGTTCGCTGCAGGATTGCCATCGTCAACCATCAGTTCGCTATAAATTTCAAAATCATCTACGGGACGAAATCGCATATCGACGCTCATGAGAACGTTATCGCCGCTACCATCGACGCGGCCATCTGCCCGTGAAATCGGCTGTTCGTTAATGAGATAGATGTTGACCGGATTGAGATACCCCGGCTCAAAGCGGTTACCGTAAACAACGACTTCAGAGATGCCAAAGCCAAATCTATCCCAGAAATAACCCTCGACCCTATGTCCGGAAATATACTTATCGTTGATATCTGTCGCCATGTCCTCCAATATACCGGTAAATGCGGTAAAGGTGACAGATTTATATTTCGCTTGCAACTTAATCATGTCCATGGCTAACGGATTCTTGGAGATTAACAGACTGTCGTGATAACCAGGTCCCCACTGGAGTGTGTCTTGTCCAAGCTGCAGCTCAAGCCAAGGTAATCGAAATTTCAGATACGCATTAATCGCCGTTCGATTTTTGAGTCCGCCCTCCAATTGCCTGATTTTTGTTTCATCAGGAAAGAAATCGTCAAAAATTTCACCATATACGAACCTGTGGGCTATATCCGTAGTAAAAGCAAAAGTTTCGCCTGCCTGTCCATATAGGTGTGGGTAGAAGGTGGTGACAAGCATGTTCCCTTCGACGGGCTGTTCATCCGATAGATTATCAACGAGATGAGTAATAACACGTTGTGAGCCTCTTAGATCGAAGGAAAAGCGATAGTCTTCGCCTGCCATTGTCATCACGTGCAATCGTCCGCTATCCGGAATCTGTCTTGCAGTTTCACTGCTGTTTTCTGTATTACCCGGCACGCTGTTCGCTACGGGGACCTCGGCGTTGGAAAATTCGAGAGCTTCTCGGTAAAATGCTAAAAGTGCGTTTAACCGCTCTTGGTCAATCGTGCTTAACGTGATTTCGCCATTTTCCTGTTTCTGGTATACCTCCAATAGATAAGTTACTACCTGCTTGCGAGTGAGCGGTAACGACCCTCGTGATATACCGGGTAGAACACGCTTATTAAGTAAACGATGGATAAACCGATAAGTTTCACGGTTAAAATCAGAAAGCTCGGATTTGAGTGGCACGTTGATGAGTGAAGCAGCTTGTGCGGTAGGAAGAGCCGTGACAAACATTGTGAAGTAAATAATTAACAAACTACGTAAAATTATCATATTTTTCGGTCCATCCTACAAAATCTTTATTGTTCACTTTACAGTACGTGAATGAAGTATATCTATTTTTCAGTTAAACAACGCGACTGTACAAAGCATTAACGCAGTCAGCAGCACTCACGGTTTCATTTTGAAAGTTTACTCTTGTTGAAAAGTGTAGCTAAGTATTATACCCTAATTCTTTCATGGTTTCGTGGAAAATTGGAGCGATTACTGGATGGATATCAAACGGTTTTCGTGCTGGCACGGGATGCAACGTCCGCCGAGCATATTCTCGGAACCTGTTATCCGTTGGTAGTTCACAGAAGGCGCATAACGCGGAGAGCGTTTTGTCTGGCTTTGCTGTTAAATCCTCAAAACGGACAAAATATGTACAATCCGGAGAGATTTCCATGAGACGGATCCCTTCCTGCATAGTGATTATCCATTCTACAGCAGCTCTATCCAGATGTCGCTCAAAATGTTCAACCTTATCGGCAATTGCAGAGAAGGTAGGATCTGTTTTAACAAGTTGTTCGACTAAGAATCTCCACTTTCGATCCTTAACACCCCACCAATCGTGTCTTTCTCCATTGACGTGAACACCGAGTCGCTTTGACCAAGCTGCAATGGAATGGCATGTATCCCATCCATTTCGCACCAGGAAGATAAAGCGTGCGTCAGGAAATAGAGCGCGTACGAAATCTACCCTGAAGATAAGTTCTGGATATTTATCGACGAGTCGCTCTGAACGGGTTGTTGTCAAATAGGCACCGAACATTTGTGCTGCGCGTTGACGCATGTCGTCTGTTGCATCGGCGGTGGTGAGACGGTATTTTGCATGACTTTGGCTGTAATTTCCGATGATATCTTCGTGCGGATGGATGAGGTGCCACATGGCTTTCGGTTCATTGAGGTAGCCGACATCTCTGTGCATTGAGAGGACAATACCGAGTATTGTAGTGCCGCTGCGTCCGGTGCCTAAAATAAAAATAGGTTTCTTAACGGGTTTGTATCTGTTCTTATTTGCGGCGACCGATTTCAGAATGGAAAAAACGAGTGGGTTTATCCAACGTCCTTTCGTTGTTACGGGACGCCCTTCAAAGAAGGCGTAGCTCATGAGACGTGTGAGCACCTTCGTTGGACGTGTTTTGATATAAAGTGGATCTATTTGTGCAATCATATTGTGTTAGTTGTTGGCAATCGGTAAAAAAAGGTTTACGCAAGGAAACTTAATCGGCACCGATGCCCTTCAAATGTGTTAAAAACCCGATTTTAACAACGGAAAAATCGGCACGGAGACTTAATAGGCAAAAAAACGTCTTTTTAGCGTTTGACGGATGTTCTTCATGCGATCGAGATTACAGAGGAACGCGCCTCCTAATTTTACGGGGAATGTCAATAGATGAAGTGCCAAGCGCGCAATATTGGGTTGGATTGACACAGGGCTATAGTTATGCTGTTTCATGAGCACGGCTGTTATGGTCTGGTTGAGGTAAATTTCGGCGGAACTGAGTTCTCCGTTCTGCCAACTGTGTGCTCGATGTGGATTTATGCCGAGCTGCTGTGGCTGATCCTCGGCGACCGAAGAGCCGACCTGTGGAACTTGAAGCATTGTATCGGTGTAAGATATATTAGCGAAATCACAGACGTGTTTGACTGTGCTTTCTGAATGTCCAAGGAGTTCCTCAAAGTAGATGGAGGCAACCCGTTCGTGCTTTGCAAATTGGTCTGCGGCACTGACAGCGGTACGCCAGATGTGACTGATGGTGATTGGGTGATAGTTGATCCAATCACGGAATGTCTCTTTTACGGGCATGTCAGTTCCACCGAGGAATCGACGTTTCCACTTTTGCTTTTGGGATAATAAGACATCGCGCGGGTCGCGAATCATATTAATGATGCGTGCCTCTGGATAAAGTTCGAGGATATCCTTGATATAAAATACGTTACGTGGTGTCTGATCGCACGGTATGGTTTTGCCATGCTTGGTCGCTTCGTTGTGAAGAAACGCTGAAAAGAGTTGGGCTGGCGTTTCAGGCTGAGAGGTTAAACCGTTAAGAAATACCGCTGCTTCTTTTAGGAAACGGCGTGAGTTTCCATGCGTACGATAGCCTTCCTGTTGGACGCAGCATAATTCTGCGGCGAGTTTTGCCGCGTCTGCTGGACGCAGCTCGGATGAGAACGGTGGGGCGCATAACTGTCCAAAGAAATGGAGTTCGCCAAAGGTGTAAACGTCCGAATGTTTTCCCAAAATCCGTCCCATCATCGTTGTGCCACTGCGACTGTTACCAACAACAAATATCATTTTTTTGTCTATTAGGTTTTCGCGCCGTTTCGTCCGTTGCCCGAAACGGGTTTCCTTTTTTCTACAGCGGGCCCAAAACTCTTAAGAGAGGTTTCTCATCTTCTTTCACCTTAAGAGGGTCAAGACCCCGAAACTATTTTTAGGGATAAGGAGTTCTGTTGCTTCTCCTGACCATTCCTGAATACGGATTTCAATTTCGCCAGATCCTTCCATTTCGGCGTTGCCACCATTTGTTGCATTGAGTCTTTCATCGGCAACATAGCGATAGATAACACGACCTTTGTAATATTTACCATCAATTACGAGATGTAGGGTGTGTTGTTCGCCTGTACGATTGCTGACAAGGATGGCAAGGTATGCCGTTTCATTCGAGTCCCTTTTCTTACCAATGGCTTGTGCCTGAATGCCAAACATCTGTTTCTTTGCGTATGTCATAGCACCTTCAAGGAGCGGCTGGTTTTGGATTGATACGGTGAATTGTGTATCTGCTTGTGCGAATGCTTCACCGATGAGTTGAAAAGCAGGATAAACAGCACGCCGGATAGTGCCACCGAAATCCAATTCGGGTTCACCACCATATTTCCAAAAGGTGCCAGGTGTTACAGGGGTTATCGGAGAAAATACGGGAAATCCTTTACCCGGACCGGCGATGACATGGTAGTTTGCCTGTGTGACGTTAGGCATCGTTAACATCTTCAGAAAAAAATCGCCGACGTACATCGCATGGAGTTGTGTATTTGCCACTCGGTTCGCCGGATTAGCGATGTTCCATTCGGTTATCCACATCTCCTTATTGGGAAATAGTTCTTGATAGTAATCAAGTGCTTCCTCGACGCCAAAATGTATCCAGCCCATGAGGTAGCAGCGCATTTCCTCTATCTGTTTTTTTTGTACTGCTTTGTAGGCATAGGCGTGAACGGTGTAAGCATCGTAAAAACTGGGATCTGCTGCAAGACCTTTGTCCCATTTCCGCTGCTGCGTTTTTACCAACCAACCTTCTTTGTGGAATCCGAGGGGTGTGGCACAGACGGATACTTTTATATTGGGATTAACGGCTTTCATCGCTGCGGCGTGTTTTTTGGCTTCGGCGATGTAAGTTTCAACTGTCCGATATTTGTTGAGGTAATGTGGCAGATAATACTCGTTACCAAGTTCCCAGTGTGTAATTTGATACCCTTTGTTTTTGGCGTAGTCAACCCACGCTGCACTCTCTTCTGGACTACCTGTCCACAAGTTCACGACGACGACCGGTGTTATATGTAGTGTATTGCACAACTGCATAAAGTCATCGAAAACAATTTTGCCGTTTCGTCGCTCCTGAAGTTTAACGTAATTATCTTTGTTTCGTTTATTAAGTTTTGGGTTGAGGGTTGAGTCCATTTCGCTCTCAAAGAAGCCGCCGGCTTCCCAATGATAGAAGTTACCCACTGTGCCACCGGGAAATCGCAAAGTCTGCGGAGCAAGTGCCTTCGTTAGGGCAACGAAATCGTCATCAAGATAGCCATAGTCACCACTTATCATGTTTGTGTTAAACCCATAGAGCGTATGGCGGAGCGGTTGTCCGGTGTGTGTGTTAACTTCTAAGCGGAGTGCCTCTGGTGGTGCTTTTTCCTCTCGGCATCCAATGATCGGAAACAGCATTATCAGTTGGCTGACAACTATTAAAAGAAACTTCATAGTGTTATCCTCAGAGGTCTATAGGTTGGGAGCGCCCTATCGCTGGCAAACATAAGACCTGCGCAGAGCCAAAAATAAAATCCATAGCCTCGAAATTCAAGGGTTCGGTTGAAGAAAAGTAAGAATACAGTAACAGCGACGAGGCAGAGCATAATAATTGCAATCCGCTGGGTCAGGCGCGACGAAACTAAGGGTGTACTAACAGATCTTTTGTAAAGGTTCAAAGCGGCGCGAAAGAGTCGATAAAATATTAGCGCAAAAAAACTTAGCCCTAAAATACCATAGAAACAGAGGATTGCTACCCAGTATACATCCTTGAAGCCGTTTTTGCTGAGTATTTTCAGGAGGAAAGAGCGTTGACTCGCGTTAAGTCTGTCAATTGTGGTGTTTTGGTCCGCCCCGTAGCCTAAAATCGGTTTGTTCACAAGAACCGTTGGGACATTTCCGATTAATGCCCCAAGTCGTTGTTTTTGTGCGACGCGGACGTAGGAACCGGAAAATACACCTGTTACATTGCCCACAAGCCCGACCCTTGCTTTACGCGGGTTTATATATTCAAGGTTGAACGGGTTTACTATTGCTAAAAGAAGTCCGAATATCAGTGCTGTTGTTAATGCTAAACGGAGCGTCTTCTTCCAACCGTAATGGAAGTAATACCAGGCACCGCCGGCAAGGAGTGCCGAGAAGGTGGCAGCGCGCGAGTACGAACGCGCTATAAAGAAAAACAACACCGCCGCACCGAGCAGATTCAGATACTCAAGTCGCCTAATACGCGACAAATAGACGACGAGGACAAGGATCATGAAAACACCGTAAATCACCGTGTCGCCTAAAGTTCCATAGACACTACCAATCTCTCTACCAAGTTCAAGAAGCCTATATTCTTTTGTGAATCCGCCTATACTGAGTGTTGATTCGCGCGGTAAAAAGAAATTGAAAGCAGTGGGTCCTCCTATCCACTGAACCACACCTGCAGCGATTTGAAAGACACCGACGCCGAGAATCATCCGCAAAAGAACTGTGATGCGTCTCTCTGATAGGTTGGAGTTTGCGACAAGATAGAAGAGTATAATATAGCGCGCAAATGGGCGGATATTGTAAAGGCTGCCTATCAAGGGGGACCCGTTAACTAACATTGAGAGCAGTACGACGCTGTAAAATCCGATAATTGGTAGGTCGATTGCTGTTTTGACGAAAGGGATACCTCTGTAGAGTTTATGGATAACAAGTTTCCCGAAAGCCACATAGATGAGCATTTCGCCGAAGAATCTTAAATAGGAGTAAACGGCATCGCTAACCGGTAGAAACTTCAGTATAAACTCTTCAAAAGCGACGTATCCTGTCAAAAAATAAATCATTTTAATCGTTGTCGGTTATCAGTAGTTCGCTGTTAGCAGTTCGCTACTCGCAATGGGTCTTGAGTCTTGGGTTCTGGGTTTTGAGTTACTCACCACCCACAACCCATAACCCACAGCCAATTGCTATCTGCTAATCGCTGCACCAAAAAGAGAGATCCCTGTCCAATAACTCCGCTAATTGTTCGTTATGCGGTTTAAAATACGCCATCTGTCGTTCGCGCGTTTGTGGATTCAGCAGTGGTGGAGTCCAATTCGCATCCCTTTGAGGCTTTTCATTCCAGTCGAGAATGGCTTTTCTCAATTTATAGGCGGCGGCATCCGGCACGAATTTTCTGATCGCTCTTCTCAATGGGTTGTGGGAAGCCAGAAATTGCGTAAAGAAGAAGTTAAATCTTTCGGAACGCGGCATAGTGGCTTGATTGTGGCGTTCACCTATTGAAGGCTTGAAATCGGAGCGGATACCGATGTGATTAAAAATTTGCTGACACACAGTTTCAGCATTTTCCTTTAAATCGTCAGTTAGGAAGCAGTGAACACGGTTTGCCCCGAATAAATCTATCAAATTTTTGACATGTGGATGATAGATGCTGTTGTACTGATAGGCGCACTGCCGCCATTTAAACCAGTCTTCATTCAAGCGTGCTTCTTCAGCAGCAAGCGCTTCTTCATAAGTTTTGATGTTTTCCCAACCTCTCCGTCGAGCCCACCAGTAGGCGGAGTAGGCACGCGCGACAGGTTCTCGTAAGAGGACTATGAGGTGCATCTCAGGATTGTGTTCGTAAATCCGTGGCATGACTTCCGGTGAATGCATTACCATCACGTTTTTCGCGATGAGATGTTTATCTTTAATTTCATGGTGCGAGCGTTCTCCGGCGAAGTACTTCGCGAAAGCCCATTCATACCCTCGTGTGTGTTCGCGCTCTTGAAGGAAAAAGGTCAGTTCTGACTGGGCGTGTGTGTGGATATCTGGATGTTGGGCTAAGTAACGGAGTAGCGAGGATGTCCCCGATTTTTGTGCACCAACAATCATCAGTTGGATTTTTCGGAAAGGTTCCATGGTGGCGATTTCCCAATCAATTTGCTGAGGGCATGAACGTCAGGTTTGTAATAATCGATTAAGCGGTGTTGCGTCTCTTCTGACATCTCAATTTTCTGATTCGGACGTGTATTTAAGCGAAGATAGAAAGGTTCAATGGTCTTTCTGATCGTCCGTAACGGTGTATGAATGATCGGTTTGTTATGGGTCCACTGTCGGAGTCGAAATCGGGTGTCTCGGTATTTCCGATGCAGCTCGGAATTTCTCATGTTCTCAGAGCGGTTTGTCACCTTAAAGGCGTAATCGTTATAAAAATCGGAATTTATGCCAGCAAAACTACATAGGTTTGACATAACATTTGAAGGTTGCGCTGCTAATTCCTCATAAAAAAGGGTGTGGATGTGTTCTGAACCGAATTGGTTAAAATAGTGTTCCAAGTAGATAGTATAACAGCCTTGTTGGAGTGTTTGCAAGTGCTGCTCTTCTTGCGCTGTGGATGTGAAAAGCAATTCGACATACGCGTCGAAACTCAGAGTTTTTGGTAATTTGCCAATTTGTTGTGCGAACCGATACCACGAAATTAATCTTGAAATCGGTTCACGCAGACTAAAGACCAACTTCACGTGAGGCAGGGCTGCTGCGATTCTCTCACGCGCCTTGGCACAATACAGGTAGTCCGGCGTTGACTCGACGCGTAATTGCTTTTCATCGCTGTTAGGGAATAGGAGGTCGTAGTCTTCCGCATTTCCTCCTTGTTCATCTTCTCTGTATCGGTATTTTGAGGGGAGAGGATAATCGGTACTGAGAAAAAAACGGGTTTCTTTATAGGTGGCGGCGCAGATAGCCGGATGGTCAGCAAGATAGGTAAACAGCGACGTTGTTGCTGCCTTTGTAGTGCCTCCTACAATAAGATAATGGTAATCCGGAACGTTTTTTATTTTTCTTGCTTCCATTAGTTGACCACCATTTAAAACCAAGAAATCCGTGTTTTTCGGAGGAGGAACGTCAGGTTTCCGACGGCGAGGAGCGCAGTGATTGATACCGCGAGTGCAACACCTTGAAGCGACCAGATTGCCATCAATCCGTACGCTATGACGAAATTAAGAAGAGCCATTGTTACCATGTTCGCGAAAACAGATCGGTACGCCTTTTGTGCGTAAAGTCCTGCGTTCAGCACAGGTATCAGACACGAAAATATCATTCCTGTGCTGAGCCAAAAGAGAAGTTGTCCTATCAATTCAACAGAGGTTTGATCGATTGTACCTCTTCCATACAATATCCAACTGATTTTCCCGTGAAATATCAGCAAAATTAACGTGACTGGCATTCCTATGATTACAGCAGTGCGTACATTTCGGTTGAGTGTGCGACCTAATTTCTGTTTATCATTTGCTGCGTCGTCTGTTGCCATATCAGGCAAACCGGTTGTTGCAATACTAATACCGATGAGCGTTTGTAACGCCGAGAAAATTTGGAACGCGCATTTATAGAGCGTAATAGCGCCTCCTCCAAGTTGCGAGACGAGGTATATCTCAACCAATAGACGGTTTGTAACCTGCCGAGTTGCGAAACCGAGTGTTGGTAGCGTAACCGTGTTTTTCAAGGAACACAGGGTATCTATAGGGATCCCTGTAAATGTATACCGATGTCCTGTTCGATATGTTCCGAAGCACAACCACCCAAAGTATACGGCGAAGCCTCCTGTGTATGCTACCGCAATCCAGTTTTCAAGATTTTCAGTATTCCAGAGAACTAAAAATATGAGTGATGCAGTGCCAGCAGGTAGTGCGTTTCGGAGTGCCACCGTTTTAAAATGTTGTCGGCTGTTCAGGAATGCTCCCAGGACCGTGCTGCCGCATCCGAAGATAAGGAGCGGCGCACACAATCGCAACAGCATTGTTCCTCTTTGTATATCAACCGTTGATTTTGATAATAGCCCGCCTGCTATCCATGGTGCGCAAAGTTCGATTAAGATGAAAATTCCGAAGCCGATACCGAGTAAAGTGAACAGGAGACTATTGGTGAAATGCTGATATTCTGTGCGATCCATCTCCTTTTCACGTGTAACAAAGAGCGGAACGAGGCTAAATTTAGCACCTTCTCGGACGATTGTATCGACGACCAACGCAACCGTCAGTGCGGTAGTGAGGGCATCGGCTGTGTTGCTGAAGCCAAACCGCTTTGGGATCAACAGGACCCGGACAAGAAGGCTCAATCCCATTCCGGCAAACGTAATTACCATTACCCAAAAAGTCTTGTGCTGTAGAAGTTTTTTGACCATGGTAATTTACGCGCTGGGTGTGGAGGCGCTTACTTCCAGCCATCGGGCAGATTTTTACGAATTTCGATGTCGGTAAACGGACTGGAAGCTCGCGCTCCGACAGATTTTGCCCACGCTGCCATCTTGCCTAAACCGTCTGGTAGCGTAACCTGCGATGTAGTTCCAAAGACGCTCTGGAATTTTTCGTGTGAGCAATAGGCATGTTTTACCTCTTCTCTGGCACGCACATTGATGACACGTACCTCTTTTCCCATTGCTGTCATCACCAAGTCCGCTAATTCGTTGACCGTTACGTGTTCGTCAGAACCGACGTTAAAAACCTCGCCTGAGGCTTCCGGAATGTCCACGACGCGAGCGATATGTGGGGCGACATCTGCTATATGCGTAAAGGCGCGCGTCTGCTCTCCATCTCCAAAGATGAGCAAAGGTTCTTCTTGCATGATGTTGTTCATGAAAATGCCGATGACATTTCGATACTTGTCGCTGATATTCTGAAGTTCACCGTAGACGTTGTGTGGGCGAAAAATGGTATAATCCAAGCCAAAGAGACGTTTGGAGACAGCGAGTTCCTGTTCCACGGCGTACTTAGCGATGCCATAGGAATCCTCAGGCATGGGTTGGAGGCCTTCATGCATTGGGAGTTGGTTCTCGCCATAGACAGCGATGGACGAAGTAAACACAAATCGTTTGACGTTGTAGTTTATTGCGGCGTTTATTAGGTTTACACTACCGATAAGATTGTTCTGATAGTTAAACCGTTTGATAAAATGGCTCAACCCCTCTGCTGCGTAGGCAGCGAGGTGGTAGATATGGTCGAATTGATGCTGCTCACAGAGTTGATTTATCAGCGAAACGTCAAGGATGCTCCCATCAACAAAGGTTGCGTTGGAGTTAAGATTCTCGCGGAAACCACCACTGAGGTCGTCAAGCGCTACGACGTCCGTGTTCCCTTGACGAAGGAGTGCGTTAACGACATGCGCGCCCATAAAGCCCGCACCACCTGTGACTAATGCTTTTTTTGTCATATTTTTTCTAAAAATTGTTATGAAAATTGTTTGTAGACATTCATAATTTTTTCATAATGAATGTCAGCGTTAAACTCTGTTTCCATTTTGTAGCGTCCAATGCGTCCCATTTCTGCAGCGTCGTTTTTGTGCTCGAACATCCACAGCAACTTATCTCTCAATGCTTCTGTTCCCGCGGAGGGAACAAGAAAACCGTCAACACCGTCCACAATTAACTCCGGGTTTCCACCAATGTGGGCACCAATCACAGGTTTCCCGTATGCATACGATTCCAAAATAGCCATGGAGCAATTTTCATACCACTCTGCTGGCAAGACTGTACAAATGCTGTTCAAAATCAATTCACGGAGTTCGTCGCCCTGTTTGAAACCGAGGAGGTGAATATGTTGGCATCCGTTTTGTTCAATGATGCGTTGGACTTCCGGCATCGCTGTACCATCACCCACGATATAAATTGGAACGTCCGTGAGGGGTACCGCCGCCTTTATTAAAGTCAAAATTCCTTTGCTCCGATGCACCCGCCCGAAATAGAGCACATAGTCCCCTGCGGAGAAGTTAGGAGTGATGTTGGAGACATCGACGAAGTTGTGAACCGTTGAGATTTTATCTTCGGGAACGCCGTATGAAATCATCTTTTTCCGGTGGAAATGGGAGACCGAGATGAAATGGTCAAATTTCTTAACGGCACCCAGCATTTTAGAGACATAAGATTCGGTAACACTCAGTGCTGTGCGTGCGAGCGAGCCTCTATTACACCGCTTGGGTAGTGCGCGCCAGAAGTGTTTGCCTTCACACGCTTCGCAGATCTGATCGTTTGAAAGGTGGCTATAAACCGGACAGGTTAACTTGTACTCATGTAACGTCTGAATGAGTGGAATTCCGTCTCTTTTGAGGACTTCCAAGATTGAGGCAGTGAGTTTACCGTAATAGATGTGAAAATGCGCCAGGTCGATGTTGGTGTCCTGCAACAACCGCCGTATTGATTTAACAGCATCGTGTGAATATAAAAACCGTAGAAGGTCCCCTGCGCTGGGATGCTCAAAATCGGCACCGCGTGGGAAATAGCCTTCCCATTCAGACGGCTCGTTATTAGCGTTCGCCGCTGTAAACGGAATGACTCGGTGTCCGTGTTTCTGCAGCAACTCAGCAAGCGTGAAAAAGTATCGGTCAGAACCGCCACGGACATGGTAGTTTTGTGAGACGTTCAGAATCGTACTCTTCATCGGTAATGCCTCCTTTTGGCTATTTGCTGTCTGCTATCTGCTAATCGCTAATTGCTACCTAACAGTGTCGGATATGGGAAACCCGCATCGGGAATCCGGGCGTCCGCAAACGGCTTATAATAGACTGTACCTACTTGCTTAGTAATCAACCCCCGATCCGTGGAATCTATAATGACATTTGCTATTTCGGTCGTATCTGTGTTTCCCCACCAATTGTTGGCTGCTCTCAAATCGAACTTTACATTCAAACGGAGTGCGAAAATATTCGCACCCAGATTGTTGTTTTGAATAATGGACTGGACATTCTCGCAGAAGATTCCAGTCTCATTTTTGGCAATATTGTTTTTTTCGATCTTTGGGCGTGTTTGACGACCGATTGTACTGATCCCGATATTATTGTCAAGAATATCGTTGTGTTGAATGTGCGCGTCGCTACCATCTAAAGCGATGGCGGTTTTGTTCAAACGCAGCGTGCACTCAACTACAGTAGGCGAGGTCGTTTTGATGTCCAGTGCGGTCGTGGCATACGTTATAACTGCACCTCTGATAAAACTCTCTAAATCGTGTGTGTGATCGAAGAGAATACCGTTCCAATCTCCGGGTGTGGGTTTGATGTTCTCTGATGTAAGCTGGACAAGTTGGGTTACCTGTTCTTGTGCTAAAGAGGTTCCGATCTTTAGAATGCCTCTCACTGTAAGGAGACCATCTCGTCCGAATTTAACAGTGGTACCCGGTGAAATGTTGAGAGTTACATCCTTTGGAATCTCTAAAGTTCCTTTCACAATGTAGGTCTTTTCAGGTGTCCACGTTTGGTCTTCGGTTAGCTGATGATTTTCGAGTACAACCTCGGAGCTTTCGAGGGGTTCTACGGGGTTGGGGGTATTTTGTGTTGTACAACCAATGCCTATAACTAAGTTAATACAGAGGATTAACAGGGAGTGTCTTAAGTGTTGGATATTCATTTTTCGTATGTACAGGACCAATCATTTCGGGACTATATAAAAGAACGCTATTTTGTAAGGTTTGTTGCAATTTACGCAGATTTTCATCGAAAAAGTCGAATATGAAGACCCAATACCACTGGTAAAGCTTCAGAGCCTTGGATCAACAGCCTCACTTTCGAGCGCAAGGATGCCGAAAACACACTCATGGACACGAGACAATGGTTCACAGCGGACGAAACGCTCAAGTGCCTCAACACCCAAGGCAAACTCTCGAAGCGCAAGGGAACGTTTGTAAGAAAGCGCGCGAGAACGGAGACGTTCTAAGTTTTGAGGCAGTGTATATTCAGGTCCATAGATTATCCGCAGGTATTCGTGACCTCGGCACTTTACAGCGGGTTGTACCAATCCTCGCTGGTTTCCTTGAACGATAAAATTCAAGGGTTTGATGACTGTGCCTTCACCGCCCTGCGCCGTGAGTTCTTCCCACGCCTGAATCGCTTCCGTTTGGCTTGTGGCATCGGTTAAATCTACTATCCCATACCGGGTTGCAAACAACAAGCCATCTTCAGAGCTTTGACAGAGTTTGGTAAGCATTTGCGTATGCCACAGGTGGTCTTTGTCAAAATGCACTGCCCCTTCCGTCGCAAGCAAGTGGAACGGTGCCAATTTCAGGTCTGCAATGGATTGGACCGTCCAGCAATATTGCTGATAAGCCTTGATGTATTGGGTTGCCGCTTCTGTCCGTTGACAGTAGTTCTCCAAGATACGATTCACGTCAACACCACGTTCAGCCGCGGTTTCTAAAGAAGCAACCGCTTCTCCCAAAGCGACACGCGCCGATGTCCCTACCGGGGCATATTGTTGCCTTAACAACTCCTGTGCCTTAACCGACCAAGGCATCAACTCGCAGTCAAGACAAATCCAATCTGTTCGAAGCGTTTCCCAATAGCCTGCCTTGTCCACCGCCGCTTTTACATGTTCAAGTAAAGCGTTTTCAACAGCGGCATCGTCAAAGAAGGGTCTGCCGGTTCGTGTATAACAGATACCGAGCGTATCATCTGCAATACCAAATCGTCTTTTTGCTGTTTCTGGGTCGCGGCAAACAACAACGATGGCGCGTGACCCCATGTGTTTCTCTTGCCAGATAACGTCGGTTATACCTTGCTTGTGATAATAGGCGAACCCGTCTGCCGGATGTTCGAGCAAGTTTGATTTGTTTGCTGTTTCGGTCGGGGACATTGTCGGTGGAAGATAGATAAGCCATTTTGGATGGACAGCGAAACGGCTCATCGCCTCTAACGCCGTTATAGCATTCTCTTCGCGGATTGTTAGGTTGCCATGTAATCGTGTGCTAATAGCGCGCTTCCCTAACACATCATTAATATCCAGGATATCGTCATATCCGGACGTTTTGATAGGAAAGGGTTTGTCTGTTTCATCGAGAAGCGGCTTTACGGGTTCATAATATGTCTGATGGGCGGGGACAGATACGATTTCTCTTTCAGGGTATCGCAACGCTGTTAGTTTACCTCCGAAAACACATCCGGTATCAATGTTGATCGTGCGGTTTACCCATTGCGGCTCGGTGACTGGCGTGTGTCCATAGACAACCGTTGCGGCCCCACGGTACGCTTCTGCCCAATTAAGTCGGATCGGCAATCCGAACTCATCGGTTTCTCCGGTAGTTTCCCCGTACATTGCGAATTCTCGAACGCGCCCTGAGGCACGTCCCTGTAGTTCCGCCTTCATTCCAGCGTGAGCGACAACCAACTTTCCGGTGTCAAGTACGTAGTGGCTCACCAAACCGTCTAAGAATTCTGCAACCTGCGTTTTAAATTCCGTTGATTCCTGTGCCAATTGCGCCAGTGATTCTGCCAGTCCGTGCGTAGGCTTCACATTTTTGCCCCGAAGTGCCCGAACCAGTTTTACATCATGATTCCCCGGTACGCAAAGTGCTGCACCAGTTTCGTGCATCCGCATAATCAGGCGCAACACTTGAGTAACCTTTGGGCCTCGGTCCACATAATCGCCCACGAAAATTGCTCTTCTGCCTTGTGGTGGTTCGACAATGGTGTCCCCGTTTGATTGCGTTGATATTTCATAGCCGAGTTTTTGGAGCAATTCGACCAGTTCATCATAACAGCCGTGGATATCACCAATGATGTCAAATGGACCTTGCTCGTCTGTGCGGTTTGGCCACAGCGGTTGTCGTTCCACGCGAGCGGCTTCAACGGTTTCAGGCGTGGACATCACATAGACAAAGTGCCGAAAGCCTTCGCGTTTGAGATTACGCAGTGAGCGGCGAAGTTGTTGATTTTGTTGTCGGATGACATGTGGTTTTAAATCTCGGTCGGACCGTGCCTCGTTTCTTTCCTGACAGAGTTTTGCGGGCATCTTAAACACAATGGCAACGGTTAAGTAATGATACTCGCGCGCAAGCGCAAGCAAAGGTTTTCGTGCATCAACCTGGACGTTGGTAGCGTCAATGACTGTCAATTTTCCGGCAGCGAGCCGTTTGGCGGCAATGAACCGTAGCACCTCAAATGCATCGTTTGTTGCTGTTTGGTCGGTTTCATCGTCCGAAACGAGACCTCGGCAGAAATCAGATGAGAGGATCTCGGTGGGCTTAAAGTGTTTGCTTGCAAAGGTGGATTTACCTGAGCCTGAAGGTCCAATGAGGAGTACGAGTGAAGGTTCAGGAATCTGTATAATCATACTGTTTTTTCTTCTTGACTTTCTTGAGTAAAAACTGCCATCTGGGTTGGCGCGCCAACATCCTCGGTCGTCGGTCCGATGGGGTGAAACACAACAGCATAACCGAAGCGTTCGGAAATACGAGTTGCCCAAGAATGAAACTCGTCCCGTGTCCATTCAAAACGGTGGTCTTTGTGCCGAAAGTGTCCAGCCTGTAGATTCTCAAATTTCACGTTGTATTCTATGTTTGGTGTTGTCAACACAACCGTCCGAGGGCAGGCAAATTCAAAAAGTACCCGCTCAAAAGCGGTGAGTCGTGGTAGGTCAAAGTGTTCGATCACCTCTATGACCGCAGCTGCATCGTATCCAACGAGACGATTGTCTCGATAGTTAAGCGACCCTTGAAACAAGCGAAGTCGCTCTTTCTGTCTCTCTGGCAACCGTTCGTAATGAAGCCGCTCTTGCGCGGTTTTCAGCGCACGATGTGAAACGTCCATTCCCACGATCTCTTCAAACTGTTTTTCACGCAACAACTTACGGAGAAGTTTTCCTTCACCGCACCCCAAATCGAGAACGCGTTTCCCTCCACACTGTTTGAGGACCTCAGTGACCCTTTGCAAACGGACTTCGTTCAAACCAGGTATTACATTTCGCGCTTCAACTTGTGCTTCTTCTTCCGCCTGAATTGTCTCGTCAGTTTGTTGCAGATCTGTATCACATAATCTGGCAAGTGCCTGATCAGTAAGTGGACGCAGATTTTTCAAGTAACGACGGACAATGGATTCTTGTTCTGGATGCGCAGCAAGCCAATTTTTGCCATGTTTTAGCAGTTTCTCAATTTCTGCATCGTCAACCCAGTAGTGTTTTTCATCGTCCAGCACCGGAATCAAAACGTAAAGATGCGTGAGCAGTTCGCTCAGACGACAGGTGTTTTGCAGGGTCACTGTGAAATAACGGCTTTCGCCCCAATCCGGGAATTGTGCATCTAAGGCGTGTCGTTCCGCGCTTATCTTATAACCGAGCGGCTCGAAAAGTCTCCGTAACAATTGCTCACCCCCTCGACACGGGAGGGTGGATAACTTTACCTCTAAAGGAATCGCTGTCTCTGCAAGCTGTGGGCGTTCTTTGCTTTTGCCCGACAACGCACTGCTAAATACCTGCGCGATTGCGACGCTCAAAAACGACGAAGCAACGTAAGGACGATCGCTGACGTACGGCGCCAATGCGAAATTTTCCCCGAATCGTCCGTGTGGGCGACGGGTCAGTCCAACAGCATCTACATCGAGCAGCAGTGCTGCCGTGCACCTTTCATCGCGTGCCTCTGGATAAAAGACGTGTGCTTGTCCAAAAGTTAGATCAAAGGATTGAATCCGCTCAGGGTGTTTGTGCAACAGATACCCAAGATCTGTCGCTGGAGAATATGTCGTTGATATTGTCAAAAGCATAACAACAATACCTATAAGGAAGGTGATGCACTAAAAGAGAAATTTTGAATCATTATACGATAATTGGGTGATGGTGTCTACTGAAAGATGCGAATCGTTATTCTATCAATACTATCATACCACAGCCGATTCTGGCACCACCGCCCGGCTGAATTGGTGGCACTACTGCCGATGTATTGGCGTGGGAATGTGGTAGTGTTCCGGGTGGGTGTTCATGCGGTTGTACCATCTGCGTATCCACTTCCATATTCATGTTCATATCCATCTGTGTGTTCATAGTGTGAGCATGGTGTGGATTGGTTAGGAAGGTGTCGCCGGTTTCGTGAATCATAATGAGTTTGCCCAAGATGTCGGTGTTTGGATCTCCGCCGAGGAACCAGAAGGGTGTTGTAAACTCAAGTATGCCTGTCCCATCTTCACCGACCGAAATGTTTCCGATTTCGCCTATGCCAATAGGCGGTGTATCGAGTGTCGCTTGGACGACGGGTATACCCGGTATACCAGCTGGAATCCCCATAGGATGCTAGTGTGGTCCAATATCGGTACAGCTGCCTGTATGGAGATGCATCGCGTGTAAACCTGAAGTAGCGTTCTGAATTTCGATTACGACATGGACCCCTCCGTCTACTTCCTTGAATGTAGCAGTGCCGATAATACCGCTTGTATCTATTTCAGAGATAGTGGCAACTGCAACCTTGTCAACAGGCGCCGCGGTGATAACCTGTGTCGGGATTTTTTCACAACCTATCAAAAGAAATATGGCGGTGATAAGGACTACTGACGCTGTATAAGTGTAGAGTTTGATATTCATATGGATATAGATTGTTCTTTAAGGTATTGCTGGGATGCTCTGATATTAAGAGTATTGTATCATATTTGGGTGTTGGAATCAATCAAATCTCATTATTTAGCAGGGTATGATTAATACTTGACATTCTGCCTTATATTGATAGAATATGGATATATCATCTATAGCATGGAGGAACGAGATGGGATATAAATTAGATCCGAATGCAATGTATCGAATGCCGACACATTTTGGACCGAGGACGGGTCCGAGGTATGGACCTGATGGCAGAAAATTTGAGTGTAAAGATAACCCGAAATCGACATCGGTTACGGTCAGTTTCCTGACGAATAGCGAACAACTTGAGGCATTTCTACCACCAGGGTTCTCACTTAACGGCGAACCCGTTGTGTCCGTGTCTGGCGGTTATATGAAAGAAATTGAGTGGCTTGCAGGACGCGGCTACAATACCCTCGGTGTTAGCTTCCCAGTGGTTTATGAAGGTGAAGTGGACCGCGCAACCGGTTCCCTATTGACGGTGCTCTGGGAAAATCTGACCGATCCGATTTTGACAGGGCGTGAGGAATTGGGATTCTCCAAAATCTATTGCTCACTTCCGGATCCACTCACTTTTAACGGCGAAACACATTGCACCGCCAGTTGGATGGGTTTCAAGTTTATGGACATGCACGTGAGAGCCACAGAGCAGGTTCCAATACAACCGGCGTCCGCTCCGGCACAGCAGCCGAGTGGTGAACAACCGCTCACTGGCTCACTGCACTATAAATATATGCCGAGAACCGGCGAATGGGGAACCGCGGATATTGCCTACGCTGTGCTAACACCTGCGAGTTCGCCGAACCGGGTCGTGCAGGAACATTGGCGTGGTGAAGGAACGGTAGAGTTCCACAAAGCCCGCTGGGAAGACCTACCCACGCAATACAACATCGTCAACGCCTTCCATGATCTGGAAGTCAAAGAGTGGCGTGGCGCATCCATCGTCAAAAGTGTCGGTGGAAAAGACCTGAGCGATCAACGCATTTTGCGTTAATTGGCAATTAGCAACCGACAATCAGCAGCCTGCAACAACGGCGCAGGGTTTTTGCTTGGGTGTTTCTTCAACTCAAAAGAAAAGCACGGCAAAGTCCTAATCTGCGTCGTTTCTCCGCAAGGTAAAATTAAAAATTAGTCCATCACCGTACCACCTGAGACGGTGATGGAAACCCCTGTTAGGTAGGCGGCTTCGTCTGAGGCGAGGAAAGCAGCCATCTTGGCGACATCTGCTCCCTCGGCGAGTCGCCCTAAGGGGACGGCTGCCTCGGAACGACGTGCGTATTCCGAAAGCTTTTCATCAGCGGAAAGGTTATCGGGCATTAGCACAGATGCGAGATGCGAGATGCGTTCTGTGTCCACGAGTCCTGGACAAATGGCATTGACGTTGACCTGATAGGGGGCAAGTTCTTGGGCAAGACACTGTGTGAAACCGATCACAGCGAATTTTGAGGCACTATATGCGGCGAAGCGTGCCGATCCCCGTTTTCCAGTAACAGATGACATATTGATAATTTTGCCGCCTGTTCCCTGCGCGATGAGATGACGTGCCACTACCTGAGAGCAGAGAAACACGCCTTTCACATTGACCCGTTGCACCCGATCCCAATCTTCTTCAGCAAGATCTACAACAGGCACGCGATCCTTGCCAGCGATCGTTCCCGCATTGTTGACGAGAATATCGATTTTGCCGAAATGTGCGACGGTTTGGTCTACCATCTGGTGCACCTGTTCTGCATCCGCGACATCCGCAACGATGCTGATAGCGCGTTGTCCCATCGCTTCAATCTCACGCACGAGGTCGGGTAATCCTTGCCAATCTGCTTGATCGGCAGCGTAGGGATGCTCGGTGATGTCATTGACAGCGACATCGGCACCTTCTTTTGCCAAGCGGGTCGCGATGGCACGTCCAATGCCGTTTTTGCCTCCCGCGCCCGTCACCAAAGCGACTTTTCCGTTTAAATTGTACATCGTGATATATAACTCCTGTGAATTGAATGGTGCAGAGTGTAGCAGATTTTGGAGGAGATGTCAAATTGGCGAGTCAGAAACCTTTGATTTTCCGCTAAATTTATGATATAATTTGTAATGTGTCTCCTGCCTTGTATGCTAACAACACTAATCGGAGAAAACGATGAGGAAAGAAATTTCAGCAGCGGAATTACATCAGAAACTTGGTGAATTACTCGATGGGGTCTACCACAACGGGGATCGGCTGATAGTCAAACGTGCCAACACACCACTCGCTGCGATTGTTCCAATTGAAGCCTATGAAGAGATGCTTCAACAACGAGAGCAGGCTTTCTCGGTATTGGATAAGATATGGGAAAAAGTGCCAGCAGTGAGTGAAGAAGAAGCGCACGCCGATATTGAACGGGCAATTGCTGAAGTACGCACCGAGAAAATACGTAAAAAGAGTAAGTTGTCTTCCTGATGCGTGTTGTACTGGATACAAACCAGCATATTAGTGCGATTATCCGACCTAACGGGCATCCCGCTCAAAAAGAAATTTTCTTACGGACCCTCTCTCCTGTAGCATAGACTATTAGTCTGTGCTTCCTTTGTTTGGTATCTGGATCGTAGATGACACAGATTACGCGGAATAGGACATTCTGTTATAGCAGCGGTATGTCTCTTCCCCCTTAGCCCCAGCGGGGCGATATGTGTATAGACTACAGTAAATCCTAAAAATATGTGAACAGTTCTCGTAGGGATTGGGTCTCCCAACCTAAACGCACCCCTATCGTGGTAGGCGGGGTTTCTAACCTCGCCGCTGCAGCGTGTCAAAGTAATTCTAAAATCTACTATAAATTGATAGGTTTTAGTCAAGAAGATATTAATTCCTTTAATCGTAAGGTGTGCTTAGAAGGCTCGCCTATCACAAGACCACAAAACACTCACGTTCTCTTATCCTGGCCATCCTAAAATCCTGATTCAGACAATGAGTACTATGCATTACCCACATATCGCCCCGCTGGGGCTAAGGACTGCGGAAGGAGACATGCTGCTATACACATATCGCCCCGCTGGGGCTAAAAGAGAACCTCTGTATCCTCCTTATCGGGGGATGTGGAACATGCAACTACGAACATCGTAAATGGGCGAGGTTAGGAAACCTCGCCTATCGATCACAGGGCGTTTTACGTTAATTTCCTCCTTGTCTTCTAACCCCAAATATGCTATTATGCCCCTATGCCAAACCTAAACCTAAAACCCACCCACAAACCAATCCGAGACTACTACACGACACTGCAGCAATACAAACAACACGACATCACACACGAAGGCGCAGTCAGCTCCCCCTTTGATACACTCCTGCACGCTTGTGCGAAACAGATAAATGCCACGCTGGTTCCTCAATGGACAATGCAGACTGCAGCAGGAAACCGCATTGTTATTGATGGTGTAATACTCGACGAATATGGACTCCCCTTAGCCTACTGGGAGGCAAAAGATATAGAGGATAATCTCCTCAAAGCCGTCCAAGATAAACGCGACGCCGGGTACCCGCTCGACAATATCCTCTTCCAAAACCCACAGCGCGCTATCCTCTATCAGAATGGACAGATAGCATTAGACCTTGACATCACCGAACCCACACACCTGATTGCAGCACTCCAATATTTGTTCGCTTATGTCCCACCGGCGTTGGACAACTGGCAAACCGCTGTCTCAGATTTCAGGGAACACGTGCCCGACCTCGCAAACAAACTCAAAGAACTCATTGACCAACGCCACGAAACCGATCCGGCGTTCAAGAAGGCGTTCACAGACTTTTACGAGACCTGCCGCACCTCGATTAACCCGGAACTCTCACAGGATGCCGTCGAAGAGATGCTCATCCAGCATATCCTCACCGAACGTATCTTTCGCACCGTCTTCAATCGGTCAGACTTCACGAGCCGGAATATCATCGCTATTGAGATTGAAAAAGTCAGTGCCGCACTCATGCGCCATGCAATGAGTCGTGATGTGTTTCTTGAACCGCTGGATAGATTCTATGTGGCGATTGAACAGGCGGCGACACTCTGTAGAGATTTCTCCCAAAAACAGCACTTCCTCAATACATTCTACGAGAAGTTTTTTCAAGGGTTCTCCGAAGATGTGGCGGATACACACGGCATCGTCTACACGCCACAACCAATTGTCGATTTCATGGTGAAAAGCGTTGCACATATCCTCGAAACCGAGTTTGATCGGTCCTTATCTGACGGCGGCGTGCATATTATCGATCCCTTCGTCGGCACCGGCAATTTCATCGTCCGACTTATGCAGGACATCCAAGGCGCAGTGTTAGAGGAGAAATACCGTCACGAACTGCACTGCAACGAAGTGATGCTCTTACCCTACTACATCGCCAGTCTGAACATCGAACAGGAATACTTTCAACGGACGGAGACATATCTACCGTTTGAAGGCATCGCGCTTGCGGATACCTTCGAGTTACTTGAGCAGCAACAAGGGGAACTCTTCACGCGTGAAAACACAGAACGGGTGAAGAAACAGAAGGCGGCGGATATGTTCGTCGTCATCGGCAATCCGCCTTATAACATGGGGCAGGTCAATGATAGCGACAATAACAGAAACCGCAAGTACCCCGAAATGGATAAACGAATTGAGCAGACATATGTGAAAGACTCCAGAGCGCAACTTAAAACCGCACTCTACGATCCGTATGTCAAGGCATTTAAATGGGCATCGGAACGGATTGGCGAAGAAGGCGTTGTCGCGTTTGTCACAAACAACGGCTTTTTGGATGGAACCGCGTTTGACGGGATGCGAAAACATCTCGCGCAAGATTTCACCAAGATTTATCACATTGATCTAAAAGGGAACGCGCGCACGTCTGGAGAACGCCGAAAACAAGAGGGTGGCAACGTTTTTAATGACCAAATTCGGGTAGGTGTCGGGATTAGTTTCTTCATCAAAAAATCGGGGGAAACATCTGGTACCGCGGAGGTTTGGATCTATTCTACTGACGACTATCTGAAAGCACGCGAGAAGCAAAAGCTTTTAATCGACTTCGGAGACTATACAAATGTTCCAATGAAACGGATGAATATTGACGCAAAGCATACATGGCTCACGGAAGGACTCCACGCTGAGTTTGACACCTTTATCCCTATCGGGACCAAGGAGGCGAAAGCGGTTAAAGGTGAAACAACGGATGTGATTTTTAAGACTTACTGTAGAGGGGTGGTAACTAACCGCGATGCGTGGGTTTACAACTTCAATCGAAATACCCTTACTAAGAATATTCGGGGAATGATTAGCACCTACAACTCAGAAGTGGATAGGTGGAAGCGTCGTGAGAATCAGAGGGTAAATGTCAATGATTTTGTGGTTTATGACGATGCAAGAATTAAATGGGATCGGGATCTACGCCAGCACTTACAACGCGGTAGATATGCCGAATACACTGAAAACAAGCTGCGCCCCTCACTCTATCGACCATTTGCAAAATCAAATCTATTCTTTGATCGGACTCTAAATAACTGTGTCTATCTATTTCCATCCATTTTTCCTACACCAGAAACGGAAAATCGGGTCATCTGTGTTAGTCCGCCAGGGACAAAATTATCCTTTCATGCGTTAATGGTTGATGTGATTCCAGATCTCCATATCACGGGCGATTCTCAATGTTTCCCTTTCTACACCTACGATGAGGACGGTACAAACCGCCGCGAAAATATCACCGATTGGGCATTGGCAGAATTCCGAGACCATTACGGTGACGATACTATCTCCAAGTGGGACATCTTCCACTACAACTACGCCCTTTTGCACCATCCTACCTATCGCGAGAAATATCAAGCGAACCTCAAGCGCGATTTACCGCATATCCCGTTCGCCGAGGACTTCTGGGGATTCGCTAAGGCGGGTGCGGAATTGGCTGATCTTCACATCAACTACGAATCCGCTCCAAAATACGATGGACTAAGATATATCGAAACACCCGGTATGCCGGTAGATTGGCGCGTTGAACGGATGAAGTTCTCCAAAGACAAAACACAGCTGAAATATAACGAATTTTTAACGTTAGACAGTATCCCACCGGCGGCGTTTGAATACCGCTTAGGCACGCGCTCGGCATTGGAGTGGGTTGTGGATCAGTATCGTGTGAAAGCTGATAAACGGAGTGGGATTGTGAACGACCCGAATCGTGTAGATCAGCCCCGGTATATTGTGGATTTGATTGGGCGGGTTATAACCGTGAGTCTAAAAACAGTGGAGATTGTGAAAAATTTGCCTATGTTGTAAGGAGGCTTTCTTGTGGGAGAGGTTTCTAATCCTAAATTCTTTCGCAATTCACGGAGGCTTCACGGAGAATTTTTTCGTGTCAGACGGGCCGTGGCTTCCTGAAACGCAATACGTCCTCTCTCCGTGAATCACGTTATAGTAAATTAGATTTAACCTATTTGGCGGTCAGTCCTAAAGTGACAGATTAGGAGATTGGTTGGGGAGAATCGGCGAGGTGTTTTTGCTTGGGTGTTTCTTCAAGGAAACCTCGCCTACTTATTTTAAAGCCAACAACCAGCAACCATTTCGTTAAACAAAATATAACCAAAATTCACTTTCACGGAGAACGCACAAATTCAAGTTCAGGAACCCAGTGAAATCAAGGCTCCAAAAATACCTCCGTGAAGCCTCCGTGAATTTGGCTGTTAAAACACAATCCTTAGCAGAGTTTAAAAATAACGGGTGTGTAAAGTTTTTAACACTGAATCCTCGGGAATACCGAAATCAAGCATAACGTAGGGGCGGGGTTTCCCCGCCCGTCTTGTGGTTCGCAATCCTGCAAATCCTTGAATCCTGCAAATCCTGATTCAGACTCTGTAGGAGGGATTTCCAAATTTTGCCCCCACGGAATGCCACACGCGCATTCCGTGTTGATTTGGAATGCCACACGCGCATTCCGTGTTGATTTGGAATGCCACACGGCATTCATACCCCGGTGAAGTCCATATGGACTTCATACCGTTGATTTTTCATGCCTATAAGGCATGAATACCGTTGATTCTGATTTACGCGGCAAAATTTGTCTTAGCTTTACATTTCCCGACTTCTTCTGCTGCAAATCCTATAATCCTGATTCAGACAGCGGTGTACTCAGGGGGACCAGAGGACGTACGTCGGCATATCAAACAGTGTACCGATGAGTGCCCAACCGCCTACAAACACATAATCACCCATCACCAGCCCTAAAAAGAACGGAATTGCGCGTTGATGTGCACGTAATCCGAAAATAGAGACAATAATGAACTTTATCATCCAACCGAGGTAGACGGAGAACCAGAAGTCTGCAAGCCCGCCCCACGTTGCAGCAGTCATCACATATCCGATCGGATGGAAGGGCCACCACATAAATTTATGGCGGAGGAAGTAGAGAAGCCATGTCATCCCTGCGCCAATGCCCATAGATTGTGTCCCATCCCAATTCGGACCCGTCGGATTGTTAAGCCACCGTTCTAAGCGTCTCCCGAAGACTTCATTGCCGATACCGACGACATAGCCGTGTACGGCGAGCGCACCTGTCTCATAGAGAAGATAGAGAAATGCCCAAAACGATGCGAGTGTCCCGATGATGATTGCGAACATCATCACCCAGACGAGTTTTCGACTGTTTATGCCTGCGCGTTCGGCGAGTTTGAATCCCTCTAATTGGTTTGGCATCGGGTGTGAAACATTGAGTCGATTGAGCCAGTAGTAGAAAGAGATAATCGTGAGGTTACCGGTTCCGACGAAGCGTGCGCCAAAGGTGACGACCATCAGTCTTGCTGGATCGAGAGCGAGGATCTCGTGTGAGGGTGGACCGAATTCAGCACGGACGCGCGTTACACCGAGTGCCATCACAGTGAAAATGACAATAAAACCAAATACGCCGCCTAAAGACATACCTGCTTTCACCGAAAATAGCGTAAGCCCGATGCTCCCAAGGATTAACCCGATGACGGCAACTCGGTATGGCATCGGTTCATTTGAGTCATCAAAAGCTTTTTTACTTACGAAGCAATTCTGGATAACAGCCCAGAGATGTCTTCGGGTCCCCCACAATGCGAGCGCACCGACAGCAAGCCATGCCCCGCCTGCGCGTTCCGCAAAATAAAGCTCACCTTCACCCATCATCCCCGTGCGAATAATCCGTTCTGCTTTACCGAACAGATAGAAAACCCACGCCGACATCGAGATGTCCAACGGCACGAAAAATGTGAGTCCTATAATAAAGGGGAAAATGGATAAAGGGACCCACCCAACAGCATTCCACGGTTTATCTGTGAATAGATGTTGGATAGAGTAGGAACTGAGTGGGATAGCAGGAATTTGAGGGAATAGGTAGCTCAATCCTGCGAGAGTTTCAATACCCGCTGCAACCGAAAAGCCTATCCACATCGTGCTGTTTCTGTAAAAACTTTTCCGTCCTTGTGCCATCTGGAGCGGTAATTGGATGATCGGATACGCCAACTTTTCACGTTCCGTCCACTGAACACGGATGATACTATTGAGACATATCAGGGTGAACCAGATCAGGGTGACAAATCCTGTCCAGACCAGAATTGGCACCATCCAGCCGCGTAGATGCTTCGGGAGGTAAAAGCTCAAACCTCCCTTAAAGTAGGCGTCCAATGCGTAGTCTTGCGGCACGAACCATGTCGGTATGTAACGCCAGAAGAGATGCGCCCATTCATTTTCAATAGTGGCAAACCGGAATGGATGCGCCAACGTTCCAACCAGAAAGGTCATCATTGAGTGACCGCCGATGGTGGATACCATAACAACCATGATGTAGATGACGAGAAGCTCTTGTGTGGTAAGTGCAGTGCGGGGTGAAAGTTTTTTCCAAGCGAGGTTGAACCCAATGACGGCGAAAAGGGTAAAGACTGCGTTGAAGAAGAGCGAGACGAAGTTGAGGAGAAATTGCGGCTGAATCATCTCAGCCGCATAGGCAAGCCAATAAGCATTCCCAATAATGAGAACTGTCCCGATGAAAAGGGATCGAAAGGTAATTCCAGATGTGAAGGAGCCGTTAGAATTTGGCATGCTTGGATAGCTTAATGGTTGTCGGTTTTCAGTTATCAGTTAATACCTTGTGGCGGTGGCCTATCACTTGAATACCACAACTCTTAACTGACAACAGTTAACTTTTAACTAACAATCGATTTATTCGAGTACTCCTTGGTCTTTCAATTTCTGAGTCATCTGTTCCTGTGTGCTATTTCCTTTTATTGAATTGCACGCCCCGCACAACAGTTGCAGATTATCAGAAACATCAGTTCCCCCTTTGGATTTCGAGAGAATGTGGTTGATAGTCATATGGCGGAAGGGGAATGAAACTTGGCAACCGTTGCATTTCCCTTCCTGAAGTCCGAATAACTTGTGTTTGTAAGTGCTATCCTGTTTGTAGGATTTGGGGTTAGGATTATCGGTTCGATGGATAATCTCTTTGATGATACTGTGTTGTTCAAGACGCATCTGGACGAGTTCAAAAGATTTCGGGCTTAAATCAATGCCTATCCATCGGCGTTGCAGACGTTCAGCGGCGATGCAGGTCGTAGCACATCCACAGAAAGGATCCAGCACTATGTCTGTGGTGTTGCTGCTTGCTCGAATGATTCGCTCTAAAAGTGCGAGTGGTTTCTGCGTGGGGTATCCGATCCGTTCTTTATTTTTTGCTGTCAAATTGGGAATATCTGTCCAAATATTGTTGAGGGTTTTCCCTTTTTGTTCGTCAAGGTACCGTTTATATCGTGGAACGTTTCCCGGACGTATTTGTACAATGCGTCCTGATTTGATTTCTTTCAACATTCGTGCTTTTGCCCAGCGCCACGTTCTGGTTACACCCATGAGTTCATAAGTAAGATGGGAATTAGGGTCTTGAATCTGGGCGGTTAGGGAGGTATACGAGACAAAGCGTCCGGTGTCGGGTTCGATGTAACAATATTGTTTCTTGGTTTTTTCGTCCAAATTCGCCATGTCGTAAGGAATCGTGACAGCCTTTAGATTCCAGACGAAGGTGTTGGTTTTTGAATACCGGAGGATGGTGTCTGAATCTCGTGCGAGTCCTTTCTTGAGATTTCCTTTACTGGTCACTGCCCGTTGCCAAATAATCTCATTTCTAAAGTTATCTTTCCCGAAAATGCTGTCCATCATCATTTTGAGATAGTGGTTTGCGTTGTCATCACAGTGTAGATAGATAGTTCCTGTCGGTTTCAGGATTCGGTGCATCTCGAGCATTCGGATGCTCATCATGATGAGATATGCTTTCATAGGCTTCCCGTGACTAAACTCAGCGGCACTAATAGTGTGATAGAGTTCGGGTGCTTTTTCTGCCAGTTCACCGTGGGAAGTGTTATCTAAGTCCTCCAGTGTCCAAGAGTCTTTGAAGGCTGCGCCTGCAGCTTCACTGCTTATCGGAGCCTCGAAGGTCCGGTTGGAGTTGAAAGGTGGATCGAGATAGATCAGGTCTATGGTATCTGTGTCAAGACCGCGCAGGATATGCAAATTATCATTTTCAAAGATAGTTCGGTTCTTGACCTTCATTGGGTTTCTCGTTACTTCATTATATGCTGACACTTTTGTAGCATAGGCTGTTAGCCTGTGCCTCTTTCGCTTTCAGCCGTCGGTATTCGGTATTTTGTATTTACTGACTACTGAAAGGCCGGGGAATGCCATAAGGCATTCATACCGTTGATTCTGATTTGCAGTTGCCGATCTGACTACTAACTAATGAGGCGCGCCTATGAAGGGCACGCCTGTAGAATACTTATCGTCTTATCGACGTGCTTTAATTTTCCCCCATGTCACAGCGAGTTTGCCGTTGGGCTCGACGGCGAGTCCTGTATCAGATTTGAAGTTCTGGTTGACTTCAGCTTCGTCAAGGGCTCGATCGTAGATGCTAAATTCGTCGATGATACCGGTAAACACACCGAATTCGCCATCGGCTCTGCCATCTAAACCGATGAAGAGGAAAATATTCGCCCAATCGTCTTCAGGGAATTGAGCGAGGTTGAGCACGCCACCACCTGTCTCTTTGCCATCAACAAAGTATTGGACCTTACTATCCTCTGGTATCCCTGCGACGGCGATATGGTGCCACTTGTTGTCGTCAATATTGTTTCCTGCGTCTTCGACATTGCCTACCCAACCGGTGTCCATGTTAAGAACACCGTTGCGAACCCATAATGTTTTGGGCCCCTTATCGTCAGTACCGGGACCGCCTGTCTTGGCACAGATTACCCCTGGACCGGAGCTGTCGGTTTTTATCCACGCCGACCAAGTGAAATCGACGTTGAAGTCAAATTCTTCCGGGCTATCGATTTCGACGAAGTTTGTCTCATCTCCGTTGAATTCCAATGCGTCCCCGATTTTGCCAGCAACTTTTTTAGGGCTCCCATTAATGGTGCCGTTGTAATTACCCGTGCCATCGTTAACGGTTTTTCCGCTGATATTGTTGGCATCGAAACTCCAATAACTGACCAGTCCGTCTTCGACAATTTGGGCAGGGAGGTTGGTTGCGATTAGCGTGATAGCAAGCGTGAAAAGCACAAAAATAGCCTTGTGTAGCATGGTTTTTCTCCTTTGGTTTGTTAAATTAAGTATGGGAAGTCCGCAAGCGAACGCCTAACACCTTCTATCCTCTAAAAATTTGCCTGAGGATTAGATATGCACCGCCAACAACAATAATGAATAAAGCGACGGAAAATATAAAGGCGAAAATTACTTGCAGAATTTGGAACAGGATCAGGACACCCACGATGAAAATGAGGATCCCGAAAATAATAAGTAGAATTGTTCCCATACGTTAGTGTGTACGTGGATATCGGTCCACGTGTTACAGCATAATACGTATAGGCGCGCATTATTGGCGCCCCCGATTGCTGCGGTTGATATATCCCAATTATGCTGTTAGGGATAAGTTGTTATTAATAGCGCGCTTTGAGCGCGCCCCAGACTGTTGGAAGTTTGCCTGTTGCCTGAACAGCAAGGACTTCATCGGGTGTGCATTCGTCGGCGGTTTCGCAAATTGCCCAATTGTCGAAGGAGACAATGGTTAAGGCGGGTGCTCCTCTGCTTGAACCACCGTTAAGCCCGACTTGACCACTTTCCGGTCTGACATTTCCAAAGTCGAGTTTACTTTCGAGAAGCCAGTCTTTGGGTTCGTCTTTACCATCTTCCCAGATTTTACCGGTAAATCCTTTGTCTGATATTTCGGCTTTCATCCAGTACCATTTACCGAGTTCTACCTCACCGAATGGAGGTTTGGTATCATTCTGTTTCCATGCGAGATGGTCGTTAAGAAACTCCATGTTAGTAAGAAAGTGATGAATCAAAAACGCGTAACCGGAGGCATCGCCTGGATCGAGACGAAATCCGAGTCCACACCGTGCAAGGTCTCCATCTCCCCAGTCATCGACGCGAATCATGACTAAGCCGGTATGCGGTTCTGGAAACCCGCCATCTAAGACAAGGTAGGTGTGATCGCCTGGGGATTCGTGGGTTTGGCTGATAACGCCACCTTTTTCTACCCATTTGCCCTCATGGTTTTTGAATTCATATTTGCCATCAATTTTTCCATCTTCAAGATCGTCAAGGTATAAAACCTCACCGAAACCGCTGGTCGTCCAGATAAAAATGACGGCACCCATCACTGTGAAGAGGAAATATTTGTGGATGGATTGATTTTTAAGGATAGGCATTGGGACAAACCTCCTCCAAAGTTGGTTTGCTTATTAGTGTCGAGCGTGGAAGTGTATTCTTATGACGTTGCGCGTCGTTTACCGCCATCCATATACAGCGAACTCCCAAACATGTAGGAGCAGGCTTCGGAGGCTAAGAATGTCACTACATTCGCGATCTCTTCAGGTTCTGCGATGCGACCGGCAGGAAGTTCTTGTCCAAGTGCTTTCAACAGTTCTTCAACATCACGTCCTTCGCGTTCGGCTCTGATGCGTTGTTGCGTGCGTGCTCGACCGGTATTCGTCAATCCGGGACAGACGGTGTTTACCAAGATTCCGTCCTCGGCGACAGCGTCGGAGAGGGCGCGCGTGATGTTCAGAATGGTGATGTTCGCCGCGCCTGTGGGTATGTTCCCGCGAGTGGGGCTTGTACCTGCTGAACCTGCGATGTTGATAATGCGTCCCCACCGATTTTCTCGCATGTATGGAATAACCAGTTGGGACATACGCAGGTAACTATAGGTTTTCAATGAGAGCGCTTCATCAATAAGTTTAGGCTGGAGTCCTAAAATATCAGCGTTCTGTGCCGCACCGACGTTGTTGACAAGGATATCAACGCCGCCAAAGCGATCAATTGTCTCCCGTACCACCTGCTCACAACTTGCTTGTGTGGTTAGATCGACAGCAACAGCGTGTCCTTTATTTCCGGTCTGTTCAAGTTCTGCAAGGACTTGATTTAAGACATCTTGTGTTCGGGCAGCAATACAGACCTGAACGTCTTCCCGTGCGAGTGCGAGTGCACACTCTCGACCAATACCACGGCTACCACCGGTAACAATAGCGCGTTTTCCACGCAATCCTAAGTCCATGTATTAACTCTCTTTGGTTTCTTATCCTATACAATCAACATAAAATTCAGTTGGGTCTGGAAATCCGAATTTACGGATCTACTGGGTTTGCTTTTAACATTCCCCATGTGACAGCGAGTTTGTCATGTGCTTCGACCGCAAGGCTTGAACCATCTTTGTCAAAAATCTCCACATCATCGATAAGGGTTTGGGATTTCCACTCGCGGATGCCGAATCCGCCTTTTGGATAAGGGACTTTACCGTATTCAGCGATCTGTTTGCCATCGAGTGCAACTGTTAGTTTTTTGTCTGCAACAGTGACTGACAGTTCGTGCCATTCGTCAGGTTCAATAGCGATGTCCGCCTTGGCAACAATCGGCCAACCGCCACCCCGTTCAAAGACATTAAGGATATTTTCTCGTGGATCTCCACAACACAACCGTTTTTGTGCCGCCTCTACGAGCATATACTCGGTCGCTAACTGCGCGCGCACAATGATTCCGAATGCAGCAAACTCCGCTGTCTCACCAATGATATTGAACTTTGCTCGCACTGTGTAATCGGTCAGATCTTCGAACCCTTCAAGAAAGAGGGCATCGGCGTTTGTCTGATCGTTCCTTGTGTCAAAGACGAGGACGGTGTTATCTGGATTGCCCGGATCTTTCTCAATTGTTATTGCTGGTACATCGGGCCATTCGAGTTCAGTATTTCCCTCAAAATCGTCGAAGAATAGTGTTTCTGCGATTGCGCTTTCAAATAGTAGGAGAATGAGACAAATACTAACAACACACAGTTTCCGTGCTTTCATTTTGAGATTCTCCTAATGAATTTTGATGTTCATGTTCGGTATTCGTAAGGGCGAGGTGACCTCGCCCGATTTACAGTTCACAGGTTTCCAGGTTGGGAGACCCAACCCCTACGCCTATGATTACTGCGAATACCCTAATGGCGCATGTTTAGACGAATAGTTACCGGGTAGCTTTGAGTGATCCCCAGGTCGTCGCTATTTTTCCAGCAGCATCGACGGCTAATGCACCTTCAATGCCTTCGCCGAGTTTTGCTACGTCGTCATCAGAGAGCACCGTGTCGAAGATAACAACTTCATCGATGATACCGTTCCACTGACAGCGCTTGCCACAACCGGGGTCTGCACCGATATAGACCTCTTCCGGCGATGCCCACGGCGGTCCTTTTGCATCTTCGGAGTTCTGCAGTTTGCCGTTAACATAGACGTGAAGCTGAGATCCATCCCATGTGCCGACGAGGTGTATCCATTCTTTAGATGAAAGTTCATCACCAAGGACTTCAAGCTTTCCACCACCGTTGGCAGCACGAATGTGAAAAGCCGCCTTCGTGCTATTTTCACCGTTCTCGTGGGCACCCGTTCCGAGTAAAAACTGCGACCAGGTTGAGCAGCCAAGCCCTTTCCATATCACACATTTACCAGTTGGATCTTCTGCTGCGTAGACCCAAGAGTGGATTGAAAAACCTTTAGAGTCCTTGAAATCCAAGGCCGCCAGTGTTTTATCTTCGCCCTTGGTGCCGAGTTTGACCCAAGTGTCCTGACCGTTAAACTCTAAACCACCGCCGAATTTGCCTTTCGCCCACTTCAGGTCGCCCACAAATTCACCGTCGGTTCCGTTATCGGAAAGGTCTTTTACAACTTTACCTTTACCTTCTTCAAAGGTCCACATCCCCGCAATATCTTTTTCATCAAACTCGGCGTAGCTCGTAGTCAACATCGAGAAGCTGAGCGTAATAGCAATAACCGCAGCGAATGTGTAATTCAAATAGCGTTTTGCCGAAAGCATATTTATTCCCTTTTTGGAGAAGCGATTCGGTGACCACTTTTCCTTTATTTTTTCAGACTGCCCCATGTGACAGCCAATTTCCGTTTTGGATCCACAGCGAGGGTTGTTTCAAGACCGTCATCCATAACAGTTTGAATGTCGTCTGCACTGAGGACGGTGTTGAAAATAATGAACTCGTCTAACAGTCCTTCCCACTGTCTGCTTTGATTCCAGTCGCCAATTCGGGCAGGATCGAGGACACCAGGATTTCCACCCCAATCGTTTTCAACATCGAGTTCGCCGTTAACGTAAAATCGGATCTTCTTTTCTTTGGCACTATAGGCGGTTGCGATATGAACCCATTTATCCATTTCGCCTCCTGCCAACATATAGTTCGCGAAGGTATCATTTCCACCCGGGTTACTGTGAATAGAAAACTCTACTTTATTGTTCGGGTGCATCTGGTAGTGGATGTCCCCGGCTTTCCAACCGTTGACGTTGAAGAAAACACGCCATGCGCCCTCTCGTCCGGTGGACTGGACCCAGTGTGCGAAGGTAATTTCTTCAAATTCGCCGATCCGTTTCGGGATTTCGACCCAGTCGCCCGCGCCGTCGAGTTCGATGGCATCACCGAATTTCCCAGCGACAAAGTTTCCACCTTTAACCTCACCATCAAACCCGTTCCCGGATATATCTTCGGCATCGCCCTCAAACAGCCATGCTGCCGCAATCATATCTTCAGTGATTTCTGCGGAACTCAGCATGCTGCTACCCAGTATGAGTAGCACACTGAGGGTAACTGTGATAATTTTTGGATTTAACAAAAGAACCTCCTCTGTGTTGATAGAAGAACCGATGAACCTTAGACAGTCCCGATTCTTCTGAGTCATTTCTTTCACTGTGTATGCGTTAATTATAGCATAAATAATGTGGAGATACAACTCTTAAGACTGGAAATTTTGACAGAAGGATTAAACAAATCTGTCTTTGTGTGAACTGGTTTCCCATTGGGCGCGCCACGTTTGCCATGACGTAGGACATTGCTCGCTTTCATGCTCGCGAACTGGACAGGCAATCGCTTCGTGCCAGAGTCCGTTGAGCGCTGTACCGGTGCGGCTGAACCGAAAATCTGTCGACCAGCGGATGCTGTCGCTGTGATTGACTAACGATCGATGGAAGACCAGATTGTTAAAGACGAGTAGGTCACCCTTCTTCATCTCTAAAGTGTCGATGTCGGTATCAGATGAGGTAGGTGGAAGGACCGGGACAGCAAACGCCTCGTCCGGCACACGGTGATAGGTTTGTAAGCCTGACTTATGACTTCCCGATAGGAATTGTAACGGACCATTCTTCAATTTAACACCCACGAGCGGAAGCCAAACGGTCAGATGCGTATCGTTTTCCGTGTCTGGCATATACGCACTGTCCTGATGCCAAGGGAGCGTCGTCAGTTTTTCATTCGGGAGTTTCGGACGCACCCAAAAATCGCCGTTGAATTGAATATCACTGCCGATAAGGTGTTCCAAGACATCCAGCACTTTCTGATGGGTTATCAGATTAAAAAGTGCCTCGCTGAAGACAAGCGTGTGCCAGCCAAAGACCTCGTTTTCTCGACCACACGCCTTTAGAACGGCATGCCAACGGTGCTCAAAAGACATCTCTTTGTAAGTATCCGAGATGACCCCTTCTTTATAGAGTTCGGTGGCGCGTGCATCGACAACTGCAGAGACAACAGCGATTAACGGAGCAAGATCTGATTCAGATAGTGCCGATTGGACAACAAGGTAGCCGTGTTCCGCAAATTTTTCAGAGTTCGTTTCCATTGTTTTTAGCGTAGGGTTTTGATTGATCCCCAAGTCGTTGTGAGTTTCCGTCCCGGTTTCACAGGGAGTGGGTCCATAGAATCCTCAACAGAGATGGCTTCGTTCCAAAATGCTACGTCATTTGCTGCGAGCGTGCCGATGCCAAACAGGAAAAAGGTTAGACACACGATTTTTGGAAGGGACATGGTTATGCCTCCGTTTAAGGAAACGTATGGCGAGACCTAAAGCCTCGCCTTAGTGTGAAAACGAGCATGAGGTGCCAAGAAGGACAAAGTCCGCTATAGTTTCGCTCTCAGTTTGTCCATGAGACCATCGGGTGGATCAAAGGGGAGATCGATCACTTCGTTCGTGATACCGCTATAGTAAATTCCCAAAAGCAGGTTGAACTCGGCAAGCGATTGCTCCAGATGGGTGGGATGGACTTTGCTCTCATCATCGAGCCAATCGAAGACTGCCTCAGTGAGATTGCCCTGTGCAATGACATCCTGTTCTCCGTAACTAAGTGGACCCCCCTCATAACCGTTTTCCGGGGTTGAGCGTTCCCAACTGCTAAACCGCCAATGCACGAAGCCTTTTGTTCCAATGACAAAGACGCGTTTGTGGAAGAAGACGACCGGATCGTCGGAAGCAGTCGGTGCGATGGCTGTCCCGAACGCAACAGAGACGTGCAGCCCGTTCTCGTATTGGACGCGCGCACTCGCATATTGCGGAGAGGGTTGTGCTGAATCTAAGTGTTCGGCACCAGAGATTTGTCCGAGGACTCGCACGGGGCGTGAATTGTCAATGTAGGAGGAAACGAGTTGTAACACATGCGGACCCTGATCGACGGGGGTGCTGCGTGCACTGGCATCAATGAACTTGATATCCCCGATGCGTCCCTCTGCGACATCCTGCTTCAATTCCAGGTTTTGGGGGTGAAAATTGAGCTGCGTGTTTACGACGAATTTCGTTTTCGTTTCCTTGGAAAGCCCCGAAATTTGCTTCCAAT
>JAPPNJ010000229.1 GCA_028818705.1 Candidatus Poribacteria bacterium
AAAGCAAGCACCCAAAAGCAGGACGCGTGCGACGGTATATCTCTGGTGAAAGCCAAAAAACATAAATCCTCTCCTTTTTGCGGTCAAACGGTGCTATTAGCGGTGCGCTGCTGCATATTAGCACGCTCGCAAAATAGGCGAAAATACGATTATATACCATGCTTACTTCGTTATGAGCATTTTCCGTGTCGCCGTGAATTTTCCTGCGGTGAGTGTGTAGAAATAGACACCACTCGCCACAGGTTCTCCGAGTGCGTTTCTGCCGTCCCAATACGCCGCACGACTCCGGGAGTCATAGTGTCCCAGAGCTTGATGCCCTAAATCTAACGTCCGCACTAATTTCCCATCAGCAGCATAAATGGAGATGCTGACTCGCGAAGGCTCTGCTAACTGATAGGGTATCCATGTCTCTGGGTTGAACGGATTGGGATAGTTGGGATGTAAATCTGTCTTCTCCGGCACGCTCATCACCAGAGTCGGGGCGGCTGGCGGAATCTCAATATCCACATCTTCGAGTTTCTTCAGAGTCGCAAGGGGACCGACATCCTCTATCGGGTTATCGGCAAGTCGCAATTCCGTGAGTTCCGTCAACTTCCCGAGTGGAGATACATCGCGTATCTGATTCTCTCGGAGATATAACGTCCGAAGATTCGTTAATCCCGCAAGCGGGGACACATCGCGTATCTGATTATAGTCGAGCCATAGACTTTCGAGTTTCGTTAATTTTGCCAGCGGTGTGATGTTCCCAATTTGACATCTATAGAGGGATAACCCTCTGAGATGCTTCAATTCGGCAAGCAGGCGGACACCCGTGTTCTTTATCGGACTGCCACCAATATTCAACCAGTCTAATTGTGTTAATTTTGTGAGGGGACGGACGTTGCTGATTTGGTTTTCGTCAAGCGTTAACCTTTTTAAGCGCGTTAAGCCTGAAAGCGGATTTAGGTTCCGAATTTGATTCCGATCCAGACGTAATTCGATGAGGTTTTTAGCATGTTCCAGACCCGTAAGGTTCTTTATTTTACTGTTCTTGGCCTCTAACACGCTGAGTTTCAACATCTGCTGATTTGTGATGCGTGCGTTGTTTCCGAGTTCCAAGGCTTTTCGGACAGCCTTTGCCAAGTTCGCGTCGGGGATGGGTATCACCCCGGCGTTATCGGCGGGTTGTGTCTCATCAGAGGGATAGATCGTTATCGGATACCGAATATCTACATTGAATTGCCTTTGCGTCGTCGTTAGTTGACCCAGCACTCGTAGGTCACCCTTGCCAGCAGCAGTCGCGTTCAGTGTGAAAATGGCAACATTGCGTATATCTTGTCCGGTTTCTAATCTCGAAGCCGTGAGCGTGCCTGATCTGGGGTTAGTTCTTGGGTTATGCTCAACACCATCAAACCCCGCTACAAATTTGACAGCAGTCAGTTTATGAGGTGTTTCGTAAATTAACTTAAACCCAGTGAGATTTTGCGCATTCCGTATTTGGACTCGGTATCTCAGGGTCTTCCCGACTTCCGGTAGTTCATCAGGTATCTCATTACTTATAGAAATCTGAGGCGGAATAGGAATATCCACATAGTGCAGGTTTGGGAGGTTCGCAAGCGGAGAAGTATCCTGAATTGGATTATCCCCGAGATATAAGCTGTTGAGATTTGTCAATCCTGCGAGCGGAGACACATCGCGTATCTGATTATTTGAAAGCCCTAAATCCGTTAGTTGGGTCAATCCTGCGAGTGGTTTCAGGTCACTAATCTGATTATCCCAAAGAAATAACCACCTTAGCTGGGTCAATCCTGCGAGTGGTTTCAGGTCACTAATCTGATTACTTCCAAGATTTAAACCCTCCAACTGCGTTAAAGCTCTCAGAAAACTGAGATCGCTGACTTGAGCATAATGGACACTTAAACTTGTTAATTGCGTCAAATTTCCGAGAAGGTAGAGATCACTAATTGGAGTGCTCGATTCCCAATCCCCCCCGTAAATTTCTAACGACTCTAATTGTGTTAAATCTACATGGAGCTGGATATCACTGATTCGCCTTACACTAATGCTTAAATACCGTAGTTGTGTTAATTCGGCAAGGGGCCGGAGGTTGTTGATTGGATTGTGAGCAATTTCGAGCGATTCTAATTGTGTCAATCTTGCGAGGAGCGTGATATCGCTGATCTGGTTGTTCGCGATACCTAAGTCCCGTAGCTGCGTTAGTCCTGCAAGGAGCCGAATATCACTGATTTGATTGTTAGTAAGCCACAATTGTGTTAGCTGCGTCGCATGTTCTAATCCAGTAAGGTCTTTTATCTCGCCGTCCCGACCTGTAATTTCTCTTATTTTGTAAGACTGTGCATCTAAAGAAGTTAACCCTTGCATCGCTTGTCTTGTGATGGGTGCGTTAGGTGCTAAACCCAATGCATCTCGCACGACAGCCGCCAAATTCGCATCTGGCATTCGCACAGTTTGTGCGTTTGCAACAGAAAACCAACAATTCAGTGTGAGACAAATAACAAAAAATGTGGAAAATCTTTTCATAGTTTCAGTTCCTTTCGTTGACAGCAAAATATGCTGGACGACGTTTAACAATAAGGTGGTTCAACAGTTTTCTTCCTTTTGCAATAGTAACCCAACGTGAGTTTGAAAAAAGTTTAGTGATTAGGAATCTCCTACCTTATCTCCATTAACAATTTTTACAGAACCTGCTTTGACAGCTTCTCTGAAGTATTCAATACTCTCATCAAGGGGTTCTCTGAGGGTAAAGGCACCTCACCGACCACCTCGGGGAAAGGCACCTCAAAATCAACCCCAATGTTATCAAGTGAATACATTTTAACCAACTCTTCCCGTGTCTTCCCTGAAAAACGGAGATAGATTTCGAGAAAGTTAGAAACGATTACGTCCAATGAGAAAGTGTGTGAACCGAGCAGCTCGGCAGCTTCAGGGTTTTCTGCGACATAGATAGCAATGAGACTTTTGTCTGACATTCAGTATCGGAACGCTCATAAGGCAATCTCAGACCGCCGAAACTCAACTTCATCACTACCACTCACCGAGACAGTCATATCTTTTACTATCCATTGCCCTGAACAAATAGGCGGTTTCCTCTTCGATACGCAAAAAAAATCCGGAAAAGCGATAACCATTTTCGTTATAGACATTCCGACCTGTTGTAAATATAATTGCATATTCACCGATCGTGAGCCCCTTGACAATTACGGAGCCGTAAAGTCTACCTATACCATCGGAGATATCGCCCTCAACCGGTCCAAAAAGTTTCTTGGAAGCCGTTGCTGTGAGAAATATCCGATTTTCTTCCCGCGCAACATCTACATTGGCAAAAGGTATGTGTGTCCCGCCGTCTATCGGTGCAGTGACACGCAGTTCCACTTGAGCAGGTCTCTCTTTGGAAACAGAAATAAGGCAAATTCTTAGAGGGCTAACGTTAACTTCACCTTCATCGCGAGAACACCCGCCCCCGAAAACACTCACACATAAAACGAAAATGACAAGACCCTTGATACGATAAAATAACATGTTACAGCCCCTGATCTTGATTTGGGTTCGGCATCTGCTGCTGTACAATGTTAGGGGGGCGTGTGTCATGATGGACTTCAATTTTCTCGGAAGAAACCAACACGGATATTGTCTTCGTCATCTTCTATGATCGTCCCACCCTTAACGCTAACGAGATACCGGGCCCCCTTAGAGACTCTAATACTCCCCTTAATTAGAAGGGTGTCGTCATCAATCTCCGTGACAGTACACCCGTTTTCGCTGAGCCAATCTTTTGACGCTTTGACACCGAGCATCTCATAGTTTTCCGTTCTACCAGCAAAAGAAGATTGAATACGGAATCTTTCTAATTCTTCTGCGTTTTCGTCTTTTCCCTTGATTATGTATTCGCCTGCTTCTAAGTTTTCTACGGTAAATTTACCGTATCTCTCTTCCACTGCTAAAGTGGAAAAAGCGGATGTGTAAAGTTTTTGCTTATAGCACTTATGCAAATTTAGCAGAGCAGGGCCCCTCGTAGATAAAAGCACATATTCAGGTTACTTCCGTATCAACATCTTGCGCGTTGCAGTGAATTCGCCCGCGGTAACGGAGTCGCGTGTGGACTCCGTGGACAATGTATAGAAATACACACCACTTGCAACAGGTTCCCCGAGGGCGTTCCGACCGTCCCAATAGGCTGCTCGACTTTTGTCTTGATAGACCCCGAC
>JAPPNJ010000122.1 GCA_028818705.1 Candidatus Poribacteria bacterium
ATTAACTTTCGTATAACTTTCAACCAGGCTTAGCGCGTACTCGCTATGAGTTCATACAATACAAAGTTAATGCGAAGCACAGAACGAGAGAAGCTTTTGTGCTTGATCGTCTTCACGAAGGGAACATTAGCCCTAACAGTGCAGCAAGACTTCTCAAGGTTTCGCGAGAAGATCTTTCGGAATTTATGTATAAAATAAAGTTAGAACCTTCGCTCTTGGTTAGGAACGCTGGAATCTAATGACCTCTGAACAGAGATCCAGACGCAACATAGACAATATGCTTAAAGCAGCGGGTTGGCAGGTTCAAAACTACGCTGGACATGACACTGCTGTTGCGCTTGGAGTCGCCGTTCGCGAATATCCATTGAAATTTGATCAGCGTGCAGATTACCTTCTCTTTGTCAGCGGAACTGCAGTTGGTGTTATAGAAGCCAAAAGAGAAGGAACAACGCTTGGTGGTGCTCTCCAACAGGCAGAACGGTATCGAGCAAGTTTACCAGATAACTTACGTCGCCACCCCAGATTTCCCTTTTCCTATGCATCAACAGGGGTTGAAACATACTTTCGAGATATTCGGGATCCTGACTCTCGTTCCCGGAAAGTCTTCACATTTCACACACCTGATTCCGTGTTAGATCAAGGTAATGAATTAACGACTCTTCGGGAAAATCTCAGGAACAATTTGCCTACATTAGAAAGAGGATCGCTAAGAGACTGCCAGTTTGAGGCGATAACCAATCTCGAGGAGTCTTTAAAAAAAGCGTCTCTACGCGCCTTAATCCAGATGGCGACAGGCAGTGGAAAAACTTATGTCGCTGTAAATAGTGTATACCGACTCATCAAATTTGCTAATATCAAACGAGTTCTTTTTCTCGTAGATCGCAACAATCTCGGTAGACAAGCCCTGCGTGAGTTTCAAGCTTACACAACTCCTGATGATGGCAGGAAATTTACTGAACTCTACAATGTTCAACATCTCACCAGTAATGTTATTGACGAAACAAGTTCTGTCTGTATTACTACTATCCAACGTCTTTACTCAATGCTGACTGGTGAACCTGATTATGAATCGGACGATGAGGAAAGTTCCGCTTTTGAACATGAAACAGAGGATACAACACCACAAACAGTCATCTATAACCGAAACATTCCTATTAATACGTTTGACTTTATTATTGTCGATGAATGTCACCGATCCATCTACGGTAAATGGCGGCACGTATTAGAATACTTCGACGCTTTCATTACCGGACTCACCGCAACCCCATACAGGCAAACGCGCAATTTTTTTAATCAAAATCTCATCTATGAATACTGCCACGAGCAAGCCGTTGAGGACAATGTAAACGTCGGTTATTATGTCTATAAGATTGAAACCGAAATCACACAAAGGGGTAGCTCGCTTGAGGCGGGTAGTTATGTCGCAAGACGGAGTAGGCAAAGTCGGCGACTTAATTGGGAAGAGTTAGATACTGATGTAGAATATTCTGAGAGGGAGTTGGATCGCAATGTTGTTGCCGAAGATCAGATTCGGACAGTGATTGAGGCGTTCAAGGAAAAGCTCTTCACAGACCTATTTCCCTACAGACATATTGTCCCCAAAACGCTTATCTTTGCCAAAGATGACTCCCACGCCGAGGATATTGTTCATATTGTCCGAGAAGTATTCGCTAAAGGCGATGATTTCTGCCAAAAAATTACCTACCAGAGCGATAGACCGGAGGAGCTTATCAGAAGATTTCGCACAGATACGATTTTCCGAATCGCCGTGAGCGTTGACATGATTTCTACCGGCACCGACATAAAACCGCTTGAGTGTCTACTCTTTATGCGTGCTGTTCGGTCAAGTGGGTATTTTGAGCAGATGAAGGGGCGCGGCGTGCGTACGATTAATCCTGATGATTTACGTGCTGTTACCGGTGATGCGACTGCCAAAACCCACTTCATTATCGTTGATGCTGTCGGGGTCTGTGAATCTATCAGAACCGATTCACAATCGCTTCCAGGCGAGCCATCGACTAATGATTCAACCGGATCCTCAATAAGGGACACGGATCAACTCATTGATGATATAAGCGAAGATCGAGTTGTTGATACTGGTTTCGATCTTCAAAGTTCTACACAAGCATCTGAGGTTATTTACGCGTTTAAGCGGTTTATAGATGAAAATATAGACGAATTGGCAGCGTTACAAATTCTCTGTAGACATCCAGAGGCACAAGGTACACTGACTGAAAACAATTTGAAAGCGTTGGAAAAAGCCTTGCAACAGCATTCAAACAGTCTGAGTCGCGAGTCATTATGGTTGGCTTACAAAAGACGGTCATCAGAGAATGTTCGAGGAAATACTGAACAGCGTACAGACCTTATATCACTTGTCCGATTTGCTATGAGTTATAATTTTTTTCTGGAGCCTTTTAGTGCAACTGTCAACCGAAACCTTGAAGAATGGGTAACTGGAAAAGATTTTACGCCGGAGCAACATGAATGGCTTGAAATGATACGGGACCATATTGCGACTTCGCTTGACATACAGATGGAGGACTTTGAGTACGCGCCTTTCGCTGAACGCGGAAACGGTGCAAAGGTCTATGAACTCTTTGGTGATGACTTAGATGAGATGCTAAAGGATCTTACAGAGAAATTGGTTTCTTAATTTTCCCTCTTTGTAGGAGCGGGCTTTGCTCGTGATTAAAAGGCGTTGTCCCCAAATTAGACATTCGGTAAACCTATAGGGACTTAAGACGTTTAATTAAAAAAACACATAAAAGAGATTTTCATAAATGCGAACTCTATTTTCCAATGATTTGCCGAAAGGGTGGGTGTGGACAACCTTGCAGGAAATCAGTGAGATTATATTGGGACAGTCACCGCCATCTTCTACATATAACACAAAGGGCGAGGGACTTCCTTTTTATCAAGGCAAGCTTGAATTTGGAAAACTCTACCCAAAGCCTCGCAAATGGTGCACTGAGCCAAAGAAAATTGCCCAAAAAGGTGATGTATTCATTTCTATTCGTGCCCCTGTGGGACCTACAAATATTTGTCCTGAAAAATCCGCTGTGGGGAGAGGGCTCGCAGCAATTCGCGGTTTGGGCGGAATTGAGTCGTTTTTCATTCTTTATTTAATGCGTACATTTGCAAATGAAATCGCAAGCAAGGGGACGGGTACAACCTTTGATGCAATCACGGTAAACCAACTCAAAACATTTGAAATCCCACTTCCACCACTGGCAGAACAACACCGTATCGTCTCAAAACTGGAGACACTGTTTACCCAATTAGACCTAGCCGTTAATAATCTGAAAAAAGCACAAGTGCAGTTGCAACGGTATCGCCGTTCAATTCTCAAAGCTGCTTTTGAAGGGGAGTTGACAAGAGAATGGCGCGAAGGGTATTGGGAGGAACCTGAACCGATGGAGGTTTCAGAAATTTCTACGCTGGAGGGTTTATCTGAGCCACCTGATGGTTGGGTTTGGACAACATTAGCAAATTGTGCAGATATTTTAGATAGTCAACGAGTCCCAATAAATGCAAAAGAGCGGGAAACAAGGATAAGCGGCAAGTCTGAGTCCCAACTTTATCCATACTATGGTGCAACTGGACAAGTTGGTTGGATTGATGATCATTTGTTTGATGAAGAGCTCGTTTTATTAGGGGAAGATGGTGCTCCTTTTTTGGACGTTTTAAAAGATACGGCATATCTTGTTAAAGGCAAAAGTTGGGTAAATAACCATGCCCACGTTTTGAGAGCAAAAACCGGTGCTACGTCAAATCAATTTTTATGTCATTATCTGAACACATTCGATTACCACGGTTACTTAACTGGAACAACAAGGTTAAAACTCAATCAGTCAACAATGCGAAAAATACCTGTTCTGCTTCCGTCCCTTCCTGAGCAGAAACAGATTGTCTCTGAAGTTGAGACGCACCTTTCAGTCTCCGATAAAATCGAAGCAACCCTTGATGCCGAACTTAAACGCGCGGAACGTTTGCAGCAGTCTATTCTCAAGGATGCGTTCTCTGGTAAACTTGTGCCGCAAGATCCAAACGATGAACCGGCAAGCACCCTATTGGAAAAAATCCGAGATGAAAAAGAACGTCCTCAACCGAAACGACGAAAGAAGACAACGAAATCAAAAACGCAGAGCAGCGACGACTATCCACTTCTTGCATTAGCAGGAGCGTTGGAACGCAACGATGATTTGATTGGCGATGTATCGCCGGTAGAATTACGAGGTGGTAAAGGTGAATAAAAAAGATCGAGGCGAGTTTAAGGGAAAGGATACAGATCCACTCATCGCGTCGCTGGGCGCGTTGGAATCTGGTGTTACTGACATCGGTGAACACCACGATGAGTATATCAGGGCCGCGTTGTTGGCAGAGCTATGGAGAAATGAAGACGAATAATATGAGGTAATTCCAATGGCAAAAACAGAAGTTGAAATCCGATTCACATTGCCCCTTGATGAGGTGCGCCTTCAGCACAAAATTGACGCAGAACACAAGGCAAAAGAAGCTTTTGTTCTTGAACTCCTACGCCAAGGGGATATTAGTGCTGGCAGAGCGGCGCGCCTGCTCAATATTTCGCGATGGGATCTCTCAGAGTTGATGTATGAAGCAGATATTTCCCCTTTTGACGACAGCCTCACAGCAGAAATGTTAGACGCTGAAGTTAAAAGTGCCTTGAAAGATTTTGATGAATCTAAATCATGAAGGTTGTTACAAATAGCACACCGTTGATTGAACTCTCGAAAATTAATCGGTTAGAGTTGCTTCGGGAAGTATACGATTCAATCTACATTCCAGAAGAAGTTTACACTGAAGTAGTTGTTAATGGGGTTGGAAAACCCGGTGCAGCGGAGGTAGAAGCGGCAGGCTGGATATTTTGCCAATCTGTAACAAGTAAAGATCAGGTCTTTATACTTCATAATCAGACCTTGATTGATTTAGGCGAGTGTGGCACTATTGTGCTTGCTCAAGAAATTAGAGCAGACAGAATCATTATTGATGACCGCGTCGCAAGGCAAGTAGCAATGACAAAAGGCTTGTCTGTTATTGGTACAGTTGGTGTTTTGCGTGTAGCGAAAGCTCAGCGAATTATTCCAACTGTCAAACCAATACTTGATGCCCTTCGCTCTCATGGAACACGAATCAGCGATAGGCTTTATTACCAAACGCTTGCAACCGAAAGAGAATAATCATAAAAATGTCAAACGAATCCGCAACAATTGTTCAGAAACTATGGAACTTCTGCAATGTTCTCCGAGATGATGGGGTGAGTTACGGCGATTACGTCGAACAACTCACCTATCTGCTGTTCCTTAAACTCGCCGATGAACAGACGAAACCGCCCCATAACAAACCTTCAGCAATTCCCACGGGTTTGGATTGGGAGAGCCTTCTCAAGGAGAGTGGTGCCGAGTTAGAGACGCAATATGTCAAAATCCTCCGAGAACTCAGTAATGCGTCTGGTTTGCTCGGTGTAATCTTCAGAAAATCACAGAACCGTATTCAGACCCCCGCGAACCTACAACGCCTTATTCATCTTATCAATGCCGAGAACTGGAGCGGGATGACGACTGACATTAAAGGCACTATCTACGAAGGACTCCTACAGAAAAACGCTGAAGATACCAAAAGCGGGGCGGGGCAGTACTTCACACCGCGACCACTCATCAAGGCGATGGTTGCTGTGATGCATCCCGAACCGGGGCAAACAATCTGCGATCCAGCATGTGGCACCGGAGGTTTCTTTCTCGCGGCACACGATTACATTTCCGAAAATTACGGCAGCACGATGACTCGCGACGAAAAAGAATTTCTTAGATTTAAGACCTTCGCTGGTACAGATATCGTTGACAACGTCGTTCGCCTCTGTGTGATGAATCTATACTTGCACGGTATCGGTGGAACTGAGAGCCCAATTACAACTGCCGATAGTCTTAGTCGTGACACTGGGGATCGCTACGATATGGTGCTTACCAATCCACCCTTTGGAAACAGGAGCAGTATCACAATCACCGCTGATGGAAGTAAACGGAACAACGCTTCACTTACTTATGAACGCGATGACTTCTGGGCGACAACCTCGAACAAACAATTTAACTTCCTTCAACACATTAAAACCATTCTGAAAACGGATGGGCGCGCTGCTGTCGTCCTCCCAGATAATGTCCTCTTTGAACGGGGCGCAGGCGAAACAATTCGTCAGCAGCTGCTAAAACAATTTGATGTCCATACCCTCCTACGACTGCCTACCGGTATCTTTTACGCCCAAGGGGTCAAGGCAAATGTGCTCTTTTTCGATAAGCGTCCTGCGAGCGAAGAACCATGGACCCAGAAACTCTGGATTTATGACCTACGGACAGACAAACGTTTTACACTCAAGACAAACCCACTGACAGACACCGATCTGCAAGATTTCATTACTGTCTACAATCCAAAGAACCGTTATGAACGTGCAGAGACTGATCGGTTTCGTGCCTTCACTTATGAAGAACTTACCCAACGTGAGCATGCCAACCTTGACATTTTTTGGCTGAAAGACGATTCACTTAAGGATGCTGCAGATCTTCCCGCTCCGGACGTATTAGCAGCAGAAATTACTAAAAATTTAGAGTTCGCATTAGCACAATTTCAGGACATACAAGCAGCATTAGATAATAACGACTAAATGAAGACACACTTTCTTGAAAACCTACTCGGTTGTCCACTAAAAGACACACTTGCGGATATCTCCGAAGATACCGCTGCGCTTGAAACTTTCCTCTCTACACTCCCCATAGACACCCTTGAAAACTACCTTACCCCACAGTGGGTGGTACTTGCTGCCGGTAAAGGCACCCGTATTGATCCCACCGGACGCTTGAGCAAAACGTTGGACATCACCTTCGGCGAGGAAAATATGCTCCAACGCTCTCGACGTTATCTGCCCGGCACGCGCCCCGATATTGTTGTTATCAATCCACAGATGGCATCGCGTATCGAGAAAAGCGGCACTGCAGAACAGTTGTTAGGTCCCAATGCTGTTTACTGTGTTCAAGAAGAGATGAACGGCACGGGTGGTGCGTTACAAGCGGCACTGCCTGCACTCGACGAGTCGGATGCTGAATGGGTTGGGGTGTCATTCGGTGATGAACCGTTTTTGGAAAGAGATATTTTTGCGCAGACGCTACTCTCCCACTTTATTTCCGGTGCGGACGTTACCTTATGCGGTAAGGTTCCTGAAACAGTCATAGATAAAGGTGGACTTTTCTTCGATGCAGACGGGAAGTTCATAGGTACTAAAGAGTGGTACGACATGACGGCGTCAGAAAAGCAGGAGATGTGGGAGCGGTGGCATAATGGGGAGGCGTATACTAATACGGGTATTACGCTCATTCGGAAAAGTGCGTTGTTAGAACGGATGCATCGGTTACAACCGCACGCAAACCGAAACAATGAACTCCACCAAGTTGATCTGATACGTCACTGCTATGAAGACGGCTTGAAAACAAACGCTTTTATCTATCGCGGCGAGGTGTTGTCAGGGGTAAACCGCTGGTCGAACGTCTTATCGGGTGAAGCGGTGATGTTTGCGGAGACTCGCGAGCTACTTGCGCGGAAAGGCATTCGCGTCGATCCGACTGCACAGATAACATTGGGCAGTGAAGACATTGAGATTGGGACGGCGTGTTACCTCGTTGGTAGGGTGCATCTCGGTAAAAAAGTTCGGATTGGAGATTATTGCAGGCTCGAAAACGTCACGTTGCGCGGGGCGACAAGCGTAGGCGATGCAGTTGGATTGGAAGGTGTCTCTGCAAATGATACGACGTTTGCAGCTAATCTGTTATCCGAAACAGTGTCAGCCCCAGTACGTGGTCTTGCAACGCTGAGTACGATTCAAAATTGCACATTTGATGCCGTAAGTATTGGAAGCAAGGTTCAACTCTCATCGGTTGTGGCGCGAGGAACGGTGATTCCATCTGGCATCATTTTAGCAGACCGGACGCTTGGTGTTCCACCGGCGCAAGCTCCACCTTCGGTTCCGCAATTGGTTTTTGATAAGATTGTGCCGTCAGGATATAACCCTGGGGTCTTCAATCTTGGTGAGAAGCAGGGATTACCCGATTGGGAAGGGCTGCGACAGCATATCCAATCGCATAGTGCTTCAGAGTTGATTCCACGCGCGACACGTATACCAGAATTACAACAGGTTATGTGCGAGGCAGTGAAAACATTTTTGGACATGCGCCGGGCAAACGGTGCCTATCTGATTGAGGCACTCACGCCTGAAGAGATATGGGGAAGCATTTTTGAGATGGTAACCCTCCATACAGGCAACCTGAACCCTTATCACCACGATAAACTGCATGCACGAAAGACGGCTTTGGAACTCCTCCCGGAGTTCTGGGATAACGACTGGTTGCACCGTTTGAAGCTGGTTGTTACAGGAAACATCATTGATTATAGTAGTGAGCGGGTTGTAAAGCGGCTGCAAGCGAATCCTGACTATTTTTCCGAAGTGTTGCGTGCAGCGGTTGACGCACCTTTCACAATAGATTGCTATGAAGCATTCCGCGAGCAGGTAATTGACGGGACACCGCAGGAGATCGTTTGGCTCGTTGATAACGACGGCGAAGTGATTTTCGACATTGCCTTCGTTCAAGATCTCATTGAATGCGGACATCGTATCACAATTGTCGGCAAAGCAGACAATGCCAGCAACGATGCAACAGTAGCGGACCTACAGGAGATCGTAAATTTGCCGCAATTCCGAAAACTACAGACTGGGATGCAGGACGGGGTCGTCAGGTTAATGTCGTCTGGGGCAAAGACAATCGGCACGAATCTTTATCACGGGACACCCGAATTCTTCAACGCGTTGTTGGAAGCGGATCTGATTATTTCAAAAGGGCAAGGGAATTTCTTTACAACCCCCGGTTGGGCAAAGGATACATTCTACCTGTTGCTTTCCAAAGGGATAACTGCGGAACAGAGCACCGGGGTCATCGCGGATCGGCATCTACCTGTTGATGGATTGATTTTGGCTTACCTTCCGGGTGGAACAGCGCGTACAAGAACGCTGCGGGAACTTTGTAGTAGAAATCATCATTCCAGTAGATTTTAGAATTACTGATATTTTGAATATCGGCGAAGTTGGAAACATCGCCTACCACTACTAAGCGAAAACGATCTTTAATCAGTGCCCGCGGTTACTTTTGAAATCGTGAATTCCCGCTTGCCTGAAGTAGGCAGCGGAATCTCCTTTACAAATTCTACTGCAACAACGACATCTCCGCCGAGCACCTCCTGGATGCTCTGGACCAGATAACGGCGTGTTTCTTCTGTCCACTGTTTGTCAATAACCAGTTTCAGGACACAGCGCCTCAGTGTCTCCTGGATGAGTTGGAATTGGCTTACACCTGTAACATTATAGAACCGTTGTGTAAAATAGCCGCCGTGTATCAGCGTCCCGGTCCTCGTTCGGAAAGTCGCAGTGGAGCGTCCGAATAGGTCTGCCAAAACAGGCAATTCATTGCCACATGGACATAACTCGTCAGAGAGCATGCCGATGTCTCCAATCCGATAGCGAATAAAAGGCATCACATAGTTATTGAGTTGCGTAATGAGTATCTCTCCAGGTATGGTGTATGGGTCAGGACTATCTATTTCAAGGTAGATGTCTCGACAGTTGATATGCATCCTGCCTTCCGCACATTCCATCGCAATTAAGCCGACTTCCCGCCCACCATAGCGGTTGAAGACCTTAGCCGTAAAAACAGTTTCCCCCAAATCTCGGTAATGCGGATGTAACATCTCCGCTGAGGAGATAATCCCTTTCAATCCCCATCTCGGCTTCAAGCCGTTTTCAAAGACAAATCTTGCAAACTGATAAAGCGAGGACGGATAGGCGAGTATTGTCTGCGGACGAGCGCGTTCCATTTTCTCGTAAGCGTTTCGCATCCTTGTCTGTGTGAGATGAAACCCATTGAGCCAATACTGATTTCGCCAAAAGTTATTGAGCTTATGTTTCCAGCGCGCATCGCCTTCCATATCCGCCGGTGCTCCCCAGACAACCAGTTGCGGTTCACCGGGATTCCAACCTGCCCATCGATCGAAATAGTAGACACTCAAGTTGCGCTGATTCCAATAATGCCTGTCTTGATAGAAGGTAAGCGGTGTTCCTGTAGAACCACCAGTGGCGTTCTTGATACGTTCTCGTGCTGTAAAGGCTTCAGAACAGAGGAGATGCAAATGTTCTCGGATGTCCCGTTTCTCAAGCGGGGGGATCTGTGATATGTCTGGAGAGTCTGTCTTTAGCAATCTACGGTAATAAGGGGTTGTCCGATATGCGTGTCGGAGGAGTTTTTTTAGGCGTTCTGTCTGAAACGCCATAATCGCTTCGCGCGCATCATCCAATAACTCGGTCGTTTGTGAGAGTTGGGAGCGGTAATAGACACCCTTGCGATAGGTATTGTAGGAATGCCACGCCATTTTTGAGAGTAGCATTTTGAGAGAACGACGAATTGGCATAATGTCGATTTGCTGGACGAGATGTCTAAACTTGTTTCAGCTAAGGCGCAAACTAAAAGTTTGCACTACAAATACGCAATTCATGTTAAGATGAAGACCTAAGTGTATCCACATTCGGTGAATAGCCCGATGGAAACTGATCGCTCACGGAACGTCCATCTTGGAAGAGTTGACCTGCATCCGGATTCTCAGGCTCAACGGGTAATGGGAACTCTCGCCATCCATTGCCATCAAGCGGAGCTTCATAACCATCATTACGGAACCACTCAATCAAACGTTTGCGATAGGCGTTGAGCGTTGTGTTATAGGCAGGATTACCTGCAAGGTTGCGTTCGTCAAGCCTGCCTTGTAAACGTCTGAAAAGCCATTCCTTGCGATCTGCCGCGGAGTAGATGTATTTGTATTCACTCGTCATAAGCATATAAAGCCCCGTGCCTTCCTGCCCCAATTGCCCAATGATTGCATCCCGCTGTGCATCCCCCACGGCAATATCCGCAAGGTCAACCCCACTCCTGTCTGCCTGTAACGGTAGATCTGCTGCGCCAAGAGACGTTGGGAGCACATCCACAAGACTCGTTGGTGTATCGCACTGAGCGTTTGCTTGAAAACGTTCAGGATAACGGACAAGGAGCGGAATCCGAGCGGCTGCGTCAAGGAAGGCACGTTTCCCATAGCAATCATAGTCGCCGAGTAACTCTCCGTGATCTGAGGTGTACAAAATTAATGTGTTATCTAACTCGCCTTCCGATTCAAGATAGTCGAGGATGCGATTCACTTGATAATCGATGAAGGAGATGGCAGCATAGTAGGCAGCGCGCATTGTCCGCAGCAGATTCATATCCCGTCCTTGATCCCGGTATTTATAGCGATTTTGATGCCGGTTCCAGTAGGTATGCAAATGCTCATAATCGGGTGGCAGGAAGGGCAGCGGCATTTCGACTGTGCGATAGAGTCGGCTCCACGGTACAGGTGATTCAAATGGTGGATGTGGCTTGATAAAGCTGCTCCAACACAAGAAGGGTCGGCTTGTATCACGTTGCGATAGGAATTGGAGCGTTCTATCTCCTACCCACTGTGTATGATGCAAGCGAGCGGGAAGCTGCGAAGGTTGTGGGATATAGTAGTACTCGCTGCGTTCACCGTGAGGAGCGACAACATGGTTGTAGCCGTTTTCATGTAGGAATTCTGTAAAGTCATCGGGACCGGGTCCTTCTTCAGAATAGTCTCTCGTTTCAAATCCCCACATCTTGCGGTTTTGTGGCGAGAAGTGCATCTTGCCGATACCATGTGTCTGATAACCGGCTTCATTTAGCAATTCCATCACTGAGACGCGATCCTGTGGCATTGGCGAATTGTTCGTACATCCTGTCTCATGGGGCCACTGCCCAAGCAGGAAACTGCAGCGCGAGGCTACACACACAGGAGACGGACAGTAGGCTGAAGTGAAACTCGTGCCCCCTCGGACAATACGATCCAGACCGGGTGTCTGAATAAGGGGATTGCCAAGCGCACCTATTGTGTCAAAACGCTGCTGGTCGGTCATGAGTAAAAGAATATTCGGTTGCTTTGCCATGACGGATTCCGGTCCTTTCGGTAAAAAGGTTTTGAATTGTAGGTAAATATATAGGGATAGAATAGCAATTTTAGAAAAAAAAGGCAATTGGTTGGTGGTGGTTAGTTACAAGTTGTCAGTTGTCAGACGGTATAATTGTCAGCAGGGATTATCAAAATCAGGTTTTGCAGGATGAGTTCGCTGTTTGAATAGGTCGCGATCAGGAGATCGCTCCTACAAGAAGAGAAGTTTATTTTCGGTTGACATTCGGCTACGGATATAGTATTATTTCTATTATCTTGGCGTGTTTTCTACCCAATTGAAAATATATACTTGCGTTTTATCCGCGATCAGAACCAGTATAAAGATAAGGATTTGGGAGCAGCATCTCTTTAAGTACTGAAGATCGATATTCCAATTCAAATCCACCAGATATAATAATAACGACTATCGGTAATGATTCGATGATAACTATTGAGGATAAAGTGATTTTAGAGGACAGATCAACAAGGCAAATCGAAAAATAAAAGGTGGAACAGATAACCAGTACCATCTCAATATCATCGAACCGCCCGATACCTGTTGAACGGTTGTCAGTAAGAAAACTCTCTTTCTGCCAACCAAATACTGAATAGCGACAACTACAAAAATCAGAGACTTTCATATGGCTTACAGCAACTTTACCTTAGAATCAGTAGTAACGACGTTCCAACTTGAGAAAGTGGAATCTGCGGGTATCTTTGCAGAAATAGAACCAGTGGCGCCAAGCACCCATCTTACCACGGCGTTGGCGCGCAATGTGCCATTAGCCGTTGCTATAGGGACAGAAAAGGCAAGATCAGAAATGATAGTTGCTAACGTTCTGATAGAACTCCGCGAGCATTTTGATCGCCACATCAGTCTCTTTTCAGGGATTGACTTTAGCGTTGATGTTGAAGGCGGATTAACAGGGGTCTGCGATTTCTTAGTCAGTCTATCTCCAAGCCAATTTTTCCTTGAGGCACCTATCATCACACTTGTTGAGGCGAAGAATGCGGAGCCCAAACTCGGGTTAGGACAATGTGTTGCTGAAATGCTCGCTGCACAGCGTTTTAATCAGGAAAAAGAGAATAATATCTCTTCTATTTATGGTGCTACTACTACAGGAACAGAATGGCAGTTCCTCAAATTGGAAGGGCAAAAACTGCATATTGATATGGCGGACTACCAAATTGCAGAATGCGACAAGGTTTTGGGCATTCTCTCAAGTATGGTATCCCAAAAAGCATAAGTATATTTAGTAATAAACAAATGCTCATTTACCCTTAGAGCTCCCTAAACAGATGCAGAAATGGTACGAAAATAGAACACTTCTGAATACCCTCATCGTCTTAATGTGTGCCACCTTTATCGCCTATTATTTTTTTGCCTGGGCATGGGGATTGCCACTTTTTTTGATTGGTGGCACAGCGATTATGGTAAGAGGTGTTGTAAAGATTACAATGCGAATGCGAGCGAATAGGAGACGTAATGAAGAGACGCAGGTTCATAAAACTGAGCGCGATTAGTGCCGCAGGCATGGTTTTGCCGCTTCGACTGGAAGGAGAGACAGCGGCGATGCCATCCCTGAAGCCGAGCACTCTGATAACACCGAACGCTGACTTCTATATTCTACAGATTGGTGATCCGGCTGTGCTTGATGCTGCCTCCTGGCGCATGGTAATCACCGGATTGATTGAGAAACCGATGCCCCCCTTACGGCTTGAAGACATAACGGCGATGGAAGCTGTTACAGCGATGCGAACCCTGAAATGTATCGGCGATCCGATCGGCACGGAACAGATGAGCAATGCAAACTGGAAAGGGATCCGCCTGCGCAATCTGCTTGAGAAAGTCGGTCCGAAACCCGAAGCCAAAGTCGTCGTTTTCCGCTGTGCAGATGGCTATCACACAGCAATTCCGTTGGAAGAGGCGATGGAGACAGAGACACTCCTCGCTTATGAGATGAACGATGTTCCGCTTCCTACGGAACACGGTTTTCCGATACGTCTGCTGAACCCTGGAAACTACGGCACGAAAAACCCGAAATGGATCGTCAACATCCAATTGGCGGCGGAACACGAAAGTTATTGGGAGAAACGTGGCTGGGATCCAATCGCGCGGGTGAAACTTGCCACCATGATTGGAACACCGAGTGAAGGGGAAGAGATTACAGGCGGTAAAGTTTATACAGTCAGCGGTGCAGCATTTGATGCGGGCAACCACGGCGGTATCAAAAAAGTCGAGGTTAGCATCGATTACGGACAAACGTGGGAAGAGGCAGAAATTTGGGCGAAGGATTCCCCGCTCGCATGGGTCCTCTGGAAATGGGATTGGCAGGTGCCGGAGAAATCAGAACCCGTTGAAATCTATGCGAGAGCTACCGCGCACAGCGGTGTTACCCAAGACGAAATCGGCATTGAAGTAGAACCTGTTGGTGCAACGGGCTATCACATGATCGATGCAGCGATTGTAACGCCATAGGCATCAGGTGCGGAAGAAAAAATATGCGCCTAAACCTAAAGTTGAGTCAACTGTTTACGGTTTATTTTCCTGTTCTGTTAATCGACTTGGCTTATAGCAGCATCTTAACCAACACCTCCTTTTATACGAGTTATTTAGGATTATCTTCAACATTTCTGGGTATCCTAAATGCAGTTGCGACTGGCTGTTTTGTGGTGCTGGCGATTCCGGTCGGTCGGTTGTCGGATCGAATAGATCGGAGATACGTACTTTATGCTGCGTTTCTGGTATTAGGTGCTGCGAGTCTTGGACTTCCATACAGTCGGAACGGAACTCACCTCCTGCTTATTTTTCCCGGAATCGGTATTAGTATGGCACTTTTCTGGCCCGCCTATGAGGCGTGGCTTGCTGAACGGGAAGGGGAAGGTGAACTCATCCAACGGGTTATGCTTTTTAACCTGTTTTGGAGTATCGGCATCACTTTAGGTCCAGCGTTCTCCAGTTACCTCTATGGCGATGCAAATCCGTTTAGACCTTTCTATCTTGCTGGCATCTTGATTCTGTTCACTTTAGTGGCTTTTTTTGGGAGTAATTTCCAAAAACTCGATATTGCCAGAACCCATCAATCAGAACCTCCTGAAATACTCTATCCTCCTCCACCTGTCCGTAGGACCTATCTGAATATTGCACGGTGTGCGAACTTTATGTCGTGGTTTGTGTTGGGCGTGTTAAGGCGACTTGCCCCAAAACTTACAAAGGAGATAGGGATGCCGCCTGCGATATTCGGCAATCTAATGCTAACGCTTGGTGGGATGCAGACATTGGCGTTCATCGTTCTGGGTACCGGTTACTCGACTCGGTGGCACTATCGGTTCGCACCTATACTCATCGTCCAATTGTTGGCAATACTCAGCTTTCTTGGGATATGGCAGGTCCAAAACACGCTTCTCTGGACTTTTGCGTTTGGGGTTATCGGTGTGTCTGTCGCACTCACCTATTTTAGTAGCCTCTACTACGGGTTGGACAGACAAATAGACAAAGGAGAACAGAGCGGATGGCACGAGGCTATATTGGGTGTGGGGATTCTATTAGGTCCGCTTTTAGGCGGTATTTTAGCGGATTCCCCACTGGGTGTTCGGAGTCCGTATTTACTCTGTGGTGTAGCGGTTGCCGTCGCTATTCTGATAGAGGTATTTATTCTGATTAAGCACTCGCAATCTTCAGAAGATTCGCCTTAATGTAGTCCTCATCGGGTGTAACACCGAGACCGGGACCGTCTGGGACTGTTACAACGTGGTCGTGAATTTCGACGCCACTTACTGCCAAGGTTTCCAAAAAGGCGGGTGCGTTGAGTTCAGCGGGGAGTACTAAAGCCAGCGTTGAGAAAAGATGGACGCTGGCGATGAAGCCTATGCCGGCTTCGGTTAAGCCGCTGCCGAGAAGTTCCAAAGCATTGGCTTCAGCGACATGAACACTTTTGAGGCATTCCGCTAAACCGCCAGATTTACAGACTTTCAAAACGACGGCATCGGCACACTCCAGACGTGTGATTTTCGCCAGATCGAAGTAGGTGAAACAGCCTTCGTCAATCGCGATCGGAATTGAGGCATCTTCTCGGACGCGTTTCATACTGAACCAATCTTGGCTCGCCACAGGTTGTTCCATGCAGTAAACCTCGCGAATGTCGGCGACTCGCTTTAGCAATTCAAGGGCATTAGATGGCGTATATGACTGATTCGCATCGATCCAGAGTTTTGCCTGTGGCATCGCTTCGTGGACTGCGCGTAAACGTTCTTCATCTTCCGCTGGACTGCCTGCAACTTTTACTTTGAAACAGGAGCAGGGAGATAACGCTTTTGCCTTCAAGCCCATTATCTCTGGGGTATCAATACTCAAGGCATAACAGAGCGGCAGCGTGTTGTGCCGTTTTCCACCGAAGAGGATATGTAGCGGCACCCCAAGAATCCGTCCGCGGAGATCGTGCAAAGCGATGTCTACTGCGGCTTTGGCGAACGGGTGTCCATTGCTGACAGCAGGTTTCAACGCATCGTAAATGGCGTGGTGGATGCCGTTGTGATTTAGTGGGTCTGCGCCAAGCAGCAAGGGGGCGATGTAATGTCGGATAGTGGTTGTGATAGATTCGGTGGTTTCGTAACTCCAAGAGGGGAGTGCGCGTTGTTCACCCCAACCGATGTAGCCATCGTCTGTTGTAATTTTGACGAAGACATGGTCGCCTGCGGAGCCGGTGTCTCCGACGAAACCTGTACCGATATTGAAAACATCTTTCATTCCGACAGCGGTGGGGTAAACGTCTACATGTGCTATTTTACGCATGTGTGGCTATTGGCTTTCAGTTCTCAGCTGTCGGCTTTCGGCAGCTGTCTTGTTAGATAGCGAAATTGTTGGGTTTCGCTGTGTCGCAGCGTGTTCAAGTCTCTTGAATGCGAAGTTCCATGTCTCAGATACGTTGGGTCCTTCATGTTTTGCTCAACCCAACCTACCTAATAGCATGAATATATTAGCATAAGCACGAGGAATAATCAAAAGAATTTCCGTTGACATCCTCTTGGCTGTCGGCTATAGTAACGGAAATGTGAGTTACTGAATGTCGTTGTAAGGAAAACACTGAATGCTATTTATTATCTTTGTAATTCTCACGCCTATTGTCGTTTGGTTACTCTTGCACTTTATGTCTTCTCGCAAGAAATCAGATTCAGAAGCGGAACCGGAAGCACCGATCGAGCTCTGTGCGATGTGCCAAGAGGAGTTTCCGATGACCGAACTGCTTGAAAAAGAGGTCGGCGGCTACGGCAGGGTCTACTGTTTCTGTGGAACATGTATTGAAAATCTCCATAACGAATATCAGAACAAAACAGACATCATAACAGGAGAATGAACTATGTACGATTTGGTTACATTTGGGGAAGCGATGATCCGACTCACTGCGCCGGAATTTATGCGGCTTGAACAGGTATCGTCGCTGGCAATTACCGCAGGCGGGGCAGAGATGAACGTCGCCGTTAATTCCGCACAACTCGGATTGCGGACGGCGTGGGTATCACGACTCGTGGACAACTGGTCTGGTCGTTATATCCGCAACAAAGGACGCGAACTCGGTGTGGATATGTCGAACATCGTTTGGGTGGACTTTGACGGCATCGGCTTGGAGCGGAATGGGTTTTATCATCTTGAATTAGGTGCCGGTCCGCGTGCGAGTAGTGTCACTTATGATCGTGGCTATTCTGCGATTTCTAACGTGCAAGTCGGAGAGATCGATTGGGCATCTATTTTTACTGGTGCGCGCTGGTTCCATCTCAGCGGCATTACACCCGCTTTATCGGAATCGGCGGCGGCTGTTTCAGCAGAGGCACTAAAAGCAGCACAGGCAGCTGGTGTTAAGACAAGCTACGATCTGAACTTCCGTTCCAAACTGTGGAGTGCGGAGGAAGCACAGGCAGCGAACCGACCGATGATGGAGCACGTTTCCGTTCTTATCGGCAACGAGGAAGATTTTGAGAAATCCCTCGGCTTCGCAGCAGAAGGGACAACCGAATCCTATAGTAAACTGGAACCTGAAAGTTACAAAGAGATGGCGAGTCGAGTCAAAGACGCTTTCCCGAAAGTTGAGATGATCGGCACGACGCTGCGCGATGCGAAAACCGGTTGGCTCAACGACTGGCGCACACTCCTGTATGATGGCGAAGAGTTCTATTTGTCTCGTATCTATGAGGATTTGGAACTCGTGGATCGCGTGGGTGGTGGTGATAGTTTCTCATCAGGATTAATTTATAGCCTACTGAACGGAAAATCGCCACAAGAGGCGGTCGATTTCGCCGGTGGCTACTCCGCCTTGGCACATACCTTCCCCGGTGACTTCAACTGGGCAACAGCAGAAGAGGCAGAAACAGCGATGCAAGCGGGGAGCGTGCGCATTAGTCGCTAAACAGATAAAACTATGGCAAAGATTCTTCTCTCTCAAATTTTTGAAAACCCCGAGTTTGATACTGCGGAACGCCATGCGGCGTTAGCAGATTTAGGAAAACTTGGTGAATTGAGCATCCACCCGAGGGAACTGACTGAGGAACACGCCGATGATGTTGTGGGTGTGATTGCCAGTTCGGTGCCTTTCCATGAAAGCTTCTATCAAGCAGCATCATCGCTTCGCATCATTGCGCGTTGGGGTGTCGGCTATGAAACGGTTAACGTGGATTTGGCGACCGAATACGGTGTTATCGCCACGATTGCGCCTGAACACATGGTGACTGTCGCCGAATATGCGATTGCCCAGTGGTTTGCAACTATGAAGCGGGTTTACACACTCAATAGGGCTTCTCATAGTGGAGATTTCGGACTCATTAAGACCCATGAGGTGATGGGATCTACGCTCGGTTTGTACGGCTTCGGTCGGATTGGTCAAGAGGTAGCCCGTCGTGCGCGTCCGCTTCTCGGCGATGAAGGGAGGCTTTTGGTTTACGACATCCGTCCGGATATCGCCGAAGTCGCTGCGGAATATGGGGCAGAGGCAGTTGATTCTTCGATGACCCTCTTTCAAGAGAGCGATACTGTATCTCTGCACCTATCGGGTGCGGATACAGTTGTAGGCTATGAAGAACTCTGCGCGATGCAACCACATGCATCCCTAATTAATCCATCGCGTGGGAACCTTGTTGACGATGCGGCAGCGAACCGCGCCGTCAGCGAAAACCGGCTTTGGTATTATGTAGTGGACGATCCAGTTAACGGAACGCGAGAGATTCATAAGGATCATCCACGTATTATCTGTACCAACCACAACGCTGGCATGACCGTTGAATCTGGTATTCGGCTGGATCTTCGGACAATTGGTCAGGTTAAAGATGCGATTGAGGGACGCGCACCCGCATATATGCTCAATCCTGAAGTGCTGGAGCATCCGAGGGTTAAGGCGTTTTGTAAAGATACTACGCAAACACTCACGCTTTAGTTTTTGTCAAGCAGGAAAAGGAATTCTCGGTTCGTGGAGATGCTCAGCAATCGGGCGAGGTGACCTCGCCCCTACAATGGTGTTTTATTTTTCTGAAGTAGGAAAAGGAATTCTCGGTTCGGCTTTTCAGCTGCGCTTACCCACTCGTTAGTCCACTTCATGCCTGCCATGACGTTCTTTTTGTAGTCAAGTTCAAGCGCAGCGAGGAGTTTGCCGTTGCTTTGCATGACCTCGTTGAGTTGTTGGGCAGTTGCGCGACCACCGGAACTGTAAGATAACAGAATCCAACGGGCTTGCGTGATCTGGATTAGGTTGGCAATGGCTTCAACGGCGATGAAACGTCCGTCATCGTTGCAGCGGAATTCCTCAAATACAGATGCGGCGAGAAGGTCTGATGTATCTTCCCGCCGTTTTGCTTTTCCGAAAAGGGTCGGTTTGTCGAAAAGCACAACACTTTTCCAGAGATGATAGTAGGCGGCATATCTAACACGGGAGGGTGGCATCTTCTCGTTGTTTGAACCGTAGGGTGGATCGAAGTATGCGAGGTCAACGGAGACACGTGGCACGAGTTCAAAGATGTCGGTTTGGTAAACCTTGTGGTCTCCTTCCGATGCGAAAACTTCAGGCACTTCAAGCCGTAATGCCTTATAGGCACGGGGTGCCCACTCTTTAAGATAGGCGGAAAAGTGACCGAGGGTGCTGTCAACACGGTCGAGTGCGAGCATCAGGCTTGTGAGCGCAACCGCTTTGTCGACTGGATCGAGGTTAAGGCTTTCGATTTCTTGCCGGATTGCGTCTAATTTGCGGGTGTTGTGGCGTTGCCACGGTTTTTTGAGTCCGTCCGTTTGGATTGCGCAACCGCTGTTGGCGTATCCCCCGTAGTGTTCCGTGAACCAGCCATCCACAGGCGGAACAGCGTTGAGGTGATCGATGAGGGGTTGATACGCTTCTTTCGGTTTTGTGTTGAGAAGATAACAGGTGCCGAACACCTTAGACCAAGGGGCGATGTCGTTGCACATAACAGTATAACCGAGCTTGGCGAGTGCCTGTGAGACGCGGGTTGTGCCTGAGAAGCCGTCGAGAATTGTCTTGGCGTTGACTTTTTTGATCAGTTCAAGCACTTGTGGAATGAGTTTCAGCTTGGAACCGATGTATTTGATGCTTTGTGTCGGAGGGGCTTGAAGGGGGAGAAGTGTTTGTTGCATGGGTTTATGCTGGATTCTTAACGCGTAGGTTGGATTGAACGGGAGTTTACTAAAAATCGCAGGAAGTAGGTTGGGTTGAACGGCAACAAGCGAAGTACCATCAGTCCAAAATGCTCCAGTTTTCCACTATTTAGGGAATTGATAGTGAAACCCAACAACCTCATCAAAGAGATGGAGGTGTCTTAAAATGTTGGGTTTCGCTGGTATCTTGGAATGTTCAAACCTCTGAAAATGTGAAGTTTTCTGGATCATAAACATTTGATTTTTCATGTTCCGCTCAACCCAACCTACGGATTACTATCATCCTTCCATCTTATCCTTTCCAGGATCATATAGACGATACTTCCCTCTTGCTACCTGCCAATATCTATCTTCGGCTTTAGGATAAGTATGTCGTTCAGGGTAGTTAACACAGCCCGCTCTTATCCAGCCTCTCACTCTTTTGTTCCTCAAATCAGGATGCTTCTCCAAAACGACTCGTAGAATGTCCACGGGAGCAAATATAGCGTTTGGATCTCTGTCTGTAAATTCCTGGACTGCTTCCCATACAATCTGTTCTACTGGTTTATCACTCGGTGATCGCGGAGGAGACGAGGGACGTTGCTGCCGGGCTTTAGGTACAACGACGTTTTCATCTCCAACCGTTGTTTCCGTACTGACAAGGACCTCTCCTGATTCTGTTTCAAACGTGGAAACACCTATGCAGCTAATATCCATTCCATACGAAGTTCGGAGAAAACGACAGACACGGGCGACTCGCGGTGGAATTTCCTCTGCGACTATGAACAGACGCAAGTTCCGATTGAGTGGAGGAAGTTCGTCAGTTTCAGGCATGTCAAACATTTCCCGGAAGGCTTCATCGAAAGTTCTCCCTTGGAATTCGTCGCGTTTTTCAAAATAGGCATCAGCAATATCATGAATCTGTTCCTCTGAAAGTTCATTTGCCCATGCTGCGTACTCAAGCAGTTGAGCGATTACCTCCCGTGGTGTTTTTCCGCGTTTGAATTCAACAATGACGAGATTCCCTTCTAAATCTACGCCGAGCAAGTCTGGAAAGATAGTTCCTTCTTCGTCCTGGGCACTCGGTTGTCTGTCGATCCACAGGACGAGTTCGTCTTGGATAACTGCCCACGGGCTGTTTTCAAGCCAAATCTCCAAATGCTGTTCAAGTTCAACATTTGTTTCCTGTGCAATGATGAGTTTATCGTCTTCTAATCTAAAAATAGGCATTGTTTCTCCGTAAAACCTATTCAAAAAGTTGTGCGACTGGGCAAGTAAAGCCTTTGACAACATCCTCACCCGACAATGTGTCTTCACACTGAAACAACGTGAAATCCGTTTCAGAGCGGTAGACCATCACCGTTTTTGCGACAGGCTCAATAATCCAGACGAGGCGGGTCCCTGCCTTCAGATAGGCGAACGCCTTCTCAGTGACATCGTACTGTTTATCTGTCGGGGAGACGATCTCGATAGCGAGATCTGGGGGAATAGGAGATCCTTTACGTCTGTTTTCCGGCAGGCGTTCCCTTGAAACAAACGCAACATCTGGCTTCACCACCCGGTCCCCTAAATGAAATGTCGTGCCTGCGGTATATGAACGTCCCAGCTGATGCTTAAAAACATGCAGACTCAAATAGCGGATAACGTTGCTGCTTATTTCGCCGTGTTCCATCGAAGTAGGTGATATGGGAACTAATGCTCCTTGGACATATTCATAACCTTCTAAATCGTTTTCAAGAAATTCTTCCAGGGTCATCGTATGGGATGCTGGGTTCTCTTGAATAGACTTAGGATCTGCTTGGGAATTAATCATCAGTTGCCTCCTTACGCTTCTGATTTTTGGCGAATGCACATACTAACAGTTTACGCTACAAAGATACCTCAACCCACCTTCCAATCTTCCACGTCTTTGCCAATCGCTAATCACTAATCGCCAATTGCACAAACTAACAGCGGAATGCGCGTAAATCAGAATCAACGAACAACTATTATGTATGACGAATAGCATCAATAGGTGTGAGCTTTGCGGCTTGGCTGGCGGGATAGTAGCCGAAGAAGATACCGACCACAGCACCTGCAGCGACGGAGATAAGGACGGCTTCGGGTGTAACAACAGAGGGCCATTCCACTCCCGGGAAAAATCTACCAACTACCCATACGAAACCTTTGCCCACTATGAAACCGAACAAGATTCCAAGTAAACTGCCTACCAGACATAAGAGGATAGATTCTGTCAGAAACTGTATCCGAATGTCAAAACCTGTTGCACCAACTGCTTTTCGCAGTCCGATTTCCGGTATCCGCTCTGTCACCGAGACAAGCATGATATTCAGGATGCCGATACCCGCGACAATCAAGGAGATAGACGCAATAATGACAAGGACCATCTCCATAATAAAGATAATCCTCTTTCCACCTTCTATACCCTTTTTCGCGCTCCACGTTCGGAAAAAGGTTTCGTCATCACCATGATTGCGTCTGATAACGGTTTTCACTTCCTTCATGGCTTGATCAACGACATCAATATTTTTAGCACGGGCAATGATGGCTCCGACCCGATTACGCCCACCAAAGCGGGTTTGTGCAGTGGTAATCGGAATGAAAATCATATTGTCTTCGCTTCTACTCTCGTCGAATCCATCGCCACGGGATTTCATAATCCCCACAACCGTAAAACGGTTGTTATTAATGCCGACCTCCTTGCCAATAGGATTCTGTCCTTTAAATTGCTCTTTCCAGACTTTTGCACCGATAACACAGACCTTATTCCAGAAGTCCATATCGGTATCGGCGAGGAATCTGCCGTATTCAGCCTCCCACTGCTGGACGGCTTGATATTCATTTGTCGTTGCTCGGAGATAGGTGCGTCGGTGTTTCCCTTCGACTTCAAAATCAATAGGATGACTTCTTTCAACGGTAGCAACTTCAACAGAAGGGCAGTCTGCCAGAATGTCGTGGAGATCTCGCATCTCTAAGTAATGCGGACTCGTATTGCGCTGCCAACGGTTGTTTTTCTCAATATATCCCGGTCGGTAAACACCGAACATACTGGGTCCACCGATTTTCTCAATCTGTGCCATCATGAGCTGTTCAGCACCGGCACCAAAAGACATCATGGCGATTACGCCCGCAATGCCGATGGTAATTCCTAAAAGCGTGAGAATCGTGCGGAGTTTGCTTCCGCGCAGCACCGAAAAGGCTGAGATGAGGTTTTCTAAAATTTGCACTTTCGTCCTCTATGTGTGCCGAATGGCATCAATGGGTGTCATTTTTGCGGCTTGGCTGGCGGGATAGTACCCGAAGAAGATACCGACTGCCGCACCTGCCCCTACAGAGACCAGCACAGCTTCCGGCGTAACCACAGACGGCCACGCCATCTCTTTTAGGAACTGCCCGACTATCCATGCAAAGCCTTTCCCAACGAGGGCACCGAACAAGATACCGAGTAGGCTGCCAATCAGGCAGAGAAGCACGGATTCTGTGAGGAATTGGAGTCGAATGTCAAAACTTTTTGCGCCGACCGCTTTCCGTAGCCCAATCTCTGGAATTCGCTCTGTTACGGAGACGAGCATAATATTAAGAATTCCGATACCCGCAACAATCAAGGAAACTGAGGCGATAACGACGAGAACTGTCTCTATGATAAAGATCATTCTCTTGGCGTGTGCGATCCCTTTTTTTGCCGACCAAGTTCGGAAGAAGGTCTCATCGCCGCCATGATTACGCATGATGACGGTCTTCACCTCTTTTAGGGCTTGATCGACCAACATGGGGCTTTTGGCACGCACCATGATATGCCCGACGTAATCGTGTCCCCAAAACCGTTTCTGTGCGGTTGTAATTGGAATGAAGAGCATATTGTCATCGCTCTTTCCGCGCTCTAACCCGTCTCCTCGACTCTCCATGATACCGATAACTGTAAAGCGTTTGTTGGTTCCATGATTGTTGATTATAACTTCCTTACCGATAGGATCCTGTCCTTTAAACTGCTCTTTCCAGATTTTTGAACCGATGACGCAAACTTTTGTCCAAGTATCCATGTCGGTATCAGCGAGGAATCTGCCGAATTCTGTGCGCCACTCTCGAACAGCTTGGTATTCATTCGTTGTCGCGCGGAGATACGTCTTCTGAAATTTTCCATCAACGCCGAGGCTGATGTAGTAGCTGCCTTCGACAGTGGCGACTTCAACGGAGGGACAATCTGCTAAGACATCACGAAGATCGTCCATTTCTAAGTGATGTGGACTGGTGTTACGCTGCCAACGACCATTTTTGCGTATGTACCCGGGGCGATATACGCCAAACATGCTGGGGCCACCGATTTGGTCGATTTCTGCCATGAGTAGTTTTTCGGCACCAGCACCAAAAGACATCATGGCAATCACACCTGCGATCCCGATGGTAATCCCTAAGAGCGTGAGAATCGTGCGGAGTTTGCTGGCACGCAGGATAGAAAACGCCGAGATAAGATTTTCGAGTATGTTCATTTTTATTTTTCTTTGGCTAAAGCATTAAGTTTCGCTCAACGATCCTGGCCCATCAAATAGGGTCATTCAGTTTTCGATTCCGATCTCGGTTTTCGTTGACAGATGTTAAGTTTTTACGCAATATCTCGAGCACAGCTCGCTCCTACAATAAAAAGTCGGGATTTGGAAATCCCTCCTACAGAAGAACTAAATGACCCTACCCACCAAAAAGTTTTGATTGCATGAATTCTAAAGACGTGCTAAACTGCTTTAACATAGAAAATAGAGATTTACTCACGGATAAAAAACGACACCTACAACACGCCTTGATGTTATAAAGTATATCATAAAACATTTGAAAACTGCAAATTTATCAGGAGTAGAGAGTTGTGCAGACAGACGCTTTCAACACAGGAAGTGTGCTATTCTGGAAGGGAAAACAAGACACAGCACACCGAGCAGAATTAGCGGCGTTGTCGCGACGCGGTGAGCGCGCCTGGATTCAGTTGTCGTCTGCTTTGTTGGAAACACGGTATGGGTTGGACGCCATAGAACTGTCCTTCGGTGATTCACAGACACCAAAAGCGATTCAATCAACACTTCGGCGGTTGTCTCAAACGCTGGAAACGAAATGGTATCAGCACTATTTAATTGCAGAACCGCATGCGGAGGCTCCATGTTATAATATCAGCGATTACATTAGGAACTGTGTGGCAGGGGATCTTGAAATTGCTGAACGGCTTCGCTGGCGAACAGTGATTACGCTCTATCAAACAGAAACATCGGGAGCGGACCTTTTCAGCGATAGCGGTGTTTCAGCATTCGTGGAAAATGTGCTGACGGGGTATTTAGAGACTTATGGAAAGAGACACCTCGGCGGTTTTAGTTGCGAATTGCCGCAGTTCTTGTCGGTGGCAAGTGTTTTAGAAAATGGAACGTCGTCGGTCCCGTGGAGTCCGGTACTATTGGAGAGAATGGAAGAGGCGATCGTCGACTATTTGCCGCTGGTGTTTTATGAAACCTACAACTCGGCAGCAGTTAGGAACACATTTTGGCGTAAGCTAACGACGCGATTTGCGACCTGTTTTCTTGGGAGACTGCGTGATTTCTGCCATCAGGAGAGGCTAAGATTTGCCTTAAGTTTGCCAGCGAGTACCAAGGCGTTGGATTTTGAATTAGGTGCGATGTTGGCGCAGGTAGATTGCCCAATTCTAAATGCCACTGAAATAGATACACCGAAACGATTCGTTGTTGCCAAATGGGTCTGTAGTAACACGCAACACGCCGGGATCTCACGGAAAGATGCACATAAAACAGATACACACACACTGATAGAAGACGCGAGTATCGGTTTTAACTTATGGATAAACAGGAATAGGAGCGGATCAGGAAAATCCAATGCCATAATACCTGTGTTATCTGAACTGTTAGGGGTGGGTTATCCAAAGAGACCGCTTCTGATGGTGGCACCGACGCAGAGTCTCTGGACTAAACCCGATAAGAAACTATGGAGCCGGGTAACAAAAGCGTGGGGTTGGCTCTGCGAAACGGTATGGGAATTAGGATACGATTTCAGGATTGTTTCGGAACAGGAACTGGCTTCAGCAGAGATAATAGATTCACAACGCATAGGAACGCGTGCCCATAGGAACCGCTGCCTTCGTCTAAACAATCCTCATGTAGATGTTGAAGAAACATACGGTGTTGTTCTGCTTCCGAGCTGCATATCGCTTCAGGAAGAGACAGTGAAGTGCCTGAAGGCATTTACGAAAGCGAAGGGGCGATTGATAGCAGATGAACCGACGCCGTATCTGCTCAACGGCAAGATTGGACTTGAACCCTATCCGCTGGAACAACTTATCTATGGACGGCGTGCAACGATTCTCCGCGGTCCCTTGAACGAGAAAGCGGAGAAACTTGAAAAACACCTGCGAAAATGGGTGCAACGTCCTGTGTCGGTATATGTAAAACCAGATAACGACCCAACAGATGTTGTTCAGGTGCATCAGAGAGATACAGGTACGTCTGAACTCTTCTATCTGTTTAACAGCAGTGATGCAGCGATTGACACTTTGATTGAAATGGATCGAGGCGCAGTAAGCGTTGTGGAGTGGGATCTATTTGAAGGCATGAAGCAGAACATCAATTCTTGGAATGCTGATGGCAGGACATATCTAAATAGTGCGTTTGTCCCTAAGCAGGGACGACTTTTTGAAGTTTCGTAAAATTAGAGAAACCGTAATCAAGTAACATGAAAGGAGCCTATTATGACAGGTGGAGATCTTTTTGTAGAATGTTTAAAGGAACAAGGTGTTAGCGATATTTTCGGTCTGCCGGGTAACCACTTGGATACCGTCTACGAATCACTGTATAACAACCAAGATAGCATCCAGCACTATGTTACACGCCATGAAGGCGGGGCATCGTTTATGGCAGACGGTTATGCGCGTGCGACAGGCGATGTGGGTGTCTGCATGACTGTTCCGGGTCCCGGTTCCAATAATGCCTCTATCGGTATTGGTGAGGCAAACACGGCATCCTCACCAGTTCTTTGGATTACAGGTCAGAATCCATCCTACTTGGCGTCGCGCGACCCGAAGAAGAGTTTTCACGGCTTGGATCAACGGGCTGCCTTTACACCGATGACGAAACATCTGGAAATTGTGCATCGGGTAGATCAGATTCCTGGGGCAATCAATCGTAGTTTCACCGCGCTACGCTCAGGCAGACCGGGACCCGTGCTGATTGAGCTGGCGAAAGATGCCTTGGATGCAGATGCTAACTTTCCCATCCCGGCATATAACAACGGTATTCAGACGACAGCAAGCCCACAAGATGTAGACACCGCTATGGACCTACTGCGTAAAGCGGAACGCCCACTGATTATTGCTGGTGGTGGTATCAACCATACGCGCGCCACTGTGGAAATGCTTGAGTTCGCAGAACTATTAGATGCCCCTATCGTGATGACGGGTTTTGGCAAAGGTTCTGTGCCTGAAGATTCACCGAATGTTATCGGTATATTCCGGGACGGTGTTTCGCAAGCAGCGATAGAGGCCTCTGATCTTCTGGTTGCCGTTGGCACCCGGTTTAACTATCGTGATACGGGCAATTGGAGTTTCAAAGTTGAACAACCGTTGCTTCACATTGAAGCCGATACAGAGGAGATCCACAAGGAATATCCGGCGACTGTTGGCATTGGTGCGAGTCCGAAACTGGTTTTGCGTCAGCTGAACGCAGCACTCCGCGATGAGAAGCGGTCTGGCGGTTGGGGTGAAGGGTTACGCGAATTACGCCGTCGGTTTACAGCAACTGAACCGCCACAGATCCTTAAGGAGATGCGCGATGTAATGCCGCGCGATGCGATCTTATCAGTCGACGTTAATATCACTGGATACGGTGCACTGCAACATTTCCCGTGCTATCACCCGGGTAGTTATATCTTTTCAGGTGTCTCCGTGGCAATGGGCATCGGATTGACGGGTGCTATCGGTGCGCAGGTCGCTTACCCGGAACGGAAGGTGGTCGCTCTGAGTGGTGATGGAGGCTTCTTAATGTCGTGTCCAGATCTCGCAACAGCCGTGATGTATGACCTACCCGTTGTGCAGCTGGTAATGAACGATAACCAGTACACCTCAATTGAGCGGGGTCAGCTGCGGCGATTCGGCAAACGGATCGGTGTTGAACTTGCGAATCCAGATTTCGTTCAGTTCGCTGAGTCGTTCGGGGCAATTGGGTTACGGGTTGAAGATCCGAGCGATTTCAGACCGACTTTTGAAAAAGCACTCGCCTTCGATAAGCCGGTTCTCCTCGAAGTGGTCAAGTAGTATAGTTGTCGATTGTCGGTGCCCGATAACGAATAAAAAGGAGTTTAAAATGCCCAAAAAGATCGGTGTTCTAACGGGGGGTGGCGATACGAGTGCACTCAACGCTACCCTTAAAGGCATCGCGCTAAAAGCGGAAGAACTCGGTTTTGAACTGATCGGATTCATGGAAGGGTGGCGCGGTGTCCTGAAAGGTGGACGCTACTTTACGTTGACCCCGGACCTGATTGATGAGAACCGGGGTGGAACGTTATTAAAGAGTTCACGCACGAATTTAATTAAAGATAATAAGTTAGATGAAGCTGTCAGTAATCTGAAAAAACTGGACATTAGCGGTCTGATTCCAATAGGCGGCGATGATACCTTGACAGTTGGAACTGCCCTGTCGGATCAATTCACGACTACGTTTGTCACTAAAACTATTGATAACGATGTCGGTATCAATCCGCCGGAAGGGGATGCCGTTGACTACTCTAAGATGGTTAACTATTTCTGTCCGGGTTTCCCCTCATCCGCACAGAGTGTTATCAACGCTGTCCGTGACTTACGGACGACGACCTATTCACACGATCGGGTAATTGTCGTTGAAGCGATGGGAAGGGACGCTGGCTGGCTGACGTTGTCTGCTGCTTACGGTCAGGCAGATTTGATCGTTGTTCCAGAGGTGCCGTATCAGCCGGAAAAACTCGCAGAAGCGATTCGCGAGAAACACGCAGAACAGGGTAACGTGATTGTTGTTGTGTCAGAAGGTATTCGGAATGAAGCGGGAGAATTGATGATTAATTCCGAAGCTGAACTCGATGCCTTTGGACATACGAAACCGGGTGGCTGCTCTGAAATTATCGTTGAAACGATGAAGAAGCTTCTCCCTGAAATTTCAAGTTCTGCGTTCCGTGCGTTGATACTCGGCTATCTTCAGAGATGTGGCAGTCCGATTCCCTTGGACAGGAATACCGCTATTAAAGCGGGAGCACTAGCAGTGCAAGCACTCTCAGAGGGTATGTTTAACGGTGTGGCGACGATTACACGTACGGATGCTGGTATTGAACCGACGTTGTTGCCGTTAGAACAGGTGCTCAAACGGGATGAAACCGGACATGTTGTCCGGCGGGACCTCGATCTACGGTTCTACGATGCGGAACGGTATCAGATGTCCGCAGCGGGTGCCGGGTATTTTCGTCCACTTTTCGGTAATCTGCCCCGTCCGGATTTGTCGTTGGACGATTGGTTGATTGAGGTTGGTGAGATTGGATAATACGCCAATCTCTTCGGTAGGCGAGGTTGGGAAACCTCGCCTTTAATTTTCGGTATAAATGCTTTTGCCTTCGCCGTAGTAAGAATCGTAGATGTGCTGATAAATCGCTTCACATTTTTGGATGAAAAGTTCTGGTGTATAGGTATCGGGCAGCTTTGGGTCCAGTATCTGTTGAATAGCAAGTTTGACTTGTGCTCGCAGCTGCGTCTGTTTTCGCCAATCTAAGCCTAACCTCTCTGCTTTGAGTGTTTCAAGCAGCTTTTTCGTTGCTTCTTTAACTTCATCCCGTTCTGGTCGATTCAACTCAGGTCCAGCACTCGTGAGGAGATCGAAAACTGTCAACTCTTCCTCGGAGAGTTCTTCGATCCCGGCGCGTTCCCCTTCCTTATTGAGTTCACTTGCGAATTCCAGGAGTGTATCAAAGAACATATCTGGCGGCGCAGAGGCTGCGTTATACTCACTGATCATTTGTTCAAATTGCGCCTGATAGTCCATACGATTTTTGTTCAATCGCACCATTGCTGTGAGTTTGGTGTTAACAGCACTTCTAAGTTTCTCAATTTCAATCCGTTTGTGTGCAGTCTTAAACTTTTCTCTCAACATCTCAAAATCAATTTGGCTTAAGTCAATCCGTTTCTCGGTCTCCTGATGCTGGGTGTCATAGTCGTCTCTATCTGTCTCAATAACGTATCCTTCGGGAGCGATTGATTGGTCGAGGAGATTCTCGACTTCCGCCATTACATCAGAGAGGTCTGCTGGTCCGGTGAGATTTTTGATTTTCTGTGCGATAACATTGGTGAGTGTATAGATTCCGATGAACGCATGGGCGTCGGGGTCGGGTAGAATCGCCTTGTATAGTTTAGTGACGTTCGTTGCGAGTTGTAGATACTCTCGTTTTGTTGCGTCGTTCTCCAAGATTGCGTTCATTGCGTCATCGATTTGACTGATGCGTTGCAAGGGTTCACTTGTATTAATTCTCGCCAAGTCAACGTTGATCTGCGCGCAGAATTCGGTGATCGCTTCGATCGCCTCTCTAAGCTTCTCAACCAGTTCTGACTTATCCGCAATCGGTTTTTTACCTTCAGCATCAGCACCAGCAGCATAAATCGCTAAAGCGTTCTCAAGGTCCCGGAAAACACCGATGTAGTCTACAATTAAACCGTTGTTTTTATCACCGAAGACGCGGTTGGCTCTGGCGATGGTCTGCATCAAGGTATGGTTTCGCTTCTGATCTCTCAGAGAGAACCGGGGGTATCTCTCCGCTTTTTGTCTGGAACTTGTGAATGAGGGTAAAGATATAACGATGGTCTTCTCGTAGCAATTGACGGAGATGCTGTATGTCTTCCGCGTGAACGTCTTGTTGTGTTAGAACACCATGGGAGCTTCGTCCTCACTGTGAAGGCGTTTCCATTCAGCGAAGTGTTCCCAACTGGCGGTGAGGCTGCCGACTTTGCTCTCTGTGCCGTTGGAGAGAATAATAAAGGCGTTGTACCAAAAGAGATGTGGGATGGTGTCCTTGTAATCTCGGAGGTTATCGTCGTAGGCAGCCCGAAGGTGGCCATCAATCCGCTTGAATTCCATCAAGATTAGAGGGATTCCGTTGACGAAACATACTATATCTGGACGTTTCGTGTACATGTCCCCAGTGACCCAAAGTTGCGATGCAGCAAGATAATCGTTATTCTCTGGATTTTCCCAGTCGATGACTTGAAGGACCTCGGTGATTTCAGTTTCACCGTCTGGATCGGTGCGCGTAACGGTCACGCCGTCTCTTAGGCGAGTATAGATTTCACGGTTGGCTTCAACGGGATCTAGGAGTGCGCGAGCGTCGTCGGTGAGTTGTTCAATTGCCTCGGTAATTACATCTTGGGTTGCATTGGGGTTGAGCTTTTGTAATGCAGCTTGGAGTCGGGAGATTAGGACGACTTCGGATTTGGTTTTTCTGCCGAGTGGACTCATGCCTTGATCGAATTCACTGTAGCAGTTTAGCGTTTCCCATCCTATTTCTGCGAGGAGTGCAATGGCGGGTTGTTCTATGAGTTCATCTTCGCTGTAGGGGTTCATTTGAAAATTGGGTCGATTGTTCGGAATTTGAGGCGATCTTTTGTCTCAATCTCGATTATAACTTTCCGTACATCGGTTTGTGTCAAAATTTTTAACTCCCAGAGTAGCCGTAAAATATCAGACAAGTTGAGGCAATGAATCTTGTTTGCTTGGCAGTGGTGCATTACTCGCCGCTCATTGCTTGCCAAAACTGCTGCAAGGCGTTTACAGATTGCCATAGATTCGCGTTCTCCCGCACCAAGCGTTTGCGGTAGGGACATCATAAACGCTTGATCTGCGGACGTTGGATAATATGTTCGGATCCGTCCTTGCGTTTGCAACGCTATAAACTCATCAAAAAATTGGAATCCTTTCGAGATACCCTTTTTGATTTCATTTTCTACAGCAAAGGCAATGTTAAGCAGATCCTGGTCGAAAACTGCAAACAGCAATGACAAACGCTGAATCTTGGCAAAAGTCGAAAGCACATCAGTATCTACAAATATCAAGGTTACTGTCCTTTTGTCCTACTATTTGTTTGATTCACGTAGACGTTTGATGTGCGATATCCGCGTTTTCGAGGCTTCTGCTGAATCAACTTCAACAATTCTCACAATACCTTTTGCTGCCAAAGCCTCTTCAAACTCAAAGCGGTGGATTCCTGCTAACTCGGCGGCTCTGGCGAGCGTCACTTCACCCTCTTGGTATAGCAAAATTGCGGCATCAAGTTGTGATTCCTTTTCAAGGGATGCACGCAGCTGATCACGCTCAACTTTAGGCAGTTTTTGTATTAATGGCAATAATTTTTCAAGCGTTATCGGTTCAGAAATTTGAATCATTGTGATCTACTCCATCAAGAATCTATCCCAAACTCACTCAAGGGTGGGAAGGAAACAAATCTTTCACCTTTGGAAATGTCAGTTAAAGTCAGATATGTTAATTTCTGCCTCTTGGATTTTCTCTAAGAAATTCGGTGGATCAAGAATTGTAACACCAAATTCAAATAGAGCTTGTTTGAGTCCAGCATCATCTATAAGGTCATTGTCAGTTGATACCAAAAATTGAACGCGTCCTGAGATTGCACAATCAACGAACTTATCATCCGTGGGGTCGCGACATAATTCAGTCGATGAGGTAACCTCAACAATGCTTGCTTGGGGCAAAAGGTTGATGAGACGCATGGCTTCTGCGCGTGTATACTGCAGTTCTCGCATCAGAGCGGGACGTAACAAAACACCACGAATTTCATCAACAATAGCCTGCGATAACACAAGAACGAATCGACCCTCAAGCCAAAGCGAGATCAGATGATTAGCAAGATTCTCCTTCTGAACCAATGAACGGACAAAGATGTTGGTGTCAAATGTTGCTCGGTAAACGCGCCATCGCTGCTCACGCTCGTTCACGCCTCACCTCTGCGAGTGCTTCCTCAAAATGACGTATCACTTCCTCCTCCGGTCTATCGGCAAAGGCATTGTGGAAATGTGCAATGGTCCTATCCCATTCTTCCCGAAGTCGTTTGCGCTCACTTTCAACTTCGGTACGGAAACGCGAAACGATATTCCGCCACTGTGTTGGTATAATGGATTCAGATTCTTGAAGATCGGGGCAGAAAAAGACTTTATCAGAAAAGTTTCCAGCCTCAACAACGCCTCTGAGTTGATTGATAAGGGATTTTGACGCTTGCTGTCGTTGCAGGTCGGAGTCAACAACAAAAATAATATAGTCGTCTTGCTTGAAGTAATGTTGGATTGCTTTCTGCAAGCAGCCATCTATCGGCTTGCCTTTTTTATGACATTTACCGAGCGCACTTCTGCCAGCTGTACGGATAGCCAGATGCTCAAGTTGCCTTAATCTCAAGAATTGGTTTTCCAAGAATTTGACTGCTTTGGCATCATGGTCAGCTTCCAAATTCCAGATTCGGACGCTTATCATATCGGTTCCTCCATGAGGTCTTGCAGCAGTCCAGTGTTGAAAACGGCACTACCGATTCCGAAATCCGCTATCCAACCAGCAAGTGATTCACGCTTATCACGGATATTTTCAACGTTGAGCACCTCTGTGCCGAGCCCGGGCCGGTTGCGTAGAAGCAAGACACCAAGGGAATTCGACAAACTTTCAGATTTGAAGTTGTCCAAAAGTTGCGAACTATGAGTTGTAATAACCACTTGTGTCCGTTCAGCAAGGCACTCAAGCACATAAGCGATGTCGGTTAGCGCGCCGGGGTGCAAATTCCTCTCAGGTTCTTCGATAGTTATGAGAGGCGGTAATTCGTCCTGGTGAAGCAAGGTATAATATGCGATGAGACGCAATGTGCCTTCAGATGCTTTCTGCAAAGATATGGGATTCTTATATCCTTCTAACAGACAAAGCTGGCTCCTTCCATCAATTTCATTGAAGTCCATTTTAAAATTTACAGAAGCAGCCAGGGACTCACTTACACGGTCAAAACGCTCTCTATCATCCTTGTACCAAGATGAAAGTACCGCTTGTATCCCTATATGAAATCTAGTGTTGGATATCTCAGTCATCTGTTCAGAACTCAGTGATAAAATTGAAATTTGTTTATTAGGTGCTACGGACATTTTTAGATATTCTGGGTCCAATCCCGGCGGACGATCCCGCATATGTCCCGGTTGAAAATCATAAAATTCCCAAGTTTTAATAAATTCCCTTAAAACACTATTACTTATAGGAGATCTCTCTTTATGAGAATCAAGGGACTTCAAAGTGATTTTTTCTGAGGTATTTGTTCCTTCGTTCTTTTCATCTTCAGTCCGCGCCTCGTACTTTTGGTTCAGAACCGATGAAATTTTTATATCGTTAACCGATAATTCTTCATCAAACAAGAGTTTGTCGGTATCAATTTTAAGCACCAGATCATAGATAATTTGGGATCCTTCCACTTCGGCTTGCAATTGGAAAGTAATGTGATTTGATGCGCCTGCCCAGAGTCGATCTCGGATGAATTCAGTTGACAATCGGGCTTCCTGCGTCATCGCTCTAAGAAGGCGTAAGGCCCTCAACACATTTGATTTTCCACTTGCGTTGGGTCCGACAAGAACCGTCAAAGGCTTAAACGGAAGTGTGACATTCCGTAAGCTCAGGAAGTTTTTGACATGAACTTTCTCTAAAAACGCTTTTCGTTCAGACATGGTTTTCGCCTTTGTATTGGGATTAAACCTTCAATACAGCTCAATTTTCAAGGTTCAAAAGGGCCTGCGTAAATTCATCAATGTTTGATGCGCGGGCGGCGACACGGTGTAACTGATCCAGACGTTGTAGATCGTCAATGGCTCCAAGGAAAGGCTTTAGTTTCTCTGCGACATCGGTCTGAAATCGGACCTCCAGCACTGTGAGTATCGCTTCAACAGCGTGCTGTTTTTTCCCTTGTTCGATGCCTTGTTCGATGCCCTGTTCAAGGGCTTTTTCAGTGAAGTATTGGATGATAGAAGATTCTTGCACAATTTCCTCCGATATTATGTCGCGAATGGTTTGTGAGTCGTGTGCTAACCCACCGAGAATCGCTAAGTCCACGAGCGTCTCTTTTTGTTGCGATTCGTCTTCGGTCCCTGCCTCAATTGCCTGCACACAGTGCCGTATCCATTCCGGTGCCTCCAGAGAAGCAGGCGGTTTCATCAAAGCAGCGAACGGAACTAACCCCACCCGGTTCGTATCCAACAGGGCTTGCCCGTCCATTTCAGCGAGTCTTAGGACGCGGTATTGAATGCCAATATTATATCCTGACACCTCTTGGACGTACAGGCCCGGGTCGGTACGTCCAGCACTTGGATGTAGGTAAACAACATGAGAGTAGATTGGCAGTCTGTAAAACTCAATGGCACTCCCGATATAACCTGCCATTCGGAAGGGCATCGGTACGTCCCGACTGTCGTGGGTCTGAAACTCACAGTGTACAATGGCTTGCTCACTCCCGGTGGTAACGCGTATAAAACTATCAGCTAAATGCGTCTTCATTGAGAGTTGCTCAGTTTCAATGACCTCAAACTCGTCTGCTTCTATACCGAGGAGTGTCGTGACAAAACCTCTGGGATCTCTACGGATTCGGCATTTTGTGACGTTATCAAATTGTCCGGGTAGAACGAGTTTTTGATCAGAAACATTCACTGTGGGCTACTGCCTCCGCGGTGTATAAAGTTTCTCCCAATTGCCTTTTTGTAATTATACACCGTCGCGTTGTATCTGTCAATTGCTTTTAGGAGCAGTGTCAATGTCAAGTTCGGATACGTCAATCTCACCGGAGATGAGTTTGGGGAGGAGGAAGTCGCGGGTTTGTTGGAGGTTTTTATTTTTCATTGTGAGATTTTCCAATTCCAAAGAGATTAGTTCTGCAGCTTTCTCGAACTTGGTAACGATTGGTTTTGTAGGTTCCAGAAGTTGAACACCTAATAGATCCGTTTTCGTGATCGCGTTGAAAATTGTTCCGCTACCCATTGTGTCTTCTTCTTGGAATCTGTCCTTTAATTGTTGAAGCATAAACCCTTGATCACTACTTTTACTACGGATTGCGGAAAGCCCACGACCAATCACGATCTTTTTATTTGCGACGTTGATTCGCCCGAGAGGTGCCCGCACACTAAATAACGCCAGTTTGAAAAAAATATTAGAAGCCAAGGGGGAAACAAATTCAGCAAAAAAGCAATATATTCACTCAAAAAGAGGCGATTTTTGGAGATCTAACCCCCTCAATCCCCTACCCCCTTGATGAATCAGAATCAGAATCAACGGTATGAATGCCTTATGGCATTCACCGGGTATGAAGCCCGTATGGGCTTCACCGGGCATGAACCGGGTATGAATGCCGTGTGGCATTCCCCGCCCCTTATCAGGGGGACTTCAAGAAGGAATGCGTAAATCCTATAAATGATAAAGTATTATATCCTATTTTGAGATTTTGAGAAAAAATGCTTGACGATATTTGTGTTTTTTTATAGAGTACCTCTGACGTTGATGACGTTGATTCGTAACTTTTTTGCCCCCGTGCGGATAAAGTTTCTATCGTGCCAGAGCAGCGTCCTAATAGATTTTAGGTGCACCACCGGTGGCGGAACACCAGTGCCGCGTAGCACTGCTATAAGCCGAGTATGACAGTGCTAGCCTAATTGTATCATAAACGGTTGTGTTTTGTGAGACTTTTAGGTTAGCCCCTTCAAGGGACGATTGCCTGCCGCCTTTCTTGTGTTGACCCCCGTCGGCATTCATACTCTGTAGAGCAATCTTATGATTTTTTCGACCCGACAAGGAGTCAAAGCATGTTCAAACTCCCGTTTGTTTTCGGTGTCTGTCTCGTGCTGGGGGGCGGTTGTTTGTTTGCAAACCTCTCTCGCCTTGGGGCCGCACCGCAGCCCCGGGAGAGACCACAAGAGACACCACAACCCGCAGCGTTGACCGAGATCCAAAGCGTGGAAGTCGCCGAAGTCTCTGGCGATTTGTTTTCGGATTCCATCTCAAGCGATTTCTACCAGACGATCCTCAAAAATAACCTGTTCGCGCCACTCGGCACAAACTTACATGCCAAACCTGTCCCTGGGGCGAACGTTTTACTAATAGCGACCTTCACCACGCAAGACCCCTTTGCAGCGTCAGCGATCGTCAAGAACACCGCCACCGGTGAGCAGCAAACCGTCGGGCTGGGCACTGTGATTTGGGGGTATCGCATCGCAGAGATACAATACAAGCAGATACTCCTCGAAAAAGACGGTGCCCCTGCGATATGGAAGTTTCTCAAACCCACGTTTCTCGATTAGTAGAAAAACCAACACAAGGCGAAAGAAACTGATGATATTACCACCGAATCTCGCCGATCCGAAATGGCAACAAACCCCACGATTTTCCCTTTTTGGATGTCTTCGGTTCATCCTCTTTTTGTTCTTTTTTCTTGTGTTGGTTTGGGTCATGTTAAAATACACCCCACTGGGGGGTTAAAGACCAAAAAAGGAGTTTTACGATGTTACAGAAGAAGATTTGGATACCGATTTGTATCGTTTTGATTGCCGTGATGAGTTTTGGCATTTATTATGGACAAATGACGGCAAATCAGCAACCTGTGAAGGTTTACAAGACCACGCAATCCTCACTACAGCCTGCGAGTGAAACGACACAGGTTAAAGCAGCCTCCACCCTACAGACTTCCGAGAGTGGACACTGGCATGGCGATGAATGGCACACCGATGATGCACACAGCGAAGGAAGCAACCCAGAAGGAATGGCTTCGGTTCTCAATGCTGACCGACAGGCACGTATTGACGCTGAAATCCAAGCGGCACGTCAACAAGGGGCTACCGATGCCGAGATACTCAAGAGACTTCAAGCAGCAGGGCATCAAGGCGAGACCGATTCTCAGAGACAGGAGGCTCTGTATACCCAACGCGTCACGCTGTATCTCAAAGCCCGCGAGGCGTGGAATAAGAAGTTCCATCAGGCGCATACCGAAAGAATGCAAGCGGGTGAGGCAATTGTTTCTTTCATACCCAATCTTTCCCGTGATCTTTCACATAAAGAGACTGTTGAGTATTTCAACAATCTCAGCGATGCAGAAAGAAAACGACTTCAAGCGGAAATCCGTGCGCTGATTGAAAAACGTGACGCTGCGGAAAAAAAACTGGAAGCCGTCATGCAAGAAGAACCTGTTTACCCCACAAATAAATAATGACTTATGAAAAACATTTTAATTTCAACGCTCATTTTCCTTGTGACGCTGCTCTCTTTTCACTTCATTGTCAATGAGGCGAACGCTTGCTCGGTTGAAGAAGCGGCTGTTGCGGCTGCACAAACGGCGTATGACGAGGCTTTAGAAGCTGTTCGCGAAATCGAGAACGACGCTGGGTAGGTAGCATTTCAGCTCAGACATCCACTCAGCGGTAATACTGCTGACATTGCTAAAGCCTTAGAGTTAGAAAAGCAATGGAAGGAAGCCTCAGCGTCTGCGCAAGCGGCGTATGATGCCTTAACATTGGCGAAATCCGCCTTGGATCTCTGTGAGCTGAAAAAAGACGAACGCTTAGGGTGCGGTCACTCAATAGATTCGGGTCATAAGCGTGTTCAGTATTCAGGGTGTGATCACTTTGATTATAGTTGTCAAGCAGAGAAGCATAAATCCCGGAGTTGCCCAACGAATTCAGAGGATGTCTCATGTTCGGATGGTTCGTATCGTCTGTGTACGGATCATACGCACGATTATAGTTCATCGAAACTCGCGTGTGGTCATTCGGTCGGCACACCGGGGGATCATACGTGGCAGTCGATGGGTATTTGTGGTCACGAGGACTATTTCTGTAACGCCCGGGATCATCGGGGTATACAGTGTCCTCGCAATGCGTATAGCGAGCGTTGTATCACCGAGGATGGTTTCTACAGTGCGTGTGCGCCGGAGCATACCCACACGTATCCATCGGATTCGGGTTCTGGAAGTGGCAGTGGTAGCGGTTCGGGTAGTGGTAGCGGTAGCGGGTCTGGAGGTGGCAGCGATCCGAATCAGAAAGGCTCTGATCCAAATCAAAAGGATTCCAATGAGAGTCAGAAAGGCTCAGACCCGAATCAGAAAGAGAACAAGGGTTCTGAGCAGAATCAGAAGTCTGTCGTCATGGGTCCGTGTGGTAAACATACCTATGAGTCGGGTTCAAGTTCAGCGTATAACCACCGCTCTGAAACCTGTCCACTGGATGCGAATAACAACGCCTGTTCTTACGGATCGTATTTTGTCTGTTCACCCCATGATCCACATGTCTATGCCTCATCGGAAAAACAGCCAAAGAACACCCATAACAATGGCAATAATGGTAATGGCAACGGTGGTGGCAATTCTAAAGGTTCAGGTGGCACGGGAACGCCGACGAATACCGTCTTGTGTGGCAATGGCTCGCAAACCCAATGGGGGCGTTGTTCATCGGGGCGTGTCATCTCTGGTTCAGACCCCTACGAACACCTGACGCAGTGTAGTGCGGGGCATAACTACTGGTCGTGTTCGGCGTTGGCGGTTCGCAATCACTCAAAGCATACGTCCACATCGAACAACAATAACGGCAATTCGGGTTCTGGCTCAGGCTCAAATACCAACAACAAGGATGGTGATTCCTCGCAAGGCGTTCGCCAGTGTGGGCATCCGAAGTCTCAAGGTGGCGATCACTCCTTTGTCTCGTCGTGTTCGGTGACGAATTCGGATGGCGAATCGTGCCAGCGGACATCGGGGTATTGGGTCTGTAAGGGGCATACCCACAAGTTCCCCGAACCGGCGGCGGTGCGGCGTTGTGGACATTTGAAATCCGAGGGTGGCGATCATTCGTGGGTCTCGTCGTGTTCGGCGACGAATGCCAACGGGGATACGTGTCAGAAGCAGTCGGGTTATTTTGCCTGTAAGGGTCAACATACCCACAAGTTCCCCGAATCGAGTTCCTCCTCGTCGAGTTCTTCGTCAAGTTCTTCGTCAAGTTCCAACAACAATAATGATGATGATTCGGACGACTCGGACGACGAAGACCTTGTCAAGTGTGGTCGTCCCAAGTGTGGCTCGATGGTCAAATCCGAAAGCGAGCATAAAAGCACCTGCGGACGTGGACATTCCTATTGGTCTTGTAAATCCGAAGCCGTCGCTGCACATCGAAATCATTAGCGACACCCAATGTGGTGAGCGGGTGTCCTTGGTTGGTGCTATTCACCACCCCTTTTGACTTTGAGCAAACACAGCGAACATTCAGACAAACATCTCATCAAACGCACGCAACAGGGGAAGACGGAAGCGTTTTCGGCGTTAGTAAATACCAACATCGGCTGTATACGCATATCCACGGGCGCGTCAAAGACGCAGAGATCGCAAAGGATTTGACCCAAGAGACGTAGTTAAAGGCGTTGGGTGGCATCCCGGGCTTCCGCGGGGATTCGGCGTTCTATTCATGGCTGTATCGGATTGCCGAGAATGTCATTATACAATTACAGGAAGTTCTCCGTCGTAAACTCGTTTTTCATCATTTATAGTAAAGTTTAGAATTAATTGGACACTCTGCATCGGCGAGGAATGTAAAGCTAAGACAAATTATGCTTTTGTAGTATAATTTGGAAACCTCGCCTACCAGGGGCGGAAAGTGTCTCTTTATTTTTAGAATTCACTATATATACTATAGTTTGGACAATTTTAAGGATTAGGGTGTTTGAAAGCAGAAAAAGAGGTATCCTTTCATAAACATACCAAAGTTTTGAAAGGAACGTAAAAAATGGACCTCCTTTTCTGCTTAGAAAGTATTCTATCGGATTTTCGGCATTTATTCAACCAACACAACTTTGCCCTTTTTCAAGCGTTTATCTTCGGATTCATCGCTAATAGAGGCAATGGAACACTGACGGAACTTTATCAATCGGGTGCTTGAGAAACAAAGTATTGGTCATTTCCGAAGTTCCTCTCCCGGGGGCAATGGAACGCCGATGCCGTCGCTGCATTTCTCATCAGAAGGATTCAACGCGACTTTACGGATTGCGTCTATGTCTATGATGAGACCAAAGCACTGAAGACCGGCAAATTCCAATGGGGGTTGCACTTTTTCCGCAACTTCAGTTATCAAAAGGGACGCGTGAATCAATCGAAGTTTCATTACGGACACGAGTTTGGAGCGTTAGGTTTA
>JAPPNJ010000039.1 GCA_028818705.1 Candidatus Poribacteria bacterium
AGGAGGAGTGGGTTTTCGGTATCACCGAATTTTGCGCCGAGTGTGGCTTCTAATTTCGCTAAATTCTCGTCAATCTGTTCGTCAAGTCCAGCGGGGTACCGTTTGTCATTTTCGTAGTATAATTTACAAACCTCAGTGGAGATAGTGAAGCCGGGTGGGACAGGTATACCGAGATTGCTCATCTCTGCGAGATTTGCCCCTTTTCCGCCGAGGAGGGTCCGCATTGTAGCGTCGCCCTCGCTTTCACTGCCTCCAAAGAAGTAGACATACTTTGGTTGTGGCATCAAAAGCCTCCTGTTATTGGTTGTTAGTTGTCAGTTACCGGTTAAGAGACCCTCTGTAACAATTTATCACTTCTTGAAGGCATCCAAATTGGGGAAGATTGTTACAAAAAACACCTCTTAACTTTAACCATCAACTCGTGCCTTAACAATTTTATCAACGTGCGAGTTGATGGTTAAAACTGATAACTGATGACCGACAACTATTTAGATTGAATAAATAGTACGACTTGCTTCATCAAATTCGGGTTTAAACGGATCTGTCGAGAGATAAAGAATTTGGTACGGCTCATAAAGTTGAATATAACTCCAATTAACACCACACAAAACCTTTCCTTCATTTACTTTCTTGATGAATTTTCCTCGGAACTTGGCTCGCGTGCGCTCAGGCGGGAAATGTTCGGCGTGCCGAATTTGTTCATTCGTGACAATCCGTTCAATCTCATCACGATTTTCGAGGGTATAGTAGAGACTCTCCTCCTGGCGCACATTATGGTATTTTAAATCTAAGTGTTTCACCTGCGGTGCATCCCAGTCAAACCCGCGTCTTGTGAGATACGCCTGTAGCCATTTCCACTTAATTACCCAATCCAATTCGCGGTCCAACTGCATTGGATCACTTTCCAAGCAAGTGAGGACGTATTCCCAGCGTGCCATAATTTGCGCTGTAGTTGAATTAGACTCGGCTTGCTCAAGGTATCGTTTTGCACACTCCAAGTATTGCCATTGCAGTTGAACTGCGGAGAGCCGTTTTCCGTTTTGAAGTTCAATCAGGTGTTTACATGTAATATCATCAGAAATATCACGTATGGCTTTGACGGGATTTCGGAGTGCAAAGCGTTGTTCAATGAAATTATCTTCAATCATACGGAGAATGATACCGGTTGTTCCGACTTTCAAGAAAGTGGAAAATTCGGACATATTGGAATCTCCGACGATGACATGTAAGCGCCTATACTTCTCTCGGTCAGCATGCGGTTCATCGCGCGTATTGATAATCCCGCGTGCGGTTGTTGTTCCGATGGAAATTTCTTCTCGGATGTGTTCAGCACGTTGTGAGATGGCGTAATAGCCACGATGTTTAGGCTTGATTTTTCCTGCGCCTGCGAAGACCTGTCTCGTTACAAAGAATGGAATTAACTGCGCTGCCAATTGACGGAAATCGACATGGCGCTCCATCAAATAGTTTTCGTGGCATCCATAAGTATTCCCCGGTGTATCTAAATTGTTCTTAAAAATAGAGATTTTTCCATAGAATCCATCGTTGCGCATGCGCCGTTCTGCTGTTCCTGCGAGACGCGTGATAATGCGTTCACCCGCCTTATCATGAGCAACAAGTTCAGCGACATCGTCACATTCTGGGGTGGCATATTCTGGATGGCATCCTATGTCTTGATAAAATCTCGCACCGTTTTCAAGAAAGACATCAGGGTACATTCTCCCGGCAACGATTTCGCGGAAGAGGTACATCACGACGTTCTGGACAGTGAGTGTTTTTCTACGCGGAACATCAGGCGTCCAGATGATTCCGAATTCAGTTTCCAGTCCGTAAATTCTACGATTCATCAGTTACCCCTTAACAAGCATTTTTCGTTACGAGAGCCTGTATTTGTAAACAAACAGTGTAATGTCAGACACTTAAAATCACGATAAAAGGTCTGTAACCTCTTCAGTGGAGAGTCGTCGGAACTTACGACGCCCAGCGGACTGTTCCAGACACGCTACCTCTATTGTTTGCGGAGTGACTTCATAATCATCAGTATCCGTATCCGCTTCAACAGTCTGAAAGGTCTCTGTTACAAGTCGGAGTGCCGCTGGCATCTCTAATCCATCAGTGTAGTTCTGTTCAAGAATTTCTGTTATTGCCTCAGTGCGTCCACCGATAACGGCATACTTTTCTTCTTCTGAATAGATACCGTCGAACGCAATATGATAAATTTGGTTATTTTGTTGCCCGGATGCCGTTTGTGCCCCTGTCATACTAACTTCGCAGACAAGAAGTTCAATCTCCAGAGGCTTGGAATCCCATGCTTGCGCGACTGCTCCCATGTGTTGTGAGTAGAGGTTAGTCAACCACTTTGCTGTGACATCCTCTCGGTAGTAGCGAAAGCCTTTGATCTCAGATTCTCGGATACCAGCGACGCGTAAGGCTTCATATTCAGCAATCCTACCCGCTGCTGCAAGGGCAATTCGGTCGTAAATTTCAGAGATTTTATAGATAGTTTTGCGTGGGTTTTCAGCGACCATCAGGAGTCCATCTTGGTATTCTAAGACGACAACCTCCTTCGCCTGCGCAATGCCGCGACGGACGAAATCCTCTTTATCCTGACGAATTTGTTCCGGTGAAACATAATAGGGTGTGGACATATCTGTGTTTTTGTTGGTATTCCAAGGCGTAGGAAGGAGGTAGCGATGTTGGTTAACTTACCTACAGGAACGTTGAATTCAAGACTATAGGCGTGATATTAACTCCTGATATAGTTCTTCCACGGTCGCCTCAGGAACGTCGGAGACCCCTTCTTCAGTAATGGTGTAAAGCGTTGGGAAGATTTTTCGGATGAGATCAGGACCACCCGTTGCAATATCTTCATCAGCGGCATCCCAGAGTGCTTCTGCGACGATTTCGAGTGCTTCCTGACGGGTGATCTCTGGATTATACCGTTTCTTAAGGGTTGCGCGAGCGTCTTTACCGCCGGACCCGATCGCATAATAGTCGTCTTCTTCATAGCGACCACCTACCGCATCATATTTGAAAATCCGGCCGCGTTGTCGCTTGAGATCATAACCGGCAAAGAGCGGCAAGACGATTAATCCCTGCATGGCAAGTCCAAGATTTGAACGTACCAAGTGAGAGAGGAAGTTTGCCTGCCCTTCCAAGCTGAGGCTCATCCCCTCAGTTTTTTCATAAAATTCGACTTCAACTTGGAAGAGTTTAGCCATCTCGATGCAGGGGCCAGCGGCTCCAGCGACAGCGATTGCGGCGTGCCGATCAACCGGATAAACTTTCTGAATTCGTCGTTCGCCGACCTGATAACCTTCTGTAGCCTGCCGATCTCCAGCCATGACAACACCAGCATCGTAGACAACAGCGAGGACGGTAGTTCCCTCATAATGCCGGAATGATGGCTCTGCTGCAGGAGAATTTGGGACAGCATCAGATGAATTAAGCGCCGCTAACAACTCAGGGTGGCGACGCTTAATAATTTGAAAGAAGTTGGAGGTGCCGTAATCATTGAGGTCGAGCACTCCTACTGCCCTCCCCGCTGAATATAGTTCTCGACGAATTCCTGTGAATCTTCTTCCAAGATTTCATCGATCTCGTCAAGAAGTGCATCTAAGTCCTCGACAAATTCTTCGTCGACTTCACCGTGCTCAACGTTCGGTTGGATGTCTTCGGTCTCATCGACAGAGCGATCAAGGTGTTCCTGTTGTTTTTCAGTTGACATTGTTTTCTCCTGATAAAGCGAGATAGGGTTAAGGTACGAGTCCACGCCCCACAACGCAGGTTAATACGGTTTTGAAGCTTCGCCTCGGATTTCTTTAACGAGCTCCTCTGCAGTACAGTTATTCAGTAGTTCGCCAACGATCTGTTGTGTACCGAAGTGGGGACGATCCATCATAATTTTGTCAAGTCCCCCCGATTTACTTATAAAAATCATTGAGTTCCAACTTGCGCTATAAATGTGCTTCGGAAACTTTCGCAAACAGGTCCCACGAAAATACGCGCGCGTATCTACAGGTGGATAATGCATTGCATGCACGATTTCTTCATGACTCAGTAGACGCTTAACATGCCCATTTTTCAGCAGTCTAATGTAAAGTCCTTTGTCTGGACGAATATCATGGTACTGCAAGTCGAGCATTCGGACATGTGCGTCGTCCCATTGATATCCGTGTCGCTTCCGGTAAGCATCTAATAATTTCTTTTTGATAATCCAGTCGAGATGTTGGCTCAGCCGCCTTGGATCAATTTCTAAGTTGTCGAGTACATATTGCCATTTCTCAAGGACATCTTCGACTACCGGTGTCCGTTCTTCAGGTGTGAGGTATTGCTTTGCGAGTTCAAGATAGGCGCGTTGCACCTCTATCGGCGTCCACTGCTCCCCGTTTTCGAGTTCTATCGGACTTTTGCAAGACAGATCGCGCGAGATATACTTTATAGCGGCGACCGGTTCCTTCAAACTAAACTGATCTCCGACAACACCCTTCTCGATTAACTGAAGCACGATGCCAGTAATGCCAGCTTTGAGATAGATGCTGAATTCAGACATGTTAGAATCACCGACGATGACGTGCAAGCGTCGATAGATTTTATCATCAGCATGTGGTTCGTCGCGCGTGTTAATCAAGGGGCGATTCACCATAGTACTCAACCCGACCTCTTGCTCAAAGAAATCGGCACGCTGAGAAATTTGATAATCTGCGGCATCAGTTGCGTTTTCTGACCCGACTTTGCCGCTTCCGGTGATAATAATCCGGGTAACAAGAAATGGAATTAACCCGTCAACGATAGTCTCAAACGGTACCTTTCGGGACATGAGGTAGTTTTCATGCGCGCCGTAACTATGTCCTTTGTAATCGGTATTGTTTTTATATATGATAACCTCTTGGTTATCCAGTAGCAAACGTTCAGCGGCGACCCTACTGACCTCTAATATTAATTCTCCTGCCTTCTCATACAGGAGCAGATCGCGTGGATTGGTGCATTCCGGCGTGCAATACTCAGGATGGGCGTGATCTACATAATAACGTCCGCCGTTTATCAAGATGTCATTGACTGTACTACTCGTGTCAGCCTCTGTGACAGCAGTTTCCATTTCCACCTGAAATCCGCGCGCGTCCATCAACGGGGTCTCTTGTTCATAATCCCACGTGACAGAAGTCGCGATGCTCGGTAGATCGCCTCTGCAGCTTTTATAAGCGTTGACGACCAGCGTCGAAGCAGCGACCGGATCTTGTTCACGTGCATTTTTGACTGAGATACCGTACTCAGTCTCTGTTCCCATTATTATAGGTATTTCCATTTTTCCCTACAAAGCTAAAAACCGAGCGGAAATTTCACATTTAAAACCGTTAAAGGAAAGTGCCACCACGGGTCACACGAACACTCTGTTTTTTCTCCTGTGCAGGTTCATTAATCAAGGCACGGATGTTGACAATCTTCTCGCCTTTGCGTCCCGAAATTTTTGCCCAATCATCAGGATTCGTTGTGTTCGGGAGATCTTCGTTTTCGTGATATTCCTCTCGGATAGCTGCCTTAATGTCCTCAAGTTGCATACCCTTATCCACTCCATCGGAGCTGATAAACCGCTTGATAGCCGTTTTCTTGGCGCGTGAAACGATGTTCTCAATCATTGCACCACTGACGAAATCCTTGAAAAAGAGAGTTTCCCGTTCACCACGTGCGTAAGTTACTTCAATGAACCGGTTCTCATCCGTAGTTGCGTACATATCATTTGCGGCTTCATCAATGAAGTGTTTCGCGATTGCCTCCGTATCGCCATCAAACTGTTGATAGACGTTTTCGGCAAACGGCAAATCTGGTGTCAGATATATGCCGAAGATGTCCTTAGCACCCCCAAGGTGAGGTCGATCAATTTTAATTTTAATATCAAGTCTACCGGGGCGTAGAACTGCCGGATCAAGTAGATCTTGACGATTGCTTGCTCCAATGACGATCACGTCCCGTAGATTCTCGACCCCATCAATTTCAGCGAGAAACTGTGGCACAAGCGTTGATTCCATATCCGATGAGATTCCCATACCCCTGGAGCGGAAGAGCGAATCCATTTCATCAAAGAAAATGATAACTGGAAAACCTTCTCTGGACTTATCACGCGCCTTCTGGAAAATTTCCCGGATCTTACGTTCGGTTTCGCCGACGTACTTATTTAGGAGTTCAGGTCCCTTGATGTTAATGAAATAACCGCGGACTTCCTCTCTACCGGTCTGTCTCCGGACGCGCTCAGCAATACTACTGGCGACAGCACGAGCTATCAAGGTTTTACCACAACCGGGGGGACCGTAAAGGAGAACCCCTTTCGGCGGTGAGAGGTTAAACTCTTGGTACTCCTTGGGATAGAGGTATGGCATTTCTATCGCATCGCGAATTGCCTCTATCTGTGTATCAAGTCCACCGATATCAGTATAACCGATATCCGGTACCTCTTCGAGTAGCAGATCCTCAACTTCCCGTTTCGGAAGTTTTTCCATGAGCATGCTCGTTGCATGGTTGAGGAGTACGTTATCTCCGGCTTTCAAAGACTCTTCTTTGAGAGATGCAGCGACCCTAACGACGCGTTCTTCATCGGTACGAAGGTTCACAATGGCGAGTTCATCCTCAATTCGCTCTTTAATCTTGACGACATCTCCGTGTCTTTCAGCGGCTTTAATACCGACGACATTCATACCACTATTAACAATGACTTCTTGTCCGATCGAGAGATCTTGTTCCTTGAGCCCGGGGTCAAGATTGACGCGCCATTTTCTGCCACTGATATCGATATCGATGGTCCCGTCTTCATTCGCGCCGAGGAAAACCCCATAGTTATTCGGCGGTGCGCTAAGCTGGGCGACCTTTTCCTTGAGGATATGAAGTTTTTCTTTTGCCTCTTGCAGGGTACCGGTCAACTTCTTGTTACGACGGTGTGCTGTCATCAACTCACGTTGCATTTCATAGAGTCGACTTTCAAGGTCTTTGACATAGACTGCACGCTGCTGCTGCCGCATGCTTTCGAGCTCACCTTGAAGCATATCAATCGTCCCTTGGAGTGTGCGCATCTGCTGTTGATACCAGACGACATCAAATGTCTCTTGCTCCTCAAAGGCATCCTTGGAATTTCCTCTTTTGATAGCCATACGTGAAGTTCTCACTTTCCGAAGCGATTTTTCGATCTCACTTGTAACGGTAAAGATCGGATACGCGAATAACCAGACTTGATTGGGCTTGAGATTCTAACCCAACACTTTTATTTATTAGAGTATAGCACATCGAAAAAAATTGTGTCAAGAAAAAGTTATAACTTTCGTTCTACCAAGATTTTCATCTGATGCCCCTACCTTTCGTAGGGTAGACTTGCTTCGCAGTGAGAATCTGCGTCCGAAGATGCACAACCTAACAAATCAGAATCAACGGTATGAAGCCCATGAAGGCTTCACCGGGTATGAATGCCGTATTGCCTCGCAGTGAGAGTCCCCGTATGCTACAAAGAGCAATTTAGGTTATACAAGAATCCGGGCACAGAGGTTAGGGAAACAAATCAAACAGACCTATTTCAGACGCTAAAGGTCATCATCTTGTTCTGCGTTTTCGGGAATAGCGCCAGCCGTCGGTGCGGGTGCCAGACTCAATGCTTCCCGTATTTTCGCTTCAATTTCCGCCGCAATATCAGGATTATCTTCTAAGTACCTCTTAGCATTGGTTCTGCCTTGACCAATTCGCTCACTGTTGTAGGCGAACCAAGAACCGCTTTTCTGAATAAATTCTCGATCAACGGCAATATCCAAGAGATTTCCCTCTTTGGAGATACCCTTTCCGAAGGTAACGTCGTATTCTGCCTCTTTAAAAGGCGGTGCTACTTTATTTTTGACGACTTTAACCCGCACACCGCTCCCAAGGATTTCAGTGCCATCTTTGATTTGGCTGCCGCGGCGGAGTTCCAACCGGACGGATGCGTGGAATTTAAGCGCGAGACCGCCAGGGGTGGTATCCGGGTTGCCGAACATGATGCCAATTTTTTGTCGAATCTGGTTGGTAAAGATAACACACGTCCGAGATTTATTGGTAACACCAGATAACTTTCGGAGTGCCTTTGACATCAAACGCGGTAACAAACCGACGTGTGCGTCACTCATCTCACCCTCAATTTCGGCTTGAGGTGTTAAAGCTGCCACAGAGTCGACGACGACGATGTCAATTGCGCCGCTGCGGATGAGGGTTTCGACAATTTCCAACGCTTGTTCTCCGGCATCAGGTTGTGCGATCAACAAGTTCTCCATGTTGACCCCAATACTACGAGCATACGTCGTGTCCAGTGCATGCTCAACATCAATGAAGACAGCTGTACCACCTAATTTTTGTGCTTCAGCAACAATGTGAAGTGCCAAGGTGGTTTTTCCTGTCCCTTCATGTCCGAAAATTTCAACGATCCTGCCGCGCGGGACCCCACCAACACCAAGTGCGAGGTCAAGTGAGAGAGCACCTGTTGGAATTGCCTCAACAGGCACAATTTCGTCGCCAGCCAAGCGCATAATGGCACCTTTACCGAACTCACGTTCTACTTGTGAGATTGCCTGATCAATGGCTTTCTGTTTTTGTTCGTCTTGCATGTTTTTACATTTCTCCTTCGTGGCATTTATTGCCAAAGATGGGTGCTTTTGTATTGTTAAATTACGCAGAAAAATGATATACGTTCAAGGGTGTGTAAATTGCTCCGTTAGGGTGAAGTTGGCTCTGCATGAGTGTGATTTCGTTCACGCGCACAACAGCGCTATTAATTGTATCATATTGACGCAGCACGTCTTGTAACGGCTCCAGATTCATTGGAGCTTTGATTCGTGCGAGTGTAAGGTGTGGATGGAAGCGATTGTCTATTGGAAAACCGAGCTGCTTCAACGCAAAATTCACAGATTTCGCAAGACGTGAGACAATCAAATCTCCTTGTTTTATACCTACCCAAAGCACACGCGGACGCATAAAATTTGGGAATGCACCAACACCACCGAACGCAATAGAAAATGGAGCCTGTGCCTCCACGACCTTCTGAATTGCCTCACTCATAACATCAATGGTTTCAGGTTGGACATCACCAAGGAATTTTAAGGTAAGGTGGAAGTTTCCAGATTTTGTCCATGAAGCCCTACGAATCTTGGACCGGAGGCATGTCTGCACGGGCTTCAATAACTCCTGTATGGGTTGTGGTATTTCAACTGCTACAAAACAGCGAATAGTCCCGCTTTTAGTTGCCACTATCACGCCTCTGTTTCGGAATCATAGTTCGTTAAATGAATCAGGGCGAATAAAAATTTGCGGTTGTTGATGAGAAATTCCACTCCAGATGCGACAGTAAGAATTAAGGGTATCAGCATCATAAAAAAGATGGCACCGTGATTTCGCACAATGAGAGTAGGATTCAAAGTGTTCTGAAAAGCGAGTAAACCTAAACCGAGGCCGACGACAATCAGTTGCGAAGTCATTTTATATTTTCCCCATTGGCTTGCGGAAACAACTTGCCCATACTTCGCGATGAAAACGATTCGTAGGATCGTGACGAGGACTTCGCGACCGAGGATGATAACAACCATCCACATAGGAATGAGTCCACCATCAACGTGTTTAAAGAGCGCGAGACAGATTAAAACGGCACCAACTAACAACTTGTCGGCGAGGGGATCCATAAATGTTCCGAAACCGGTCACACCTTGTTTTCGTGCGATCCTACCATCAAGATTGTCTGTGAGCGCTGCGAGGAGAAAAATAATGAGCGCGGGGACCATCATATCTGCCTGAAAGCAGAATATGAAGGGAGGTATCAGGAACAACCGTAAGAGCGTTAGAAGGTTTGCCAACCGCAAAAGTGTACTGAAATTCATAATATAGTGTCGAAACCTTAGAAATAACCCATAATTGGAGACATTCTAATTTTCGGAAAGATCGATTACCTCAGCATCTTTAGGCACAACAAACCTGAAAAGATCCGGTGCAAGTGTTTTATCTCTTTCAATCTGTGTGAGCGTAACAATGACGCTCTGACGGGTTCCGTCCTCAAACTCGGTTTTGTAGCCAAATTGCACGGGGAGCCACTCACCGGATTTCACCCAGATCTGAAGCGATTCTTTCGCGTTCGTACTCACCATGTGACGCTTGGGTTGTAATTCTATTTGATGGACTCCTTTCGGATTCGCGAATTCGTCAGGAATAAGTGCCATGTCATAGTTGTTCTGAACATCTTCAAGCGATGCCCCGATGCCGGGAAGCAATTCCCTACGTTCAGGGTTGTTCCATTTCATCTTATTGACTTGGTTGAGTATCGGTGTATACGTCCAACCATATTCACCATCCAAAACAGTGAGTTGGACGACTTTCGAGGCATCTTTCCGATCGACGTATTCCTTGCGGAGCAGATTCGGTTTACGAAATATAAACCGCCCGCGAGCGACACTTTTTTTGTCAGCAAACAGCGTCGTCTCCTCAAAATTTGCACTGAAATTCTCAGATTTCTCATAAGCCGTTTTGAAATTTTGAAAAATCTCATGAACACCTTGTGGATGCACAGGGTTAGCACACAGCACTGAAAGGATCATCGCTGCTAATATCCAATTGCGAAAACCTGAAAATTTTCCTAAAACAGTGCCCGAATAGGTCGGTCGGATCATCACCCTCTCCTGTCTACCAAATTGTGTTTCGGAAATCTAATTTCTTCTAATAGTATAGCACACTTTACTTTTGAATGTCAATCTTTTAATGTCAGTTTTCAGTTGTCAGTTATCGGTTTTGGGTAGTCTGTGATGGGCTGTCTGTCTGAATCAGGGATTATCACAGATTGATCGAATTTCTCGAATTTTGAGGTTTCCCGTACATCCAACGTTTTTTATAATAAACGCAAGCAATAAGTAGACATGTTAGGGAACCTCCAAGCTTCTGTTGGGCGAGGTCCCCGTGCCTCGCCTCCTTAGAAACTGTCCAATTAATTCTAAAACCTACCATAGTACACTCAATCGAACCGCCTTTCAATTGGCTAACCGGGTCCAATCTGTCAGGATAACTTCAGTATCCTTGGACTCGTCTAATGCACAAACGACGAGACGTTCTAAAACTTGGGCAATAGATGGCTCCCGGAATACTGCCTGAAACCAGTTAGCAAAAGTTTTGATTGCATCTGGAGATTCAGCAGATACCCAGAAGATGACCCGACAAAAATCGAGACCTTCGTCTACCCATTTTTCGGAAATTTGGACGTCTTGTGGAAAACCGCGGAAAGTCGGTAAAAAATCGGCGATTAAGAGCACCAGCTCCTGATTGAGATAAGATATCTCTGGAAGTATATCGAAATGGACAGCATACTTATGTGAATACGCTGAATCTTGGGGTTTCTCATGTCGGTTTTGCATGTAATTTCACACAGGATTATTTAGCTCTTTTGTAGGAGGGATTTCCAAATCCCGACCCCTTCCTGTAGGCGGCGAAGCCCATACGGGCTTCATACCCCGGTAAAGCCTTTATAGGCTTTATACCGTTGATTTTTCATGCCTATAAGGCATGAATACCGTTGATTCTGATTCCGAGCTCCAGCTCGCGACCTAAGATAGAAAATGTAGAAAAAAACGAAAACTGAATAGCCCTAAGTTTCACAGCGTTTTAGTGGACATCGTGGTTTTATACGTGGTATACTATTATACTGTACAATGCATTAACACCTTATCGAGTGTGGCGCGCGTCTATTAAATTAAGGACACAATATATCTATGGCAGATTCTGAGCGGATAACATACCTTAAAAATGAACTGAAGCAGCGGATTCTGGTTCTTGATGGTGCGATGGGTTCACTGTTGCAGACCTATCGGTTGACAGAAGCAGATTTTCGTGGCGATCAGTTCACTGATCACCCGTCTGAACTCAAAGGTTATAACGACCTACTCTCTATAACACAACCGCACATCGTGCGGGAAATACACGCGCACTACTGCAGTGCCGGCGCGGACATCATTGAAACAAATACGTTTACCAGTACATCTGTATCAATGGCGGACTACCAACTTCAGGATATTGCGTATCAGGTAAACTACGAAGCCGCACGCATCGCTCGCCAAGTAGCAGATAAATGGACATCATCAAATAAACCGCGCTTTGTGGCTGGAAGTATGGGACCTACCAACCGGAGCTGCTCAATCTCCCCGAATGTAAACGACCCTGGGTATCGGAATATTACCTTCTCACAACTTGTTTCTGCCTACACAACACAAGCGGAAGGCTTAATTGATGGCGGTGCCGATTTTCTTCTCGTCGAAACCGTCATGGATACGCTTAACTGTAAAGCTGCCCTCTTCGCCATTCAAACCCTCGCTGAAGCACGGGGCGTTGACATTCCGCTCATTGTCTCCTCCGACAGGAGCGGTGGGGGAGGCAGAAATCTTTCCGGACAAACGGTTGAAGCTTTTTGGAACTCCGTTCGGCACGCAAATCTCCTCGCTGTCGGCTTAAACTGCGGTTTCGGTTCTCAACAGATCCGTCCCTACCTCGCTGAAATGGCGAAAATGGCTGACATACCCGTTATCTGTTATCCAAACGCTGGACTTCCCAACGAACTCGGACAGTATACACAAAGCCCAGAGGAGATAGGGAAATGGATGCACGAATTTGCACGAAACGGGTTCGTCAATATCGTCGGCGGCTGCTGTGGAAGTCAGCCTGAACATATCGAAACGATTGCTAAGGTCGCTGCTGAATATCCACCGCGAGAGCCCGCTCCACAAGAACGCGCCTGCCGACTCAGCGGGTTAGAGGCGTTTAATATCGCCTCCGATTCTCTCTTTGTTAACGTTGGCGAACGGACAAACGTAACAGGATCTCGCCGATTTGCAACACTCATTAAAAATGAGGATTATGAGACTGCTTTAGAGGTTGCCCGCGACCAAGTGGAAAATGGTGCCCAAGTCATCGACATTAATATGGACGCAGGCATGTTAGATGCAAAAGCGGCAATGGTCAAGTTCCTTAATCTCATCGCGGCAGAACCGGACATTAGTCGAGTGCCTATTATGCTGGATTCCAGTCGGTGGGAGGTTATAGAAGCAGGTTTGGAGTGCATTCAGGGGAAGGGTATCGTCAACTCAATCAGTTTGAAAGAGGGTGAAGCGGACTTCTTAGCAAAAGCCCGGCAGATTCGTCAATACGGTGCTGCGGTCATTGTCATGGCGTTCGACGAGGCAGGTCAAGCCGACACTTACGAGCGGAAAGTGGAAATCTGTCGTAGGGCATATCAACTCTTGACGGAAGAGGTCGGGTTCCCACCAGAGGATATTATCTTCGACCCAAACATTTTCGCTGTCGCGACCGGTATCGAAGAACACAATGAATACGCGAAGACGTTCATCGAGGCGTGCAAAGAAATCAAAGCCACTTGTCCAGACGCTTTGGTGAGTGGCGGCGTGAGCAATATTTCATTTGCTTTTCGCGGCAATGATCGGGTTAGAGAGGCGATGCACGCGGCATTCCTCTATCACGCCATCAATGCCGGTATGGACATGGGAATTGTCAATGCTGGACAACTTGCTGTTTATGACGACTTACCCAAAACACTTCTAAAAGCAGTGGAGGATGTACTATTCAACCGTCGATCAGACGCCACGGATCGACTTGTTAATCTCGCTAACACGCTACAAGGGAAGGGGAAAAAGAAGCGTGTGAGTCGAAAATGGCGAAAATTGCCGGTTGAGGAGAGGCTCCGTCACGCATTGGTCGAAGGAATTCTCGAATATATAGAAGCCGACACAGAAGAAGCACGGCAAAACTATAAGCGTCCGATACAGGTAATTGAGGGACCGCTGATGGACGGTATGAACCGGGTCGGAGAACTTTTCGGCGACGGTAAAATGTTCCTGCCACAAGTGGTCAAAAGCGCACGAGTTATGAAAAAGGCTGTTGCACACCTCATCCCGTATATTGAAAAGGAACAGGCAGAAGGGGGTATCCAATCCAGAGGTAAGATTGTGATGGCAACGGTCAAAGGCGATGTACACGACATTGGGAAGAACATCGTTGGTGTTGTGCTTGGATGCAACAACTACGAAGTCATCGACCTTGGTGTGATGGTGCCTGCGGAAGACATTCTGGAAACAGCACGAAAGGAGAACGCCGATATTATCGGGTTGAGTGGTCTTATCACGCCATCTTTAGATGAGATGGTATACGTCGCTGAAGAGATGGAACGTGAAGGTGTCCGTATTCCGCTTCTCATCGGTGGAGCAACTACATCAAAGGTGCACACAGCTGTTCAAATTGAGCCTACTTATAGTGGCTTAACAGTTCACGTCAAAGATGCCTCCCGAAGCGTTGGTGTTGTTAGCGATTTGATGAGTCGTGAAAAACAGCAGACATTCGCTGAGCAGACGCGTGAAGAATATGAAGAAATCCGAGAACGTCGCTCTAAAAACCGGAAACAGGTGAACTTACTGTCTTTCTCCGTCGCGCAAGAACGGAAATCCACACTGGATTGGAGAAATTACCGACCACCTACACCGGAATGGATAGGTCCTAAGGTCTTTGATGACTATCCGTTAGCAAAACTCGTTGATTATATCGACTGGAGTCCCTTTTTTACGACTTGGGGACTTCGTGGTAAATATCCGAATATATTAGAAAATCCAAAGGTCGGCGAAGAAGCGCGTAAACTCCTTAAAGATGCCGAAACGCTCCTTCATAGTATTGTTGAAGAGAAAAGGTTGCAGGCACGTGCTGTTGTCGGACTTTTCCCTGCTAATGGTGTCGGTGAAGACACTGAAGTCTACGCAGATGAAGCACGGATGGAGGCGATTGCCACGCTACATCACCTACGCCAACAAACGGAACAACCGTTTACAAGACCGAACCTGAGTCTCGGTGATTTCATCGCACCGAAGGCAACAGAGGTCCAGGACCACATCGGGGCATTTGCTGTGACAACAGGTATCGGTGTTTCGGAACTTTGTGCGGAGTTTGAGCAGAAGCAGGACGATTACAATAGCATTATGACGAAAGCACTGGCAGACCGATTGGCGGAGGCTTTTGCGGAGAAGATGCATCAACACGTCCGCACAACGCTCTGGGGTTACGCTGATGATGAAATGTTGGATAACACAGCGTTAATTGCGGAAAAATATCGCGGGATTCGTCCAGCACCGGGATATCCTGCCTGTCCCGATCACAATCAAAAGCGGGTGTTGTTCGACCTATTGAAGGTTAGGGAAAATACTGGCATTTCTCTCACCGAGAGTCTGGCGATGTTTCCAGCGGCATCTGTGAGCGGATGGTATTATTCGCATCCGGAGGCGCGATATTTCAGCATCAGTAGAATTGGGGAAGATCAGGTTGTGGATTATGCGAAACGGACGGGAATGGAACTGGAAACGGCAAGACGTTGGTTGAAGCCGTTGCTTACATAAAATTGCCCTTATAACTTAAAAAAACAATAACTTAAACAAACAGGGTGGTAAAACTCAGTTTACCACCCTATTTTTTGTTAGTCTGACGTTAAAGCTGCGCTTTCATATTGAAGTAAACACACGCCTTTAGCAATCAATCGTTAGGTTTGTACAAACCAACACAGTTCCCACTTGGATCAAGGAACATAGCGAAGGCTCCCATGTCCCCCGGAATAACCTGAGGAGGTACACAGGTTTTGCCCCCGAGACTCTCAGCCTTTTCAAGCGATGCCTGAAGATCCTCAACCTGCACATAAATCGTGACATAATTAGACGGCATATCGTCGGTTGTCGGAAGTATGTGTCCACATACTTCATTCTCGGATGCTGGATCCAACCCATAAATGCCATTAACATTACCGTTAGAATTCCAATCAAAGAGCGAACAATAGAATTCACTTAATGATTCACCATTCTTACCTGCTATTTCAAAATGTACGACTGGATTTCCCATTGGAATTTTACACCTTTCTTTATACTAAATTATTTTCTATTAAGTAATTATATATTAATTATTATCAGAATGCAAATTAATTTTCTCTTCAAAATGGAACTGGAAATGGCGAGACGTTACCTAATAAATACCGCAACATAAAATTGCCTTAATAATTATATGAGGGTGGTGCATAAATATTTCTTGTATGGGTTGGTAAAACCAACCCATAGGGCGAGGCCCCATCGCCCCTACGGGGGTATCTGAAAACTCTGAATTTGCTCCGACAGTGGGCTGCAGACCCTTGGAATAATGAACCACCCTCAATTATATAGATCAGGGGATGAGACTCCGCCCATCGCCCTATTTTCTTACTAATTTCCGCGTTAACCCTACAATTCCATGCCAAAGTAACTGACCATCATACCTTAGGTTGATATAAACCGATGCAGTTACCACTTGGATCGAGGAACAGTGCGAAAGAACCCATGCCACTCGGAATAGGACGCGGCGGCACAAGGATCTGCCCTCCACAGCTTTCTATCTTCTCAAGCGTTGCCTGAAGATCATCTACCTGAATATAGATGGTAATACCGTTATCAGAACACATATCATCGGTTGATGAAAATATGTGTCCGTCTACGCCGTTCTCTGCCTCTGGGTCTACGCTGTAAACACCGTGTGTGTTATAATTAATATTCCAACCAAACAAGGAACTATAAAAGTTACTTAACGCTTCACCATTCCTGCCTGATATTTCAAAATGTACGACTGGATTTCCCATGGAATTAACTCCTTACTTAACTATTGCAACAAACCGATGTAGTTGCCACTCGGATCCTGGAATATAGCAAAGAAACTTGCATTTCCTGGAATTGCTTGCGGTTGCTTTATGACCTTCCCGCCGAGGCTCTCTACCATCTTTAGAGAGGCATGTATATCATCAACTTGAATATAAATGATAACGAGGTTTGCAGCCTCCATTTCTTCAGTCGTTTGAAATAGATGTCCTTGTATCCCTTTATCCAATGCAGGGTCCGCAATATATAATTGATCTGCAAGTGGAAGAACACTCCATTCAAACACTGAACTGTAAAAATCAATTAACTCCTTAACATCTTTTCCACCAATTTCAAAATGTATGACTGGGTTTCCCATTAAAACCTCTCCTTTCTTCATCCTTAAGAATTTTATCCAGAATAAATTATATACAAAATTAGTGGCAAAAATGCAAATTAATTTTTCTAAGTTTTCTGCATTTGGGGTTGATATTCAAGCAAACTTTTGTTATAATTACATTTCAAGATTGCGGAAAGTATGCGCTGCACGTGGATTGGATTGGGACACTATGGGAGAAGAAGAACGTTAGATTTCATCAATGACATTGTCCCGTGAATGCAACGCAGGCAATTGAACGTATTAAGCAGACTCGTCAGACTGTCGCATCAAAGCGTCCTGTGGCAGTCGCCGTTTTCAAGTAATGCACCCAAGGAACACCATGCAAACATCTCATCAATATTTGGACCCAGTTGCGCTCTCTCGGATTGGCGGTATGGAACTTGTCGCGAGACTCGTCGTTGAGGGGTTCGTCACAGGTTTGCACAAAAGTCCGTATCAGGGATTCAGCGTCGAATTCGCTGAACACCGACAATATATGCCCGGCGACGAAATCCGCTATATCGATTGGAAGGTCTATGGGAAATCTGACCGGTACTACATCAAAAAGTTTGAAGAGGAGACGAACCTACGCGCATATATCCTGCTCGACACCAGCGCGTCAATGAACTATAAGCACGCGGAGGAGGGGTTGACGAAGTTTGAATACGGGTGTTATCTCGCGGCGACGCTCACCTACCTTATGCTGAAACAACGGGATTCTGTTGGATTAGCACTCTTCGATACAGACATTACACAATACATTCCACCGAGAGGCGCGGCAACGCATCTCCAGGCAATTATGTCCGCTTTGGAAAATGCGACCCCCAGTCAGGAGACCCAACTCAGCGGTCTCTTTCATGAACTCGCCAAACGGATTGTGAGACGGGGGTTAGTCATCGTTATCTCTGATCTGCTCGATGAACCTTCACAGGTTATCTCTGCCTTGAAGCATCTCCGCCATCAAAAACATGAAGTGATCGTCTTCCACCTACTCGATCCCGCCGAACTGACCTTCCCTTATACGGGTTCTGTCGTCTTTAGAGACATGGAGACGGGACAGACGCTTTCAACTCAAGCGGATACGTTGAAAGCAGATTATCTCGAAAAACTGAACCAGTTTATCCAGAGTTATCGTCGCGGTTGCGGCGCAAGCCAGATCGATTACGTTCAAATGGATACAGCAACGCCATTTGATTACGCGTTGTCTGAGTACCTTTCCCGCCGAAAGTAGACACCGTACGGGACATTGAAATTGACTTCTCTATTCAGATGCAGCTATACGTTTGATAACAACGAGCGTTAAATCATCATACTGTTCCGCTTCCTCGACAAACCTATGAACATCCTCAACGATGTGTTGAATCACCTCCTCAGCGGAGTATTCGTTTGGTACTTGAGAAACCAAATATGTCAAACGTTCAGTTCCGTACATTTCTTCATCAGGATTGAGGGCTTCAATGAGACCATCAGAATGAAAGATAAGCATATCGCCTGCAGCTAAATCAAAAGCGACAGATTCATACTCAACACTTTTCATACTACCGAGCGGCAGGTCACTGTTTTCGATCTCAATGACTTCAGTGCCTCTTTTGAGAATAGGATAGGGTTGTCCCCCGTTGGCATAATCAATACGCTTCTCGGATGCATTGAGAATTGCTAAGTTAAGAGCGATAAAACTGGGGCCATACATCCGAGGGGCTAATCCTGCATTGAGGTCGGTGAGGATGACATCTGCATCAGATCTGAATCTTGCAACTTCATGAAGCATTCCGTTCGTGAGCACGGCATTCATGGCGCCGCGTAATCCTTTGCCCGCCGCATCTGCTACTGCAATCGCGGTTTGCCCATTTGCAACGGTCAAGTAATCGTAAAAATCTCCTCCCACCTGCGTTGCTGGGGCGGACATTCCGGCAATATCAAACTCTTTTGTATCTGGTGATTCTGTGGGTAGTAATGCCATCTGAATATTTTGCGCCTCGTTCAACTCAGCACGGATTCGCTTTATTTCCGCCTCCTCTCTTTCCAACATTTCGGTGCGAAGCTGGGCGGTGTGCCTTCGGTTGATGAACAAGCGACCGACGAGCGCAAGGACGATAGTCATGAACATGACTGTAGGGAGATATGTTCGCCACTGCGCCCAGAAGGGTGGTGGGATCGTAAAATCGACCACGGCAGGTGGCTGTGTGTAGGGCCAGCCTTCACGGAAAGCCTTGACGATGAAGCTATAGGTGCCTGCTTTGAGCCCTGTATAGCGGACACACAGAACGCCATTTTGGTTTTTAAATTCCTGTTGAACGCCGTCATTGTGCGTTGCCTGTTGTGTTGCCACCCTGGATGCGGGAAACCATTTGTCAGATGCCAGACCAGAACCAACGGGCAAAAGCGAGAACTCCTCCGCTGAAATCTTCGACCATCCCGGACTATCCAATCCGATGATTTTAAATTGATAAGAGAGGCGTTCTCGGAGCGAGCTGATCCCTCGCACATAGATGCTGATATGTTTGTTTCCACGTGCGGGTAGGGTAATATCAGATGAGAGTTCGGTATAGGTTTTATCAGTCTTTAGGGCGGTTAGTCGATAGAAAGGGAGGCCGCCGCGCGTTGGTGTATATTGTGTAACGCCGCCTTCGGTTGCAAACCAAATATCTTTGTTGGAAGATTCATAAATTTTCGAGATATTGTTATGCGCCAATCCATCTTTTGTGGTGAGGGAGTCGAAGGTTTCACCGTCGTATCGAACAGTACCGCCCCCCTTTGTTGCGAACCATATACTTCCGCTACTGTCCTCGATTACATCCCGCACGTTATCAACGAGAAATCCCTCTTTTCTGGAAGTCTGAAATGTATTTTTAGTTGTATATGCTGTGAGTTCTTTCCCATCGTAGCGGACAGCTCCACGAAGTGTCGCGAGCCAAAGAACACCGTCATGAGAAGTCAAAGACGCATTTACTGGAGGCAGTTCAACGTCTTTAGTTGTGATTAAGTCCTTGTCAAGATATGTCTTGAGAACATCAGGAAAGAGGAAAGTGACTTTTCCATACAATTCCCTTGGATGCTGCCATACTGCAAGCGGCGCAGTATTAGAATTTCTCTTGAGCACAATCGGTGCGTTCGGATCAGAGACATTCCAGCGTATTAACTTTCCTGTAACAGCGTTGTAAAACCACTTGGTACCTGATGGAATTTCCAACATCTTTGTTACTTTAATTAGATGAGGAAGGATCTCCGGCTCAACATTTATAGCCGCTGAAGGTCCAATCGATGCTGGATAGGACTGCGCCTTCCCGTTCTCAAAAAGCACCCACAATTTGTCGTTCTCATCTATGTGCAAGGCATTTATAGGAGACTCAGCATGATCGATTTCCAAATTGGTTTGAAAGGGAATTCTCTGGAATCTACCTGTAAACCACGACAATCCTGCAGTATCTGCTTTGAAGATATGTCCCCCAAAAGCTAACCATCGGTGTTCCCCGTCGGTAACAAATAGATTAGGATTCCTATCAGACTGTCTAACGATCCGTCCCTCTCTTGGTTTGATAAAGATAGAAATTTGATCAAAGCGTTCGTTTCCGTAGCGGAAAAATGTGTATTGTGTAGCGGCTCTGCTGAATAGCGGTTTGTTAACGAACCAGATGTATCCGTCAATTTCAAATATTTTTACTATGTCTGTCCAATTTGCGAAGCGCGATTTTCCTCCAATTCTACCACCAATCCCAGTACCATGATTCTGAATTGCAGGCATTGGGTTAAATACTGTCACACCGTTATCATGCCCGAACCACAAATCACCGTTAATCGCTTCAAAAATCGAACGAACTCGGTCAATACTAAGCTCAACATCGGGACTATAAGGTATTAGTTTAAGAGTGGCATCGTATTGGTGTACTTCGCCATTTTCATTAGTAAACCATAGCTTTCCCCATGCGTCCTCAATTTGAAAAACCTCCTGCCTGTTTCTAAATGTCTGCAGCCGATAATCGTTCCACCATCTTGTGATACGACCATCGTAAAACCAGAGACGTCCATTCGTGTCCGTCCGGAATGAGGCTTGTCCAGCAGATCTATATCGTTCAGGGTCGTCTTGTTCCGAACGCAAGGGTAGAATCTGTTTAAAGGTTTTTCCATCAAACTTCAGCAGAAAATTATAGCCGCCGAACAAAAGATTCCCGGAGGCATCTTCTGCTATCGCCTTAATGCCCCGAACTATAAGGTTTGACGTATCGTGGCGGGTAAATCCGACTTTGGGTTGGAGGCGCGGCGTTTCTGTTTCTATTTTATCATCAGCGGTATCACCGTCGCCGGGTTTTAGGCCTGTCGGAGGACTCTCACGGAAACTGAGAATTACACCATTTTTTTCGTCTATACCTTCACTACCACCAAGCCAAAGGGTTCTGTCTTCACTCTCAAAGATGGCATTTATTGTCAATTCTTCCGTTGACTGATGTGTATCTTCGCCGCCAATCTCGTTTCGATGTGCCTGTGGCGGTTTTTGGATGCCTGCGGTAACGTACTTTGTTAGCCACTCATTTTCACTAACCCATACGTCGCCCGCCCTATCAACAATTAGTAAGTTTCCGGTTCCGATCAAATCAATCGAAATACCATCAAAACGGCTGACTCGCCCCGTTTCTTCTGCATCACCTCGCGTAAGAAACCAGATGTGTCCCCACTTATCTTCAACGATTTGTCGCGTGCGTCCGAGGAGTGCTCCGGGTTGAACGCCAGATGCTGGTGCCTCCTCTGAAGTAAGTGAGGAGGCTTTGTATGGCAGAAAAGTCCTGCCATCAAAACGGCTAACGCCACCAGTATCAGAACCGAGCCAAAGCACACCGCGGCTGTCCTGAAAAATAACTGGAACTATAGGGCCGACCAGGCCGTCAGCAACCGTATAGGTTTCTATCTGATCGAAAGCTACGGAAGATTGAATAAAAGTGATGGAAAAAAATAAAAATAAGATAAATGCGAATCTGATTAAGCCATTCACTATAAAATCCCTTTAACAATTCAAAGAAGTCACACTTAAGTAATGTGCTTATAAAAAACTGGATTCGAGAGATAGCCCTTCTATGATTCAATCAAAATATAAAAGAATAATTCAGAAATAGCCTTGTCCTATTGAAAGGATAACAGATTTGAGAAGGAAAGTCAAAAAAATTGCACGCATTGACTGCTGAAACGAATTGTGATACAATGCAAAATATCAATAGGGTAGGTGGATACGAAGGCAACCAAGCGTGAGAAAGGAGTGCACGATGAAGACATATCGAATCGGAATTTTAGGATGTAGAGGACGTGGGACATCAGCCGCACGGGCATATCATGCCCACCCACGCACGGAGATCGTCGGACTTTGCGACTTGATTGAGGAGCGCCTCAATACCCTGGGCGATGAAGTCAATGTCGCCGCACGATTCACCGATTTAGACGAGATGATCCGGCAGACCCAACCCGACATTGTTGCGATTCCCACTGGCACGGAGTTTCATTACGACCTGTGCATGCGCGTGTTGGAACACGGTGTTAATATTGAAGTAGAGAAACCGATGTGCGTGGATCTGGTGCAAGCGGATGCTGTCATCGCCAAAGCAGAAGAAAAAGGCGTGGAGGTTGCGGTGCATCATCAGGGGAGAGTTGGTGCGTCTATGCAGGCAATGGCGCGTGCTTTTAATGCGGGAAAAATCGGCGAATTGCGCTATATGTATGGCAGTGGGAAGGGCTACTACGGCGGCTATGGTTTGATGAACATCGGCACACACATGCTGAACAATATGCTACACTTCGGCAAACGCTGCGAAAGTGTGGTTGCACATCTGACGACGGGTGGCAAATCGATTACACCTACAGACGTTGTGCCGTCGCCGAGCGGTATGGGAACAATCGCGGGCGAATATATCACCGCAACACTGCAGTATGAAGGACACGTCACCGGTACATTGCTTCAACACCGGTTTGGTGAAATGGATACCGATGCGTATTCCATGGAACTGTATGGTACTGAAGGAAGGCTCTTCTGGAAAAGCGGCGGTGCCTGGTGGCTACCGACACCACACTACTTGCCCGATGGGACACACGATCAGTGGGAAACTTTAGAACTCATCTACCCTGAACACTACGATTCCAAAAGCAGCGCCGCAGAAGCGGATTACTGGTTCGTGGAAGAATACGTCAACGTCTTGGATGAAGGCAGATCCCATGAGTGCAGTGGTACAGAGGGGCGACACATCATTGAGATGATGATGGGAATCTTTGAGTCTGCAGCTTATGGCACCCGTGTCCAACTTCCGCAACCTGATCGGCGGCACCCGTTATTACGATGGCGTGAGGAAGCAGGGTTAGAACCACCTGCAGAGATGCCGCGAGCCTATTGGGACTGGCTAACTTTGGAATCCGATCGGATTAACTAAATTGAACGAACAATTTTGGCGCGCTTAGAAAGCGCGCCTACCATGTTGGGGGATGCCCCTACAACATTGAGGATGCGCCTACATTATCTGCGCGATAACAGCGTTCGTCTGTAACCCTGCCTCACCCGTACAGCGGATGGGTTCACCCGTTTTGAGGTGATTGAGGAAATCTTTAACAAGTCCTGTATGTGTATGTGGCAATGGGGTTTGATCTATCTCAATCTGCTCACCCGATTTTTCAAGCGTTAGGTTCCCGGAATTCAACTCCGAACACCGCAAACTGCCTTCTGTGCCGTAGACCTCAACATCGTCAATTGAGATACCGATATTCCAGTTGATGTTCGCAACGGCGTGGGCGCCGCTTTTGAAACGGAGTGTGAACACAGCAGAATCGTCGACTTCAATATCCAGATGCACTGCTTCTGCATACCCTTGGACAGATTCTATATCTCCCATCAGATACTGAAGTAGCGAGATACGGTGGCTACCGAGATCCATCAGCACACCGCCACCGCTGACTTTTGGATCTACCCGCCAACTGCTCAGGTCGTGTCGAGTCGGATCATAGAAACCGGTATGATTGATCCGCGCAAGCACGACGTCCCCGATTGCTCCCTGATCCATCAGCGCTTTCATCTTCACAATATTCGGATAGAAGTTGCGGTAATAGGCGAGCATTAAGGTAACACCGGCATCGTGACACGCATCCACCATACGCTGACACTCTTCGACCGTCATCGCCATCGGTTTTTCGCAGAGAATATGCTTACCGGCTCGTGCTGTGCGGAGAGTTTGTTCGCAGTGGAGGTATGGGTGTGTTGCGATGTAAATTGCATTGAGTTCGTCATCTGCCAGAAGATCGTCCACGTCGGTATAGACCCGTTTCGCACCGTGTCTTTCGGCGAAGTCTTCCGCTTTGGCACGGTCTCGCCGCATCACAGCGATGAGTTCTGAATCATCGACACTATAAAGGGGTGGTCCTCCTTTATATTCAGCGACATTTCCGCAACCGAGTATTCCCCATCTGAGCGTTGCCATGAAATCTGTTCCTTTCTTAATCCAGAATGTGGTATCGCTGTTAGTATACCGCGAAGTCTCAGATGTGTCAACGAACATCGTTGTAGGAGGGATCTCCGAATCCCGACTTTTTGTTGAACACTGAGCAGAAATCTGTTAGGATATTGGAAAAGAAAAAACAGGAGGATGGACAATGGCAAACAACGCAACACTTGAGAAAATCCAACCATTTTTCATCGTCAAAAACCTTGCCGACGCAATCGACTTCTACAATCAAAAACTCGGTTTTGAGACAGACCTGCTTATTCCAGAAGACGATCCGTTTTTCGCAATCGTGTCTCGTGATAATGTGCGGATTCTTCTGAAACATATTACTCCTGATACCCTACCAGTGCCGAACCACACCCGGCACGAATGGGCAAGATGGGACGCTTTCATTCTGGTTTCTGATCCTGACGCGTTGTTTACTGAGTTCCAGTCCCGTGGACTGACGTTTCACGAAACCCTCGCAGACACGGATGACGGATTACGTGCTTTTGAACTCAAGGACCATGACGGTTATGTTTTGTGTTTTGGGAAACCGCTTTGAGGGAAGATTGTCTGAATCAGGATTTTAGGATTGTTAGGATAAGCACGGTATGCTGCGTTGGAATACACGTTCACGGATACTTTCTTCAGTCCCGTAGGGACGGCATGTTTATAGAAACGCGCCCTTCCACCTTCTTTAGCCCCAGAGGGGCGAAATATGTATAGCAGACGGCAAATTTTCTAATTGTCTGAATGGGCGGATTACGCAGATTACGCGGGTAAGAGAGGGCTGCTAAATTGAAATGCACGCCCGGGCCTCGCCCAAACTATCATCAATCCTCTTCACTTTGGTCAATGCTCCTAAGTAACAGCCTACCTAAATCAGTAATGTCGTAACCGCTGGCCTTCATCATTCCCGTCTTATCATCAAATTCTGGTGACTCTCCGCGTCTCGGTTGCCGGAATCTAATTTTGAGCAGACCCAAGTGAGCAAGGTTCGCTTTGTGAGCCTCATAAATGGCATGTTTATCAACTTCCTCCTGTGAAGATCCCAAATGCACAGGGGGCGCGGTCACGATCCCTTGATGTTTTCTCTGGAAGTCTCGCTGCTGCATTATACCCCCGGAGTAGGATGTTAAGATAAGTACCTCAATATCGTTCAACTCCGCAAGGATAGACAGCAACTTCTTGTAAGCAATATGTTCCGAATCCTCGTCTGTTAATCCATTTTTTACCAAGGAAGCGATGTATTCTATGCGTTCTTCCGAAAGTGCTCGCGCTGCCTGCAGAAACCCGTCCTCCATTAAATCAATAGATTTTTCCTCAAGCATTTTCGCTTGTACTTTTGCCCTTTCTTCTGGGTCAATTTTCGCTTCCAACGCTCTGACAAAGGAAACAATTCTTTCAACCCTTTGGTTTGGAATTAGGTTTCCAACTATCTCCGCCGCTAACGGGCCCAGATATGGGATGGCACCAAGGGTTGCCTTTAAAGCACTTGCTATCCTATCGTTCCTTTTGACCTCTAAATTGTTCTTTTCCTTATTCATTATTTTCCTGCCATTAACTACTCGCCCAGCGGGACGGTAGTAAAGTTGTTATTCGGAGAGGTTTTCCATTACCGCGCATAGATTACCTTCTCATCAAGCACCCGCAACGCTTCCTGCTCCAAGTTATAGGCTTCCGTTCGTTTCCGATTGGCTTCCAAAACCGTGTCGTTTATTTCCCGCTGGGCGTTTTTATCACTCAATAATGGAACACTGACTTGGGAAATATGTTCTTTTTCCAAATGTTTCACTACAGCCCCATAAGCGAATCTATGAATTAACTCGCGACCATATTCACTTGATAGCCAAGCATATAGATAACCTGAAATTTCGTTACCCGCAGGCACCAAACGAATGATGTCATGTGTCATAGCCCACCCATCCCAATGTTTTGGAACCAATACGGTATTAGCAAGAGTTCCACTAGATGTGATTAAAATCATGCCCTCCCTGATAACAAGTTCATTATTAATCTTGTCAGCATGTTGTGAGAACGACAAATATTTTTTGTCAGACGGATCTAACTCTAAAACATTCTTACCACTAAAAAACACAATCCCATTACCTTCTTCAACATAGACTCTTTTAAATCGACCTGGCAAAGTAACCGATTCGCTTACTTGATTGTTAACAACTTTAACGATTTCCTTTGCCGTTTTTGCTATACGCTGTTCAATTACATCCACAACTGGAACATAGTAGGACCCGTCAAATCGATCCAGGAGCTCACTTGAAGGCACGGTAAAATTAAGAACTTCCATTGCTTTATCGTACTTTTCCGCTTGCTCTTTCAATATATCAATGTCTGGCAGTTGCAAAGCCTCTTTCAGCATGAATTGCGCCGTATCCAATGATTCATTAGATTCATCTCGTAATTTGAAGGATTCTTCAATTAGATTGTGAATTTTCTGTTTGAGAACTGGTGATGGGTTAGGAATAGGAATGTGATTCAGATTTTCAGGTTCAATATGTTCAACAACCGCTCCATAGTTATTGGCATTCATAATAGAAAAGCCAGTCTTTGATTTCAGAAAAGCGTAAATAAATCCACTATATTCCTTAGGCTCAATTCTAATTAGATCGTGGCTGAAAATGAGACCGTTCAAAGTATCGCGAATATACGTACAATTGCCAATAGTACCGGAACAGGTTAACAAAACTTGTCCTTTTTTGACTTTCAAGGCATCTATATCCGTTTGGGTTAAACGAGAAATATATGCGGATGGCTTTGGGTAAAGTTCGTCAATTTGTGCTGGTTGATAAATTGGAAAAGTCGATTTATCTACATATATTCTTTTGAACCGCGGTCGATGATACGCGGTAGCAAGCCCGTTTTCACCACACAGATAACCAATACTCCATTTACAGTTTTTAATCAAGTCCTTCATCGCTTGTCTACCATCGTTACTGTGCAGACTCCCTTCTAAACGACAGTTTAAATCAATAATTTCTTGTAGATTCACCGATGTCCACTTAAGTTCCTTTTTTTCTGTTCTCCTTGGCTGCGTTACCACCTTATTCCCTCCTCCTTTTTCCACTTTACAAAAATCCGTGGTACGTCGCGGCTCTGATCGTCAATCACACGAGTTTTTCTTTTAGTTTGAATACTTGCATTAGTCTCTCCCATATCTTCGTAATTTACCGGCGAAACGTTCTCTTCAGAAACCCATATTTCATTGCCATCTTTGTCCCGTTCAAAGAGCGTATTTCCTCGCCTGTCATGCCCAACCTTCTCAACCATCGCCATAAAAATGTTGTATGAGGTAATTTGCCGGGCATATCGCTCTTCGTTAATTTCCTCTTGTGTTTTCTTCTGCAAGATTAACACCGAAGTCTGGGTACCGTTTCTGGGTTGGAAAGTATCGGCGTGTAAATCAACACTAGCGATAATACGTGTTTTTTCAAGCAGCCACTGACGGATATGCCCAAGCCCAGGATTGCCCAAAATTGAGTCCGGAAGAACAATTGCTAACCTACCACTGGGTTTAAGGAACTGAAGACACCGTGCAATAAAAAGTTGTTCAGGGGGAACTGATGCTTGGAGACTATCTGACATTTTCCATCCGACCTCGCCATTTTTCCGCCACTTGTGTCCAATGTCAAATTGCTCAAGGATATGACTATCATTAATGCGGATCTTGCTGCCAAAAGGCGGATTTGTAACAACAACATCAAAGAATTCTATTGAATCCGCGTTCGTTATACTGTCTGCCTGAATTTGTAGGGCATCTGCTAATTCCTGCTTGAGTTCCAGAGCCCACTCATGCGGTGGCAATAGAGAATCATTTCGGTAAATGTTGCCGCTGCCATCATTATTCATCACCATATTCATTTTTGTCGCTTTCACAAGATCCGGATTGATGTCAAACCCATAGAAATCCGATGCGACAATTTGCTTTATCCGATCTCCAACAATCCGTCTATGATTATCAGACCAATCCAACTCATTTATTTCCAAGTCATCCGTAACCTCGCGCTTTAATTGTTCAATGATATAGCTCATTGCAGTGACCAAGAACCCTCCCGTGCCGCATGAAGTATCGCACACTTTTTCTCCAGGTTTCGGGTTGATCATTTCAACCGCCATTTGCATGATATTTCGCGGCGTAAAGAATTCACCTCGATCACCCCTTAAATTTGCACCTACCAGTTCCTCGTAAGCTTTTCCCTTCACATCAACATGTGTTTCAAGGAGGCTGTAAGGCTGAAGCTCTGAGACAATCCATGCAAGGGAACGCGGTTTTAATTTGATTTCATCGTTGGCTTCAAAAATCTGTGGAAATTCCTGTTTGACTTTCCCAAAAATCGTGGAAATGCGCTTTTGCACGGTGAGCTGCCCATCTTGATTTGCTCGTTCCCCAGACCGCGCGTAAAACTCAAGCGGACTCTCCACATGCTGCTCATCAAGCGTTTTACAGAAAATTAACTTTAGCAACTCAAAAAAAGCAGACTGTTTTTGCATACCATCGGTAGCATAGATGTGATTATGACAGGTCTTGAACACCATGAGGAGATTATCTTCATAAGCCTTTTTCAAGGTGTTGCGTTTCGGTCTATCAACATCCTCCAAAGAGCCATCGGCAGCAGGAATATCATTGTATTCCTGAAATTCATATTTTTCCTCTACTTTTACTTTTCTCAAAACTTCTTTATACTTGCCATTTGTCCACATACCCCATTCGCAATTAGGACACACGCTCATATAGGACTTGAGTTGATCTACCCCTTCTTTCTTATTTTTATGGCTTATGCTTTCCTTTTTACACTCAACAATTAACCACACATGATCTTGCGTCATTTCCGGACTGTCTTCTGGGAACACGACAATATCGGTCCTCGCCCGGCGACGGCGAGAACCGAGTTTCAAACCGAATTCGATTTTGATCTGTTCGCGTTTGTATTTGTGCTCATTAATTAATCTTTTCTCAATTGTCTGACGGACATATTCTTCTGCTGTATCTTTGCGGAATGTTCCGTCAACATAATCACGGATTTGACCGTCTGGAACACTGATGACTTGCGTTTCAGCAGGATTTGTGTTCATAAATTTCGCTCCTTATAGGATATTCTACTTCACATTGATAATGCCAATATTAGATAAAGTAATTATAGAACTATTCTGTTTCATCAAGTTTTGAATCAGTCCTTTCGCCGGTTGCTTCAACAGAGGAGGTCTCTGCCAGTTCTGGAAAGAGATCTATCAGTTTGGGAAAGTGTTCATCTTCATAGGCCTTAATGAGCGAACCGACCAATGCCATTGCTATCGACAAGGGGTGATCTTCATCCTCACCCACTCCATAGATCAAATCGTCCAAGATTGCTAAAAGTTGTTGGTACTCGGTTTCTGTTACCTTGACGCGATCAAGTATATAGTTCTGATTCACAATATCGGCTAACAGATTTAGCAAACTTACAAGCCATTGCGATTCACTTTCTGGATGAGATGAAGTCTCAGCAGATTTCTGCATAGGCATTAACGTGGTAGCCTCCATTGCCTTAAATGTTCACCTCTATTCTGTTAAGTACGGTGAAAATTATATAGCAATTCGCAACAGATTGCAACAAAAAAGGAGGGTCAAGTAACCACCCTAAAAGGTAAGAACATCCCGTCCAAAAAAATTAATACTATAAGTTAAACATAATTTCACATTCGTTTTTCACGGAGAACGCACAATTCCACGTTCACAAACCCAGTAAAATCAAGGGTTCCCAAAAACCTCCGTGAAGCCTCCGTGAAAACCTATGTTAAACTGCCCTTGCTAATCGCCAATTGCTAACCGCCATTCACAACCCTGAAAATCCTGATTCAGACAATATAAATCTCAAACCCCTCATTCTACTCTGAAATTTCAGAGTAAGCCCTTCAGAGATCCCTTATCAAAACCACCCAGAATCCAGTCCCTGTTTATATTTATAGCCTTTTTAGAAAACCATCATTTTTCAGAGTTTACTCTGAATACTCTGAAACTCGGCACGTTTTCTGTTCCTTACGTTTGAATCTCTACACACGTTCTACACAGAGGCCGTCCCGCTGGGGGTGGGTTTCTGTGTTTCCGAGGGTTCTGGATGCGGTTGGAAACGGCACCTACCCTTTGGAAAATGAAAGGAACAGGATTTTTTATCGCGCCCGGGAGGTCGCTCTTATAAGAATAGCGGTCAGTAAAAGTCGGGATTTGGAAAGAATCAACGGTATTCATGCCTTAGGGCATTCACCGCCTCCTACAGAAGAATTGAAGCTCCCTAAGGTGAGACACATCTCTACTTGAAAACTTACCCAAAACACTTTATAATAAAGGCAAAAACATATCAACAGGAACGGGAATGGCTAACGGAAACGGGAAACGGAACCTTGTTAAACCGCATATTCTACTGATTGGGTTGGCACTTGTCGCTTTTAATAGCTACTGGTGCTTGATGGGGACAGAGGTATGGCACTCTACACAGTTGACGATTGCCTCGCTGTTTTTTAATGCGGTTTTTACCCTCCTCGTCTTCGTGCTTGTCAACCTACTGTTCCAGCGATTCCTACCTCGCTTGGCAATGTCGCAGGCGGATTTACAAACCATCTATGTCATGGTGGTGATGGTATCAACGATCAGTGGACATACCATGATGGGGTACCTTATCCCCGTTCTCACGCATACATTTCAGTTCGCAACTCCCGAAAATGAGTGGTTATCACTCTTTGGCAACAGTATCCCCAGTTGGATTGCAATCAAAAGCGCACGTGTCTTAGATGGGTTCTACAATGGTGATTCTACCCTCTATAATTCCACCACGCTAAACGCATGGATATCGCCTGTGCTTGCTTGGTCGAGTTTTGTTATCGCGCTCTGGCTGACGTTATTAGCGGTAACGATTTTTCTCCGTAAGCAGTGGACGGAAAATGAGCGCTTGAACTATCCGATCGTCCAACTCCCGTTAGCACTTACAAGCAACCCGAAACGCTTTTTTACTTCGCCGTGGATGTGGGTCGGCTTCGCGATTGCGGGGAGTGCTGAACTGCTAAATGGATTGAGTTTCCTGTTTCCAGAGATTCCTTCCCTACCTATTAGAAACAGAGTCCTTGGGCAATTCAGTTCAAAGCCGTGGAGTGCGATGGGACCGATTCGCATCTCCTTGTATCCATTTAGCATCGGGTTAATGTTTTTCACGCCGCTGGATCTCTCGTTTTCATGCTGGTTCTTCTGGTTACTGACTCGTCTTCAGATGGTAGTGACAGATATGTTTGGGGCGCGCAATATCTATAGATTTGAACAACAGACGGGGGCTTGGATTGCGTTTGGACTCATCCCGTTGTGGATGGGACGAAGGCATTATGGACGTATTATTCGTAAAGTTTTCGGGATCGCACAACGCCGCGGCGAACCACCGCCTGACGATTCGGGTGAACCGATGCGTTACCGCACTGCTGCTGGGCTGTTCACCGTTGGGTTGATGTGCCTTTTCTTCTTCTGTTTTCAAATGGGGATGACCTTCTGGGCGATTGGATTCTTTTTTCTATTCTACTTCCCAATGATTATCGGTATCACCCGTATCCGTGCCGAAATTGGTCCGCCACTGCATCAACTCATCCATGTCGATCCAGGAAGAACGATGGTGTTGGCATTAGGTACACGCCGCTTAGGCACAGGCAATCTGTTGGGACTAACGTTTCTCTACCCGTTTGTCCGCTGTTTCCGGGCACACCCAACACCGAGTGAACTGGAGGCGTTCCGTCTGGCAGAACGAACCAGCATCGGGTATCGACAACTCCTTATCGGTATGATCTTGGCGATTGTATTCGGTATCTTGATAACGTTTTGGGCATACCTACACGTCCTTCACGACATGGGTGCGGGCAGCAAGGCACGCGGCTGGATCATCTACATGGGATGGGAAACATTCAACCGCCTACAAACATGGCTTATGAGTCCCAGAGAGACCAGCGTGCCGGAACTCGGCGTTATCGGTAGCAGTTTCTTGTTTACGATATTCCTGATGATTATGAAGATCCGGTTTCTCTGGTGGCCGTTACATCCAGCCGGTTATGTACTTGTGAGTGGTACAGGAATGGGGAGATTGTGGTTTACGATCTTTCTGGGTTGGTTAGCGAAGGCAATTGTGCTAAAGATTGGCGGTGTGAAACTCTACCGACAAGCGATACCGTTCTTTTTGGGGCTAATCTTAGGGGATTATACGCTTGGGTGTGTCTGGAGCCTCATCGGTCTAGTGCTGGAGATACCGACATATATTGTGTGGCATTGAGGTAGTTTTTCGTATACACTAACAAGGGCGAGGTTAGGAAACCTCGCCTACCGAAAGGATAGAGCATTATATAGCATTATATAATGAGAAGGAAAATTAAAACTGAATGCTTCTGAAGTGAGACATATCACCCCTTGAAAAGATACTTAATACACAGTATAATAGACGTAAATTTGTGCTGAGGTGTTATTTAATTGAGCGACGTTCCGAAAACCCATCCCCGATACCTCTCATTGACCCTCCGAGATACCATCGTTGCAGGCGTAGAACAAGGGATAACCTCCATCCACGGACTCATCGCGCATGGACGTGGGGAGGCGTTTGACTATCTCATCGGGGAAACGACACAACCGTTCGCGATTCAAGCGATTCACGCTGCTGCTGCGATGCTCCGTTTGGCAGAACACCCTGTTATTTCGGTCAATGGGAATGTGGCAGCGTTGGCACCCGAAGCACTCATCCAACTGGGGCAAGTCCTGAACGCGCCGTTAGAGGTGAACATCTTTCACACGGAGACGGGACGGGAACAGAGAATTCGGGAACACCTGCTAAAGCACAGTGCTCCAGATGTGCTGATGCCGACAACCGATGCGCAACTCTCCTATATCGACTCTAACCGGAAATTTGTACACCCAGAAGGAATTTTTAAGGCGGATGTCGTCTTCGTGCCGCTTGAGGACGGGGACCGATGTGAAGCACTCCGAAAGATGGGCAAAGCAGTTGTGACGGTCGATTTGAACCCGATGTCGCGAACAGCACAGCAGGCGAGTATCACGATCGTGGATAACGTTGTGCGAGCACTACCGCTGTTATGCAAAGAGATTCGGAACTTCAGTGATCCTACAGCAGAAGATACTGTCGCAAGATATAGTAACAAAGCGGTGTTAAAACAGGCGTTAGAGCACATCAGTAGGTGCGGGAATGGCTAACAGCAATAGCACAAAGAACCTCGTCAAACCGCATATTCTGCTGATTGGGCTGGTCCTCGTTGCTTTCAATAGCTACTGGTGCCTGATGGGGACAGAGGTGTGGCACTCTACGCAGTTGACTATCGCTTCTCTGTTCTTCAACGCCGTTTTTACCCTCCTGGTCTTCGTGCTTGTCAACTTACTGTTCCAGAGATTCCTACCCCGTCTGGCGATGTCGCAAGCGGATTTGCAGACCATCTACGTAATGGTTGTGATGCTGACGACTATCAGCGGGCATACGATGATGGGATATCTTATCCCCGTCCTTGCGCATGCTTTTCAGTTTGCGTCGCCAGAAAATGAATGGATCCCGCTTTTTGGACATCACATTCCCACTTGGATTGCTGTCAAAAGTCCACGCATTCTGGACGGGTTCTACAACGGGGATTCTACACTCTATACCCCCACTAATTTAGACGCATGGATACCGCCGGCACTGGCATGGTCGAGCTTTGTCATTGCGCTCTGGCTGACATTGCTGGCGGTAACCGTCTTTCTTCGGAAGCAGTGGACGGAAAACGAACGTCTGAACTATCCGATCGTCCAACTCCCGCTGGCGTTGACGAGCAATCCAAAACGCTTTTTTACCTCGCCCTGGATGTGGCTCGGTTTCGCACTGGCAGGCAGCGCAGAATTACTCAACGGCCTGAACTACCTGTTTCCCGATATACCTGCGCTACCCATCAAGGGAAAGACGCTTGGGCAATTCAGTTCAAAGCCGTGGAGTGCGATGGGTCCGATCCGCATCTCTTTCTATCCGTTTAGCATCGGTTTGATGTTCTTTACACCACTGGACCTCTCGTTTTCGTGTTGGTTCTTTTGGCTTCTCGGTCGCATTCAACTGATTGTAACGGACGCGTTTGGGGCGCGGAATATTTATCATCTCGAACAGCAAACGGGGGCGTGGATTGCCTTTGGGTGTATTCCATTGTGGATCGGAAGAAAACATTATGGACGGATTCTTCGGAAGGTTTTTGGTGTTGCGCAACGCCGTGGTGAACTCGCGCCTGACGATTCGGGTGAACCGATGCGCTATCGTACAGCGGCGGGTCTGTTCACTGTAGGCATGCTATTTCTCTTCTTTTTTTGTCATCAGATGGGGATGACTTTCTGGGCAATTGGACTCTTTTTTCTCTTCTACTTCCCGCTGGTTATCGGTATTACACGTATTCGCGCCGAAATTGGGCCGCCGTTGCATCAGTTAATTTTTGTTGATCCGGGACGGACAATGGTTCTTGCATTAGGCACACGCCGACTCGGTGCCGCTAACCTGACGGGGTTAACCTTCCTCTATCCGTTTGTCCGTTGTTTCCGGGCGCATCCGACACCGAGTGAATTGGAGGCGTTCCGTTTGGCAGAACGGAGTCGTATCGGGTATCGGCAGCTCCTTATCGGGATGATCTTGGCGATTGTATTCGGTATCTTGATAACGTTTTGGGCATATCTGCACGTCCTTTACGATATGGGTGCAGGAAGCAAAGCACGTGGCTGGATCGTTTATATGGGATGGGAGACGTTTAATCGCTTGCAAACGTGGCTTGTTAGTCCACGGGAGACGAGTGTTCCCGAAATGAGCGTTATCGGGAGCAGTTTTCTATTTACGATATTCCTGATGATTATGAAGATCCGCTTTCTCTGGTGGCCTTTGCATCCGGGTGGTTACGTGCTTGTGAGCGGGACAGGGATGAGTGGCTTGTGGTTTCCGATCTTCTTGAGTTGGTTGGCGAAAGCGACTGTGCTAAAACTTGGCGGTGTGAAACTCTATCGGCAGGCGGTGCCGTTCTTTTTAGGGCTAATTTTGGGAGATTATACGCTCGGCTGTGTCTGGAGTCTGATCGGGTTGGTGTTGGAGATGCCGACTTACATTGTGTGGCATTGATACCCAAAAATGGGACGAATTCTTCAGAAAAACTTGCAGTTTAATGATGCATATATTATTCTATACAATAACAGGAGATAGAGATTCAAGCACGCGGAGATAACATCTTTGAAGTCATATACTCAACGAAACCGCAAACTCGGAATTTGGAGCGATCTTCAGATGCCGTAGTCGGGAATAAAATGAAGCCTCGCGCTTTCTTCGGTCCTATCCACTCAATGTCGGAAACCCACACTCCAAATTTACGTAAGTCCTGTCATATAAAAACGCATTCGCAAAGTTCGTAGGTAAAGCAGTCAGACTTGAAAAAAGGCAGCTCTAAAAGAGAGGCAAGAATGGCTCACGTTTGGAGAAAAAAATATAAAAATCATAGTAGAATCATGGATAAATTCTACACGAAGCAGGAAGTCGTCAAAAGGTGTTTAGATGAAATAAATGAATTACCTTACATATACGATTGCGTGATAGAACCGTCTGCGGGGGATGGTGCTTTCTATAAAAATATCGAACATGACACCAAAATAGGAATTGATATTGATCCCCAACATGATGAGATTATCAAAGGTGACTGGTTCAATTACGATATTAGTGAAGTGTACGAGCGCGTATTGGTTATAGGGAATCCACCGTTTGGTCAATATCAAAAGCTGTCTTCAAAATTTATCTCTCATGCCCTCTCATTTCGTAATGTTCAAACAATTGCTTTTATTTTGCCAGATGTTTACAGAAAACATACACGACAAAAAATATTGCCATATAATTGGAGAATAGTCTCTATCACTGAATTAGGAAGGGATTGTTTTACACTGGAAGGGAAGGCATATCATGTGCCTGCCAGTTTCTTCATTTTTGATAAATCAGAAGGAAAAGATTTACGAGTCAATCCGAATGCCTACACAGAAACGAATGATTTTAAATTTTCCAATGAAGATGATTTTGACATATTTGTATTCGGTGCTTCTCCAAGAAGAATTACAAAAACGCCGACACCCAACAATAGAGGATACTTCCTTAAGTCAAAAATTCCAGTAGAAGATTTAATATCTAAAATCAAAGCAGTTGATTGGAATGGAAATTCTTGTGCAAATGGTGGTGTATATTGGCTAACAAAATTTGAATTCTTAGAACAATATATAAAACGCCATGAACCAGATAGAACTGAAGAAAACCAAGGGAGTTTGTTTGATCTCCTTTAGTTCAAATGGATTAAGAAAAAACTGCCTATATCTTCACCATAAAACGCCATGAACCAGATAGAACTAATAGAAACGATACGTTACATCTTAGACAACATAGATGAAAGTAGAAGAGTTTTGAATAGCGTAGTAAGTATTAGAAAGCAATTAATTGATCTAACCATTGAAGAACAAGTTATTTCTGAACACGACTTTTACAAAATAAGTAGCATTCTATCGACACAATCAAGGAGTCCTTTGTGGGAAAACTATTTTATAAAAAAGCATGATTGTGAAAGAGTTAGTAAAAATGAGGATAGAGGAGATCTAAAAAAGAACGGTAAATACTATGAGTATAAAAGTTCTGGTTACAATCAGGATGATTCTGTTCATCTTCTTCAAATTAGACCGTGGCAGGATTGTGACTACATTATTCAGTCAATCTCCGACGATGGAGCAACCACATTTGTTTTAACACATGCAGAGATGATGTTAGAAATGGATAAGCTTAAAGCCTCTCCCGCACATGGAACTCGAAAAGCTTTAGAAGATAATAAAACTATAGAATATATGATGACTGTAAAAAGAGGTTCCGCGGATTGGGATAGGTGGATTAACAATTATCGCAAAGAAGGTAATATTTTTTAATCGTGAAACAGAAAAAAAAGAAAAAGATCGAAGTATGGGGAACTTAGAATCTTAGTTCGTCTCTTTCCAGCCTAATTACCACTTCTTTCCTGCCCCTTGTATTGCAACTGATACAATCGATGATAGATGCCGCCCCTCTGTAATAACTCGTTGTGTGTGCCGGTTTCTCGGATTTCGCCGCGATGCATGACGATAATCTTATCGGCATTTTGGATCGTTGAAAGCCGGTGCGCAATGACAACAGAGGTCCGATCTTCCATCAGGCGACTCAGGGCATCCTCAATTAGGATTTCGGTTTCGGTGTCAACACTTGAGGTCGCTTCGTCGAGGATGAGGATACTCGGATCAGAGGCTAAAGCACGGGCAAAGGCGACCAACTGTTTTTGACCAACAGACAATCCAGCACCATCTTCCTTAATCTCGGTGCCGTAAACCTGAGGCATCTTCTGAACGAACCGGTCTAAATGTACATCTTTTGAGGCGCGCGCCACCTGCTCCGAAGAGATCGACGGATTTCCCAAACTGATATTGCGTTCAATCGAGTCAGAAAAGAGGAAGATGTTTTGTTGTACAATGCTGATTGCCTCCCGCAGCTCTTCTAAGTTCATCTCTCGAATGTCAACACCGTCAATCAAAATTTGCCCCTTATTAATGTCATAGAATCGGCAGAGCAGGTTGATAATCGAGGTTTTGCCTGCCCCGGTATGCCCGACGAGGGCGACTTTTTCACCAGGTTTCACTTTGAATGAAACATCCCGCAGGACGTAGTCATCGTCATTATAGGCGAACCAGACGTTTCGAAATTCAATCTCGCCTTTCAGACCTTCTGAACCGCTCTTAGGGACGGTAGAAACGACGGTGGGTTGCGTATCCAGCAACTGGAATATGCGTTCGGAGGATGCCATGGCGTTTTGGAAGATGGTATACTTTTCGCTGAGTTCACGGACGGGCCAGAAGAAGCGTTCGGCGTAACGGATGAACGCGAGTAAGACCCCGAAGGTGAGTGCGCCTTGTACAATTTGTCCACCGCCGTACCAGATAATCACTGCTGTTGCAAGAGAAGCGGTTACCTCAATCAGGGGGTGAAAGATAGAAAAATAGAAGATACTCTTAAGGTTGGCTGCGAGATACCTCCGATTGCGCTCGTTAAAGCGGAGATAACTCCGTCGCTCTTGTGCGAAAAGCTTCATCGTCGTCATCCCAACGATGTTTTCCTGTAAAAAGGCATTGATGCGTGCGAGCTGCTTACGTTGCTCGCGAAATGCACGGCGCGAATAGATTTGATAGATAAGTGTTGCACCGAAGATAATTGGTATCACGGCGAATGTTACAAGGGCAAGCTTCCAGTTATAGAGTAGCATTGCCACCATAATTCCCAAGATATTAAGTAGGTTCGCGAAGACAGTAATAACACCGGAGGCGAAGAGTTCATTGAGTACCTGGACATCACCCATGACGCGGGTCATCAGTCTACCGACGGGGTTTCTATCGAAAAACTGCACATCCAAGCGTTGTAGATGTGAAAAGAGGGTCTGCCGCAGATCGTGCATGACGTGTTGCCCGATCATTTGCATCTGGTACTCCTCAAAGTAACTAAACACGAACTCGCTAATCAATCCCACGACGAGAAAAATCGCGATTGTGCTTAAGCCTTCCAACACGCCAGGCGTAATATGTCGGTCGATGGCGATTTGCGTCAGATAGGGTCCGACCAAGCGCGCGAGTGTATTTCCAACCATGAGTAATCCGATGATGAGCAGCTGGAATTTGTAGGGCTTGAGGTACGCCAAGAGACGTTTCATCAGCACTCGGTCATAGACTTTTCCGAGGTCCTGTTCCTCATCGCTATATTCGTAAAGATCGCCTCCCATGCCAAACACAGGCGGAGCCTCCTTTAGAGTTCCTCAAGTTCTTCTTGCAAAAGTTGTGTTTCGTAGATGCCAGCGTAGATCCCGTTGTATTCAAGTAGTTGTTCGTGCGTGCCTGACTCAACAATGCTACCGTCATTGAGAACGATAATTTGGTCAGCATTTTTGACGGTAGAGATACGATGCGAAATGAGGATGGTCGTGCGATCCTCCATAATTTCATCGAGCCGACTGAGAATGGTGTCTTCGGTCTGTGTATCAACACTTGCGAAGGCGTCGTCAAGAATAAGAATTTTGGGTTTAATGATAATTGCGCGTGCGAGTGCGCTTCGTTGACGTTGCCCGCCTGAAATTGTTATGCCACGTTCACCAAGAAATGTCTCTAATCCCTCGGGAAATTCTTCAATTTGATCAAGGAGATCAGCGGTGTGTGCGGCGTTTCGGACTTCTTCATCGTTTGCTACTTCAAGACCGTAGGTGATGTTATTCCGTAAATAGTCAGAAAAGAGAAATGGTTCTTGTTCGACAAATCCGATATTGGAACGGAGAACCTTTAGCGGTACATCCTGAATGTCCACCCCGTCAATAAAAACAGCACCACGTTCTGCTTGACGGATGCGCGGAATGAGGTTGACGAGGGTAGATTTGCCCGACCCAGTTCCACCAACAATAGCGAGGGTCATACCGCGTTCAATCTTGAGGTTGATGTCTTTAAGTACAGGCATGCCATCGGGATAAGCGAAATTGAGGTTTCTAAATTCAATCTCGCCTTCAATACTTTTAACCCCCCATTTCACCTGTTCACCATCAAAGATTTCCGGTTTTTCATCAAGGATAGCGTTCATTCGGTCCATGGAAGCTGCGCCGCGTTCAAAAGTATTAACAATAAAACCGAGCGTGATCATTGGACGGACGAGCATCATCAAGTAAGCACTAAACGCAACGAAATCGCCGAGCGTAATTTTTCCTTCAATCACATGGAGCCCTCCCATCCACAGTAGCACAACGCCGCCGATCCCGGGTAGAAAGCGGAAAAGTGGAAAAAAGAATGCCATGAGTCGGATCTGTTGGTGGTTCCGGTCAACAAAATCGTGATTCAATTCCTGAAAGTGACCGATCTCACTCGTCTCAAGTGTATACGCCTTGACGACGCGTACGCCGGATAAATTCTCTTGGACCTTGGTGTTCAGGATCGAAAATCCCTCTTGGATGGCTTCGTAGCGGGCATGCAACCGTTTTCCAAGAGAGCGAATTAAGACAGCAAGTATTGGATACGGCAGCAAAGCAGCAACCGTCAAGGAAGCATCAATTCGCAGCATAATGGCAAGTGCTAATCCAAAAAACACTACTGCATCGGCGGTATACATCACAGCACTGCTGAGTACCATCCGTATGGAGTTGAGGTCGCTGGTTGCGCGCGTCATCAAATCACCGGTGCGGACATCATCGTAATAGGCGGCGGAAAGTTTTTGGAGATGGAGAAAGAAGTCGGCTCGGAGGTGAAACTCCATTTGCCGTGCGACTCCTTGGATAATGCGCCGTTGGCCGAAGCGCAAGATACCCGCAAAGAGGGCAACGCCAAAAATGAGGAGTGCGAAAAAGAGGATCCGTCCCGGAGACACCGTAAAGTCTGGCTCTTTGAAAGCGCGCTCTAATTCATCAAAAACCATCTGGAGGATTTTCGGGCTGATGAGGAGTATCGCATTCGTCAGAATTACAAGGCAGAAACTAAATGCGATGGCGTATCTATACCGAATGACATACTTCTTGAGACCTAATAGACTACGAATGGTGGGACTCCTTTCCAACGAGTGCATCTTGCCGTGGGGTATATCTTCTTTATTTTGACGTATCTCTTGGTTATTTGCATTAATCAAGTTTTCGGTAATACTAAGGAAGTCTCTTCCTGTAGGAGCGAGCTGCGCTCGCGACTTATTCCTTGAGAATAATCCTATTGTGTTGTTAATCTCTGGTGGCTGACTACCTATAACTGAATGCTTCTGACAAAAAATATATTTGACACTATTTCCTCTACAGTTTATGATATGCAAAATGGAATCTATCATAGGAGGAAAACAAATTTGGCAGCAGATATTGGACTCATCGGATTAGCAGTGATGGGCGAAAACCTCGCGCTGAATA
>JAPPNJ010000101.1 GCA_028818705.1 Candidatus Poribacteria bacterium
GTTTTCAACGAGAAACAGACGATTTTGGGGAAACCGAAAGAACACTGTTCCCGCCAATTTTCTGTCGTCAGTACGAACCGGAGACGGGCGCGCTTAGGTCCTGCGTGTATCGGTTGGGAATCAATAGAGACAATAATGATCTTGAAGAGGCTTTGGCGGAGGTGTTGGCTGAGGGACATACGTCCGCTGAAGTGGCATCGGTTTTCAAGCATTTCCAGCGGGAAAGTCCCGTGTGAATATGTTTCTCGCTGGAACCCAGATGTTTCCCTGCTGCGGTTGGGAGGCGTATCCCGCCGGGGTGAGATTCCCGGTAAAAAGGGAGGAGGTGAATTTGATGAAAAGAAATCTCCGCGGTAAAATCCGCGAATATATCCAGTCCGAAGAGGGTAAAGTTGGTGTAAAAACTCCATTAGCACTCGGTGCAGCGGTCAGTAGCGTGCTACTTACGCAAGCTATCATTGGAACAACACCCGCCCATGCATGTGGGTGCAGAGCAGAATTCGGGAACGCTGATTGCGAGGTGGATGAGATTTGTGAGGGGCCTTTCATCTGGAATGGACATCACCATGTCGGCACTTGTCGTGACTAATGTCAATGTGGATTGTGGCTAAAAGGTCATATTGGCTTTCCAGCGTGTGGTAGTTTCTACTACCACACGCACCAAGGCACTCTGTATATTAGCCTTTTGGAATTATTGGAGGAATATCTATGAAACGTGTACTCGTCTTTTACATAATCAGCATGATGCTATCGTGTGTGAACGTTTCTTCGCTTTTAGCAAAAGCACCAGTGACCTCGAAAATTCTGTTCACCTCTGCACGGGATGGCAATCATGAAATCTACATCATGAATCCAGATGGATCTGAACAGGTAAACCTCACACAGCATCCCGAAACTGATCAACATGCCGTCTGGTCTCCCACTGGTGAGAAGATTCTTTTCCTTTCTGATCGTGGTGGTGTCCGAGACCTCTATCTGATGAGCTCGGATGGGGCCAATGTCCGACGCGTCTTCGAGAAAAAAGCAAAAATTGATAGAGTAGGTCCGACGTGGTCCCCTGATGGTAAACAGATCGCTTACGAAGTCTTAGACTGGAATGGTCCCGATTCCGGTATCCGCATTGCGACGGTTGGGGAACAAGATTCAAAGTTTTTTGAGAAGTCCGCCGCGCCAGCATGGTCACCAGATGGAGCAGAAATTGCCTGCGTCGCAGCAGACCCCGCGGGAACTTGGATTATATTCATTGATGTCCAGACACAGAAGCAGGAACGACTTCTACCGAAGAAAGCACTACTTTGGCAACACCAGCCATCTTGGTCGGCTACCGGCGATAAACTTGCCTTTTCTGGAAATAAGCATCCCAGACCCGCCATCTTGAATAGGGAACTACACAACGCATGGGCAGCCAAACGAACAATCTTTATCGTGAACCGAGATGGCACTGGTCTTCAACAGCTTGTCAAGGAAGCCGGTACCGCGGCACAGTGGCCTGCGTTATCGCCAAATGGAGATCAAGTTCTTTATACACAAACAATTAATGGACAGGAACATATCTTCAAAGTTGATGTAAATAGCGGGATTCAGACACAGTTAACACATATTGGATTCCTAAGATTTGGAAATTTTGGTGGGGATTGGTTTGATCCGGCGTATGCGTTGCCGGTTTCTCCACAACCGCACTTGCTAACAACGACATGGGGAGATGTGAAAAAGGAGTAGGGGTTTTAGAGTCTCTTGAGATAGTGGCAGAGCGATTGGGGGACGGTTAGAAGGCTGCTAAGGCGGCATCGGTTTTCAAGCATTTCCAGCGGGGAAGTCCCGTTTGTATATGACTATGTTTCTCGTTGGAAACCAAGTGTTTCCCAACTGCGGTTGGGAGGCGTATCCCGCCGGGGTGAGATTCCCGGTAAAAAGGGAGGAGGTGAATTTGATGAAAAAGAGTCTCCGCGGTAAAATCCGCGAATATATCCAGTCCGAAGAGGGTAAGGTCGGGGTGAAAACACCACTGACGTTGGGTGTGGCGGCAGGCGGTCTTCTGTTGGCACATGCGATTGTCGGAACCCCACGGGCAGAGGCACTTATGTGTTCACAAGAGCACCCAGAATGCCCTGAGGGTTACACCTGCAAGGGGCCTTTCATTTGGGATGGTATGGAACATGTAGGGACATGTATACCAGATTAAGAGAGGCTGCGGTGTGAATCGCCGCTTCTTCTTAACTTCTGAGCGTGTGGTAGTTTTTGCTGCCGCACGTTCGGACCTGCTTTATATAATTCTGATTTTGAAAAATTCGGGATGGACGTGACCTGCATCGTAGGATCTAAAAATTGACGATAGGAGACAGGTATGAGATTGAAGATGATTTTCTCTCTAATCCTCTTGATGCTGATGTTTGGGGGCGTGTGTTGTGTTTTTGGCGAAGCTCCGACAACACCGAAAATCCTGTTTAGTTCCAGTCGGGACGGCAATTGGGAGGTGTACATGATGAACCCAGATGGCTCTGAGCAAGTGAATTTAACACAGCATCCCAACGGTGATAGGGGTGCTGCGTGGTCTCCGACGGGTGAGGAGATTCTCTTCACCTCTGATCGCAGGAGAAAGCATGTGTGGGACCTGTATCTGATGGACGCGGATGGCACAAATGTTCGGCGCGTCTTTAAGAAAAAAGTAGAAGGTTGGAGAGATCGCCCGGCGTGGTCTCCCGATGGCAAACGGTTTGCTTACAATTACACCGACCGGAGCCGTGGAAAGTATGGTTTCTATCTGGGGATATTTGGCGAAGAAGACGTTGAACCCCTGCCGTATGGGACTTCTGCTGCGTGGTCTCCTGACGGTTCGGAGATTGCCTGCATTGTCTCTCATCAATTCGGATCTCGCCTGGCATTTATCAACGTTGACACACGCGATCGGGAACAGCCGCTCCCCGATAAAGTGCTCTTGTGGCAATCGAGTCCATCTTGGTCCGCTGCCGGAGATAGACTTGCGATTTCTGGGAACAAGCATCCGTTGCCGGTGATCTTGGAGAGGGAGCTGCACGAGGCATGGGCGGATAAGGATACTATCTTCATCGTCAATCGCGACGGAACCGGTCTACGTCAACTTGTTGATGAAGCGGGTTCCGAGGCACGGTGGCCTGCGTTATCACCGGACGGTTCGCAAGTGCTTTATACACAGGAGATTAACGGACATACCCAAATCTTCAAGTTGGATATAAATACCGGAGTTCGGACGCAGTTAACCCATGGCGGTATTTTTGTTCAAGCGAATTATGACGGTGATTGGTTTGATCCGGCGTATGCATTGCCGGTTTCCCCACAACCCGATCTGCTATCAACAACTTGGGGTGAACTGAAAAAGGAGTAGGTTTTTTAGGACTTCTTGAGGTAGGTTTGGTAGAACGGTTGGGAAACAGTTATGACGACTGAGGTCGTCGGAGAAGTGGATAAACTCAAGCAAACTGAGGCGTAAAGGAAAGATATTTAAATGTTATATGAAGATTTTGAGAGGGCGTTTGAAGCGCGGTTGCAGACACGCGCCGATGCGTATGTGAACGCCGTGGAATATCATCGCGTGCGGTTTGTACAAACAATTCAATATCTGTTGCGTTCCATCTTGGAACGGACGGATAATCTGATAAAGCAGTCTGATGCGGAGTGGGCGCGCACGGAAGAAGTTGTGAGTGATATTCTTTACTGTGCGGATATGGATGTTGAGCAACTCTTGGCACTCGAAATTCCGAACGAGCTGACGGCGGATAGGGATTTTGAAGCGGTCAAAACGAAACTCTACGAAACGAAGTATTATCCTGTTAGTGAACACTTGAACTATATGTCGTTTCCGCCGGCTCTGGAGCGAAAGGCGTTTATTGGCAAGCATTTCAGTCGTTTTAGGGAGGATTCATATTTCTGTGATCTGGGTTTCGGTCCTGGGGTGCTCACTGCGTTTATTTTACAGCAGGACGCTTCATGGCACGCTGCGGGGGTCGATATTAGCAAGGACTGCCTTCACCACGCGGAGCGACTTTTAGAGAAAAAAGAGGTTTCAGGAAGGAGCGAATTGTCG
>JAPPNJ010000179.1 GCA_028818705.1 Candidatus Poribacteria bacterium
CATCTAATCAGGAATTTGAATTCTCAGGAATACCTCAAATCTCCTGAGATCTCAGACCCCCGTCAAGACGTACTTTACCGTACGCTTACACCTACTCCCCAGACTGCGAGTAGCTTTTTTCAAGATCAAGCGGAAGTAGGCCGTTCACAGCAATACGAGTTGCCGTTGATTGGAGCCCGACCCCATTATCGCTCTTGATCTTGAGACCGGCTCAAATCCACTCGATACCATGGTATGCCCATTCCCGTTTCTATCCATATATCTATCTCCTGTTTTCCTATTTTGCGCACCAATATTGTATTCCTTGGAAGTTGACTGTTGAGGTCTTCGCCCTCGCTACTTGCTGACTCCCGCAAATATATCAACACTTGAGGCGTGAAGGTCTGGCCCACTATATTTTCCTTCATAAATGTACGCGCCCCCAAGCCATGCCATTTCCTTCCAGCTACTATTTCGTCAAACGCGCCATATTTTCGCAGATAATTGATTCCGTCTTCATTGTACCAATCTATCGCCACACCCACCGCATTGAAGCCCAGGTCCATATCAATGGCGTGGCGGAGCATTTCCTTTTTTATAGCATCTATCATTTCTGGTAACTCTTCGTCATTACTCGCAGCACAGACGGATGATCCAAAAAACACGACATGTAATTCCTCCTTATAGTCTACTCGAAAGGTCCGTTGATATGCTGCATCATTTCCCCAGATTGGCTCCCGCATTCCAAAACTGAAATGCGGAACCGGAATGATACGAGCGATGCCCGCGACGAATACCATTCCAAAAATGACCCAGCCAATGATCCAAGATCGTCCGCGGTAGTTGCCTTTTGTCACTGTCTCTACATAATTTGACATGTTACTCGTCGTATGACATTATGTGGATTTCGGGAAAAGGATCATAAAGAAGTCGCCAAATATGGCTATTACTCACACCTGCCAGCGCATACGCGTTACCCTTATACTCGCCAATACCACTAAGGGCCTGTATCACAAATAGGTGTTGTGGCTCCAGCTGATCACGATTATATGGAAAGACACTATAGAGAAGATTAAACCTACCTTGCGAATCTACAAATATGCGCCGTACAATACTCTCTCCAGCTTTTGGCTGACTGTACTCCATCACAGGTCCACCAAACTCACTGTAGGACGCTATTTTGATCGGTTTGAACCCGTCCAGTCGAACGTTCCAGAGAAAATCTCCATCACCAGAAAAACCTGTGATAACCGGCACATTCGTTCTTATCCAAGCAATGGCATTGTATTTTTCACTGCAGGCAACAAATCCCCTTGCCGTGAGTGAAGCCACAACGTAATCAGAGGGGAAGACATAATGTGGACCGAACGACATCACTAGATCACCATCAATTGTTACCTTATGAATGATCCCTTCCAGATCAGGTCGGTATGCCAATAGAAACAGATGCCCATGCATCGCACACATAGTTGTGCCGAACGGGATAATCTGCAATTTATTCTTCTTGACACTGTTTCTGAATTGATATACGCCAGCCTCCTTACGCTCATATACTTCAATGTCGCCTTGGGAATCAAATACAATCACGTGATTGCCAGCATCGGAAACAGCTATGAATTCAGGTGCGGCTAACTCACCCGGACCTGGACCTGCGCGGCCAAAAGAAGAGACATAGTTGGCCTCAAAGTCAAATACACGCACCTCGTTGAATTCAGAATCCAAGACGTACAAGAACTGATCATTATCTGTCGCCACTTGAGGGACACGACCAAAAAGCTGGTGCTCAATGGAATCGTCCTTGCCGATGACCAAGGTGTCTGTCGCGATCTCAAAGTAATCAGAGCCCGGATTGGTTACATTATCTCCGGCTGTTAGAATATAGGCGGAGTCCGAAATCACAGGTATGTTTTGCGGTGTCGGGTGGAGAGTGTGCTGTAATTCGCCGCTGGAACAACCACAACTCCACATTGCAAGAAATGAGAACAATGCGTGGCTCGCTGGCACAGTCGTCGGAAAGAAAGACCGCGCGGACCTGTAGAAATGATACACATTTAGTGCCATCATAGAGAGAAACAGCCGAAATAGGAGCATAACGCAATCAGTTTTGGTTCGCATCTGACCGAAAAGGGGGCTACCTCAATTCTGGTAGGTATACATGGTTTAAACACCGACGGAATAAAGATCGCGACCTACCAAATGGAAGTGAATGGCATTGGCAGAACGCTGTCTGTTGCGGAAGCATCTGCAGGCCACTTTGATGGTTTTGACCCGGCTGTTGAGACCCTCCGCGGGGCCGTTGCTGACATTTAGGACGATAGCATTGGTCATGCCCCAAAGGTGATTCTTGATGGTCCTGGTCGCCGCCAATGTGATCGGATCAAGGCGATGCCGTACAGTCCATGCCAGCCATTCCTTCCATCCCTTTTTTGCCCAAGGGCGGCTTGAGTAATGCCAGAGGTGCGAGGCCGTTTGCTTAAGGTCCCACACGCGGGCCATCTTGTAGGTGCCGGAGCGCAACCGCTTGAAGCTGATCTGCTTCTTGCGGAACAGGTTGTCAAGAGCGGTCAACCATTCGTACTTGGTTCCCTTAAGGTCCTCCACCCCTTCCTTGATCAAGGCCTTGTGCTCCTGCCAGCCAACCTTGTCCACGGCCTCTCCCAGATGCTTCGCCACATGAAAACGATCAAAAGCGATTTTCTCCTCAGCATCCGGCACGTGCGCCTTAGTGGCGCTGATGTAGGCAGGCCACATGTCCATGCTAACGCTCTTGATGGCATTCAACTGCTCCGTGGAAAGCCCTTCATACCAGTCCGTAAGTGAACTTATCTTGCGGTCTTCGCCCACATACAGGACCGTGCCCGATTGGGTGTCCGATACGATGGTGACGTAGTTGTGCCGCCGGCGGAAAGATGTCTCGTCCACCCCGATCTGGGCAACGGTCTGCTCTTGTCGCCGGGCAAGTCCCCGCTTCACGGCCCGCTGCATAATCCCGTCGACCGCATTCCAGCTCAACCCCAACAGGCGGGACACCGCCGATATGCTGGCCTCCTTCAGCCACTCAATCACCGACACCTCAAAGGCCAGGGTGTACCGGATCTTTGGCTCCGCCCATCGAATCAACACGGTACGAACACCATGGTCAGAGCACAGCACGCGTGGAACGTCCGCCTCTACCCTGGCCTTGTACCTAGCCAAATCCACATGCCGCCATTGGCAGCGGTGATCATAACCTAGGCAAACAGCCCCACACTTGGGGCAAGTCAGCTCGGAGCCTTCCGTGGGCTCGGAACGAGCCAGAGCATCTCTCGCCTTATCATCGTCAAGGATCAGCTTGGAAAACTGCCACGGCGCTTGGATACCCAAGACTCGGCTCAACTTTTTCTTCAGCTTTGTCAGATCTTTAACCATAATTCGGATCGGAGGCGACTCAGCTCGTCTGCAAGATCTCTGGCCTCCAAAGATCACCACTCCCACCAGCGGCATTTCCGACTCTTGCAGCCCGAATCCTCTAGCTCGTCGCACATTGAGCGGGAATCTCCAACGTCCCCGCAGCCATAGTAGAGAAACCCTGGATCGTTTGGATCGGTCGGGTCCCCCACCCTGTGCCACCCGCAAGTATCGTTTTCGCACGGACGGGCCACCGTGCTCAAAACAGCAGCCTGGAAGCTTTGCACAATTCCGCTCACCAACCACCCCGCACTGGCGAACAGCACGATTACCGACCCGATCGAAATGGCACGTCTTAATAGGACAGTCATCTGACAAATTTTTCTGGTACAGACACAAGATAGGCACTCTTTTTGGCCGTTGTCAATAGCTTGTACGCCAATTCGCGTGAAGATTTGAAGAATTTGCGGGTTAGTCTGTGTTTTCCGAGGGGAGATGTCCATCGATGCCGACGGAGGAGGACTACTGATTCCGAGCGAAGAGAGCCATCATAGCCGCTGAGGTCTGGGAACCGGTTTGGCGGGATTTAGCGGGGCTCGGACTGAAGTCCGCGGCGCGGCTCCCAGGCATTGTCCCCGGATTATTCATGACGATTCGGAATTTCCCGGAATCTGCGCTAAGGATTGAA
>JAPPNJ010000094.1:0-2739 GCA_028818705.1 Candidatus Poribacteria bacterium
GGTTTACCAAACTGCTGAGCGGGGACACATCTATTATTTCATTGTCGTGAAGATCTAACAGTATTAGATTCGTCAAACCTTTGAGCGGTGATACTTTTGATACCTTATTGCCATCAAGATCCAATTCTATTAGGTTTACCAAATCACTGAGGGCGGACACATCCGTTATCTGATTGTCGTCGAGATCTAGCACTTTCAGTCTTATCATGTCTGCAAGTGGTGTTACATCTGATATATGGTTATCGTGAAGGTCAAGTAGTTGCAGCTTTGTCAAATCTTTGAGAGGTGTCACATCCGATATTTTATTATTATCAAGATCCAGTTCTGTCAATTTTGTCAAGGTTGTAAGCGGAGATACATCTGATATTTCATTACCATCAAGATCCAGATATGTCAGATTGGTCAAAACTCCGAGCGGGGATATATCTGCTATCTGGTTGTCGTCAAGATCTAGCCAAGTCAGTTTTCTCATATCTGTAAGTGGTGTTACATCTGCTATCTGATTATCGTCAAGATCCAAAAATACCAAGTTTGTTAGCATTTTGAGTGGAGACACATCCGATACTGGGTTATCGTCAAGATCCAAGCGTCTCAGTTTTATCAAATTTTCGAGTGGAGACACATCCGATATTTTGTTGTCCGAAAGATCCAGCCGTACAATGTTGGTCAACTCTCTCAAAACGGATACATCCGATATATTGTTACTGTCAAGATCCAAGAATTGTAGTTTTGTCAAAGTGTTGAGTAGGGATACATCCGATAGTTGATTGTCCTGAAGACTTAGGTGCGTCAAGTTCGTCAAATTTATGAGTGGAGACACATCTGATAGTTGGTTCTCTTTAAGCTTTAGGTGTGTCAAGTTCATTAAATTTTCAAGCGAAGAGGCATCCGATAGTTGGTTGTCCTGAAGATCCAAGTATATCAAACTCTTCAAATTACTAAGTGGGGACACATCCGATATCTCATTCCCGCGAAGTTCGAGTTCAATCAACTTTGTCATATTTTTTAGTGGAGATACATCTGATATACGATTATCTTTAAGATTTAGGAATATTAAGTTCGTCAAATTTTCAAGCGAAGATACATCTGATAGCCGCGCGTTGAAACCGAGATCCAAAAAGGTCAACTTTGTCAAACCTTTGAGCGGAGATACGTCCGATATACGATTACGTCCAAGATGCAGCTCCTTCAGGTTAACAGCAAACTCAAGACCTGTCAGATCTTGAACGTCAGAGCCAAGTATACCATCAATAGGCTGACAAATCCACCGAATTGGTGTCCCCCACTCTCCTATTTCCGATAACCTCAAAAAGCGACATCTGCTGGCTTGAAGCACTTCTAAACTCGCCATATCCGCCTGAGTAATGTCCTCACCTGCCTCTTTACCTAATGCCAACTGAAGAAAAACACGGAGGTCGGCATCCGGAATATGGATAGTCTGTGCGGTTGCTATCCGGTGTGGTGCCCCGAAAAATATGCACACGATAAAAACAAGAATGAGGACCCGGATAAATTCTACATTTTGGTTTGAAAAACCTGTACAGGGTGATTCCTCATATGACGTAAAAAGTCTCAAGAGATTTATACTCCTTTATTTTCAGTGATACGACTCAATGCCTCAAGGCAGGGGAACCTCAGTTTTTTTTCGGAACTGTGTTTCTCCAAGATCAACGTCTTACTGTCACTCCAGAAGCAGAAACTATCATCTTGTGCCTGCAGCAAAAAATGATCGGTTGTGTTAGCACGCGCTCGTCACTGTGAAAGCAAACATAGAAGTAGTTTCCATCTAATAGGTCTTACTTCTGAACAAGCATTTTCCTAGTAACAGTAAAATCACCAGCAGTCAATGTATAAAAATAAACACCACTCGCTACAGACTCGCCAAACTCATTCCGACCATCCCAATACGCCGCTCTAGACTTGCTGTGATATATCCCGGCAGACAATTCACCTAACTTTAGCGTTTGAACAAGTTGGCCCTCCGCAGAATGGATAGAGATACTCACCTCTGAGGAGGCCGCCAACTGATACGGAATCCACGTCTCAGGATTGAACGGATTCGGGTAGTTCGCCAGCAAGGCAGTCTCCCGCGGGAGCATTTCTGTGAAACTTAGAGATGCTAAGAGTTGTTCCAAGACAGTAATCCCCTTTCGCATCCAAGGCTCTTGGGCATCAAGTCCTTTAGCAAGAGATATCCACGCCGAAAGATTCTCTGCAGTCAGAACAGGTGGTTTAGATAGATATTTCAGCCCTGCGGGAGCAGCAGCAGTATCTACCTCTGCTGCGACAGCAACCAAGTCTCTTACATCCACAACACCATCACCATTGACATCCAGATAAACCCCAAATTGCGCAGCATCCGCAAAATCAGGATTGCGATAATTAAAGGCAACTAAAACGAGGTCCATTACATTTACAACACCATCGCGGTTCACATCCGCCGTCTTAATCGGTGGTGACGCTTGATTGCTATTATCATATTCCATTAGATTTTCTACCAATTTAGCGATCGGTGAGAAATCTGTGATGTGATTTTCACTAAGATCAAGGATTTTCAGTTTCCTCAAATTTTTGAGTGCGGATATATCGATTATTTCATTGTCATGAAGATCCAATTCCATCAGGTTTATCAATGTGCTGAGTGGAGACACATCCAATATCTCGTTACCGTCAAGATCCAATATCATCAGGTTTATCAATGTGCTGAGTGGAGACACATCCAATATCTCGTTACCGTCA
>JAPPNJ010000094.1:2839-4039 GCA_028818705.1 Candidatus Poribacteria bacterium
AGATCCAATATCATCAGGTCTCTCAAAACACTGAGTGCGGATATATCTGATATCTCGTTGTCGTTAAGATCTAAGTCTGTTAGTTCTATCATATTTTTCAGTGCGGATATATCTGATATCTCGTTGTCGCCAAGATCCAACAACATTAATCTTGTCATATTTTTCAGTGCGGATATATCTGATATCTCGTTGTCGTCAAGATCTAGCCAGGTCAGTTCTATCATATCTCTGAGTGCGGATACATTCGATATTTCATTGTGGTCAAGATCTAATTTTTCCAGTTTTGTCATATTTTTCAGTGGAGACACATCTAATATCTCATTGTCGTCAAGATTCAGCCTTGTCAGTTTTATCATATTTTGCAATGGGGATATATCCACTATCTGGTTACCGTCAAGATCCAACCATGACAATTCTATCATGTCTTTGAGTGGCGATATATCCGATATATTGTTATCATCAAGATCCATCTGCCTCATTTTTGTCAAAGCACTGAGCGGAGATAAATCAGATATATGGTTGTCGGAACCATCCAGTTGTGTCAGCAGTGTCATATCTTTGAGTATAGATATATCCGATACCTCGTTCGAGTCAAAATCTAAGAATATTAACTTCGTCAAATCTTTGAGCGGGGACAAATCAGATATTAGGTTAGCTTCAAGATCCAGTCCTATCAAGTTTGTCAAATCCTTGAGCGGGGACACATCTGCTATCTTATTGTTTTCAAGAGATAAGTATATGAGATTTGTCAAGGCACCGAGTGGGGACGCATCAGACACAAGGTTGCCCCAAAGAGAAAGATGTGTGAGGTTTGTCAATGCTCTGAGTGGAGACGCATCAGATATTCCAAAGTTGTTGTGAAGATCTAAAACTATCAACTTTTCCAATGATTTGAGTGGGGATACATCCGATATTTTGTTATGAGCAAGATGAAGCTCTTTCAGATTAATAGCAAATTCAAGTCCACTCAGATCTTGAATGTCAGATCCAAATATATCATCCGGACATCTCCGCGGTAATGGCAACCACCGTGGCACCCCTGACTGCTTCAAAAAGCGACATCTGCTGGCTTGAAGCACTTCCAAACTCGCCATATCTGCCTGAGTAATATCAGCACCCGCTTCCTTGTTCAAGGCAAACTCAACAGCAGCACGGAGACTCGGATCCGGAATGTCAACACCCTCTGCCATTGCTACCGAA
>JAPPNJ010000010.1 GCA_028818705.1 Candidatus Poribacteria bacterium
CTCTTTGCGGGTATTAATCTCGCCCTGACCCATATTCTTGGACCCAAACGCCCGACCCGCGTCAAACTCTCCGTTTACGAGTCTGGTGTCCGCCCGGTCGGCGATGCGAGGCAACGGTTTACGATCCGTTTCGATCTCATCGCGATGCTTTTCATCATTTTCGATATTGAAGTGGTGTTTCTCTATCCTTGGGCAGTGGTATTTAAGAAATTCTCTGAAACAAGCGGTTTGTTTATTTTAATTGAAATGCTGGTATTTATCGGCATTCTTCTTCTGGGCTATATCTATGCTTGGAAGAAAGGAGGCTTAACATGGGATTAGATTTTGGAGCAGGTGCCGGGCAGGATGGCAACATCATTACAACGACTATTGATAAAGTCGTCAATTGGGGACGAAAGAATTCACTATGGCCGATGCCTTTCGGAACCGCTTGTTGTGCGATTGAGATGATGGCGACCTTGGCTTCTAAATTCGACCTCTCTCGATTCGGCTCTGAGGCAATCCGTTTTTCCCCGCGCCAATCTGATCTCCTTATCGTCTCCGGCAGAATTTCTATCAAAATGATGCCGGTCTTGAAACGAATCTACGACCAGATGCCCGATCCAAAGTGGGTGATTTCGATGGGAGCATGTGCTTCCTGCGGCGGTGTGTTTGACACCTATACCCTCATCCAAGGGGTTGACCAGTTCATCCCTGTAGATGTCTATATCCCTGGATGCCCACCGCGTCCCGAAGATCTTATTGATGCGGTGCTACAGGTGCAAGAAAAAATCGCCAGTGGTGTCTCACCCAAAGGAGTAGAGGTCGTCTATGAATGAAGAGAAAGAAGTCGAAGAACAGTCGAAACCTCTCGTCCTTGAAAAATTAGAGGCAGCGCATGCAGACGCGCTCTTAGCACAAGATGAAAGTCGTGGTACGGTTGTCGTTGTTGTGCGTAAGGAACAGGCTTACGCCGTTCTGGAATACCTGAAAACGGATCCTGAGCTTGCTTATATCTACCTTGTCGATGTCACAGCGGTGGATAACTCGCGGATGGAATCAGAGTTAATGCAGTTTGACTATGCAAGATTCATGGTTATTTATCAACTCTATTCCTATCAAGGGCAGTGTCGTGTTCGGGTAAAGGTTCCTGTCCATGAAAACGACCTGAGTATCCGATCTGCTACTGGATTGTGGCGTGGGGCAAATTGGTTGGAACGTGAGACTTATGACATGTTTGGTATCCATTTTGAGGGGCACCCTGATCTACGTCGGATATTAATGCCAGACGACTTTGAGGGACACCCACTCCGTAAGGACTACCCACTTCAAGGACGCGGCGAACGCGAACGCTTTAATTTTGACAAGCAGAATGTCTAAAAAGCACTCAGTTTTCAGTCTTTAGCCTTCAGTAAAGAGATCGTTATAGCAGGTAAAAACGTTTGTAATACCCACAACGCTTCACTGATCGCTAACTGCTGACGGCCGACTGCTAATGAAAAGGAGTATTCTATGCAAGGTGGGCTGGAACGCGCGACAGGCGAGAAGATGGTTCTCAACTTCGGTCCGCAACATCCTGCAACGCACGGCACCCTTCGCATCGTGTTAGAGCTCGACGGCGAATCGATTTTGAAGGCAACGCCGCATGCAGGATACCTGCACACAGGATTTGAGAAACTCGGTGAACACCTGGATTACAACCAGTATATCGTTGTAACAGACAGAATGAACTATCTGTCGCCGTTGTCCAACAATTTCGGGTATGTACTTGCAGTCGAGCAATTACTCGGCATTGAAGTGCCGAAAAGATGTCAATACATCCGTATTTTGATGGCAGAACTCTCAAGACTGGCAGATCATCTGCTCTGGCTGGGAACTGCAGCACTTGATTTAGGGGCATTTTCGGTATTCCTTTACAGCTTCCGTGAACGCGAAAAATTGTACAGCATCTTTGAAAAAACAACAGGGGCGCGGTTGACAACCAGTTACACACGTGTCGGCGGTGTTCTCCGAGACCTTTATCAGGGATGTGAAGAAGACATTCGGCAATTCATCACCGACTTCCCGAAGGCACTGCGGGAGACCCATACACTGCTCACTCGGAATCGCATCTGGATGGATCGTACGAAGGGTGTTGGTACTATTTCAGGTGACGATGCCATTGACTACGGTTTGACAGGCCCCTGTCTTCGAGCAACAGGTGTCGCGCACGACCTGCGTAAGGCTGAACCTTATTCCAGTTATGACGAAGTGACATTTGATGTTCCGGTTGGAAGCAACGGCGATGCCTACGATCGCTACCTTGTCCGGATGGAAGAGATGATTCAGAGCTGTGGGATTATTGCCCAAGTGCTTGATAATATGCCTGAGGGACCGGTCAACCTGGAAAATAACAAGATTATGCTCCCGAACAAATCGGATGCCTATGGACATATTGAGGGCTTAATTCATCATTTCAAGGTTATTATGGATGGTCACGGCGTGGAAGTTCCAAAAGGTGATCACTATTGCGCCACGGAATCACCGAACGGAGAACTTGGATTTTATATTGTCAGTGATGGAAGCGGCACGGGTTATCGCATCCGCATCCGCCCGCCGAGTTTCCTGCACTTCCAAGCCTTGCCACACATGCTGGAGGGCGGCATGGTTTCCGATACCGTGGCTGTTTTGGGAAGTCTGAATGTTATTGCCGGGGAGTTAGATCGCTAAAAGGGAGAACACAATGGAAAAGGAGAACACAATAGAACTAAGCGGCATTATGCTTTTTGTCAAAGACATGAAAACTGTCATCGCGTTTTACAGAGATGTCATCGGATTAGTACCGGACGAAGACCAACCGTTCCCAGAACACCGTTTTTTCCGCTTTAAGACGGGGGTTGGCACGTTGTGCCTCCACAGCGCAAGCAAACCAAACGAAGGCAGACAGAAGCTCATGTTCCACGTTGAAAGCGTCAGTACCATTCATCAACGACTGAAATCGAAAGGGAAGCGATTACGGAAACTGGAGAACAACGATGGGCAGGCCATTTTCGACATCCGCGACCCAGAGGGGAACCGTATTCAATTTGGAGGGAACTATTAATTTGCGAGCCTTCTCATAAACATAGATAAAGTAATCCTGTAGGACTTACGCACTCAACGGTATGAATGCCGTATGGCATTCACTCCCTCTTAAAGTCTCCTTGATAAGGGGATTTAGGGAGTTAAAAACAACAAACTCTTGGTGCATATATTGAATTTGTGTAAATCCTGTCCTGAACAGCGTATGCTTAAATTCTATGAAAGAACTCATAGCGAGTAAGTGCTAAAAATTCAAAGTAAATGGGAATCTGAAGCGGAGAGAAAAGCACACATATTATCTCCTTGTCTTCCTCTATTTTACCACATCCTTATGTTTTACTCAGTATGACTTCTACGAAAATAATAGGAGAAACCCTTTCATGAAAAATACATTTTTCTTGGTCTTAACTGTCTTTTTGGCAATATTTGCTTTTACATCAAACACCTTCGCGCAAACCTCTCCTCAATGGCATCTGCCAGATGGCGCGAAAGTCCGTCTCGGTAAAGGGTGGATTTCTGAGGTGGCATATTCGCCGGATGGTACACGCCTGGCAGTTGCAAGTGGCATCGGTATTTGGGTTTACGATGCGGAGACAGGTGAAGAACTTGACCTATTCACCGGACATACGGAAAGGGTCTATAGCGTATCGTTCAGTCCGGATGGCAGGACGCTGGTGAGTGGGAGTTGGGACAGGACAGTGCGTTTGTGGGATGTTCAGACGGGCAGGCATATTCGCACGCTTGAAGGGCATACGCGGGCGGTCAGAAGCGTATCGTTCAGTCCGGATGGCAGGACGCTGGCGAGTGCGAGTAAGGACGCTACGGTGCGTTTGTGGGATGTTCAGACGGGCAGGCATATCCGAACGCTTAGGGGGCATACGGATTGGGTCTATAGCGTATCGTTCAGTCCTGGTGGCAGGATGCTGGTGAGTGGGAGTTGGGACAGGACAGTGCGTTTGTGGGATGTTCAGACGGGC
>JAPPNJ010000231.1 GCA_028818705.1 Candidatus Poribacteria bacterium
TTAGAGTAAGTATACCCTCTACTGAAGTAGGCTATAGCATTTTTAGGATTACGCCGAATAACTTCATTTAACTCATCAACAGTAACGATGGCGTTGTAAGCAGCCAATTCAATATTGCTTTTTTTGATGTAGGCGCGCCCTCTATTGAAGTACGCTATAACATTCCCAAGATTACGCCGGATGGCTTCGTTATAATCTATGATTGCCATGTCAATGTCGTTTTTCGCACGAATAACTTCGGCGGAATCTGCAATGTCTAAGTCAATGTCACACTTTTTCGAGTAGGCATTCCCGCGGTCAACGTAAACCTTAGCATTTTTAGGATCAAGTTTAATCGCTTCACTATAGTTGGCAATGGCCTTCTCATATTCACCTTCTCTATAACAAGTGTATCCTTTATTGTGATAAGTTCCAGCAACCTCCAGATTAGCCTTGATTGCTTCATCGCAAATATCAGATGCTGGAGCAATGTTAAGCTTTTCAGAGTAGACATTTCGCCGCATCACGTAAGCAGATATGGCACCCCCAGGATTAATACGGATCGCTTCGTTGTAATCTTCAATAGCCTTGTCGTAATTACCTTTTTGGTAGTAGGCATCTCCGCGCTTCTCCCTGATGTCTGCTGAGTCATCTTCAGGAATAAGCCGAATGACTACATCATAATCCTTGATAGCTTCGTCGTAGTTACTTTTCTCGTAATGTGCGTCTCCCCTCCGATTATAAGATATAACATCTCCGGGGGCGAGTCTGATCGCTTCGTTGTAATCTGAGATAGCACGATTCCAGTCGTTTCCTCGGAAGTAAACATCTCCCCTATTACTATAGGGAGTAGGATTTTTCGGATCAAGACGAATGGCATCCGTACAAGTTAAAATTTCTCTGTTGTACTCCTCTTCCTCAACAAATTTACGGAACCCATCCTTATAATCGTCGTAGGTCTCATCCTCTTCATCCTCTGTAGAATAGGCGGAATAGGCAGGCATTCCTTTTAAGTGATCAGCAATAACCCGATCAAGGTCGTATGCGTATCCTCTATCGATGTATGCAGTGGCGTTTTCAGGGTCAAGTCTTATGGATTCACTACAGTCCGCGATCACTTCAGCGATATCATAACCATAATCGTCTTCTTCCATAACTTTATCATAATCGCCTATATCCCTATATACACCTCCTCTGTTGTTGTAAGCAATGATATTTTCGGGGTCAAGTCTTATGGCTTCGTCATAGTCTGCGATAGCTTCATGATAATAATATTGTCTCCAATAGACATATCCTCTGTTTAGGTATGCAGTGATATTCTCAGGATTAAGCCTAATAACTTCACTCAAGTTATGGATAGTCAAGCTATGGATAGTTTGTTTATTCATGCAGTAACCTCCACCCTTGGATGGTTCCAGTAGATGTGTCAGAAACAATTCCTAAAGCAGCTATTTCCGATCCTTTAAGTTCTCAAGATGTTCAGCAATTTTGGTGTCGTCTTTAAAACCTAATTCGCGCGCTGTCTCAAAACGTTGCCGTGCTTTATGTTTATTGCCACTGAATAAAATTGATACGCCAGAATAGTAGGCAGCAGATGCAAAATTTTCAGAACAATCGTAATCCTCAACGACACTATCTAATAGTTCAACAGCCTTTTCAACTGAGGAGACCATATCAAGTCCTGCAACGATGTGTTTACGATCTACCAAATCTGTCTTATAGTTAGGACAGAGCCGGACAGCGTTGTCGTAATCCTCAATAGCTTTATCACTATCACCTATCTCGTAATAGATATACCCTCTTGCAAGGTAGATTGCAGTATGCTTAGGTGCCAAACAAACTGCTTTGTTAAGGTCAGCCATAACAGAACTCAGGTCAAGAGAGTTAAGGATCCCATCATAAGCACTTTTGAGAAAACAAGCCTGCCCTCTGACATTATAAGCAGTGGCACTTCCGATCCTAAGTTCGATGGCTTGAGTACAATCTTCTACTGCCTTGTCATAGTTACCTTTTCTGAAGTAAGCAATTCCTCGATCTAAGTATGCTTTGCCATCTTTTGGAGCTAACTTTATAGCTTGATTAGGTAGTGTTTACATTGTGTAAGTTATTGACATTTTTGTTAGGTTTTGGTAGACTCTGAGTTATGAATACTGAAAAAACAACAGATGAAACTCAAGAGCTACCGGTGATGATCAGCGATGCGGCGTGGCAAAGCATCCTGCCGTTTCTCCAAGCTACTCCGAACGTCTATGTTGGTAACCCTGAAGACTGTAAACGTTTTTTCTCAGCGATCGTCTGGATAACAAGACAAGGTGCGACTTGGCGTGCCTTGCCAAAAGTCTACGGGTATTGGAATAGCATCTATCGCCGCTTCGCACGCTGGTGTGATGCCGGTATCTTTGAAAAACTTCATGAACATTTTCATGAGGCGGGTGAAATCTCTGCCCTCCTCATTGATTCAACGATTGTGCGTGCACATTCTTCTGCAGCGGGTGCCCCGAAAAAAAAAAACGGAGGTCAGGCATCAGAGGCACTTGGTCGGAGTAAAGGTGGCTTTACGACGAAACTCAATGCTGCAGTGGATGACAGGTTTTTGCCCTTGCGTTTTACCTTGACAGCGGGGCCTCGCCATGACGTGACAGAAGCCCCGGCGTTGATTGCTCGCTACACGTGTAAGTATGTTATTGCGGATGCGGCTTATGACTCCGATGCGCTGCGAGAAACGATTGTTGCTCAAGGGGCGGTTGCCGTGATCCGTCCTCGCAAGAATCGCGTTGAAGACCGTCCTTATGATGAACAAATCTATAAACGTCGCAACGTTATAGAGCGTTTTTTTCATCGATTGAAGCAGTATCGCAGGGTCGCCACGCGCTATGATAAATATGCAAACCGATACCTCGGATTCGTTTATTTCGCAGCTATATTGATCACTGCTAACAAAATGTAAACACTACGTAGAGAGATCAATGGCTTTTTCAAAAGCACCGGATTGAAAATCTTCAATGAGTCCCTGCATTCTGGGCGAACTACTTATCAAAAATCTAATGAGCAGTTTGTATCGGAGGAACGCTTTAAATCCTTCCTCCGAAGCGTTTCCGCGTCTTTCATCTTCTGCGATCAATCGTTCGTACTTGTTTAGGCCTTTAGCAATTATGTCCGCTAGGTTATGAGGCCGCAATTGCCAATAGCCCTCTTCCTGTATGGCTTGTAAAAACCCCATATAGTTCGGCACAGGTGCTGTCGCGAACTTCTCCAAAAGGTCTTCCATTTTTTTCAGGTTCAATTCCATAAGTTTTTGGCTCATGTATAAAGTCAATGCAACTGCATCAGCGGAACCAATAACTACAAGGATTAAATTTTCCTTCTGCATTCAATCTCGACATGAGCCAAGTTTTTATCCCTTCACAAATTTAGTAAACTCCATCCGCCAACAACCGATTTAGCAACCTAAGACAAATGGTAACTGTTCTGCTACGTTCGTTTCCACTGAGAACAATAGCCCCTTATCCAAGTCCTTTCTTCCAATCTTGAAGACGAGCGGGCCATGAAAGAAGCCTTAATCTTTCAAGAGATGCCATTACCGTATCCGTTGGTTCATCTTTGAACTGTTCAAACACGTGATAAGGCGGTGATTGGTTTTGGTTCAGTTCCTCAAAAGTTTTTCTAAAGGGTCCTCCAACTTTCTCAGCAATCCACCACGTGATGAGTTGTGCCCATCCTTCTTTAAGGTCCGTTTCACTCAAAGCGAATAGGTCCGTTGGCCATGTAGGGAGTCCTGGTTTAGGCAGTATATGGGTAATCCAGTGACCAATTTCATGGATCAGCACAACGGCGCGGAGCCATTCTTCGTCCAGACCCCGCCGATGTCTGCTCCACCCAATACCGCGTTGGTAAATGATAATTTGCTGATGCTGGGGTTGATAGACACCGAGCAATTCTTCAATGGAAATCGTTTCAGGTCTCCGCCGCTCACGATTCCGCGGAATCTGATTCTCATCCTCGCTCCGTTCACGGTTCCTCTGAT
>JAPPNJ010000136.1 GCA_028818705.1 Candidatus Poribacteria bacterium
ACATTAAAACTGGTATCAAGCCGCCACCAGCCACCCTGTTTTTCAAATTCAATATTTGCAAGATACCCCGACTTGCGTGCCTCCAATTCTCCCCTTTGACTTGCCGCGAGCATCCCGCTTATTTGGTACCGCTCTTTCGCAAGTTTCACATCCCAATCAAGCCCACCGACATAAGCCGCGTTGGAAGTCTGTCGATTGACCGCTGTCGTTATGAGTCCGACGCGAGAATTCCCTTCCAAGATATCTTGTGTCACTCGACCGACAAAGTAATTTGTTAGGGGTTCAACCAAATAATCTTGGTGCTTACCCTTTTCCTTGATCTGCGCATATTCCGGTGCTGTGACAGCCTCCATGATACCGAAGGAGGTGTTGCTATTCGTTCTTCCGACGATCTTGGCAGCACCGAGAATTGTTGTCGCTTCTGGACGACTTAGTTCCCTGGTACCCTCTGGAATCTCAAAATGTCCGGGTTGTCGTCCAATCCGTCGTGAGTAAAAGAATTGATTGCTCCAATCTCCAGCATTAAAAATAGAGGCCCCTTTGACGAAAAAGGGTCTACGTTCCTCAAAATACTCCTCATAAGCAGAGAGATTCAAGGTAGCAGGGTCCGCCTCCACCTGTCCAAAATCGGGGTTGATTGTGGCGTTGAGCGTGATTCCAGAAGTGATACCGTATTGAACATCGCCGCCAACATTGCCCCACAAATCAGTATCGGTGTTTAAGGTCGTTCTACCCATCGCGTAGGGTATCAACTCCAAATGCCGAGAGGGATGAATGTCCTCAATTCCTATCAGGTCCCCAAAACGCGATATCCAACCCGGTTCTCCCTTTTTAATCAAACGCCAGTGTGCCCGCTCTTTCCTACGGCTAATTTCCCGTTCTACCTGTAAGCCCCATGTGTATTCATCTTTTGGTGAAAAGCGGAACATGTAAAACGGGATTTTGCATTCTACTGCCCATCCGTTTTTGTGGATACGGGTACTTGCTTCCCACACACCATCCCAAGCATTGTTCCAGCCATCTGGCCCGCCACCTCCAACAATACCATCTATGACAGAACCTGAAGGGTAGATCGTAAAGGAAAAACCGCGCTGTCGGTTGTAGTGCGGATCAAGAATAATCTGGACTTTATCGGATTCAACGTAATCATCGCGTCTGACAAGGCGGGAAACAACCTTATCGGGTTCACTGTCATAGCACATGACAGCAAAATAGACCGCCTCATCATCATAAGCAACTTGGAATGTAGTGCGTTCAGAGACGGGTTTCCCTTCATCGGGGTCGCGTTGACGGAAGCCTTCATGGAGAGGCGCGATCTTCCAGACAGCGTCATCTAAAACACCATCTAATTGTGGCGGTGCGCCTTTAACGCGGACAGCAGTTGCAACTCTGTGAGCGGATTCGGTTTCTGTCTCAGCCTTTATTATGCTTGGAAGTTGTAAAGCAAAAAACGCTGTCAACAACACCAAAGCGCACCCAAACTCTGAGTCCATTTTCAATTGTTTTTCCTCAGCTTTTTGTAGGTTTGTTTACTTATCTATTGAAACTCCATTCAGACAAAAAACTTCGGAATTCTTGAGAATTAATCAGAAACCTCTGCCCCACATTGTGGACAGGTCTCGCCCCACGTTGAACGTCTGCCCTCACCACAAACCTCGCAGACACCGAGCGGGAATTCATCCGGTTTCGCACGAGCACCGCCTTTCTTATAGGTAATGATGCGCCACACCGTTTCGCCATCTTCCTCATAACAGAGCCAGACTCCTTCTTTTCTACCATCAGCGGAGCCGCCATCATGTTCTCGGTAGGGACCACCCCATTTGCGGTTGCCATTCTCATAGTAGCACATGTACTCGCCTTCGTTCTTGCCATCTCGGAAGGAGGCTTCGCTTGCTTTGTTCCCATTTTTATGGTACTGAACCCAGGGACCATCTTTTTTGCCGTGAATGTAGTTCCCTTCGCTCCGCTTTAACCCGTTTGCGTAATACGTAATCCAATACCCATGCTTTTTGCCATCAACCATTTCACCTGTGTCCCGTGAACTTGCCATCATCTCACCCCTTGAATAGAAATGTCTGTCCGCTTGGCACGGATATTTGTTACAAATTTTCGTTAAGGTATCCCTCAAAATTCTCTATCGTTTTTTTACCGATGCCTTTGATCCCTTTCAACTTATCTTCATCAATTGCCGTTCGGAGCGATAGGAGACTGTCAACACCGGCCTCCTGATACAGCAGTTTAATCGTTTTAGCACCAAGTCCTGGGATAGGCATCAACTCTGTAATTGTCTGTGGGACATCATTTGCGTACTCCTGCAATTTCGAGCACGTTCCGGTTTCGACGTATTCAGTGATGATTGTAGCGACTATATCTCCGACACCCGGAATCTCCTCTTTCAATCGTCCTTGAGCAACCAGTTCTGCGACAGATTCTTCCATACGAGAAATCGTATACGCTAAACGCGGGTAGCGTGCTGCGTGGTCTTCTGGGTAGTCAGCGACAATAAGAATAGTATGGAGTTCCATCAGTTTCTGTGCGATTTCATCGTTGGTTAGTCCCACGGTATCACCTCGTTTCGTTGCTTCACTTAAAGAATTTTCGGGCACCCACAAGGGATGCCCTACAAGATTAGAAAGTTGCGATTCGGAGATCGTACCTATCGTTTGATGTTAGCCCAAGTTGTCGTCAGTCTGCCAATAGGCGAAACATCAAGAGCCTTTTGAAGTCCGTCCTCCATAATGGTAGTCAGGTCATCTTCGCTGAGTGCAGCATTGAAGATAGCGATTTCGTCAAGGACTCCACTGAAATCCCATCCCGCGCCACCTTTCCAGCGGGTTAACCAGATCGAACCACCATCGTGATCCTGACTGAAACTCGGTTTTCCTACATCTAAATCAGCGACGATCTCGCCATTGACATAGAGGGAAAGCGTTTTACCGTCGTGCGTTAAGGCGACAAAACTCCACTCCTCCATTTCCCATTCCCCGCCCCGGACTTGACTGTTATCTATCCCACCGTTAAACAGAAAACTACCGTAGAAGTCGGTTGGACCGATAAGGATATTCGGGTTATGCCAATCCCGTTCTATGAGTCGGACGTGGGGTCCCGAAGGGTTACCCAGCGGTTTCACCCAGAGTAGATATGTAAACCCGTCAAGGAAGTCGTCCATAGTCTTGCTCGCTGGAATAACGACATGGTTGCTTCCATCAAATTCGATGCCCATACCTTCTTTGCCTTCGACCCGTTTGGCATCAACGATTTTTCCATCATTACCGTTCGGCGAGGAATCTTTAACTGTCCCTCCCTTCCCTTGATCGAAGTGCCACATGCCCATCAGAGATTCTGGGTCAATTTCCGATATACTTTCCTGAACCCATATCCCTGAAATAAAGAGAACTGTGATAGCGATTAAAGTACTTATAACTCTCATCGTTTTTAACCTCCTATTCAAACCATGCATTCAGTTGGAAAATATTCACACAAAGATAGATAAAGCAACCTATCTAAACGGATATGCCTTCATGGTGTTATGGTCTGTTGCCGTTTTAGGTGCTCGTTTTCAGCGATGAGTGCTTGTATTTGTTTGTCGTTTGCCCGGTCCCTCAAAGCACGCCACGCGAAAAGTAGCGTTATTATGAGTAAAGGGATTCCTATAAAGACGTTCATTTGGCTTCTAATGGCACCTATTTCGCTACTGTTTGCCTTGATTTGGTTGTTTACATTCTCAAGTTTCAAGTTGATGTATTCTTTCATGCGGTCTTCGGATGCCGTGATTTCTGCTTTGACTTCTGCCTTGACTTCCTGGCGGATAATCAAGCGTATCTGATTGAGATTCGCATCGGTCAACTCAGCCAGAGCAGGCAAAGTAATCGCAGAAAAGAGTATCAAGAGGACAAGAATATTTTTCATAGAGTGTCTCCTTTTGGAGATAGTGATACTATAGTTTGGACAATTTTAAGAATTAAGGTGTTTAAAAGCAGAAAAAGAGG
>JAPPNJ010000176.1 GCA_028818705.1 Candidatus Poribacteria bacterium
GGGCGTGCTCGGGCGCGCCAGTTATTTCAGCGGTTGGTTCGATTCTGAAGATTACTTACAGAATCCAAATGTGCCAGGCACTGGAGAATACTCTGGAAAGGTTATTTTCGACTTAGAAACGACTTACACCGTGGGGGCGGGATTGGCACTCACGCTCGGTGGAAGAAATATCCTTAATACCTATCCCGATGAAAATCCGAATGGTGCTGATTCTGTTGGCAACAAATACGGTCAGTTCAGTCCGTTTGGGTTTGATGGGGCGTACTGGTATGCCAAAGTCGGATACGATTTCTAAAATCTAGCTGGTGAGAAGTACTATATATGCTTTTCGTAATAGGCGCGGTTTTTCAGCCGCGCCTACTCAATTTGTATTAAATTTATTATATTATAATAAGTTCATATTCTGGTGAATTATAAGTTCATAAATTCTGTTTTAGATAAGGGCTTTTCCAAAATAATGAAGGAGCTTCATTTATGAAAGGCGCACTTGATTTTAAAACGGTGCTGCTTTTGATGCATGTCATTTTGGTTGTTTGTATAGGTTTAGCATCTACGACAGTAGCGCAAGAGACTGAATCGGAATCAAGCGAAGCAACACCTGAACAAGAGGAACAAGAGGTCGTAACGCTTGAAGGGATAGTGGTAGTCGGAACACGTGCGAAACCGCGTTCAGTGCTTGAATCTGCGGTGCCGATTGATGTTTTACCGAGTGAGGATTTCGTCAAACAAGGCGGTACAGATTTGCCAGACTTGTTGAGAAACTTAGTGCCATCTTACAATGTTAATGCCCAACCGATTGCCGATGCGGCCACTGTCGTCCGTCCAGCGAACCTACGCGGATTAGCACCAGATCACACGTTACTGCTCGTTAATGGTAAACGGCGGCACCGCGCCTCCGTGATTGCTTGGCTCGGAAACGGATTGTCTGATGGTGCCCAGGGGGCTGATCTCTCTCCTATCCCCACCATCGCGTTGAAACAGATGGAAGTGCTACGAGATGGCGCATCGGCACAATACGGTTCCGATGCAATTGCCGGCGTTCTGAATCTGCAACTCAAAGATAGTTATGAAGGCGGTTCTTTTGAAATCAAACCCGGTATTTTCCAAGCTGGCGATGGTCTCACATATTCTCTTGCGGGTAATATCGGTTTGGGACGAGAAGACCTCTGGACGAATCTTAGTGTAGAATACGGGGGCATGAATGAGACAGATCGCTCTGTGCAACGGGATGATGCCGCCGCGCTTATTAATGTTGGAAACACGGATGTTGCTGATCCCGCTCAGCCGTGGGGACACCCTATTATCAGAAACGACATCAAACTTTTTGCGAATTACGGGGCAAGTATTACTGAGGACACTAAATTCTACGGTCATGCGAACTACGCACAGAAGGAAGTTGAAGGCGGTTTCTACTTCCGAAACCCCAATACCCGTGGCGCCGTGTTTAGTAATAGTGGTGGGGAAACCTTGCTCGTCGGGAATTTGCGAGGCTTGACAGCGGAAATGGCGGAATGGGAAGCCCGAAAGGCGGCAGCAGCGGCTGCCGGACAAGAGTTTACCGAACTGTCGCCCCACGATGCTGACGATATCCCAATCACCAACAACGTTCCAGATCCTGTTGCCTTACAACAGGTTTTTTCTGACCCGAATCTATTCACATTCCAAGAACTCTTTCCCGGTGGGTTTACCCCCCGCTTCGGGGCTGATACCCAAGATGCTTCGCTTCTCATTGGTTTAAAAGGAACGATTGCGGAAAACTTGGGGTGGGATTTGAGCGCGTCTTATGGACGGCACGCCTCCGATTTCTTTATCAGAAATACTGTCAATGCCTCACTTGGCCCAGACACACCGACTGAATTTGATCCAGGCGATTATATCCAAGCGGATACGAATATTAACCTTGACTTAAACTATCCACTACACGACATGGTGTTCCTCGCCTCAGGTTTGGAATATCGGACAGAAACCTTTGAGATTGTGCCAGGACAGATTGAGTCTTGGCAAATCGGTGCGTTGGCAAGCCAAGGATTTAGTTCGGGTTCCAACGGATTTCCCGGTTTCAGTGATATTGCCGAGGGCACTTGGACTCGGTCTAACTTTGCTGGCTATTTAGAAAGTGAATTGCGACCTGTTGACTTTTGGACGGTTAATGCTGCTGTCCGCGGTGAATACTTTGATGATTTTGGTAGTACAATCAACTATAAAATTGCGACGAATTATGGTATTGCTGATACGTTCAGAGAATTGCTTGCGGTTGATCCGATTGTTGATTTAAGAGCGCGCGGCAGCTACAGCACCGGTTTCAGGGCACCGACACCGGGACAGCAGAACGCCTTTAACGTCACAACAGAATTCGGTGAGAACAATACGTTGGTCAATAAAGGGACGATTCCGTCTACACATGGTGCCGCACGTTTGGTGGGGGGGCGGGTACTTGAACCGGAAAAGTCAAAGAATTTCACGGTTGGAACGGTGATTAGCCACGCTATTGCGAGTATCACTGTTGACTACTTCAACATCATAGTAGAGGATCGATTGGCACCTTCAAAGGACTTCAACCGAGGCACAGATATTACCGAGGCACAAATCCAGCAGCTCGTGGCTGAAGGTATCACAAGCGCAGGGAACTTGCAAGAATTTCGATTCTTTACCAATGAATTTGGAACGAGCACGCAGGGAATTGATGTGATTTTCACGGCACCCATACTGGAGGGTGTGCTCAGCGTTGCTTACAACTACACCGAAACAGAGGTAACCAAACACAATCCCGATATTCTCAACGAAGTCCGTATCCGACTCATACAGGAAGGTGTGCCTCGCCATCGCGGAAATGTGACATTAACACAAGGCATTGGTAATAATTTGGGTATATTGGGACGGGTCAATTATTATGGGCCTTGGTATGAGAATGCTGTGGGCGCGCAAACCTACAGCGACGCGTTTTTGATTGATCTTGAAGTCAGTTATGCGGTCATTGAGAACTTAGGCATCACGATTGGTGTGAATAATGTTCTCAATGTAGAACCGGATAATATTACTGAGGCAGAGGGACCTGAAGTGCCCTTCGATATTAAAGAATTTCCAGCAAGGATCGTTGGCAGGCCCTTCGGTGAGTATAGCCCTTATGGGTTTGGCGGCGCGTTCTGGTATACCAAGGTCGGTTACAGCTTTTAGGAGAAATTGAGATGAATAATCAGTCCAGAGATGCTGAATATACAATGGGCCGCAGTGAGAGCGAAACAGAACGCTTAATTGAGCAGTCACAACTCTACGACGATGTGACCCGGCGTTTTTTCCTCAGAAGCGGCATCGCCAAAGGAATGAAAGTCCTTGATGTGGGGAGTGGTGCCGGAGATGTGGCTCTCACGCTCGCCGAATTTGTCGGGCCCGACGGCACAGTTGTTGGTGTAGATGTCAACCCTGATATTCTCAAAACAGCACAGACTCGAGCGGATGCGGCAGGTTTTACGAATGTTGGGTTCATTGCTGGTGATATCCGAACGCTTGAACTTCCTGACTACTTTGATGCCATCGTCGGTAGACTTGTGCTGCTATATATGGCAGATCCAGCAGAGGCGCTTAAAAAATTAGCTACCCATCTTCGCCGCGGTGGGATTGTTGCCTTTCAGGATACTGAACTTGCGCTCTACCGGACGGTTATACATCCGGATACACCTCTAATAAACCAGTTGGTCGAATGGGGGCTCGCGGTGTTTGAACGTTCAGGGGCACATCTCAACATGGGTATGGAACTTTACCGTGTATTCGTTGATGCCGGTTTGCCTGAACCGACCTTACACTTTGAGGCGCCCATGGGCGGTCCTGAGGACTGGCCCGGATTTGAGTATCTCGCCAACAGTTTCCGGAGCCTCGTTCCCCTCATGGAGGCGTATGGGATTGCCACAGCTGAAGAGATAGATATTGACACACTCGCGGATCGGATTCAGGCGGAAGTCACTACGTCAAAACGACCGCTCCTATTGCCACCCCACATCACAGCGTATGCATCCCTTCCATCGTAAAAAGGCTCGGCGCATGGCGAAAAATCGGTTGGATAACTTGCATACCTCAAATCGTGATGCCACCTATACCTTAGGGCACACCTCACACGAAACGACGCGCCTCATTGAGCAATCAAGAATTTATGGCGAATCAACCATGCGCCTCTGCAGGCAAGCTGGTATTACAAGTGGTATGCGTGTTCTCGAAATAGGAAGTGGTGCTGGTGATGTTGCTCTCACCCTTGGCGAACTCGTCGGACCAAACGGGGAGATTATTGGCGTAGATATCAATGCAACGATTCTTGACACAGCACGTCAGCGTGCAGCCGATGCTGGCATGCGACACCTTGAATTTGTTGCAGGCGATGCTCGAACGCTGGACTTTCCGGACAAGTTTGATGCGATTATCGGACGGTTTGTCCTAATGTATATGGCGAATCCAGTAGAAGCATTCGCGAATCTTGTAATGCATTTAAAACCGGGTGGGATCGCAGCGTTTCAGGAGCCAGAATACACGCTCTATCCTTCGTTCTTACATCCAGATACACCCCTCATGAATCAACTCATTGGATGGATTTTGGGTGTGTTTCAACACTCAGGAGCACACCTTGATATGGGGATTGGGCTTTACCGTGCTTTTGTAGACGCAGGTTTGCCACCGCCAGAGATGCACCTTCAATCTCCGATTGGCGCTGCTGAAAGGTGGGCGGGTTACCGATACATGGCGACGATCTTTCAAAGCCTCCTGCCACTTCTGGAAAAATACGGGCTTGCGACAGCGGAGCAGGTTGGTGTAGACACATTGGCTGAACGAATTCGCCAAGAGGTGCTCGTATCAAAGCGTCCGTTCTTCCTACCGCTACACGTAACAGCACACGCAACACTTCCAGCCTGAATTGCCTGTCTCCTCGTATGCCGTCCTTATGGAACAAAACCTTCTATGATCCTGTTCATTCTCTAATTCTGTGAATCCTGATTCAGACAACGAAAAGCGACTATCGAAAGCCGATAACCCATAACCGACAACGATAAAAAAATGTGGTTTTAGGTTGATATAGGACTCTAAATGTGGTATAATTATATAAACTAAAATTGGTGAATAGAATTCTATTCTGAGGTGTGATTGCTTTTTCAGCGCATGCTAATCAGATGGAATTTACGCAATTAATCTCTGCTCCCTGCTTTCCTTACGATTGTAGTGGGGCCACCAGTCCAAAGAGAGGCATGAAAATTTGAATCCTTACGAACTCCTGCTCATCATCACCCCTGACTATGATGAGAGCGAAGCAGAGGCTCTTACTGATCAAGTTAAAGGTATTATTGAAAATAGCGGAACTCTCCTGAAAGTTGATCCTTGGGGAAAAAAACGGCTCGCCTATCCGATCCGAAAACGTAGCGAAGGTTATTATGTGCTCTATATTTTTGAGAGCGCACCAAGTTTTGTGGCTGAATTAAGCCAATCTCTGCGTGTCATTGAGACGATTCTGCGTTATATGATTGTCCAATACGAGGACGATATCGAGAAGTTGAAATCTGAGCTCGCTGCTGAAGTGGAACAGACAACGTCCAGTAATACAGAGCAAAGTACACCTGATAATGCAGGGTAAACGCATTGGTGACGATCAGGTATCTGAAGACCCTGCAATATCTGACTAAGGTGAGCATCATCCAGATTTAAAAAACCAATTTTTGGCTTTAAGTGATGCCAAGAAGACTAAATAACGTATATAGAGGAGAAACCATGGCAAGTTACAACAAGGTCATCCTAATGGGGAATCTTACCCGAGATCCTGAAGTAAAATTTCTTCCGAATGGAACAGCCGTTGCGAATTTTGGATTGGCTGTGAATGAAAGTTATACTGACCGCCAGACGGGTGAACAAAGAGAGTCTGTCTGCTTTGTTGATGTCGAAGCATGGGGCAGGCAAGCTGAAGTGGTGGGTGAGTATTTTACTAAAGGCAGACCGATCTTGGTTGACGGTTCTCTCAAGTATGATTCATGGGAAGCCGATGATGGCACTAAGCGGAACCGGCTTAGGGTCCGTCTGCAACGGTTCCAGTTTGTCGGTGGGCGCCGGGACGAAGACGAGATGGGTGGTGGTTACGCCGATGCGCAGCCCGCTGCGCCGTCAGGACAACCTGCCCCTTATCAAGGTGCTCCCGCCCCCGAAGCAAGCAGTGCACCTTCCTCAACAGAGGACGACATACCGTTTTAAGTAGAGCACTGTTCTTGGAAGAACTATCGGCATACGAAGTTTCTTCCTCGAATCTTTTTTTACGTTCCTCCGTTATGAGGGACATACGAACATACAGCGCGCCAAGGAACATTGGCGCGCAATAGATTAAATAGAAGGAAGAAAATTATATGGCATTCCGTCGGAGGCAGCGCTTTCACAAAATCGAATCTTTTGACTACAAAGATGTGGATACGCTGCAAAAGTTTATTAACGAACGTGGAAAAATTGTGAGTCGTCGAGTCACGGGACTATCGGCAAAGCAACAACGAATGGTGACGCGCGCAGTGAAACGTGCACGTAATATGGCATTGCTGCCGTTTACGCAATAGAAGTAGGTTCAGGCACGTATGCCTGGGTTTCCTATACGAGATGACATAGGGTTTCAATTATGGAAGTGATTTTAAAGGAAAGTGTTGAAGGGCTTGGTGTTCCAGGCGATGTGTTGACAGTCGCCGACGGCTACGCGCGCAACTATCTTTTGCCGATGCAGTTGGCGGTCCATGCAACAGAGCGAAACCGTCGCCACTTTGAGCACCAAAAGCGAGTTATTGATCACCAAGAATCGAAGAATAGAGAACAGGCACGTGAAATTGCCGGACAGATTGCTGGGGTCACATGCACACTCAGTCGGCGTGCTGGTGAAAATGATCGACTCTTCGGCTCGGTTACCTCCACAGATGTCGCGGAGGCTTTACGCGCTGAGGGATTCGATCTGGAAAGACGCTTCTTTGAACTTGCAGAACCGATTCGTGAACTCGGTGTGTTCATGGTGCCGATCAAATTGCATGCCGATGTTCAGATTGAACTGCGGGTCGTTGTTGAACGCGAAGAATAATCATGCAGGCACAAGCGGTTGAATCTCTCTCTGACAAGGAGGCTGAACAGGCTGTACTCGGCGCAATGATGACCGAGAAATCGGTCATTCCTCGTGTAATCGCCCTGCTTGGACCTACTTCTGATGCATTTTTTACGACCGATCATCAGTTAATCTATACAGCGATCCTTACCGTATACGATCGCGTTAGCAAAGCCGATCCGCTTCTCGTTGCCGATGAACTGAAACGGACAAATCAGATTAATCGGACAGGCGGTGCTAACTATCTCTATGAACTACAAGCACCTATTGTTGAGACAGAGAGCACAGAATTTTATGCCGATATTCTTTATGAAAAGGCGACGCGCCGACAGTTAATTCATGCAGGTTCCGAAATTCGCGATATCGCTCAAGACGAAAGCATAGAACTCTCGGAAATCCTCAATCAGGCACAAGAAGCCGTCTTTGAGCTCGGTCAAGACAAGGCACAACGCGGATTTCACCCTATTCAGCCGCTTGTCTCAGATAGCATAGATGCTATAGAAAAACTCTACCACAAATCCGACCGGTTTTTAGGGGTGCCGACCGGTTTTATGGATTTTGACCACATGACATCGGGGCTACAACCCGGCAACTTCATCATCATCGCCGCGCGACCGAGCATGGGAAAGACAACCTTGGTGCTGAATATGGCACAGAACATCGCGCTTGAGCAGGAGCGTCCAGTTGCCATTTTTAGTCTTGAGATGCCCGCACAAGATATTGTTATGCGGATGTTATCCGCGGAATCCCACATCGATTTTGGACGGCTCCGAACAGGTAATTTTAGCGAAGACTACTGGCGACCGTTGACTGAAGCAGCAGGTAGACTCGCCGAAGCACCTATCCTAATTAATGACAACCGCGGACTTACTGTTCAGAGTCTACGCGCTGAAGGACGACGGTTAAAAGGTGAGCATAATAGTCTTGCACTTATTATTGTTGACTACCTACAGCTTCTCAGAGGGACGGGTAGATACAACGCTCGCGAACAGGAAATCTCTGAAATCTCACGCGCCTTGAAAATCCTCGCTTGGGAACTCAATGTGCCAATTATTGCCTGTTCGCAGTTGAGCCGTGAGGTGGAACGTCGTCCCGACAAACAACCGCAGCTTTCCGATTTGCGCGAATCCGGAGCAATTGAACAAGACGCTGACCTTGTTGCCTTTTTATACCGAGAAGATTATTACCAAGAGGAAGAGACCGATGATCGGGTTGAAGCACACCTGCTGATTAAGAAACAACGTAACGGACCGACCGGACCGATCATGCTCTATTTTACCAAAAAGCAGATGCGATTTGAAAACCTGAGTTAGACATACAATATGGATCAGCAGTCCACTATACACGAATCCTCTGGTGGATTTTACCATTTAATCAAAATTCGGTTGCATCATGTGCTTTCCGAGGTGGGACGAGCCTTCACCCTGTTTTTTCAAACGCTTGTTCAAATTTTTCGTCCTCCATTCCAATTCGATCTCCTCGTTAAGCAGTTGTTGCTGATAGGTTTCAACTCTTTGGCTGTGGTTATTGTCTCAGGGTTCTTCACCGGGATGGTCTTGGGAGTTCAAGGCTACATTCAACTTAAGCCGTATGCTGTGGAAGGTTCGGTTGCAAGATTTGTCTGTGTTTCAGTGGTAAAGGAACTTGGTCCAATGATTACGGCATTTGTGCTTGCCGGACGAATCGGAGCCTCAATTACCGCTGAGCTTTCAACAATGAAGGTTACAGAACAAATTGACGCACTTGAGGTAATGGGGACGAATCCAGTCAAATATTTGGTTGTGCCTCGATTTCTCGCTTGTTCTATGATGCTGCCGACACTCACTATATTTTCAACGTTTGCAGGTATCGCGGGCGGGTTTATCGCTGTTGTGACATTGTTTGATGTGAATGGCTCCTTTTTTCTTTTGGAGGTTCAGAAAAATCTTTTTGTGGGTAGTGTGCTGATTAGTTTAATTAAAGCTACCTCCTTTGGGATGGCGATTGCAGCAGTGGGATGTTACAAGGGTTTTAGTATCTCCTCGGCGGGTGGGGCAGAGGGCGTCGGTATCGCTACAACCGGTTCTGCTGTTATCTCGCTCATAGCGATTCTCGTCTTAGATTTCGTCTTGAATCATGTACTCTTTAATATCTTGGGTTTAATGTAATCTCCACAAATTCAAGCACGGTTTACACATCTGCGTGTAACATCTTAAAAAGATAGTGCTTACCTGCACTATTTATCCTCGTTTTAGGTCTGGAGTAGGACCAGCAGTATGATTTCAGTTAGGAATATCAGCAAAAAATTTGGAGAGAATTACGTTTTAGACGGGTTGAGCCTTGAGATTCCGCGCGGTGAAACAGTCGTAATTATGGGACAAAGTGGATCGGGGAAAAGTGTCTTACTCAAGATTATTACTGGACTGCTTGCTGCTGATTCCGGGGAGGTTTGGTTTGATGGGACAGAAATCTCGCATCTCGGAACCAAAGAGGTAAATATCATTCGTCGGAAAATTGGAATGCTTTTCCAATCTGCTGCCTTGTTTGATTCAATGACCGTTGCAGAGAATGTCGCCTTTATGCTTGATCAGCATACCGATCTTAGCAAACGGGAAATAAGCAAAATTGTTGATGAAAAACTTGGTCTTGTTGATTTAGATGGGGTTCAAGAGCTTCGTCCTGCTGAATTGAGTGGTGGTATGCGAAAACGTGTTGGACTCGCACGCGCACTGGCGTGCAATCCAGAGGTTATTCTGTACGATGAGCCGACGACCGGACTTGATCCGGTTACATGCACCGAAATCAATCAACTCATCAGAGACCTGCACGAGAAGTTAAAAGTCACTTCCGTTGTAGTGACACATGATATGCACAGTGCCTTTAGTGTTGCAACTCGGATGGCGATGATTCATGAAGGTAAGCAAATCGCATACGGAAGTCCCGAAGAAATTATAAACATCGACAATCCGATTTTGCAGCAATTCGTTCTATTTGGAGCACCAGACCAGATTCTCAACATGGAAAATCCGATTTTGAGAGAATATTTAGGGAGATAAAATGAATTTTTGGACGGCGTCTGTGAAAGTCGGTGTGATGGTTCTAATAGCAATCGTATTCCTCACAATCCTTCTCACAAATGCTGAGAATTGGCCCTGGGCGACTGCTGGTGATGAGTTGACTTTCCAATTCCGCTCTGTTAATGGTCTCTATGTGGGTGCAGGTGTTTACTTGTCTGGTGTGCCAATCGGTAAGGTAACCAGCATTGAGCTTCAGCCTGAGGCGAATAATGTGCGCATCGAGGCAAAAGTCAAGAATGCCTTTAAGTGGTTGCGGGAAGACTGTGGTGCCAGTATTTCTATGAACGGGTTCGTCGGTGAAATTTACATCGCCCTGGAAAACGGTCCCATGGGGAATCCGCTCCTAAAGCCAGCGAATCTGCCTATTGTCGGAAGGGATCCGGTTAATGCACTGGAGCTCCTTGAACAGACGAGTGCTGGTATGACGCAAGCTATTGAACTTACAACTGCTGCCAATGAAGTCCTACAGGCGAATCAAGAAGCGATTCAACTTGCCATCAAGGAAATTCGGGAGGTTGTTTCATTAACTGGGAAAACTATTGAAAAGTTAAGCATTGACTCTGAGGAGACAGTTAAGACGTTGACGCAGCTTGCACTGGAAAATGATAGGCGTTTTCAGCAAACACTCATCAAGGTGAATAACCTTATCACGCAGTTGGAAGGTGATTCCCTCATGGTAAGTAGCCAAGTCAGTGACATTACAGGCGAACTCTTAAGACTGATTCATCACAATTCCCCGAAACTAAACACCATTTTGACGGATGTGAGGGTAAGCACGTCACAATTCCGACAGATAGCAGAGGATTTAAGTGCCGACTTCAGTACACTAACTTCAGAGGTGTCTGCCCTTGTTTCACAGGGTAGCGATGCCATAAAAACAGGTGAAGCCAGCATTGCACCAATCCTGAAAGACTTACAATTAGCAACGAACGCGTTTGTGAGTCTTGAGGAAAACATCAATCGTCTTTTTGCAACAGTCAACGAGGGCGATGGTACGGTTGCACAGTTGCTGAACACACCAGAGCCGCTTGAGGATGCCCGCCGCACCTTGAAGAATGTTGATCAAACGATGGCAACTGTGACGAGGCTTTCCCAACAAACTGAAGAAAGCTTGAAGCAGTTTGATTTGCCGCAGGTTGGCTGGGATTATGAACTTCGCTATTTAAGTCTTGAGGAGCGACTCCATAATGAATTGGCATTTTTATTGTCCCCAGATACAAGGTCTCATTATAGATTTGGCATAGGTGTTCGAGACGAAAATATCCGATTTGAATTTCAGTACGCGTACAATGTGACAGATTTCTTCCGAGCGCGTGCCGGGTTCATGCGATCCAGAGTTGGTATGGGCTTTGATTTGTGGTTGTTGTCCGAACGCTTAGGTATTAGTTTAGAAGGCGTCGGATTGACGAGTGGACAACCGGAATTGAATACAGAATTAGCACTGCGCTTTTTTCGGTATGGGCAGTTCTTGATTGGTCTGGAAAACGTAACCGGCGAACGACGTTGGACCACAGGATTCCGATTTTTTGCCAGTGGATGGTAGCGTTGACAAAGGTACTTCTGTAGTTGAAACCCGCACCTGTAAGGGTAGGATTGGTAACATTAGAGATGGCACGAGAGAAACGCAGGTTTGTCTGTCAAGAGTGTGGATATACAACACCAAGATCGCTTGGACGGTGTCCAACATGTCAAAGTTGGCAGAGTTTCGCCGAAGAGATAGAGGAACTTACCACATCTTCAAAACAGCGTGGTATCGGACAAATCTCTCGTGCCCCTGAACCCATCTCGCAGATTACGGCGACCGATGTAGAACGTCACCTAACGGGAATGACAGAGTTTGACAGAGTACTCGGCGGCGGAATCGTACCCGGTTCCGTGGTCCTTATCGGTGGCGACCCAGGAATAGGTAAGTCTACGCTGCTCCTACAAGCGAGCGACGCATTGAGTCGGAACTATGGAGACATTCTTTATGTCTCTGGTGAAGAGTCCGTTAGTCAAACAAAACTGCGAGCAACCCGTCTCGGTGTTGTTTCTGATACGCTCTATGTGTTGTGTGAAAATAACTTGGAGCAAATTGAAAAACATATTGAGACACTTCAGCCAAAGGTTGTCATTGTTGATTCTATCCAGGCAGTCTATCTATCGAGTATTCAATCTGCGCCTGGAAGTGTCACCCAAATTCGGGAGTGTACAGGACGCCTCTTGATTTATGCAAAAAACCGAAATGTTCCAGTATTCCTCGTCGGACATGTCACGAAAGATGGGACACTCGCAGGTCCTCGTATTTTAGAACACATGGTGGATACGGTCCTCTATTTTGAGGGAGAACAGCATCATATCTACCGGGTTCTACGTGCAATTAAAAATCGGTTTGGCTCAACGAACGAGATCGGGATCTTTGAAATGCAAAATAGAGGGCTTGTAGATGTGATGAACCCGTCTGAGCTCTTTTTAAGCAACAGAGAGGAAGAGGTAGCAGGCTCTATTGTAGTTTCAAGCATGGAAGGCACTCGTCCGTTGCTTATGGAGGTACAGGCACTCGTTGTGCCTACCAATTATGGGAATCCACGCAACACGGCGACAGGCGTGGATCGACACCGAATCTCACTGCTCATTGCTGTCCTCAATAAGCGTGTAGGTATTGATGTCGGAGGTGCTGATGTTTTTGTTAACATTACGGGTGGGCTGCGTGTTGCTGAACCCGGTATTGATCTCGGGGTGCTAATGGCAATAGCCTCAAGTTATCGCGAGATTTCTGTCGATCGACGGACCGTTATGGTTGGGGAGGTTGGACTCGGCGGCGAGATTAGACCCGTAACACATGTCGAAAGGCGCATTCGAGAGGCTGCAAAGTTGGGTTTCAAACGTGCTATCTTCCCTGAATACAACCGTAAAGGATTAAAAATTGAGGAAAATATTGAGCTGGTAGGTGTTAAGGACGTATATGATAGTCTAAGTGCCTTGTTATGATACTATTAGATAATTCGGGTTGCCACTTTTCATAATCATGTTTTCCCTTGATTTATTTTTTCTGCTACGTTATCCTAACTATGTTAGAATATCATAATTAATAAATCCTTTTAAACTATATGATTATCCTAACACAGTTTCTCACGGTTTAGTTCGCATCGTTTCGCTAAGTGGCAATTTAGGTTAGTGAATAAAACTTGTAGTCACATATGTAAACATCGTCGTTTAGATTATTAAGTAAAGGTTGTAATCGTAAAATCTAAACATCGTCGTTTTTGAATCAATGGGTGTTCTTACAAAGTGTGTTCGTATATTATAGGAGCAGTGCGTGGACCGAGAGGTCTTGTCGGCGCGTCAGGATATAGCGCCCGCAAGAAACTGGATTCTTTTTCCCTTTATCAAAACGCGCACGGTAGAGAAAATGAAAATTTGGAGCATTCGTCTTTCTTTTATCATCGCGAGCGCAGCGATATGCTACATCGTCTACGATGGTGATTTATTCGTTGTACTTGCTGCGTTCGTCATGGCACTTCTGTTGGTAGGTGCAGAATTTTGTCTGCACCTATCCAGCATCCGTGGCATTGTGGCGAGTCTAATAGGGTTTTCTGTCGGTTTGTTGGTTTCCTTTGGTGTCTTGGCGCTCTTTTCACAATCGCACCGTAGTTTGACTATAGTGCTTGTGCTCAGCTTTGGTTATGTCGGTATGATGAGTGGTTACTATCTTGCTACAACCTTCAGTTTCACCGAATTACTGAGATCCAATGGAGCTGTCCGACCTGGCGAGTCGCGCACAGCTCAAGTTGCAAGTAACTTAAAAATTTTGGACACAAGTGTTATCATTGATGGTAGAATTCTTGAGATCTGTCAAACGAAATTTATTGAAGGCACACTTGTTATTCCAAGATTTGTTCTCAACGAGCTGCAACGTATTGCGGATTCAACTGATTCGCTACGACGAAATAAAGGGCGGCGCGGTTTTGATATCCTCCGAGCACTTCAAAATAATCCAGCGATTGTTGTTGAGATTACAGAGGAGGATGTACCGAACCTTTCAGAAGTTGACGCTAAGTTAGTCCATCTTGCCCAGGAGCGAGACGCTACAATTGTAACCAACGATCTAAACCTCAACAAAGTCGCCGAGTTGCAAAGTGTGAAGGTACTTAATATCAATGAATTGTCAAATGCAGTCCGTCCCGTTGTTATTGCTGGTGAGGTGATTCAGGTGTTTCTTCTTAAAGAAGGTAAGGAATCTAATCAGGGCGTTGGTTACCTTGATGACGGCACTATGGTTATCGTTGAGGATGGGAAACCGTACATCGGTAAGACGCTTAACGTTGAAGTCACGCAGATGCTACGAACGAGCGCGGGGCAGATGATCTTCACTCGTATAAAAACAGATGAAATGGACATTGATGAGGAGCCAGGTTTGCACCCTTATTCCCGCAGCTGGTAAGGGGCACCGCATGAGGCATTCGGTTAAAAAGCCGTACTTAAAGTTGGGACAGAAACCAATTTTGGCACATACCATTCAACGGTTTGAGCAAAACAGTGCTGTGGATGCAATTTTTGTGATCGTTGACGAAGCCGACTTCAGCGAATGCCACACTACTGTGTTGGATCCGTATCCATCTAAAAAAGTGCAGGCACTTGTAGCAGGTGGAGAGACGCGTCAAGCATCTGTCCAAAACGGTATACATGCGCTCTCAGCAGATGTTGATTTTGTGATTGTCCACGATGGCGTACGTCCTTTTGTGACGGATGAAATAATCTTCGCGTGTCTCACAGCCGCGGACGAGTATGGTGCTGCTGTCGCAGCGGTACCCGTGAAAGATACAATTAAAATAGCGAATAAAGACTGTTTCGTTCTCGAAACACCCGTGCGGGAACAACTCTGGGCAGTGCAAACACCTCAAGTCTTTCGCAAATCGTTGTTAGAAGAAGCGCATCAGATCGCACAGCAGCGTCAACTTATAGCCACTGATGACGCTGCGCTTGTTGAGCAACTCGGTTTTCCTGTCAAGTTAGTACACGGCAATTATGCGAATTTAAAAATAACGACGCAAGTAGATTTGCGAATCGCAGAGGCACTCCTTGAAAATCAGGCATTTGAATAGGATTCTTGCCTAAATGTCTGTTGGCTAACGATGATCCGAATATAGTGATTACTCTGCAAAACCGTAGAGTTAAACGATAGATGCTGTCGTTAGAACGGAAAAATATGCGGGTAGGTATTGGTTACGATATTCATCGGTTGGTCGCGAATCGAAAACTGATTTTGGGTGGCGTTGAGATTTCATATCATTTAGGTCTGTTGGGGCATTCAGATGCCGATGTCTTGACACATGCAATCATAGATGCTATCTTAGGAGCAGCAACACTCGGTGATATCGGCACGCATTTTCCAGATACAGATGCTCGTTATGAAGGTATGGACAGTCTTATTTTTTTGCGTGATATTATCGCGAAAGTGAGCTCGCGCGGTTACCGAATCGAAAATATAGACAGCACGGTTATCGCCCAGCGTCCGAAATTAGCACCTTATATCTCAGAAATCCGCGCGAGGCTTGCTGAAACGCTTGATATCACCGTAGAACAGATAAACGTTAAGGCAACCACAGCTGAAGAATTAGGCGTTGTTGGTGAAGGTAAAGCGATTGTCGCGCATGCTGTTGTTTGTCTTTCTCGGCTATAATTTTTTTTGTGATCAATGTCAAGAGGAGTCGAAAATCTAAAAAATGGGTATCCAAATCTATAACTCGCTGAGCCGGCAATTGGAGGACTTTGTACCGCTAAACCCCGAACAGGTGTCGATTTACAGTTGCGGACCGACGGTTTACGATTACATCCACATGGGCAATGCACGTACCGCGTTGGTGACAGATATTATTCGACGCTATTTGGAGTATAGAGGGCATACCGTCAAACTCGTTCAAAATTTGACAGATATTGATGACAAGATTATCAATCGTGCAGCAGAACTGGGTATCACCGCGAAGCAGTTGGCGTATGAGAACGGTGAAGCGTTCTTTGAAGATTCACAGCGTCTTGGTATTCATCCTGCTGATGTTCACCCGAAAGCAACTGACCACATTCCAGAGATGATAAGCCTAATTCAGACACTGCTCGAAAAGAAGGCAGCTTATATCATTGATGGAAGTGTCTATTATCGGGTGAATCGATTCGCTGCGTATGGCAAGCTTTCCAATCGAAAACCGGAGGACCTACTCGCTGGTGCTCGCGTTGAAATTGATGAGCGAAAGGAAGACCCGCGCGATTTTGATCTGTGGAAAGCCGCTAAACCCGGTGAACCTTCTTGGCAGAGTCCTTGGGGAGAAGGAAGACCAGGGTGGCATATAGAATGCTCTGCTATGGCTATGAAGCATCTCGGCACGACACTGGACATCCATGTGGGTGGTGAAGATTTGCGGTTTCCACACCATGAAAACGAAATCGCACAGAGCGAGATGGCGACTGGATGTACTTTCGCACGTTATTGGGTACACATCGCCTTTCTAAATATTGACGGTAGGCGCATGGGAAAATCCGAGCAGAACTTTATTCTGCTACGAGACGCACTGGACAATTATCCTACCGAGGTAATTCGCCACTTCCTAATTTCGGCACATTATCGACATCCCCTTGACTATAATCGCGAGAGTTTGATGAAATCCGATGGTGCTTTCAGGCGTTTGAGCAATTGTTTGGACACACTGAAAAAATATGATGGGCAGGAGGAGGGCGATACAGCGACTTCTCCGCTTCAACACGCAATACAGGAGATGAGGTCGCAATTTACCGCTGCGATGGATACAGATTTCAACACAGCGCAGGCACTCGGTGCTATTTTCACCCTTGTTAGTAAGGTAAACAGATCCCTCAGTGCTCCTAATGAAACTCCTCCACTTGTTCTCGCACAAGCATATCGCGCCTTGACTGAAACTTGCCAAGTACTCGGTATTTATGATACCGAAGCGCGCAATAGCGATGGCGACAATGTAGAGCAGCGCGACCATCTGATTAATTTCCTCTTAGAAATACGGCAGGATGCCCGAAGTCGCAAAGATTGGGACACGTCCGATAAAATTCGGGACCGGCTTAAACAACTCAATATTGAAATCCAAGACACCCGTGAGGGTGCAACATGGAAAATTGTATCTTAACCAGAGGCGTTCTGTAGCGCGCAGGCTTGTGCCTGAGTGCGGTATCAAAGGAGTAAAAAGATGATATATCGATTCATTGTGCTCTTTTCACTACTCTGTTTTGCTATTATTCTCAACGGGTGCGCCGCGCTCTTCTCGGAGCAGGAATGGAGCGAAAATTATGCCCTCTTGGAGGGAACACAGGCAACAAGCCCACAGATGATTGATGGCAAACTTAATACTATTGGTGAAACAACCTTCCCCGCTGGCTCGCAAGGGTTCATAGGTGCGAATCCGGCGTCCCAGGTAGTCATTACTTTACCGGAGAAAAAGATTATCCGTCGAATTGTGGTGCATTCCGACAATTTGACAGAATTTGATATTTTCGCAGATAAAGGCAGTATCGCGGTTGAATCCGACTGGCAGCTAATCAAAGATGTAAAAAGTGTTAAAATCAGTCCGATTAAGATTTCTTTGCTTATTCCCTTCCCCACGAGTCGGATTCGGTTGCGTGTTTTGGGAACAAAAGATGATGCCCTGCTGAGCCGTCAAGAGCGAGCACGCTCTGGTGGCAGAGGGTGGAATATAAGCAGTCGGCGTGCTGTTGGTAAAATCCGAGAAATTGAGCTTTACGGCTACAAAACTTCTGAGCAGATGGCAGTCGAGGAAGCTACCGATAAGCGTGAAAAAGAACTTGATGATTTACTGGAATTGGAGTAATATAACCTAAGTTGCCAGTTGTACATTGATATAGCACTCCGCTGGAGTGCAGGGAACTAAAAATCACTTTTCTATAGACATAGCACCCCTCTGGGGTGGGGAAGCGACTGCAATGGCTTTCTGAAATGTCCAAAACCTGTTAGTAGCAACTTGGGTTAATATAGAGACGGACACCGATGGACTGCTTATACGGTGCCATCTCAATTTAGACGATACGGGCGGTATCTGAGCCGTTCCGTGCAACAAGGAGACAACACATGCGTATTGGATTATTAACGATAACTCTCTGTGGATTGGTCGTGTTATCAGGGTGTATTCTTGCGTCGGGTCCATCATTTGAGCTGAGTGAAAACATTGCACTTGATGCGACCAGTGAGGATTCAAGGTTCCACGACGACAATATGCACACACGCGGAGAGACGGGTCCAATTCTTGAAGATGAAAAGGATGAGGCTTCCCAAATGGAATCTGATAAATACACGGAAGCCGTTCTCAAATGGCGACAGCCCCAAACTATACAAGTGATTGTTGTTAAAGCCGAAGAAGGTCAACTGGAATTCTTCGCGATTCAGTATATGAATGAAGCAGAAGAATGGATCACCGTTAAAGAGGTGAAAGACAACCTTCGCATGGTGTATAGGTATACTTTGAAAGAACCAATTGTCACGACAAGGTTTCGGCTGAAAGTACCAAGGCGTTGGGATTCACGTCGCATAACCGGATCAAAACGTTCAACACGCGGCGAAACTGGGGCACCGAGTGCAGATGAGTACAAGAAGATTCAAGAGATTGAACTCTATTACGCCCGCCCGCCGGATCCAGCAGAGGCAATGGCAGCGGAACAGTAGCGTCCCATTACCATTACGTGTGCTTGCAAAGCACACTGTGACAACCCTATCTAGACATCGCGCAAGGCGGAGAAATGCTTTCTAACGAGACAATCAGTCTAATTCACTTAAACCTGATTCAAGGAGTTGGACTCAAAACCGTTCAGGTCTTGCGCGATGTTTTTGGTACAGCAGAGCGTGCACTTCGGGCAACAGCAGATGAGCTGAGAAAAATAGATGGACTTTCGCCTGCTATGTGCGATCTATTAATTCAAAAGCCCGTCTTGTATCCGATAGAGCGTGAACTGGAATTAATCAACAAGTATGGCTGTCAGGTCCTAACGCTTTACGATGACGCATATCCACAACATTTGAAGGTAATTGATGTACCACCCCTTGTGTTGTACCTCAAGGGTGAACTGACACTGGAAGACTCGCTGAGCATTTCGCTCGTTGGTTCTCGGAATGCCAAGGATTACGGGAGAAAGGTGAGTTATCAACTCAGCTATCAACTCGCCCAACGTGGACTGACAGTTGTAAGCGGACTCGCGAGAGGTATTGATACCTCGGCGCATCGGGGTGCACTTGAAGCAGGCGGTCGAACCATCGCAGTGATGGGGAGCGGATTGAGCGTTATCTATCCGGCGTCGAATCGCGACTTCGTTAAGAAAATTGAGGCATCTGGGGCGTTGATTTCCGAATTCCCAATCGGGATCAAACCGAAACCGGGCAATTTCCCACGCCGTAACCGTATCATTAGTGGATTGACGCTTGGAACTGTTGTGGTAGAAGCGTCAAATCGCAGTGGGGCACTCATTACCGCACGTCTCGCTGCTGAACAGGGCAGAGAAGTCTTTGCTGTGCCAGGAGAAATCTTTTCTGAACTTTCAGCTGGTACCCACAGGTTGATCAATAATGGTGCGAAACTTATCAACAATGTGGATGATCTTCTCAATGAACTTCCACAGCATGTATTAAGCCAACTTCAGTCCTCCACATCAGGATCACAAAGGTCGGATATAAAGACCGAATCCTCACAAAAGTCATTTATTCAAAAGCGTAATACCAAAATCGCAGCCACGCAGCCTCCCACCGAAGCACGACAACCTGTCCAGAGCGCACCGCCACCGGATTTAACGCCAGACGAAAGGACAGTTTTCGATGCTATCGGAGTCCCATCATCGCATATTGATACCATCGTTCGGACGACACAACTCCCGATTAGCCAAGTTTCAAGTGTGCTTTTGATGCTTGAACTCAAAGGCATCATTCAGCAGTTGCCGGGGAAGCAATTTACTAGGGCTAATCAATAACTTATTTCACAAAGCGGTTTTTTGACGAAGATGAGATTCGCTCCTATGATTGTAAAGAACATGAAAATCCTTATGGTCAGTGGCAAGAAGAACGGGTGCAACGAAGAAGGAGACAGCGTTCAAACCGTCAAAAAACCGCTAAAAAGGTCTAACTTTTGAAGCACAATGAGAGACTAAGTGTGGTCATTTGTTGTTAGGAACTATGACTTTTTTCCCATGTCCTTACTTGGATAGCGATGTTGAACTGACAGATAAGCGAGAACATCATATTACCTTACACCACCCGGACCTTCTACCAAGGTATCGACAATGTATTCCTGACACATTGATACTGCCGGACCGAGTTACGCAGAGTTCTCGGATTAGGAACGCTCGGTTATTCAGTCGCTGGTTTGACGATTTACGAGGTGGTAAGTACGTTGTCGTTGTTGTAGTTAGTGATCTTGGCTTGGCGGTGGAAAGGCATTGGATTGTTACCGCTTACATGACTCGGCAACTTGCAAAAGGAGGGAATGTTGAATGGGAACGCACCTAACGTTCCAGTATGACAGAGATGCAGATATTTTGTACGTAAATACTTGTGCACCGTATCCAGAGCAAGAGAGCGAAGAGCTTGATGATGAGATCATAGCGCGCTTCAATCCAGACACGGGGGATATTGAAAATCTTGAAGTCCTATTTTTCTCCACGCGTTTGTTACGTGAAGAATTATTTCATTTGCCTATCTCTGCCCGTTTGCAGCTAAATGAAAAATTATAACAACTTCTTCTATTTTGAGGATAGCTTCAATGTTGTCCGAATTGTGATGGGCAGACCTATTTTTAACGAATGGAATGGATATGAAGATACTCGGTATTGATACCTCATGTGATGAAACCGCTGCTGCAGTTGTTGCTGATGGCAGGGAAATCCTGTCTAATGTTGTTGCATCGCAAATTGATGTACACCAGGAATACGGTGGCATTGTCCCCGAACTCGCATCGCGTAAACATATCGAGGCAATCAACTACATTGTCCACCGGTCATTGACAGAAGCAGATGTTACATTTAAAGATCTGGAAGCGATAGCCGTGACAAATCGTCCCGGCTTGATTGGAGCGTTGTTGGTCGGTGTTGCGGCGGCAAAGAGTCTCGCATATTGTCATAATCTGCCCTTGCTCGGTATTAATCATATTGAAGGGCATATCTACGCCCCCTTTTTGGCGCAGCTTGCAAGCCAAAACTTGCTATCGAAACCCATGGTGTATGATGACGTACTACCCTTTCCACATATCTGCCTCACGGTTTCTGGAGGGCATACCTTGCTCGTAGAAGTTCACAAAGGCTGGCAGTACAAAGTGTTAGGGAGTACACAAGATGATGCCGCTGGTGAAGTCTATGATAAGGTCGCTAAGTATCTTGGACTTGGTTTCCCTGGTGGTAAGATCATTGATGATCTCGCGCAGAAAGGCGACCCGTTGAGAATAAAGTTTCCCAGACCGATGCGAAATAGCGGGGACTACCAATTCAGTTTTAGCGGTATCAAAACCTCAGTGCGTTATTTCGTGGAGAAGGCGCAACGCGCAGGCGTACTTGTAGAAAATGGGCAGAAGGATGTTGAGAATACAAATCCTGATATGGTAACCATTGAAGATATTGCTGCCAGTTTTCAGGCTGCCGTGGTTGACATCTTGGTTTACAAGTCGCTCCATGCCGCAAAATCCACAGGGGCAAGCGCAATAACGTTGACAGGTGGGGTTGCTGCGAATAGCGAATTGCGTGCTTCACTGAAAACCGCCGCTGCGGAGGTTGGTGCTGAAGTTTACTATCCACCGATGAGTTTATGTACAGATAACGGGGCAATGATTGCCGGTATTGCCTATCAGAAGTATCAACAGGGGTTGCGAGATGGACTCTCTCTAAACGCCGCTGCGAACGGCTCTATCGTGGATGTCTAATGGAAGGAGCGGACCGTGGAATCTGATATGCATCTTGAAGCTGTCCAGCACCTGAAATCAGGTGGTATTATCGCTATCCCTACCGACACAGTCTACGGATTGGCAGCGGACCCGTTTAATGCAGATGCCGTGCAAAGGCTCTACACAATAAAGGGACGTCCAGATGGTAAACCGATTCCGCTTGTCCTCAGTTCGGTCACAGATGTTCACAGCGTTTCCCAAAACCTACCCGGATTCTTTTTTCATCTCACAGATCGTTTTTGGCCCGGTGGTTTGACTATCGTTGTTGAAGCGAAGAACCTGCTGCCAGTATTGACAGCCAATGGCGACACTGTTGGGGTACGCATTCCAAACAATCCGCTACTTCTACAAATCCTACGTACATTTGGCGGACCAGCGGCGATAACAAGCGCAAATCTCTCAGGCGAACCACCTGCCACATCTCCCGAAGAAATTGGTGAAGAACTCGCATCGCGAATTGATATGATAGTCGATGGAGGCAAAACACCAGGTCCCATCCCTTCAACAGTGTACGACATTTCGGTCTCACCTCCACTTGTTCGACGACACGGCGTGATTTCAGAAGAAACACTCTCCAAGGAGTTGGCGTGCTACAACAAGCATTAAAACAACTACTTCAGTTCTTAGCCACTCCCACCGGAAATTGGGTGGTAATCGGCGTAGTCAGTTTTATAGTATTGGCGATCATCTATAATAAGCAGAGACAGATTCCGGGGTTGACGGTAGCGGTTATTCCAGAAGATACGTGGTTTATTAACCGGGACGATAACCATCGCCTCGCCATCGTTGTATCCTTGCATCTCATTAACAAATCAAGCGCACCCATTCGGATTCGGCGGTGTAAACTGAGTGGGTATTCACCCAAATCTCCGCCTGAAAAGTTGTTTCTACAAGGACATGATACAACTGTTGAACTTGCATATCCGGCGTACGATCTCTTTGTTGATGTAGGTAGCCATCCTGCCGAGCACACTTCCGAATATGTTCTTAATCCTTACACCGAACAACGCATGTGGGTCTTCTACCGATCTGGCATTGTTACGATGACAAATATGCTTAGAGCACCGATTGTCCTCAGAGATGTCAACCGAAAGCGGAAGGCTCTCCAAATAGCAGTGCCTCGCAATATGGAGCAGATTCAGCTCTATCGCGAGGCAGCAATGCGTTGGTGATTTAGGCGAGTTCACTCATCTGGACTGATCTACCGCCTGCCTCTGCGGACATGTCTGCCGCGAAAACAACACGATGTGATTCAAACGCCGTGTCAAAATCCGTCAAGGGCATCGGTTCGTTGCGTCCAATACTGTCAATGAACGCTTGGAACTGCGGTTCGTATGGATGGTCGCTGACATCACCCGAATCGATCAGTGAAGTCTCAAGCGTGCTCCACTTGCTTTTATCCATCCCTTTGAGTTTCGCGGAGTAGATACGATTATCAAGTAGACTTCCTTCGCTTCCAACGAGGTGGATGTGGAAGTAATACGGTTGCAAGCAATCTACACAAGAAGTGACTTTCCCAATTTTTCCGCCACCTTCAAACTTGAGGAGACTCACGCTTGTTGTTTTATATTCGTAGGGTTGAAAGACCGCACCTGTGGATTGTGTATGGTAGCTGGTAACCTCTTCAACTTTTCCATCCATAAAGAAGAGGAGCGCGTCAAGCGCATGGCATCCAGCAGTGAGTAAAGTACTGCCACCAAAGTCTTTTTTGATGTTCCATTCGTACTGACCGTACCAAGGTCCGATGCCGTGATAGTAATCAACTTCGGCGTAGTGAAGTTCACCGAGCAAGCCTTCATCAATGACAGAACGGATCATCGTAAAATGCGCACTATATCGACACTCAAAACAGACGCAAACATTGACGCCTGCGCTTTTGACAGCATCGCGAATGGCTTTCGCATCTTCGTAAGTCAGACAGATCGGTTTTTCTATTATGAGATGTTTACCGGCTTCTGCAGCGGCAATGGCTTGTTCAGCATGAAATGGGTGTGGCGTACAAATATCAATGATATGTATATCCGGATCGGCGACCATTTCATCAAAATCTGTATAAGCTTTGAGTGGGGTCCCATACGTTTCTGCTAATACAGATTCATCGTGTTCTCGACGTGAGCATATAGCGGTAACAGCACCACCTGTAACATTTTTAAAAGTTTCGATGTGGGCACCAGCTACCCAACCGAGTCCAACGATTCCAACATTTAGATTATCCATTCAGCGACTCCTTTGAATCCTGTACTTACTGGGAGATATGGCTTAGCAAACCTGTATTGAAAAGTCCAGACAGCTACGAATAATTGGGAATATTATATCACAGGTTCGGATTTTTAGGGGAAAAATGGTTGCTATAATTTTCGTTTTCATGTATAATTAAACATGGGAAAGTGTTAACTTCATTCTACAAAACTGGTTATCGGGTGCTTGTATCTCGTTTAGGGGTATACGTCTAAAGAGAAACTGAAACTCTCTTTCCCATTTGCGCGGCAAGTTTCTTGACATAAAAAGAAAAAAATGCTATAATATGTCAGAATTGGATGGTAAGACTTTTTGGCGTAAGTGTGCGATGTGAAATCCCCGCAACGGTGTCTTTAGGCACTGTTCTAATCCTATCTTATCCATTTCTACTCGCAATGAAGGAGACAATTCCGATGGAGACCAAAATTTCCGATGTCTTCCCCCAAAGATTTGCAAAAGAAGGGTTAACTTTTGACGATGTTTTGCTGATTCCGTCTGAGTCGGATATATTGCCCGATCAGGTGGATACGAGTACGCAACTCACACGTAACCTCCGGCTAAACATTCCTATCTGTAGCGCGCCTATGGATACTGTCACCGAGTCTACCCTTGCCATTGCGATCGCACGGGAGGGAGGCATCGGAATCATTCATTATAATTGCACTATTGATGAGCAGGTATCTGAGGTTGATCGGGTGAAACGTTCGGAAAGTGGTATGATTACCGCACCGATTACACTAACGGCGGATAAGACGATTCGCGATGCGCTCGAAGTAACAGCGCGCTATCGCATTGGCGGTGTCCCGATCGTTACTGAAGATGGTTACCTCGTCGGACTTATTACCAACCGAGATCTCAAATATGAAGACAATCTTGCACTTCCCGTAACTGCCCGAATGACACCGGGAGATAAGTTGATTACTGCCTCACCCGGCATTACACTTGATAAGGCAAAAGAGGTCCTTCACAAATCTCGAAAAGAAAAACTGCCAATTGTAGATGAAGATTTTCGGCTCTGTGGGTTGATTACTATTAAGGATATTGATAAGGTCCAGATGTTTCCACATGCTTGTAAAGACAGTGCTGGACGGTTGCGGGTCGGTGCTGCTGTTGTACCCTCAACACCTCTGGAAGACATTGACCGGTTGGTGGAGGCAGGCGTAGACGTCCTTGTGTTGGATACAGCGCACGGTCATTCTAAAAACGTAATCCGGTCGACAGAGTACATTAAGTCACATTTCCCGAATGTTGATCTCGTTTCTGGGAATGTAGTTACACCTGAAGGTACACGGAGCCTCATTGATGCTGGTGCTGATGCAGTCAAGGTAGGTGTTGGTCCCGGTTCTATTTGCACAACTCGTGTCGTAGCGGGGGTGAGTATTCCACAGATTACCGCAATCTACGACTGTGCGAAGGAAGCTGATAAAGCAGATGTGCCGATTATTGCCGATGGCGGCATCCGTTATTCTGGGGACATCGCAAAAGCTATCGGAGCAGGGGCAAGTTCCGTCATGATTGGAAGTTTACTCGCCGGAACGGATGAGAGTCCTGGTGACACGGTCATCTATCAAGGGAGAACCTACAAGATGCACCGCGGCATGGGCTCGTTGGGAGCATTACGGAAGCGGGCAATCCGTGCACCAGAGGAAAGTCCGGAGGATATCTCCAAACTTGTACCTCGTGGCATTGAGGGACGTGTTCCACACAAAGGGAAACTGAGCAATTTCGTCTATCAGTTGGTTGGTGGTATTCGTTCTGCTATGGGGTATTGTGGGACCCCTGACATTGAAGCGTTACGCAGGGATAGCCAATTTGTACGGATGTCGAGCAGCGGTTACCGTGAAAGCCATCCACACGATATTGATATTACCGAGGAAGCACCGAATTATACAGTAGCGAATCTTACTCCGTAACTATGGCTTGGACTTACCTTTCGTTGTGCTGTCGATGGCTGATTGCTGGCGGCTAACTCAAGAAGATAGACATCCAAGTTACGAAGATGGTTCGACTTCACCGGAAACCTGCCCAAAATGAAATTATGCCTTAAATGGCATAATTTGTCTCTGCTTTACATTTAGAGGGCAGTCCAGGAGGCCATAATTAAAAAAATGAAAATGAGCGAAGAAATGTCTTTTTGGGATAGACTCTATATCCCAGCGTTGATTAAGGGGATGTTTACCACGCTAAAGCATATCCCGAAAAAGAAATTAACCTACCAATATCCTGAAGATCCGAGGAGTGTGGATGAACGCAATGAACGCTATCGCGGCATTCACAAACTGACGACAACAGAGAAGGACGAGATTAAGTGTGTCGCATGCTTCTTGTGCGCGACCGCCTGCCCCGCCGACTGCATTACTATCCAAGCAGCACCCGCGCCAGAGGGTTGGACGACGAAGGAAGGCTATCAACGGGAAAAGTTCCCAGATGTCTTTGAAATCAACATGCTCCGTTGTATTTTTTGTGGATACTGTGTTGAGGCTTGTCCTGAGGATGCTATTCGTATGACTGGCTTGACGCTTCCGCAATACTTCCGTGAACGCCAAAAAGAAGGTGAAAGCCTTGGTAGTTCCCGCAGCGACTTCGTTTTTGATCGAGATATGCTCGTCGCGAACAACGACATTCCGCAAGAAGGGCTTAGTGTTGAAGCAAAATAGGTGCATCGTTCGAGACAGTTAATGACATCTTATGCTCCCTTTCCTAACAAAAAGTACGGCATTATCTACGCAGATCCGCCGTGGGATTACAAAGGGCAGCTCCAACACACAGGGAGTGGTGGAAAAGATAGTGGCGGCGCAATTCGACATTATCCGACTGTGCCGGTATCAGAGATGGCGACTTGGGATATTGCCGCAATCAGCGAAGAGAATTGTCTACTTTTTATGTGGAGTTCGTCCCCACATTTGGATCAAGCGATTCAACTCGGCAAGGCTTGGGGGTTTCGGTGGGCAACTGTTGCCTTTGTCTGGGACAAAGAACGCGTAAATCCAGGATCCTATACGATGAGTCAGTGTGAATTGTGCCTCGTTTTCAAACGCGGCACAATTCCACAACCCAGAGGCGCGAGAAACGTCAAACAGCTCGTTCAAGCGAAACGGACACGCCACTCTGAAAAACCTGATATCGTCCGGCAACGGATTGCGAAGATGTTTCCGGATCAGTGTAAGATTGAACTATTTGCACGGAGACAGCACCAAGGTTGGGACGCTTGGGGGCTTGAAGTGTCCTAAATTTCATAAATGCTTATTGGGCACGGATGTGTCATCAGGTCAGCCGATAAGGCGGGAGCAAAAACTATTTTTTTGAGTTATCATTTTGGTTGATATAGACATAAGACACGAGTGATCAAGACTAACCTTCAGTTGAAACTGAAGCGGGCATCAATATCATTATATTTTTGATACCTCTTAACTTTTCAGATGACATCCCATAGAAAGAATAGGGGGTCTCGTGTTCTATATGTTATTAACCTAAGAATTTATAACTGGCCGGACATAACGATTTTAGCAAAGAGGCAGCCTTTATATATGTCCTGGTCATTCACAAATTTATTGCCTAAATTTATTTGAAAGGCAGACGACTGAATCGACCCAATGCAAGGATTATCGCTTAATTTTCGTTCAAACGCGCTTTTTGCGTTGACTGATAAAATCAAATCCAGTATTGAGGGACGGATGAGTTGGGGGGACACCTTTGGCTTGGGGCTCGGTGTGAAGGCGGATAAACATCTAATTGTTTGGACTCCAAAAGAGACTTCAGAAGGTGACATTCTACCCGGTTTCGACTCAGAAGATGGTGAGCTTACAGTGAAGATGAAACCTCGTCCAGGGGCATGGGTCTCCTGGATTGACGAGGCGAAAGTCTCTGCTGATGCTCACGACGACTATGACCGGGTACACAAAAGCATACAGGAACTGGAACGCAATGCACGGCAAATCACAGATTTTGCCGATGGTGTCGTTACGGACATCACTATTCAGAACTTGGGAAAATCCTTAACGCTCTCCGAACTTACGCAAGAAGTTTTGAAGGCACGCTTAGCAATACCGAGCACCGTCAAAACTGGTGGTTATGTACTGGCGCAAATTGATGATGCCAATACCGAGGAAATACCCGCGGCTACTGTTATCATTCCAGAGCAGACTCACATTCATCGCGTACACCTCAATGAGGATGCCCTTTTTGGACAATTATTGAGAGCCGACTACAATGTACTCCTTGTAGTCCTCCGAACTCATATTAAACAGTACCCTGATTTGACCGATTTAGGGCACAGTTTGGCACTTCATACACGTCTTTCCAAGGTGTTTGATGATGGAGATGAAGAGACGACAGACACAACGGAAGAACTTAATCCCGTTCAGATACTCACCACGGCGGCGGTTTACAATCCACTCGAACCGGAGACACTTCAGTTTGTCCCTATCGCATTCAATGCACCTGTAGAAGAAATTGAAACGGCAATCACTGATGGTTCCAAGAAAATTGAAGAGTATACGGTGAAAGCCAACCAACACGCCTACCAGTTGATGGCACAATTTCAACAGGGTGTGGAAACGCGTTTGAGGGCACTTGTTCTTGGGCCCGGACAACGCGTCCATAATAAGGTATGGGACGATCTGGTGATTCGAGAACTACGGAATACGATACTCGCTTTTGTTGAATTCTATGCAACGTGTCTTACCGAATACTTTGATGAGGACATTACAACAGCGAAGAAGGAGATCCTCATACAAAATATTGACCCTATGATAGAGTTTTGGCAATTACAGGATAATCCGCAGTTAACCCTGAATCATCTCATCCAGTCCTGTTACAAACTCGCAAATCAGGTGCTTGATCGAGCAACCGGGCTGTTTCATGACTTAGTGTTCGAGCATGATTTCATTGAAACCGGACTCGTCAATCAGGTTGAATTCTTAACTTTTGAGAATAACGAGCTTTTAAACGAGATTTATTTACCGAGATGGACGCGTGGGACAGTGCGTGAAAAGATGGCAGGCATCGCCCTCCGGTCAACTTTACATTCTGCCCAAATTGAGCGCCTTGGGACCATCTGGTTAGAATTGCTGGTACTCGCGAATTTTGCGAGTCAACACAATCAAGATTTTGAAACTATTATCCAACCGTTCGTTGATCTGCTATTGGCGGTTAAAACGATGGGACAAACACAGCGTCGAAATCAGCAGACACAGCAGCGCCGCGGTGCCCCCAACTTTGCCGGTTTTGAAATTCCCGATGACGATTTTGAACAGCTCCTCAACCATGTGAAGCTGCATTTGCCAACAATAAAGCAATGGTTGGAAAATCCACCTCCGAAAGTAGACCAGCAACAACATTACGCAACCTTGTGGACGTTACTCCTTGATGGTAAATTGCGTGAGCGGCTTCTCGCCGACATCCAACCTACCTGTGATATTAATCTCAGTGTACCAGACCAGACAAAAAGGCTTATCAACCTTATGTTGGGGAGTACACTGATTATCCAAGCCGAAAAAGACCGGAAGTTGATAGAACGCAACCTGAATCGCGCAATTATCTCTAAAACCGGGCGCGAATTGGCAAATGTCACTACACCCGCTATGCTTGCTATACACGGCGATACGCTACTCGCAATCCTCTATGAAGAATTGTTAGGTTATCACGGCACTTTGGCGAAACGCGCAACCCGGCTCGCGAGTACACCCCAAAAAAGGAAAAAGCGGAAGCAACAGCAGTCGCGGAACGGGAGTGCAAGGGATGTTAAGGCTGTCGAGGCAGAACGGGAAAAGGTCGAAGAACTCATGACTTTCCTGAGACCTTATCGGCAAGAGGAGGTTATCGGCACTTTAGCTACGGCTGGACTTGACCCACTTGCTGCCAATCTTGAGGAGATCCGAAAGCAACAAGTACTCAGTTTCGATGTCAGTGATCTGCCCGCGATAGGTGAAACATGGCTTAGCGAAAGCAAGAGCGTTGAAGATTATCCGAATTTGCGGGTGTTTCTCTTGCAGAACCAGCTGCCCATATCCACAACGGGTAGGCTACTGATGGAATTGCGACAACAATTTCCAGATGAACTTTTCAACCATGTATTAGGACTTATCCAAGAGGTGAAAGAACTTCAAAGTGACAACTATAAGGGGGAATCGCTCAATCAGTTTGTCTCTTATATATCTGAAAAGATCTGGCGCTGGGAATTGACTCAGATTACAGCAGCTGAACTTCCACTTTTCCTCAAGGAAAAAGTTCTCGCATCGGCAATCTGCTATGAAAAAGAGGTCGAAACCTTAATGGAGTATGTTGAACGTTACGATGAACTGATCTCCACGAAGCTCGCAGCAAATTCAGAACTTGATAACCATCGTCAATATCTTGAAGAACAGTTCCAAGCGATTGTTGAAACCCTTTTGATGTAATTGAGAGTTATGAGTTGTCGGTTGTGGGTTTTCAGTATGATTTGTAGTAGTTGCGAAGGTTTTCACCTGTCACAGGTTGCTCTTACCCGATAACCCATAACCGAAAGCCTGCATAGCAGGCGAACCGATAACCATTGTAAGGTGATAGATGAAAATAGTTTTGTTAGGCAACAATCAGTTTGCCGTTTCGGTTGCCTGGGGCTTATGCCAATTAGAGGCGGTGAGTGAAGTTGTCTTTCTGTCAGGGGCAAAGTCAAACAAGAATAGATTTGTTCATCCAAAAGCAGCCGTACCCACAGGTCTCCGAGATCTTGTAGAGGCGAATGCGTTAAGTGCAAGTGATACCAAAATTTCCGATGCCAATTCGCTGGAAGGGTTATCCGGGGCAGATGTGGTTGTTCTGCTACCGCCGATGGGACAATCCGGTTTCCGATCACCTCAGGCATCCAAAACTACAAGCATCGCGCTTGCACGAGGCTTTGTTCCCGGAATTCAGCAATATGCCTCAGATGCCAAGATTTTGGTAGCAGCGTCACCCGCGAATTACATCGCTGCGTGGATGCATCAGGTGATCGGAACGGCACAGATTATCGGACTCGGAAACGGTGCAACTACTGCACATTTAACCACTGAAATTGCGAATCGTGTTAAGGTTTCCGTGGAAGACGTAATGGCTTTGGCCATCGGGAGTGATCAGGAGACGTACCCGCTTCCACAATACTGTCGAGTCAACGGTATTCCGATCGCACAACTGATGCCTGAAACTGACATCGAACACCTTTGTGAAGCAGTTAGGCAGCGTTGCCCTTATACGACAGACAGCGGATATACAATGATAAGTCATATTTTGCAGCTGGTTTCGACCATTGCTCTTGATAGAAATCGGGTGATGAGTGTCGGGACGCGCGTTTCAGCCGGATCAGCGTCGGTTTACCTAAACGTTCCAGCGAAGATCGGATCTGAGGGTGTTACTGACATTGTTCCACTTGACCTGACTAATCAGCAACGCGAGCAGTTCAAAAAATTAGTTGCCCAGAGTGCTGCAGACCAGTCCTAATAGAACTTTGGTGCCTAATTGATGAAGGTTACAAGATGAGAGAAATATACCAAAAAATCCCAGAATTAATTGAATCCTCGCAGGTCGGTGCCTATTGCACTGTTGTGGAAACAAAGGGTTCAACACCACAAAAGCCTGGCTCGAAACTGCTGATTCTCCCGGACTTGCGGAACGTCGGGACCCTCGGCGGTGGATGCGTTGAAGCGGAGGCACGCCGACAAGCGATTGGGTTGATGCAGGGTGGGGTCCCACGCCTACTTGAGTTTCAATTGGATAGCGATTACGGTTGGGATGATGGACTTATCTGCGGTGGAAATATGAAAATTTTCATTGATCTGCCGAGAACGCACGCCGAATCCGAGATGTTTGAACGTCTCCAAGCCCTGAATGCAGAAAAAATTCCGCTCGTCTGTGCTACCGTTGTATCCAGCGAAAAACAGGATGTTGAGGTAGGCATGAAAATGATTTTCGCTACCAATGGTGAACGCATCGGGACGTTGGGCGACTCAGCATTGGAAACAGCTGTCGAAGAGAAGATGCCAGGCGTTCTTGAAGAGAACCGTGCAGTCCTATTCCAGGAGAACGAAACAACTGGAATTTTCTTAGAACCGTTACAACCGCGTCCGACGTTACTTATCGCAGGAGCAGGGCATGTCGGTCAGGCACTATGCCATCTTGGAAGTTGGTTAGACTTTGACATTGCCATTGTTGATGATCGTGCGGACTTTGCCTCTGCTGAGCGGTTACCAGAGGCGGATGAAATTATCATCGGCGATATTGAAACGGAACTCCGAAATTACCCGATCACCCCGCTCACTTATGTCGTCATTGTCACCCGTGGACACCAACACGATGAATCGGCACTACACAGCGTCGTTGAGTCGGATGCCCGTTATATCGGTTTAATAGGCAGCCGTCGCAAGATTAAGCTAATCTTTGACGATTTACTCGAGCTTGGAATTTCCGAAGAGAGACTCCGGCGGGTTTATGCCCCTGTTGGGCTAAATATTAACTCAAAAACTGTGCCAGAAATCGCTGTAAGCATCGCATCACAGTTGATCCAGATCCGCAACGCTGCTGATAATGTACACACTTTTGACGCGCAGCCTGAGCGAATGCCTACAATTAAAGTGGCAGGAGCATAAAAATGAGTGACGTTCGTGTACAGGAAGACAAATTTTATACACTCTCTGAAGTTATTAGTGCTGTGCAGAAAACACTTGACCTTGTGAGTGAGCAGTCTAAACACAACGAACTTCGCTATTCGTCCACAGATGTTTATTGGCTATTGCATGACATGCTCCGATATGTGAATCAGAATGTTCCGGGTGAATTCGTACTAAGACAGACGAAAAAAGGCACCTATCGCGTCCGATACATGGCTGAAGACACAGCCAAACAGAAGTCGAGTCGAAAACTTAAAGCAGAGGTAAACCGAACAGCACGTTATCTCGAAGAATTAACCGGCAGACGGCCATCGTGGGGTGACAAGGAGTAGTTGGGGATCCGATTCTCAAATACTACAATGTTTGTGAAACAAGGAGAATATTTCGTGAGCCATGAACCAAGGGTAACAGTTGAAGATATTGAAATGTCCGTGGAGGCATTGGATGTCCAGAAAGCCGCAGACATCTTTAAAGAACATGGATGCCTTGTCGTTCGTGGTCTGATGGCACCCTATATTAAAGCAATTCATCAGGACATTGAGGCTGCCGCTGCAGAATCTCTATCGCTACTTGACGAGGCAGAGCAAATTGTTGAAGGCTGGCGGACACCCAACGGCACGCTCTTTATCCCAGCACCATCGGGCTACACACGCGACAAACAGATTATGGTATTGGCGGTGAACTATCAGACGAGTGCGGCGTTTTTCCAATCCGCTTTCGATGGCACCGCAGCCGATATCGTCGAGACGATCTTAGGACCAAGTGTAGAAATCTACGGCAACGGGCAGTGTCTCTATAAAGAACCTGTCGGTGGGCATCCGAAGCACCTACACCAAGACTCTGCCTACTTTGAGCACCGCTATCAGGGGCCCGTCGGCATTCTGAACTACGTTGTAGATACCGATCTGGTAAATGGGGCATTACACGTCGTACCGGGTTCGCACAAACTCGGGCAGCTCAAGCATATTGATACGTTCTCACATCTCGGTCTAGCGGACGACGAATGGCCTTGGGAAAGTGCGCTCCCTATCTCTGGTAATGCCGGTGATTCGATTTTCTTTAATGTCAAGACTGTCCACGGTTCCAAGCAGAATATGTCCGACAAACCGCGTCCAGTGTTCATCAACCGTTATCGCCGAACGGATGACTATGTCGTCATTGGCGGCACGACGACAACGAATCGCGCAGCATCAGAGAAACGCTCCGCCGAAGCTAAGAAAGCGAAAAAAGAGGCGAGTGATCGCGGCTTGATGTTACGTGGGTTCCGTCCCTTTGACGCATAGAGACGGTACCCCGTCGGTAGGTGAGGTTTCCAAATTTTGCCCGTACGTGGCAAAATTTGTCTTAGTTTTACATTCCTCGCCGGACACAGGTCCAAGTAAGCGATCCTTTACCCTACAACTGATACAGCATCAAATAGATAAGTACCCCTGTCACCGAGACGTACAACCAGATTGGAAAGGTGATCTTAGCAATACGACGGTGTGCTTCAAACCGTTCCCGCCACGCTAAATAGAGGGTGCGCAACGCCAGCGGCACTATCACGAAGGCCAAAATAATGTGTGAAATCAGGATGGTGAAGTAGACAGGACGGATCCATCCTTCTTTTGTAAACGGTTTCGATCCAGCATTATAGTGATAGATAACGTAGCAGACGAGAAAAAGCACAGACACACCAAAAGCCGCCAGCATACAGTTTTTATGGGCTGTAATCTTCCGCTGACGGATTTGCACATATCCGATCGTTAGCAGGATACCGCTTATTGTGTTTAGTGTCGCGTTAACAGTCGGCAAATCTGAGATCTCAAGCACCTTCGCTCCTTTCGCTATCGGGGCCACCGATACGCTTGTGCACCCTTAGAATTCTCTAACGCAAATTCCCACCTTTGACACCACGTCTTATATTCTGTGTTACCGGCTTCAGGACGTAGACGACTCCGCATAAGAAACGCAGGAAAGTACGGTCGCCCCGTCGGTTGATAGACATCATGGTAACGCAGATCGAAACTCCATCGAATGCTCTCTGATTCATTCGGTTTCGCACTGTGGAGTGTGTAATTGTGGAACAGAATAACACCACCCGCTCGGATCGGCAACGGTTTCGGTGTGAGGTCAGACGGCTGGTTTTCCGGTAGAACTGCCAACCCCCCTGATGTCCAGTCGTGTGTACAGAGTCCCATCTTATGACTACCGGGCATCACCTGTAGACATCCGTTCTCCAACGTCGCGTCCACAATTGGCACCCAGACCGTTAGCATGAAGTAGGGATCTGTATCGGGCCAGCATACGCCTGCGTCCTGGTGCCAAGGTGTGGGTCCTCGCTGTGAACGCTTTACTGGCAAGACAGCGCGGATATGTTGGATCGGATTGCAGAGAATCTCGGAACCGACAAGAGATTCTGCAATGTCAAGGATTTTAGGATTCTTAAGAAAATTAAACGTGGCTTCACCGCGCGCCTGCATAATATCCAGGTTTGCCGTTACCTCTTGTGCTTCATTCGCGAGGTGGAGCAACCGTTTTGTGAACGGTTTATCTGCGTATGTATCGCTAACCTTCTCTTCCGCATGCAATTTCTCGGCGCGTTCTGCGATAATTCCGCTATATTCATCAATGACGGGACCCAAGTCGTTTTCACCAAGCACATCTTCAAGCAATAGATACCCATTGTCGTGGAAGAACGAAACCTGTGATTCAGTTAAACGCATAATAGCGTCCTCCTTGTGTTGTGTTGTAGGGCATAGCATTGCCCTATCCCCATCGTTGTTCTGGTGGATCAAAGACAAACCCGTGGAAAAATTTCCGTTGTTCCGGTGAGAGTCGTTTGTTGTAAAATTCTTTGGGATACCCCCAATGTTCTTGCGAGGCGATCATCCAAGGATGTTCATAAGCGTAATAGAGCATTTCTCGGCAGCCCTCTGGCTTGGTAAAGATGCCCGCGGAATGCCAGAGCGCGTTATGGAATAGAATTGCACTTCCGGGTGGTGTACAGATCTCAAGTGCCCCCGGATATTTGTAAGGGTCCCGTAGATCTTCATGACTTGGATCATACATCGCCGTGTGGCTGCCTGGTATAAGCCACAGGTTGCCCTGCCCACCTTCTGTCATGTCTGTCAGATAATAGCCGATTTTGAGTTGCAAAAACGGAATTGGGCGTAGGTTGCGATAGCCTTCGTCGTGTCCATCGATGTGCCATCCCATCCGGCGTTCCATTAAATCCGAAGCGTGTTCAACGATGGCATCCGAGGCATGATGGTGGGGCATCTTATTGAGCAATCCCGTGACATACGGCAGAATCGGTTGCCAATCCAGAAGTTCTAAGAACGCTGGATGATCGCCGAGGATATAGAAGATACGGGTGCTTTTCTTGCCGTGGATGTGTGTCATCCCGGTTTCGGTTACCCCTTGCTCCTCGCGTTCCCGCCGCTGTTCCATAACCTCAACGAGAGCACTCCTGAGTGTTTCAACGTGTGAAGGCGTAAAAAAATCTTCTAAAACGAGATAGCCGTTGTTTTGAAAGAAAAACCGTTGGGCATCAGTCAATTCGTGTGACATAACAGTAACTCTCTTTTTTCGCTAGCGGGGCTGCCTCTTGTAGGAGGGGTTGGAACCCCGACTCTTTATAGGTAGGGCGGTTTGAAACCTAAGACCCATAAATTGTATACGTTCTGTTTACGCTAAATCGAACAATTTCACAGCATTTTTACCAAAAATTCGTGCTTTATCTGTTTCAGGGATAGGCATCTCCTCAATCAAGCGGACAAATCGGGGCATATCCACCCATGGATGGTCTGTCCCGAACAGCAGGCGATTCGCGCCAGAATACTCGTATGCGTACTGTAGTGATTGCACCGATGGCGACACGGTATCCAAATAAATTTGTTGGAGATACGCGCTCGGCGGTTGTGTTATATTCTCTCTGGCTCTGCCGAGTACCTCAGTCTGATGATCAATCCTACCACTCATATAGGGCAAAATACCGCCGACGTGTGGCATCACGAGTTGTAAGTGTGGGTGGCGTTCGAGTATTCCGCTCAGGATCAACCGCAACAGCGCGAAGCTGTTGTCCACCTGTAAGCCCATCATACCGATCATCCAATGATCCTTAATTGCCTCGCCCCACGTCGGAACGGTAGGATGCATTACAATCGGCATCTGCAATGTTTCAGCATGCGTATAGACGGGTTCAAAGTGTAGGGCGTCAACCGGTTTACCACCGATATGTGAATAGAGCATTATCCCGCGGAAACCGAGTTGCTTTACCCGATCCATTTCTGTTATGGCTTCATCTGGATTTTGCCACGGAAGGCACGCCAATCCTGCGAAACGCTGTGGATATGCGTCCACAAGTTCAGCGATGGCATTGTTGATGGCTTGGGCACCCTTATTCCCTAATTCGGGTGTGAGCATACACGGTGGGGGTATATTGGTGCTGAGCAGTGCCATATCTACACCTGCCGTGTCCATGTCCTTGAGTTTGCGTTTCGGGTCGTATGCCTCATCCTGTAAGCGAAAGGTCTGGACGTCGCCGTAGGTAACGACAGCCTCACTACCACGGCGAATAACTTGGGGAGGGTGCGGGTTCTGCGCCAGGATTTCGGTATAGGCGTTTGGAAATATATGGCTCTGGCAATCGATTTTCATTTTTTTTATCAAAGATGTTTCACTTTTGTGTATTTTTTAGTATGCCATGTCTAATCTTTTTTTTCAAGGTGTCTTTTTTTCTTATAAGCGTACTTATAGTAAATTTCACCCTCCCCCTGCTGGTGAGGTTTCCGAACCTCGCTATTGCCCTTTAGAAAACTTCTTGAGTTTTGCGCTACTTGTTGCTATCATATAAAATCCGAGAACTATTACTAATCAAACCATATAATCAGAAGGAAAGGGAGAACATGAACGGCTGGAAAAATTTTATCGTGATCAGCTGCCTGCTGGTGTTCAGCGCAGGTGTTCATCAAAGCGTTGATGCCCAAGAAAATCTTGCACAACAGGCGTCTGCTATCTTTGAGCAAAGTTGCCTCAGCTGTCATGGAGAACATGGGGCGTTTACTGAAGAAATTATCATTGAACATACCGCACTCATAGACACAGGCGTAGTTGTCCCGGGCAAACCTGGCCGCTCCGAGTTCTATAAACGTTTGGTTGAAAACACGCCAGAGAAACCACAAATGCCTCTCGGACAACCGCCACTTCCACCTGCTGCAATCAACACCGTTCGCCGTTGGATCTTGGCAGGCGCTCCGGATTGGCAGGACACCTTACAAACAGACGGCACCTTCATTACACCCAAGGAAATGCTTGAGAGCATTGAAAAGCACGTCAACGCACTCCCACCCTTTGACCGCGCCTTCGCACGCTATTTTACAATAACACATCTCTATAACGCTGGTGAGAGCGTGGAAGCACTCCATGCCTACCAACGCGCACTCTCCAAACTCGTGAATAGTCTTTCGTGGGGACGCAAGATTAGTCCTCCACAACCTATTGATTCTAAAGAAACGATCTTCTATATTGATCTTCGAGACTACGAGTGGGAGATCGGTGTCAACAGATGGACGCTAATTGAAGCAGAATATCCCTATAAGGTTGAGTTCAACGCACCATCACAAACAACACTTCGTGAAAAACTAACAAACCTACGCGAAGAGATGAGTTGCGAGGTGCCTTTTGTGCATGCAGATTGGTTTATTGCTACGGCATCGTTGCCACCGCTATATCACGACATCTTAGGACTTCCCGAAACCGATCGAGAATTAGAAGCACGGCTTGAAGTGAACGTTGTTGAAAATCTTCGGAATGCAGCCGGAAAACGCGTTTGGCGTGCGGGTTTCAACAATTCTGGGGTTTCCAATCACAACCGCGTTGTGGAACGACACACCTCTCGGTATGGAGCGTATTGGAAAAGTTACGACTTTGCGGGGAGTGTAGGGACACAGAATATCTTTACACATCCGTTGTCTTTCACACACGATGGTGGCGAGATTATCTTCAACCTCCCAAACGGTTTGCAGGCATACTATCTGGTAGATGCTGGAGGCAACCGACTTGATGCGGCACCGATAAACATTGTTTCTAACCCCGCTGCGAGCGATCCGACTGTTCGGAATGGACTTTCCTGTATCGGCTGCCATACCGAGGGTATGAAGACGTTTAAAGATGGTGTACGTGCTGTTGTGGAAAAGAACCCAAATCCTCCCTACGATAAGGCGAAAGCGTTACGGCTGTATGTAGAGAAAGCCGAGATAGACACGCTTGTTGCTGAGGATACTGAACGTTATCAGCAGGCACTTGAAGCAGCAGGCGATGTATTTGGGGGGATTGAACCCGTGCAACGGTTCTACGAAACGTTCTGGAGGCCGCTTGATGCGGCGCATGCTGCCGCTGCGGTAGGCTTAGAAACCGAAGCGTTTCTCCAAAAAATCCAGGAGAATCCAGATTTACAAAATTTGGGGTTGTTAGTGTTAGAAAATGGCACGATGAAACGGGATACATGGACAAATCGGTTTAACGAAGTCGTTTTTGCACTGGATTTCCCACAGAAAAGGGCACTAACGCCAATTGATCCTCAGACGGAACGCATTCCTGGGGAATCTGTCCATATTCCTGATCCAAATCTCCGTGCTGTGATTACGGAAGCTCTTGGTAAAGCACCGGATGCCTCAATCACAGTAGAAGAAATAGCAACACTGACCCACCTTGCTGCGGAAGGAATGGATATTCAGGATTTAGAGGGGCTGCAGTTCGCATCAAATCTGCAAAGCCTCAATCTGCGTGAGAATCCACTTTCCGATCTCTCGCCTCTATCGGGCTTACCGGCACTCAAAGAGGTGAGATTTTCCGGAGAATCCCTATCCGATTTATCGCCCTTGACAGGTTTGACTAATTTAGAAGTTGTCAGGTTTTGGAAGACTTCCATTTCAGACCTTTCACCGTTAGCAGGATTAACGAAACTCAGATGGTTGGAATTTAAGAGCAGTCCAGTATCTGACTTATCACCGCTGGTGGAACTCACAAATTTGAAAAGATTGGAGACTTATGGCTCTAAGGAACTGGATCTCTCGCCTTTAAAAGGGTTAACAAGTTTGGTACACTTAACTATTGCTAGCAGTGGCGTATCGGACATCTCACCACTATCAGGATTGATTAATTTGA
>JAPPNJ010000014.1 GCA_028818705.1 Candidatus Poribacteria bacterium
GATCAATGGAACTATATGGCGGTCATTTTCAAGGATAGCACGTTTTATTTGGCATACAACGATCAAATCATTCGAGGACAGAAACGGGACTTCATGAACGTTGTGGCTGGGGATCTGCGTCTCCCTGAAGGGTTTAAAAATTTCTGTGTGGGCGGCTATGCTGAAGATCTATTAATCCCAAAGGCTTACTTTCATGGCGAAATTGATGCGATAAGGTTTTCAAATATCGCTCGATATGATTTACCAGCCGAGGTGGGGACCTCGCCGTTTGAACCGCCACACCGTTTCTCAAGCGATGCACACACGTTGGCATTCTGGGATTTTAATGATAAGGCAGGCGCAAATCACTTTGAGGATGCGTCGGGGAATGGGAAGAAGCTAATCGGCTTGAACGGTGCCACTACCAGTGGTGCGCTTGCTGTCAATCCTGCTAATACGTCTATAGCCACGACGTGGGGTCAAGTCAAGTCGGAAGCGTTTTGAACCTGAAATTTATTGAGAGATTTTAGTATGTGAGCCTTTGGCTTACTAAGTGTTGCGACGATATAAGTCGGTCATTAGCATTGATAGATTTGTAGTATGAAATGGCGCATAGACGCGAGCGATAGACCCCTACGGTTGTTCTTTGGTGTTAGTGATACGGTTTGGCTGGCGAAACGTTAACCTGTGCCGCCAGCGATCGTCGTGAACTTCAAAAAGGGAGGAGGTGATATTTATGCAAAGACACATTTCGCCAATTGCCAAGCAACGCATCAGCGACTTTTTCACACAGGAAGACGGCAACGTCGGTAGGTTATTGAACTTCAGACTATTTTGTTAGACGATTGGACGATCATCAAGGAAGGGAAGATGTTAAATCATCAAAATTTACTACTTGGCACTTTGGGGCTTTTCTGTCTCTACGCTACATATACAGATATTCGGGAAAGAAAAATAACCAACCTCTGTGCGTATGGACTCATCTACGCGGGTATCCTGAGTCAGATTATTTTTATCGTATCTGGCAACACCACACTGTTGAAAAGTCTCATAACGGTGACGGGTGGTTTTGGGATTGTTTTTGTCCTCTACTGGTTTGGGATATTCGCTGCTGGGGATGCGAAACTGTTTTGGGGGATCTGCCTCCTCGTTCCGCCGGATCTATTTTCTGGAGGGAATACCTTGACTCAGTTTGTGCCAGCGTCTCTGGCGATAAACACCTTTGTTCCATACTTTTTGATTTTTACAATTTATCTGCTTACGACTTCAACAGGAGGTCAGAAGTTAAGAGCGTTGACGCAGATCTATCAGATGGACGATTTCTTTAAAAAAGTTCTGGATATGCTCTTCCGTCTCATTTTACTTCTCGGTTTTGGACAAGTTATTAATATCTTACTTAATTGGCAAGAAATCCGGGTTGATCCTTTGTATTTTTCGATACTCGTTTTATCTCTTTTCTTCGCCGTTAATTATCTTGTGAGCAAATTTAGTTTGGAAAAATGGCGGAATTATATAATTTGCCCCGTGCTATTTGAGATTATGATCTTGAGTACACCCTTTACCCTGAGAGCATGGTCTCAGACCTATCTAATGTTTTTGAAACTATATCTTATCTACATCGCGGTTTTCTTATTTCTAAGGCTCTATATTGATAATTTGGATAGTATGGTCCTGGATAAAGAGATAGATATCGCGGACTTAGAGGAGGGTATGGTTTCCGCAGAACAGATTGTTAAAGAAGACAGAGATGGCGAGGTCGCTTATCAGAAGACGGGATTTTCGTTACCGAATGTCTTGAACGAAAATGTGGTTTTAACCACCCTTTCTCACGCACTATCGAAAGAGAAAATCGCTGAATTAAAGCAGTTAGCACAAGACGGCTGTTTTGAGGCGTTTGAAAACAAGATTAGGATTCAGCAATCACTTTGTTTCGCACCGATTATTTTTATTGGTGTTGTTTTAACGGTTTTGTGTCAGGGACCGTTCTTGGTGATATTTCAATAAGAATCTACGGAAGGAGTTGTAATGGGGAAGTCAAGAATATTTTATGTGGTCACACTCAGATCGAACGTTAAGAAGAAGGATCTAAGGAAATTTATAGAAAAAGAGTGGTTACCCGGAATACGGGGGGTTCCGGGCTGTTTAGCGGTTGAATTCTTGGAGACTTACCAAGATCGGGCCGGCTACTGTGTTTCAGAACTCTGGGAAAGTCAAGAGATTCATCTAAAAAGGACAGATGAATTTTGGGGTGGGGACGGCAAAGCACTTATGAAAAAGATGTTAAGTTATGCTGCCCTTGAAAATATGTGGAATTGCACTGTTTTAGATGCTTAGTTTACATAAACTATAGTTTGGACAATTGCGGTTAGGTTCATGCTGGATTTTCAACACCTCTCTGATTTTTTTTCTAAATTCCTTAGACAAACGCAACTCGGAGAAAAACAGATGTGGACGCACCGATTCGCAGCCCCGTAGGGGCGTTATGTCTATAGAAACGCCACCCCCCACGCACCTAAGCCCCGTAGGGGCGGCATGTCTATTCCGGAAAAAATTGTCCAAACTTTAGTACATAAATGCTAGCATCAAAAAGGAAATCTCTATGACTGGTGAACGCAATCAATCTGGTGGTCTGATTCAGGAGGATTTTACAAGTGGGATGGTTGATATGAATACGCGGTTCTATGCTCAGGCTCCGACACGCATTGATCTTGCTGGCGGTTGGACGGATCTTATCCCTTTCGCGATGGAAACGGATGGGTTTGTGCTGAACGCGGCGATTGATCTCTATGTGTCTGCGACACTAATGCCTCAAGAGAGAAAGGTTGTTACCCTCCAGAGTGCTGATGCTCAGCAGCGGTTTTGTTTGCAATCGGCTCCGTCCGTTATCAACGGACTCAGTTTACCAGAAGCGATCATCTTAACGGTGCGTCCCGGAAGTGGATATCGACTTGCGCTTGATAGTCAGGTTCCAAAAGGGGGTGGCTTGGGCGGTTCGGGGGCTATAGGAGTAATGCTCGTGAGTCTACTGCATACCTTTGCGGGTAAGCAACTAAAATCGCGTCAAATTGTTGACATCGCGAATCAGATTGAGCGAGAGACTGGAATCCCCTGTGGGAAGCAAGACCATTATGCGAGCGTCTTGGGTGGATTTAATTTTTTGCAATGTCACGGTGAGGCGGTTGTAGCCACGCGGCTGAATCTGAACAACAAGGTCGTACAGCGGTTGCAGCAGTCCTTGTTTTTGGTCTACACCGGCGAATCCCATTTTTCGGGAGAGATTCTTCAAAACGTGGTTGATGCCTACATATCTGGAAATCGGCAGACCCGCGAGGCACTTTCTGCTCTGCGTCGCATTGCGCAAGAGATGAAAGTGGCTCTATGTCAAGGCGACCTGTCCAGCATTGGATATCTACTGGCTGACAATTGGCATTATCAGAAACAACTTCATCCGTCGGTGACATCTAAGCGAGTTGAACATCTCTTTGAGATCGCTGAACGAAATGGCAGTATCGGCGGGAAAGCGTGTGGGGCAGGCGGTGGTGGGTGTTTGGTATTCTATTGCCCTCAAGATAAAAAGAAGACTATTGCAGAAGCTCTTATGGCGGTTGGGGCACCTTCCATCCGTTTTAGTTTCGATTTCAAGGGACTTTTGGTTCGATCTTATGATCGGAATGCGCCATCCTTTTAGACTGCATGTCGCGACCGAGCAACGCTGGATGTTTCACATCTCGCTTGCAGCAGAGAATTACATGGTAAACCATTAAATATGACAATTTTGTTGCAATTTTTAGAAAAAAACACAAATTTTCTCATAATTTATGACTTTTTTCATTTTATGCACGAAAAGGGGTTAAAAAAAGGCTCTTTAATAACAATACCTTCGCCAAAATTGATTGATTAAATAGGGTAAATATCCTAAAGTTA
>JAPPNJ010000088.1:0-4401 GCA_028818705.1 Candidatus Poribacteria bacterium
ATTTAGCCCCATACACTGCTCATAAACTTGAAAATATGACCTAAATTCTTTGTTTTCAGTAGTTTATGTATCAATAAATCTTCCAAAATAGGCTATCTGTAGCGTCTATTTAGGATCCATCAAGGCAATACGGTAGAATATAGTTCGTATTATCTAACTAATATAAGTCTTTGTAATAGGGGACCTAAGTCCTTGCGCGGCAAGGGTTTAGGCCAATCTAAAAATTTTTTAAAATAGTCCCTTGGTATATTTGGCCCGCGGACGCTATATTGTTGTGGGTATAAGGGATTTTAAAGTTTTATCACAAGGAAATTTTAAATGATTAATCCTTTCGTTAAATGGGCGGGCGGGAAACGCAGGCTTGTCCCGTTCATCAGTGAACGACTGCCGGAAAGTATCGCCACCTACCATGAACCATTTGCGGGCGGCGGGGCGGCTTTCTTTGCCTTTGACGACCTCATAGAGCGGGCTACGCTGGCCGATCTCAACGCCGAATTGGTACTGACATACCATACCATCAAAACGGACGTAGAACCGCTTATTGAAGCGTTGAACCGACACGCGGGCAACCATCACGCGGACTCCGGCTACTACAATAAAGTCAGGAAGTCGGAACCCGCAGGGGCGATTGAAGCGTCCGCCCGTTTCCTGTACCTCAACAGGACGTGCTACAATGGCCTGTACCGCGTCAATAAAAGCGGGAAGTTCAACGTCCCGAAGGGTCGGTATAAGAACCCGAACATCTGCGACGCGGACAATCTCCGTAAAGCGTCCGAAGTCTTGCAAAAGGCAACGATCAAATACGGGCCGTTTACCCGTTCGATTGCTCCGGCTTCCGGCGATTTCGTGTATTGCGATCCGCCCTACGATGAGACGTTTACCAACTACCAGCCCGCAGGGTTCAACAAGGACGACCAGGTTGCCTTGAAACAGATGGCCGACACCTGGGCGAAGGCGGGTGCCCGCGTGATGCTCTCGAACGCCGACACGCCCTTCATTCGCGACCTGTACCAGTCGTATACGGTTCATTCGCTTACTGCTCCCCGAGACATCAACTGCACCGGAGACCGGAGCAGGGCCGCCGAAGTCCTGATTACGACCTATGAGTAACGGCGGCACGCGGGCCAACCGCACAGGCCAAAGGCTCGAAGATTTTGTCGCTTAGTAAGGGGCATATAAAGCCCAAATTTTTACCCTTCACAAGGAGCCTTAGAAATGAAGTATCTTCTCTCACTTGCCGTTGTAGCTCTTTTCGCGCTACCCGCGGAAGCTCAGCTCTTCGGCAACCATTCCGAAATGCAGTGGCTTGAGGGTGAAGTGTCTCTTGCAGATCCGCTCGACGTGATAGAAGGGGGTCCTGCTGGAGATGGTACCATTGATGGCATTGAAGCCCTCGACGTATCTCTCACATACGTATATGCGAAGGCTCATACCAACGTTCACCTGGTGGGCAACGTTCGGTATATCCACGCTTTTGAAGACGTTCATACTAAGGCGCATAAAAGTCTCGGCGCCGGTATTCGTCTTTATAAGTGGGGTGGGTATGCCCAGGGTCTCGTTAGTCATGGTACTACCCGCGTAGGCAAAGACAGTCCTTGGGACCTGGTAGTATCAGCTGGCTATTACGTCACTCCAAGAATCGGGGTGAGAGCCAATTGGTATGCCGTCTCAGAATTTGCCAACCATCCAAGTGACCATATTGAAGGAAACGAGTTAGGACGCGTTTCTGCTGGTCTCGTCTGGCGCTTCTAAAAAGCCCATAATTGAGCCGTATCACGTTTTAATCTCTTAAGAAGGTAAATAGGTAGGCCTGAAGATTTAAACACGATACAGGGCTTTTAAGGAGATCCAATGTCTTCAATTGATTATCGTGATATTATCGAGAAGACGCTTCCCGCCCTGGCCAAACAACTGGCCATGCTGATGGAGCCTATTGGTAAAGATCACGATTTTGAATACCGCGTCAAGCACCATGGTCATTATACGAAGCACGTATATTTGGCTCCCGTGCCTTGGCAAAATTCCTGGCGAGACCAGGTAGATTGGACCAAACCTTTCCACCGCACTGTGAGAAAGGTAGTTGGCGCAGACGGGCAAATCTCCCACGAGTATACCTATAACCCTGTCCGTCTCACTTCCGACAGTAGGCCCCCGAATACGCTTCCCGATATAGTAGATGAGTGCTATATCACCTTCCGAAATTTGCGTGTCTTGGACGTGTTAAATCAAGAGTATGGCAAGCTTGATACCACGCCCACCGGGACCGCTACGACTTCGGTCAAGACGTATCCAAATGACTCACCCGAACCGGTGACCAAGGAGCTGGAGACATCCGAGAAATCCTGGACGCAGCTTGACGAGTCATGGGAAGTAGCGGTGGAAAGTGAGTTCTCTCAGACAATCAAGGCCGGATCCGAGCTTTACGGTGTAGAATCTGAGACGTCCCTCAAGCTTACCGCAAGCTACCAGCAGGCGCAAGCGAAATCAGGCGGCAAGGAGTCGTCGAATATGGATAAATCGACAACGACCGTTGATCCTTTCAGTACGCTTGAAGTGGTGCAGACAGAGCAGCCGGTCAAGCTCTCTCAAAGCATCATCGTCACAGGTGGCCTGGAAGTCGAAGTCAACTGGGGCTTGCGCAGGTGCTACGATGAGACGTCGGCCACCCTGGAAAAGCTGCTTAACGTCTTCCGTGGTCTTGGCGCCGACAATGATTTTCTCACGGCCTGGTTTAGTGAGGATGACCATACCGTTGATGAGGACAAGCTTGAGATGGTGAAGACCCCGGTTGTAACGATTGACCTGGGTATTTCAGACGTCCCTGCCGATCAGTTTAGCGTCGCTTTCCGGCAGCGTCCAATCAGGAGCGATGACATTGACTCAGACGCACAGTAAATCCTGGCACTCCATCCGGTCTTCTTTTAGATTTGTTTGGGGTAAATTTCGGAAGGTAGCAACCCTTTTGTTTTTGCTTGGCTTATTCTTAGGAGCGACAATAGGGTTTCTGCTTAGCGAGGGATGGTAATGACTGAGGCAATCCTTTCCATAGTCGGCGGGATTCTCCCGCACTTGAGCGATATCCTTGGACTTTTTGGAAAATCTAAGGATGATCAAACGCAAGATATTGCCGACAAGAGTAAGGATATTGCCGATGTGGAATTGCAGGGCTTGCGAGAATTACCTCAAGTCCTGCAATATCCAAGTATTAGAATTTTATTTATCGTGACTACCAGCGTTGTCGTAACCTTGTGGGCGGTATCACAAATTCATAACGACCTGGTCAATTGGAGTATGCCCGATCATGGCATGCTTTACCTGGTAGGAAGTACGGTAGTTTCTGCGGCTTTTAAGACAATCAAAAAAATCATATGAGAATCAACCCCGAAACGATATTCGTATTAACCTTCGCAGCCATTATTGTGGTGATACTTAGCGTCCTTGAGACAGATACAATTATGAGTAATGACCCAATCGAAATCGTCACTCCAATGACTCAGCATTTCGAGGATTTAAGTTTGGATCCGTATTGGGATGAAGCTGGGTATCCTACAATCGGATATGGGCATAAGCTTAGCTCTATCCAAATGAAGTCTTTAGACACCTACCCTCCTATTAGCATGGACCAAGCGTTAAAGCTTCTTAGAGACGATTTAAAGCATGCTCTTGCAGGCGTTAGGAATAGCGTCAAGGTTCCATTGAGACCGTATCAAATGGCAGCATTGATTGACCTGGCCTTTAATATCGGATCCGAAGCATTTTCCAGGAGTACGCTGGTAGCCGAGTTGAATGAAGGAAATAGGGGAGATATACCCCACCAGTTTGAGCGCTGGATTTATGCGAACCATCATATCTCGGCAGGACTCGAAGAGAGACGGCAGGCTGAAGCACGGATGTGGCTGAATAAGCCTTGGAGAGATTGAGGATATGCCAAGCGTAAAAATAGAGATTCACGGTTTGGAGCGCATATTAAGGGCGCTTGATAAAGAGGAATTAAAACCTTTCTTATTAGACGCTGGCAAGAAGGCTGTGGCTTACGTAGTTAATATCGTTAGACGTTATCCTTTTGCCAATCCTCGGCAAGCTCGGAAAAGAACAGGTCGTTTAGGTAAGGGATGGAAGGGACAGATATTCAGTGATGGCACTGGAGCTCGAGCTATAAATAAAGTACCCTATGCCCATATAGTGCATGGAGGTACCGAATCTAAGCCATTTTTTGAAGCTCAAGGATGGGTGCAGGTTAGTCATTTTGCAGACGAGCGTCATCGTAAGGAATTAGAAATTATTTACGAGCAGGCTCTTGAAGATTTCGTAAAGGATGTTGAAGCTAAGACGTAATTTATTCAAATAAAAAATGCCCACTCGGAAGTGGGCATTTGGAAGGAAGTTTGAAGTGATTTTACT
>JAPPNJ010000088.1:4501-22156 GCA_028818705.1 Candidatus Poribacteria bacterium
ATTTTTAAGTCCGTGGGATCTAAAGAGTTATGGCCAGTTACAAAGAATTAAAAAAAATGCCCACTCGGAAGTGGGCATTTGGAAGGAAGTTTGAAGTGATTTTACTTAGACGTCATATGCGTACCGGAACTATCTCTCAGCGGAACCAGCTGGCCTTCAGAATTTCTGATATAACGATAAACTTTTTCAGAGTCGTCAGACGTCATATGCGTACCGGAACTATCTCTCAGCGGAACCAGCTGGCCGTTGGAGTTTTTGATGTAGCGGGCGGTTTTCATTTTGAATCTCCTTGGGGACTTGTTGTTAACTGCTACTCTTAACTTCTAATATTAATATAACGCTTTTCCGGGGGTTTGTAAACACTTTTTTCTCCTTTTTTGAGTTTTTTTTTCAGTTATTTTTAAGTCCGTGGGATCTAAAGAGTTATGGCCAGTTACAAAGAATTAAAAAAGTATATCGAAGGTTTGACGATCTTCCAAGGTACCCATCGCGGCAAGGGTTTTGAGATATTACCCTTTCAAGAAAAGTTTCTTAGGGGATTTTGTGATACGGAAGATGGTGCGGCGCTTTCGGTCGGTAGAGGAAATGGGAAGTCAACTTTGATAGGGGCAATAGGGGGTGCATATTTTGAAGGTCCTTTTATGGAGCCAGCTTCGGAGATACTTATAGTTGCTTCTTCTCATTCTCAGGGCCGCAAGGTATTTGAACCACTGGTGAGTTTTTTAGGCGGGCAGCAGCGCCTTCGGGATCGCGGTCGTTTTCGTTTTGCGAATAGCGATAATGATATGTACATAAAAGACCTGATGACCGAAGTGTCGATTAGAGTTTGCGGGTCTGATAGTCGCAGGCTCCACGGTGCTACCCCTATCCTTCTCGTTTATGATGAAATGGCTCAATGGCCACCCCACCAGGTCAAGCCTATGCTGGCAGCCTTAGAAACGTCCCTCGGTAAAATAGATAATGCCCGTAGCATATGGATCGGGACTCGACCGTCTACAGTAGATCATCCATTTTCGAAAGCCCTGGACGGCAAGAATCCTGAAATACAGTATAGCCAAAGTCATCATGCGGATCCGAATGACAAGCCTTTCAGTAAGAAGGCCGTCATAAAAGCTAATCCCGGATGGCATCATTTACCGGCGTTGCGGAAGCGTATTCGCGTAGAAGGTTTGGCAGCCAAGAAGGACCCCGAATTACTGCCCAGGTTTAAAGCCATGCGTCTCAATATGGGCATACCGGATCATGAAAATAAGGTAGGCGTAATTGGTCCTGAAGTATATAAGGGACTTGAAATGCCCGGGTTGCATGACGCTGAGGTTATGCCTTATATCATGGCCCTCGATTTATCTAAGTCATTTGCTATGACTTCAGCTGCTGCTGTATCGCTTGAGAAGGTGGAGTATAAGGGACGCTATGGTCATATAGTAAATGCCCTCGCCACCTGGCCTGGTATTCCAGGCCTTGACAAGCGTTCATCGACTGATGGTGGACTGGCCGATTATCGCGATATGCATAGACGTAAAGAGTTGATTCTCCAGGAAGGCAGGCGCACGGTAGACGTGGGTGAATTTCTTAAGGTGTGTTTCGAGCGATGGGGAGAGCCGGAATGCATAGTCGGAGACAGGTATCGGGAGTCGGATTTGCTTGACGTGGTGGAGCCTTTGGGATTTAGCGAGGAGAATGAAAATCTTATCTTTCGCGGCATGGGCTGGAAAGATGGCGGGGAGGACGTAAGGCGGTTTCAAAAGATGGTTCAAGGTGAAGAATTATTTTTCGTTGAGAATCGGTTAATGAGGTCAGCTTTCGCGGTCTGTCGTTTGCTTCAGGATCCTGGTGGAAATTTCAAAATTGCCAAGCATACCGAAAGGGGTATGCGGGGAAGGGATGATGCAGCTTGCGCGGTCGTACTTGGGGTAGCTGAAACGGATAGACGGGTAGCAGCCGAATGGTCTTCGGATAATGACGCGGAAGTGCCTGTCCTGGTATTCGATCCGGCGTGGAATTTCTAATGGCCAAGGACAACCGCTATAGGTATCGCCGAGGAGGGCGTTGGCCGTACAATACGGATCGATGGGCTAAGCTTAGGGCGGAAGTAATATTCGAAGCTGGAGGTGCTTGCTCTGAATGCGGCACAGGGAGGAAACGACTTGACATTCATCATATTAATCGTCTAACCTCTAAGCAGATAAAGGAGAGAGATGAGAAGGCGGCTTTTGAAAGTCCATTAAAGGTGTTATGTGTATCGTGCCACTCGATGATTACGAGCGGCGTGGTGAAAAGCGAGCGTCTACGTCGATCTAAATGGCGGGCGTTCATAAATGGGGAGAGTACGCATGAAACTGTCTGATAAGCTTCAGGTCGAGATCAACCAGGCGCGAGCGCGTCTGCTTGAGCTGGCCGAAATCGAGGAGCCTACCGATGAGAACCGCAACGAGTTGGAGGAGTTGCGTTCCAAGGTAGATACCCTCACCACGCGTCACGAGACGGCTATTGAAGCCGAAGCGATCGAGCAACGTGCGATCGAAGAGGATCCGACCAGTGAGGACGCAGAAGGTCGGGAAATTTCCGCGTTGATTCGTGATGCGCAGATCGGTCCCTTCATTCGAGAAGCGACGGAGCGTGATACGTTCGTGATTGACGGGCGTGAGAGCGAGCTTCGTTCGGCGCTGGAAATTCGCGATGGTGACTTTCCCATGTGTCTGCTGATGGATTGGTCTGGCGCTGAGGAGGAAGTGCGCGCGGCCATGCATCTCGATGAGGAGTACAGAGCTGACACGGTGACGGCTCCGCCAGCTGCCCTTTCCACCCAGGTCCAGTCCGGATCCTGGCTGGCCCGTCTGATGGTAACGACCAATGCCAGGTTTATCGGCGTTACCACTCGAAGCGTGGGACCGGGCGAGCACGTGTATCCGTACGTTGATGGCACGGCAGCGGCGTCTACTCCTACGAAGGGCACAGCTGTCGACGCGGTGGCCGGTGTCATTAACCACAAGAGGCACCAGCCTCGCGCGGTTCAGTCTCGCTATTTGATCTCGGAAGAAGATCAGATGAGACTGGGTCAGGGTTACGAAGCTGCGCTCCGTCGTGACCTTCGTGAGCAGATCGCAGAAGGCCTGGATAAGTTCGTATTCGCAGATGGAACCGACGGTATGCTGGAGACAATTCCGGCACCGAGTGATGACGCAGACCTGGCAGCAGGTGCTTCGAATCTCACCCACCTGCATACGGGTATCGTCGGCGCTATTGATGGTCGATACGCTGGTGAGCTGTCTGATCTCAACGTGTCAGTTACTCCTGGTCTGTTTCAGCGTATGAGCATCTTGGCTCCGACCAATACGTCCGCCTTTCTGACGGATTACCTCAGGGCGCATGGCTGTGGCGTCCGGGCGAATGCCCATATCCCGGCCAGCCTGGGCAGCGGATCCAAGGTGGGAGAGTCATACGTACTCGTCTCTCGTGCCCGCGGTATCGTCGGTTCGGCGATCATGTCGGTATATGCCGGCGCTCGGATGGGTGTGGATACGAGCGGCGTACTGATGCAGAAGCGTCAAGTCGCCTTGAACGTCGTAGGTTATTTCGACTTCGACGTTATCCGCACGGCCAACTGGACCAAGTTCCGCGCGGCGACGGCGTAAACCTTCAAGGCTAAAATGGAGCTATTTGACGATTTGCAAGTAGCTCCATTTACCTTGTCTGAGCTCCATACGTGGCCCGTATCGCGTTTTAATCTGTTATGAGGGTAAATAGGTAGGCCTGAAGATTTAAATGCGATAGGGATCAAATGGAGAAAGGAATGACGATGATTGCATATCATTACGCCGTAGAAGAATTGCGATATGACGAAACGTCCAATATGATTGAAGGGACCGTGGTTCGGTACGGGGACAAAGCGCTTGTACCCCTGAAGAATCGCTTTGGTCATATCGTCGGCATTGCGGATGAGGTTATCCGTGCCGGGGCGTTTAGTGATTCTCTCGATGACGTGACGCTTAATATCGGTCATCAGAAGAGTCGCGTCTTTGCACGTACGGGTGGCGGCGGTCTCGAGCTGGTTGATACGCCTGAAGCGCTCACGATGAGGTGTGAGGTACCGGATACGCTGGAGGGTAAGGACGCCAAGACGTACCTGGAAAATGGGACTCTTCGCGGGCTTTCGGTGGAGATGAATCTTAAGCCCGGCGGATTATCTCTTGATCGCTCGGCAGAAGTCAGGCCTTTGAGGGAGATAACCTCGGCGAAACTCAACGGCATTGGTATCGTAGATCGGCCGGCATACAAGGATTCAGGAGTCATGCTGGTGCGAGCTGATGAGATCCAAGCTGATGACACGGCGGATCCGGAAGAGGGGTCGCGCCTTGAAGTCGAGAAGGGCGTATTGATCGAGACGATCTATACTCTGGCGGATGGCTGGCAGGATGACTGGTATGACAAGCTTACCGAAGGGGAAAACGTAGTCGATCATATCCCCGACGGATGGCAGAAAGACAAGCCTGAAACCCGCGCTATCATGAGCATCTATAAATCCACCCGTAAGGTGGAGATTGTAGGTGGGAAATTTGTCGGCGCCACCCGTTGGTCATATCCGGATATGATTCAGAAAGCCGAGACCGATGACAGGTCTGAAGATACAGGTGATAACGAATTTCGTTTCGAGTCTTCTTATCTATACGACGACGTCGAGGTTATTTCGGATAGCGGCGCCGTGCGTAAGCGTGAGATCAGTCCTGGCGCGTTTGACGTAAGTATTCGGGACCCGCAGCAGGAAATCACGCTGTCTGTAGGTCGTAATCCCAACGACGCAATAGGTAGTAAGTTGGACGGTACCCTGATTCTCGATCAGGAAGAGGGGAGACTTATTGCGCGCGTAGATAATCCTCCGGATACCACTTCCTTCAAGGATCTTCAAGCTCGTCTTGCGGCAGGTGCTTCGTTGTATATGGAGCCGCTTTTCAGGGAGCTTGATGGTGGGTATGAGGACAGGCCTGAGCCTGGCAATCCGAGCACCACAATTCGTCGATACACAGGCGCGAAACTTTACGGCCTGGCGCTTTCTGTTCGAGGTAAGAAGGGGCAGACGGCATCTGATGAGAATCGTGCTGAATGGAGACGGCAATGCTTGAGCGCTTACGCGACGGGATAGCCAGCTGGTTCGAGACACAAGAGAGAGCCGAGCAGGTTCAGTCCGGATCCGATCAAATGGCCCGCGCGGCTATGGGCATGTCTACGTCCGAAATGGTTGTATCGGCGCAGTTGTCTGCGACTCGTATGGCAGCGCTTACGATGACCCGCGGTAATATCGAGCTGGATGGTGTTACCGCGGAGCATTGGGGTATGGCGCTTAATCGGGATTTTTTATTTCAGGCTATATCCAACGTATTGAGGAAAGGTAACTCAGTATACTATCTCGAAAGCGAAGGCGAAATGGGTTATATCCGTCAAGTATCTACGTACGAGGTACGAGGAGAAAAGCCTCCGTATAACTATCACATAAATATTCCTTCTCCCGAAAATGATATTGAGAAGACGGTCATGGCCGCTGAGATAATGCATCTCAGAATTGGGATTAATGAATCATCGCCGTGGGAAGGTCGCGGTGTATTCTCCGATATGATTCTACCCGGCCTGGATATGGGCTTGAAAATGGAGAGCCGATTTCCGATACAACGGTTCATGCCTTTCCCGGTTGACAAGATGGCCAACGTCAATATTAACGACCAGGAAAAAGGTACTCGGACCAGGGCTAAGCAAGAAGTAAGGACTATCGCCAATTCGTCGGGCATATATCAAATGCCGAATACCAGTAATAGGGGCACGCAGAAGATAGAAATAACGTCTGAGAGATTCAACCCGTCTGCGTCTACCGTTCAATTAAGAGAGGACCTTATTTCAGAGGTTTGGGAGTCTATAGGATACCCGCCTGCATTGAGAGGAGAAACGGTTCCGGGTCAAGCAGCGCGCCAACTATTCAGTCAATGGGTTGACACCTTTCTTCAGCCGATAGCGGATATACTTGCAGATCAAATGACTCTGGCCCTGGAAAGCGAAGTGAAATGGGATTTGTCCCCGGCGAGAGTGCCTACAATAACGGACCAGGCTTCGGCTTGGCGTAGTCTAACGCGTGAGGGTAAAATATCTCCCCAAGAAGCGGGTCGCATTGTAGGGTTGGATATAATGGGTATCACGGATCCGACGGAGACAGACTAATGGCCTATAGCACCTTAAAAGATCTCAAGAGCTATCTTCGCATTAGGGATGATGAGGATGATGAAGATTTACAAAAGGCGCTTGACCAGGCTCAGACGTCTATAGATGTTTATTGCCGTACGACGTTTGAAGCTGCAGAAGATTCGACCAGGGTATTTGACGGCAGCAATATGACGCCTTATTGCGACTGGCCTTCCAAGTTTATTTGTCAATTATGGTTTGATAGTCCATTGGCGGCATTGACAAGCGTAAGCGTAGATAGCGAGACTCTTGAAGCCGATGAATATCGGCTCCTTCCGCGTAACGATACTCCCTATTATTCCTTGCTATTTACTACCAGTTGCTATAACCAGGACGTGTCTGTGGAGGGTAGGTGGGCGCATAGTATAGAAGTTCCAGAGGATATTTTCCGAGCTGCCTTAAGACTGGCTGGCTACTTCTTTAAGCAGCGCGGGGCAAGTACGTTTGACACAATCGGGACAGATGGATTTTCAGCTCAGGAAGAGTTACCCAGGGAGATACCTGTAGACATCAGAGGAACGTTAAGTAGAAAGCGATTCTCTCCATTGCTATAGATTTCGTACAAATAGGGGTACTTTTGTACGCTAAAATGACTCATTTTTCCACTTTCCTAAGTCCTTGCGCCAGACTCAAAAACAGGTTTACATAATACCGATGACAATTCAAGAACATATTAAATTACTTCAGGGTATTCACCGAGATATTTTAGGCATTAAATACGCGCCCAATTTTCCGGAGCCTGATCTTGAAGGCAAGGTTCCGGCGATTATCGTCCAGCCAGCGGCCGGAAGTATGTATGCAATAACGACTGGCGAGAATAGTTGTCTTGAGATAACTCAACGATATAGGACCACACTATTTTATGATAAAGTAGGCAATAATCTGTATGGCAAGAATATCTCTGAAATGAATGAGATACTTAGTTTGATGTTTGAGACTTACCATAAAACGAATATAGAAGGTTTTGATTCGGTTATTGGAAACTACCCTTATCTTGCAATAGATGAAGCAAATCCAATAACTCATAGCGGTGCGACGATCATCGCTTTCAATTCAAACGATCAATATACCGCTTGTGATATTTCCATACCAATTGTAGACCAGTATGAGCTTGATATTTAAGGAGTCATATTATGGCTGGAATACGAAGTAGCGATATGAGGTTGATCGTAGGTCAGAAAGAATTTTCTAATGTGCTTTCTCAATTGAGTATGGATACTTCTATCTCGGAGCTTGATGATAGCGTAGCTCAGACAAGAGACATGGAATATTTGCCGGAAATGGTATCATCTACCCTTAGTGCAAGCGGCCGGTGGACTGGAGATCCTAACGAGATAAATAGGTATATCAAAAGCACCCTTCACGAGGCGACTTTGATCGCCGGCAGCTTGGACGGAAAGAATTATGAGCTTGGGAAATTCATAAGGACGGCCCAATCTAATCCCGTTTCCCTGGGTAGCAGGGTAAATGCGACCTTTGGCGTACGCCTGGCAGAAGGCGAGTTGATTGACGCGCGAGAAGTATTTCGGCATAAGTTTTCTGCAGGTGGCACTTTTACGGGAGACGTGATAGATCTTGGCGCGGCGATAGCATCAAAGGCGCATAAGATATACGTGTATTATTTTCCCTCAGGAAATACCACCCCGGGATCTACTCAAATTAAAATCCAACATGCCACAGCGCGAGGAGGTGCATACGGAGACGCGGATAGCCATACGTTCAATGTCACGGCTCTGAGTAAGACGGATCCGGCGGAAGACGAAGCCACTTACTCGTTGCAACGTTATATGCGGGTACAAGCAATAGTGAGCGGGGCGTCCAAGGCTGGAGAAATCGTGGTGTTAATGACGGAAACCTATTAAGGAGAAAATCATGAGTGGAATCGCAAGTAAAAATGCAGTTGTCAAGATTGGCGACGCTACGAATAACGCCCCTGCGAAGCTGGCTATAAACGCCCAGGATATTGCAACGGCGGTCGCCGAGTTGGACGTGAGTACGACGGGCAATGCCGATATGGAATACGAGCCCGACCAGGCTTCCCATGTCTTCACTTCTGGCGGCCCTTGGACTTTGGCGACGCATAAACAGTTGAAGTCCATCATCGGAATGAAGCGGGCGCTTGAAGTATTTCCTGATGGCGAGGGGACAGGTAAGTTGAAGCAAGCGTGCACTGCTTTCATTACTGCCTACTCTCGGAATACGGCCCTTGGATCTCCTGCGACGTACTCGGTGACGATGAGAATCACTGGTGCAGTGACGGATACAGAAGGTAGCTAACCAGGGAAAAATCGTAGTTTATGGAATGGCCCGTATCGAGTTTTAATATACAGGGGGTACAAATAGTAGGGCCCAGCTATAAAAACTCGATACGGGCCATTCTATAAGCTCAGAACGGGGAATATAGCCTACATCATAGATCAACCTGAGAGGAAACATCATGGCTAAGGCCAAGCAAGCACTTACTCGCGACCAACTTCTTGCCAAGCCCAAGATAGAAGTTCAGAAGTTTACGTTGCCTAATGGCAGCATTGTTTGTTTCAAAGTTCTCAGTTTCGAGGAGATTCGAGATATTCTATCTCAGTGGATGGAACCCGACGTGGATAGGATTGATCTCGTTGGCCAGCTTGTCGGCGTATCTGTCTGTGATGAGGAGGGTAAGCGTCTCCTTGAAAAGGGCGAGTATAAGGCGCTATTTAGCGCGTTTGACGCAGCTAATTATGGCGCTCTGGCCGAAGCCGTACAACGTGGGTATAAGCTAATTCAAACGAATGAAGAGGTTTCAGGAAATTTGAATTAGACCCCTGGCTATATATGGTGCATGAATTAGCGGACTTGCGAGGGGTACTTCCGCGAGATATTATGAGACTCCCAGTTGATGAGATCATCGAGCTTAGGGCTTATTATAGCGTAAAGCAGATGAAGAAAGCGGACGTTGATGGGAAGTCGGAAGTAGACGCTGCATTACAGGAATGATATTATGCCTACTGCAGAAGTAAGAGTACACGGCGACGCTTCGAGTCTTGATAAGGCACTTAGCACGTCTCAAAGTAAGATGAAGGCATTTGGCGCGTCGATGACGAGTGCAGGTAAGACGGCAACGACCCATCTTACTGCGCCCATTCTTGGTGCTGCTGCCGGCTTAGGGGCGCTTGCGTTAAAGGCGATTGGTGCGGGAGATAAGATCCAACTCTTATCTGACAAGTCCGGTTTGTCTACCACTAAGATTCAGGAATTAACGCACGCGGGAGGAATTGCCGGTACCGAGATCGAAGCCATGGCCAATGCGTCGGGTAAATTTGCAAAGGTCATAGGTGATTCTGAGCGAGGTCTGTCTACCGCTAAAGACGCATTGGGCAAGCTCGGTATTCAACTCCGAGATAACAACGGCGTTATGAAGTCTCAGGATGAGCTTTTTGAAGAAGCCATTATGAAGTTGCAAGCTATGAAAGGCGGGACCGAAAAGATGGCTTTGGCCCAAGAGGTATTTGGTCGGGGTGGTAGAGAGATGCTGCCTATCCTCAATATGAGCGCCAAGCAGTTTGCAGCGTTGAAAAATGAAGCCCATGATTTAGGCACGGTATTAAGTGCCGACGCAGTTAAGGCGCTTGATACGATGGACGACGAGTTGACGAGAATTACCGGATCTATTAAGGGTGTAGGTCTTGGCATTGCTCAGGACGCCATTCCTTTAATGGAAGATCTTATTGCAACTATACGGGCTGAAGTTGTGCCCTGGTTGCAAGCAGCTGGCGAGAAGATAGGGGACGCAATTCAGTGGTTTCAAGGATTGTCTCCTGAAGTAAAGACGATGATTGGAGTAATGACCGGTTTAGCCGTGGCAGCGGGTCCGGTAGCAGTTGTAATAGGTACCATAGCCACCGTCATATCTGGCCCCCTAATTGCAGCAGTAGCGGCAGGAGCAGCGGCTATCGCAGGTATTACCGCTATCGTTGTATATTGGGATGAAGTTACGGCAGCCCTTACGGCTACATGGGAGGTCGTTAAAGGACTCTTTACTGATAACCCTTGGCTTAGTGCCTTATTCCCCTTGCTTGGCGGTATCGTGGCCCTTGTGGAGAATTGGGACTCGGTAACTCGCGGCTTAAGTCAAGCGTGGGATTGGGTAGTCGGCATAATCATGGGAGCTATTGAATCTATTAGTGGCGCGGTAAGTGAATTTCTTGGTTTTTTCGGAGTAGAGACAGATAGCGCCTTAGGCGGATTCACGAGTAAGTGGACAGACGCGTATGACGCAGCATTAGCCAAGACAAAGAAGACAACGGAAGCCGCAGCTGAGTCTACTGAAACAGCTATGGAGGATTCGGCCGGATCCGCTCAAGGATTTCAAGATAAGTATAATGAGATTATGACCGGCGTAGAAGCGCAGACAGGTACCACTATGACGGCCGTGTCTGCTGCTGCTAAAACTACATTAGAGGAAGATATACCCACTTTCTTAACAAGCGCGCGAGATAAGACGGATAAAGAATTTGCGGCCATGGGTCTCACTATTGAAAGTACCTATGGGGAAGCGACAGAGCAGGCAAAAACCTGGCTTGAAGAAGGCAAAATAACAACGGATGAATATCAAACATATATTGAGAATGCCCATGCCTTGATAACCGAAAGTGGCAAGAATGCTTATAAGAGTCTTGGTGAGGGTTGGGGTGAATTGGTAGAAACTACTATTAAGCCTAAGACACTTGAAATGCAAGACGTGGTATTACCGGCTTTTTTGAAGCAAGGAGAAACAGACAGGCTTGTTAAAGAAGCAATGGCGCTCGAAGCCGGTAAACTCAAAGATAAGACGAGTGAAATCATGGGTCAAATGGGTCTTGATTTTGATTCAGTTGCAGGTCCTACCGGAAAGATGTTTAGCTCATTTAAAGGTTTATTTGGAATTGACGCGGGCGGCGGATTGGCAAGTATGGCGATGGGAATATTTGGATCTGGTGGAATCCTTACTGCCGCGTTAGGTCCCGCCGGTCCGGTGCTTGCAGCTTTACCAGGTTTAGTAAGTAATTTTAAGAAGGCATTTGATGGTATTAAGAGTATGGCGAGTAAGGTCTTTTCAGGTATTAAAAATGCGGCAAGTTCAGTATGGAATACTATTCGAGGTGGTGGGGATAGTGATTCACTTAAAGCCCAACGTCCTCTTATGCAACAAATGGCTGATATAGAAAGCCAACGAGCTGCCTTGTCTGCTAGTTATATAGCGGGCGATTTATCTTATGAAGATTATCTCGCTCAAGATAAAGTGTTGACAGATGAGCACGCGAGATTAGCTCGCGAATCCGATAGCTATGCGGCTGCTACCGGATTTGAAGGAATGGTTTATAAGCCTACCAGTTTTCTCGTAGGTGAGCGAGGACCTGAATACGTAAGTGTTACGCCTTCTCATAGAAGCGCTGGTGGCGGTGGTCAAACTCTTATCGCCAATTTCTTCAATAATGGCCCGGTTGGTACGCGCGATATATCTCAAATGACGATCCGTGAGCTTCGCAGACGGGGAGTGCGCAGTGGTTAGAAGTGCTTATAATACGTCTAAAAGGCCCATATTTGAGCTGTATTGTGTTTTAATTTGTTATGAGGGTAAATAGGCGGGCCTACAAGTTTAAACGTGATACGGCTCAAATATGGAGTTTATATCAAATAAAAAATGCCCACCCGAAGGCAGGCATTTTAAAGATATATGATGATTGTTACTTACTTCGCTCTTTTGGCTAATTCAGTTTTGACGACTTCAAAAACTTCCTTATTGGCTTTACTTTCTTGCTTGGCAACGGACAGTAAGATGGTTGTCAATGTCTCAGTGTCCAAGGCAATCAGGTTTTTCTTAGCGGTCGCGTTCATTTTGAATCTCCTTGGGGCTTGTTGTTAACTGCTACTCTTAACTTCTAATATTAATATAGCGCTTTTCCGGGGATTTGTAAACACTTTTTTTTTCCTTTTTTGAGTTTTTTTAGTTATTTTTTAAGTTTTTGGGATTTAAGGAGCTTCAGTGGCTGCAATTTCAGGTGCGATAATAGCAAGGACTGGTGGCGTCGATTACCCAGTACGTCCCGACGGGTTGAGTCTCAAGGATCCGGTACGTGCACCAGCGGAGCTCGAAGTGAAGGTCAGGCCTGTATCTGGGCAAGGAGTACCACAACCCCAGCGGGCTATCATTTTGCTGGTCGGTACTACTGAAATATTTACGGGTATAATCTACGACGTAATAGACGATGACGCTCCCAATCAACCTCACGATTATATCATTATGGCTGAGGATTATTCCAAGATATTTCAGTACACTGACATTAACCGATCTTGGAGAGACGCCAGTCTGAAAACGATTGTATCCGGTGCGCTTGATAGAGTCAACCTGGTTTCGCTTGATCCGGACGCCGAAGAAGGTCCCACCTACGACAGAATTACCGCTAATAATTTACTCGTTCACGATCTCTTTTTAGCCCTATCTGATTTGTCTCGCAGGTTATTCCGGGTAGACAATGCCGGTTTGTTTCATATAGACGCGTTCGGAAGCAGCCCGACGGAGACGATAAATCAGACAGATATATTCGGTCGCGTCGCGCCAAGTCGTGAAGCGAGGGAATACTTTAATCGGGTCTTAGTTGTAGGTCAATCAGAAGAGGAAGAACCTCGCACGGTTATCTTCAATGGAGATGGAAATCAACGTACTTTTTCCTTACCTTTGCCGGTTGGTGGAGATGTCAGTATTCAGGTTGATAGTCTACCTCAAGACGTCGGCGTCGTAGGGAATAATCATCATTGGTCGTACGAGCAAGGTGGAAGCGTCATATCTGTTGAGGTGGCGCCAGATGAAGGATCTATAATTTCGGTATTCTATACGGGTATTATATCAAGTACCTTTGAGGAAAAGCTTGACGCCGAGGTTAAGCGTGTCGGATCTTATACCCGTATCCTACGGCCTACCGGGGTATTTCGTGAAGATGAAGTACGCCAGCAGGCTCGCGCTCAGTTACGCAAATATGGCAATCCGTGGGCCCATATTACGATTTCTTTGCTTGACAGGTCCTATTATGCAGGTCAGACGGTTCGGCTCAACCTGGATCAATTAAAGGGCATCTATCTTATTGAGAACGTCGAGTATCAAACCTATGGCGGCAATAAGACAGTGGTAACGCTTCAATTGACGGACTCAGAAGGTGAAGAGTATTGGGATGAATTTTTTAGAGGGTCGGACAAGCTGGATTTATCGGGTCCTTTGCTTACCGAAAATATAGACGCGCTGGTTATTACCGATAACGTCAGTATCGGTCTTCAACCTGATGATCCCAATACAGTATTGGATAATGAGGTGGACATATTTAGTAGCCCGTCGTCTACTCCTCGAAATAAGCCCACGGCAGTAATCACGAAAGACCCCGATTTATTCAGGTACAAGTCCGGATCTGAAGTCATCCTCAGCGGATCTCAAAGTACGGCGATAAGTGGTCGACGCATTGAAGCATACCAGTGGTATATCCAAGAGAATCCCGGCGATAATCCCATAGAGATACCTAATCCAGGCGCGTCAAGCAACAGGATAACCATGCCTTTTGTCAGGGCGGTTAGTGACGTGGTAATACGTCTCCTTGTTTTCGACAATCAAGGCGGGGTAGATGATGAGACAATCAGGTTGAGCGTGGAACCTGCTACGGACGCTTTAAGTGAGGTTAGGCCGATAGCGAATGCCGGAGCCGATCAGATCGTGAATGGCGGCGCAACGGTTACCCTGGACGCAAGCGGTTCATCCGATTTTGACGGGAGCATTGTTCGGACAACCTGGGTTCAAACTTCGGGAACGCAGGTAGTATTATCTGATAATTCTGTAAGGCGACCTACTTTCCAAGCGCCGGCGGCTACTCGTATTCCTCAGCGCCTGCAATTCAGACTTATGGTGGAGGATGACAGCGGTTTGGAAGATCAAGATATTGTCGTCATAACCGTTCGGGCGGCCACGACCGCCGTCAATCGGCAACCCGTGGCAAATGCCGGACCAGATCAGACGGTAAGTGGGGGTGCGACGGTTACGCTTAATAGTACAGGATCTTCGGATCCGGACGGGACGATCGCCAGCAGATCATGGGAGCAAACGAGCGGGCCCACGGTGGAGCTTTCGGATTCGACCGCAGTATCTCCAACCTTTGACGCACCGGCTACAACCGAGCAAGCTCAAACTTTGGTATTTCAACTCGAAGTAGAGGATAACCTCGGCGCGACGAATACGGATATTGTAACTATTACGGTAAGCGGTACAGGAGAAGTTGCGAATAACGTAGCTCCGACGGCCGAAGCCGGGACTAACCGATCATTCAGTACTTCAGTTAATAGGGACGCCACTTTAGATGGCTCTGGGTCTACTGATCCAGATGGTCAAATCGTTGCATATAATTGGGTACAAACTAAGGGATCTAAAGTTACTATAGACGATCCTGACGCAGTCAATACTACCTACAGATTGCCTGCCCAAACTAAGGTGCGTCAGGAGTTTGAATTTCAATTAACGGTGACGGATGATGATGGTGCAACGGCGACAGATAAAGTCAGCCATTTCATTGAGCCTATTCCGGATCCGCCCACGGCAGACGCCGGAGACGATCAGACGATCAACGTAAACGCTACTCGGAATATCAGCCTGGACGGCACCGGGTCGACTGCGGTAACAGGCCGGACGATTGACTCATATGAGTGGGAAAGCGATCTCGAAGCTCATAGCGATATGACGGGCGCCGAGCCTACTTTTGTGATACCTAATAATTTCAATAGTGGCCGTATCGTATTCACTCTTACGGTTACGGATAATTTAGGTCAGACGGATACGGATACGGTAACGATAACAGTTACGGAAATAGCTTTGAATCAACCGCCGGTAGCAGAAGCCGGACCTAATAAGACTTTGTCTTACATAAATAGGACCACCCTCGAAGGGTCAGGATCGGATCCAGATGGATCAGTAAGATCGTATTCGTGGTCTCCCGGCATCTGGCTGGCCCCTGGCATAGGTGGAAGTAATACCGCGCGTTTATTAAGCCTAAGTTCGACAGCGGTAGCTCGTCCAACAGTGACCCCTGTTCCGCTTGCCAGCGCCTCCGGATCTCAAGTATTAACCCTTACTGTGACCGATGACGAAGGGGCAACTGATTCAGATACGGTGCAGCTAACGTGGGGTAGACCTTCCGAGAGTATCAGCGGGGACCCTATAAGGCAAAGTAATCATGTTGCTTATTATTCATTTTTCTCAAATTTACATAAGCGTATTGGAACGACCCCAAATCATGCCGCCTTTTCGAATAGCACGGCAACGCTCAGATCTGTGGCAAAAGTGAGTGGCGACGCAACCGGCAGAAGAGCTGGCAACCTAAGCGGCGCACCCCTTGAAATTACTCGCGGAAATGCCCGCCAAGATTCAGCATTTGATGTAAAGTACCGTATTACTTTTGGCGATGCAACCTGGGTTGAAAAAACTGTGCGTTTAATTTTTGAATTTTAGGAGCGCTATATGCCACTCACAAATGACGGAATAATCCTCCTCGAGCAATTGCTTTCGGGCGTATCAGGTATAACTCTCCCGCGTTACGTCGGAGTAGGGGTGGGCGACGCGCCTATTACAGAGCAATCTACTCAGCTTGATTCTGAAGTGTATCGTAATATCTCGTCGTCTCGTACCTTGGTAAATAACAGGGTGGTATGGACGATGACAATACCTGCTGGTGTCGTCGAATTTGTTACTATCACCGAGGTAGGTCTATTCGTTGAATCGGAAGGTGGAATTATGGTGGCGGCGGCGTCGGTTAACCTGCTGCGTCAATCCGGCGAGTCTACTACGATCAACTACCGGCTTGATTTACACGCAAGAGAAATCACGCCTTAGCAGACTTTATTATGTAAACCTGTTTTTGAGCCTGGCGCAAGGACTTAGGAAGGCAAGAAAAAGGCTAAAATTGGCGTACAAAAGTACTCTTCTTTGTACGGATACGGCGTTAAATTAAAAACAGGAGCGCCATATATGCCCCGACGTACTCTTACTTTTACGGCAGTAGACCCCTCTAATAACCCCCATGCCGACTTATTCGTCACCCTTAAGATGGCGGGAGATTCTGTGTCTACCGGAGATACCACTCTCACTCCTGAGGAGCAATCTGCTAGGACGGATGATAACGGGGTTGTCACGTTTAGCTTGCTTCCGTCTGCCGAGTTAAGTCCCACCCGTAATTACCTGCTCGAGTTTAATAATGAGCAGATCGTTTTCACCATGCCCGACCAGGATACGTCTATAGCGGATCTCTTGGAATTAGGCGCGGCGGAAACGGGTCCCGACGCCGAGACGGTTAACGCGCGCACGAGAGGACTTAAAGGCGATAAGGGCGACAAGGGTGACAAGGGTGATAAGGGCGATCCCGGCAGCGATGGAATAGACGGTGCTCAGGGTCCGAGAGGACTCAAAGGGGATAAGGGCGACCAGGGCGATCCTGGAAACGTTGGACCGGCAGGACCTCAAGGAGATACCGGGCCTGCAGGCTTGCAAGGCGATCCAGGTCCGGCAGGACCTCAAGGCGATCCAGGTCCGCAGGGTCCACAGGGAGATACCGGCGATACAGGCCCGCAGGGCATTCAAGGCGAAACAGGCGATAGGGGTCCCGCCGGTCCACCTGGATCCGACGGACAAGATGGCGCGCCAGGCGTAATGGGGCTCAGAGGCGATAAGGGTGATAAGGGCGATAAGGGAGATACCGGCGATCAAGGTCCCCAGGGAGAACGAGGACCCCAAGGAGATCCTGGAGTAGATGGTCAGGATGGCGCACCTGGAAGAGACGGGGCAGCAGGACAAGACGGAGCAGCGGGGCAAGACGGAAGAGACGGCGCACCGGGTGCCCAGGGTCGCTATGACGTTACCGTATACATAAACGCCGCTTCTCCTCCGTCGACGCCGGTGGGCGGTTCTATAGTAGTTGGTACGGGCGTAGTAACGCCGCCGGCCGGCTGGAGTGATCTTCCCACTTCCCCAGCCAATGGTGAAGAGACGTATGGTTCAAGGACAACGGTCAACCCTGCCTCAGATTCGGGCACCATCACTCCTACTTGGTCAGCCCCATTTGAAGCAGGAGGTACAGGTCCCGCCGGACCAGCAGGACCTAAAGGTGATAAGGGCGACCAAGGGGATACCGGACCAGCAGGAGCACCGGGCATACAAGGCCCGCAAGGAGAGCAAGGCCCGGTAGGACCTCAAGGACCGGCAGGCCAAAGAGGTCTCCAGGGTGAACCTGGTGCAGCCGGTCAAGCCGGTCAAGCTGGCCAGGATGGTCAAGACGGAAGAGACGGAAGAGATGGAGCACCAGGTCCGGCTGGAGCCCAAGGGCTTCAAGGTGAGACTGGTCCGGCAGGACCTAAAGGTGATAAGGGTGACCGGGGAGATACTGGACCAGC
>JAPPNJ010000088.1:22256-39936 GCA_028818705.1 Candidatus Poribacteria bacterium
GGAGATACTGGACCAGCTGGTCCTAAGGGCGATCAAGGAGATACTGGACCAGCTGGTCCTAAGGGCGATCAAGGAGATACTGGACCGGTTGGTCCTAAGGGTGATCAAGGAGATATAGGCCCTCAGGGTCCAGCCGGTACGAGTGGGGATGGTTCTTCTTACATCTTACCTGAAGCGACTGAGCAAGCCCTTGGTGGCGCTCGTGCCGGGTCGATAGATGACGCAGCTGCACCGGAAGGGACTACACTGAGAATATGGACCGCCTCAATGGTCACCAAGATTATCGGCGCTTGGCGCAGACTGGTGTCGCAAGCAGAAGCGGAAGCGGGTACAAGTCAGGTAGCTTTCTTCTGGTCTCCCGAACGCGTCAAACAGGCAATTGAAGCGTTGGCTCCGAAGGGTACAGGAGGCACGGGGACTAATCCGGATGTAACTGTATTAGCAACAGTGAACGCCGGGGGCAGAGTGAGAGGGGTTGTACAGCATAACCCCGCGAGTCCTGCCACTTCGGGCAAGGCTACTCCGGGAGATATTGGCTTGCTTACTTCGGGCTCAGACCTTGCAGATTACGCTACAGCCCTTGACGAAGTCAATGACACGATAACTCTCGAGCCTGGTACATATATTGCGACCATTCTACTGGCGACGTATACCGGGCCGACTAACCAGGTACAAGCCGGGGCTAATGCGAGGTTTAATACGTACCATGACGCTGTAATGGATATAAGTGGTACGGAAACCGTTATATCTCACCAGTTGACTGAGTCTTATGTGCGACCTATTGGGGGCGCAGCAACAGATCAAGATGTTAACTTCGGCGGCTTTGTATCGTCCATCATTTTGCGTGTACCTGCTGCTGGTGCAGTTAAGTTTAGAAAGGCGCTTACCGGGCAAAACGATGTCGGTTATTTAGGCACAAGGGCGATTGCTCTATACCCCATAAATGGTGTCGAAGGTCCGCAAGGAGTAAAGGGCGATAAGGGAGACCCGGGAACAGGCGTGCCGGTGGTGAGATCTGGTGACGTGGGTCGTGTTCTGTCGGTAGGAAGCGATCAAAGCGTATTTTGGGATCTTCCTGAGGACGTAGTTGATCGCGCAGACGGTTCAACAGTTTTACAGGCACTTCATGAAGGCCTGGCGCGCGTAGTTGCTGACGTAGATAGTATTAGTACGCATGAAATCGGCTCAGCTTTTGCTGATGCAACGTCTTCGGATATTGAAGCGTCAGCCGGGTGGGAGCAGTTAAGCGACGGATCCGGAGAATTTGAATCTCTTCATCCTGCGTATGCCTTCCCTGCCACGTCAGATGTTGGCGGTGTTGATTTTTCAGGAAGCGGGATGTCAATTTTTCCTGTTCTGGCACTATATCATGGGTATGATGTTACGGCATATCGAATTATCCATAAGCGCGGTGGCGCAGATATTGCCACCTACCCGGGAAATAATCAGTATTTCAAGGTTGTCGACCGGGGCGACCTGGGTATTGTACGCTACGTCTTAGCGAGTGAGATAAGCGACGCACCCATTACTGTTAATGCGCGCGAAGGCGATATATTCCAGGTACAGAAAGTAACACAAACTTCAAAATTGGTTGTCGGTGTTGTAGATCTTGCTGCCGCCGTTTTGAGTAGATTGCTCCCTTCTCCCACGGTAGGAAATCAAGGCAAGTTTGCTGCAATTAGTCCTGACGGTTTGGCCTGGGAAGTTGTAGACGCCCCGGGTGTATCCGAATTGCTCCGAGGTCGAGTTGATGCGCTTGACCACCTAACGATTGACCTGGAGCAAGACGCGTCTTTACCCGCTTATAGTAATGCCGACGCCGCACAGGCACAAGTCGCATTGGTTGCTGCCACAAGCGCAAATGACGAGTTTGTCCTTCGTACAGTTCAGGCTGCAGCTAACCTGGCTTGGAGTACTCAAGTCGTTGCGCCAGGTATCGGCATTGCTCAATTTGGGAGTTTGCTGCTACTTCGAATTAACGACGCGCAAGATCCCGACCACTTTTCAGTTTTAGACGGCGCAACAAACCAACGCGTGGCTGCCGGCCAGTTCACAAAGATTGGGGAGGCAGGAGGTTGGATTTATTACCAGTGGAATAACCATCCCCATGCGTTCGTTAATGCCACTTTCACGGCTCAAAAGGCAGACAGTACCACTCACGTGGGGACGACACTTTTCAAGGGGGACGTTACCGAAGCCGCAGTTAAAAGTGCCGTGCCCGATATAGACCATAACCGTTCATTGATTAACAGCGCAGGACGGAAATTGGTTGCGGTTAGCTTTACTGATGCTGCAGATACTCCGGCAGTATCCGGTGACGATATACGTATGGGATACTTGACAAGCTCCGATCCAACATTTGGAGGCGGAGCAGTCGAAAATAGCGATTTTGATGCATACAAATTTGCTATACAGTCTCCTATGCGAACCGTTTCGGAGCATATACACGTTATCTTGTACCTCGCTTATAATCCTGCCGCGATAGATCTGAATGAATGGGCCGTCAAGTTTGGCAATATAGAGTTGGATGGCCACGGATTTAATCACGACGTTACAAGCTTGATTACGTCTAACCTTCCTGTTGGTTGGCGCGTGCTCCGATATTCCAGTGGCAGTTCCGCGGCGACTATCTTTACTATCCCGCGTGATGTTGCAATTACGCTCGCAAAGCATAACCTGATCCCTACATGGAATAGCAGGGTGAAAGTTACGCCTCCAATAATAGTCGAGGTTAATCCTGCGGCTGCGGCGAGGATAGCGGCTACTGTTGCTGAAGTAACTACTACTATAGATCTTATAGGAGATCCAACGGTACATGAAAGGGTAACGGCTTTTGATGCCGCTGGCAACACGTTTACTTTGGCAGGTGGTCAGTATTTGATTCATTTTCCTATTGCGCTATATAGCACTGCCAGTGGCTCTACTTTGCAGACCAGTAACGCAAGGATTGAAATTGTGCCCATACTTGAAGGCACTGGAATTATCACGTCTCCATTCGGTAATAGTTATGCTCGAGGTGGTGGTGCAGGGACCACTAATTTTGGAGCAAGAAACAGAGACGCAATGCTTTATGTCCCTGAAGCCGGTGCCACCATTACTCCGAGATTTTTGGTACATGGGCAAGCCAACGGGATCGGCTTTATCCAACCTGGGAATTTAACAATCTTTGTGTTGGGGTAAATGCCCGGTGGTGCTGCTTCGGCGGCAAGGTGGGGAGCGATTTGGTCGAGTCGCTTCCATCCTTTTGGGGCCACCGGGCTTACTGATGGGGAAGGATTCCGTGGAGAATATCCAATATCCGCGGCACTTCTTAATTGTAAGGGGTGCCTCTCGATCCTTCCCCTAAAATTCCCGGATCCGTACCCGATAGACTCGGGGGACGGGTCTTTTTATTAGATCCTGCGATTATGGAAAGTCCCGTATCGAGCCCGGACGATCTGGCCCATGCAATGTCAAGGGCCCAGGGATCCGGATTCGATACGGGCCATTCCATAAACTAAGATCTTACCTATATAAATAAGACTCACCTTGACCACCAGTGCGCTCACCAGCGTGCGTTATATCGTCCTTTTTGGATAATACTTAAAAAAAATTTCAGCTCATAAGTGTTTGGAAACATTAGACTTATGACGATCTCTTGAAAAAAGTGTCGATAAAAATAAAAAAAACTATGTACAAACATCGAGGGATAGCATATACTATATAATAGATCAAGCAACACAGCTCCTTGACAACCGGTTGACACAGCTTCGAGTTCGCGCCTTTGGCAAGGCAACGTCGAAGCCCTCCTTAAACTCTGGTGAGAGGCCCGGAAGCGGTTCCGGGTTAAACCGCGAGACCAGTCTCAAGCCTGGTCTAAGATGAATCCAAAAGGAGGATTATCATGACTGCCGCCCAACGCAAGCAGATGGATCAAGTCATTAACAAAATGCAGCAGACCAAGTCTGAAGATGACAAGTCGCTGAGCGTGACTAAGATCCAAGAGAATCAAGAGAAGTTACAAGCTCTTTATTCTAAGCTCCCGCTGATATGGTGAGAGGTCCGGACCTTCGGGTCCGGATTAAACCGCAGCTTCGGTCTCAAGCCCGAAGCAAACAAAACCTTATAAGGAGGTTAGACATGCGTTATCGTATCCAATTTTATGTTGGTAATGATGAAATTACCAAAGACGCAAGTTGGGAGAATAGCGTGTCAGCTCGTAACTCAGAAGATGCCCAAGCCATATTAGAGTTGATGGAAAAGCGACATCCGTCACTTCAATGGCGGGTACATATTCCGAGTCAATATGCGTAGGTGAGGGGTATGGGGCTTTCAGTTAGCCCCATATTAAACCGCGAGACTGGTCCCAAGCCCAGTCTGAATTAATCAACCTTAAGGAGGTTTGAGATGAATACGGCTAGCCAGCGTGCACGGGATGCAACGAATGCTTTGAGTAACGCAAGTTTTCGATTCATCCAAGCAGTCAACGTAGCTAAGCTTTGTCAAGTTGAATATGAGAAGTTTGACGAGATGAGATCTCAAGGGGTCGAGGTTAATCCCGACGTTTGGGATTTTATTGATAGCTCGTTAACGGGTGCCGTTGACGAGTTATCCTTGGCAAGAGTTGAGTATGAGAAAGCCAAGGAAGAGTATGACGAAGCAATGGATCCCTTGTATTACTAAGGTGAGAGGGCGGGGCAGCAGTAAGCCCCGCTTAAACCGCAGATCCGGTCTCAAGCCCGGATCGAGTAAGTTATATCTCACAAGGAGGTTGTAATGAGTCTCACCCCTTACCTTAATGACGTTGCCCGCATGCCGAGCGACAAGCTCGTAGAAGGCAACCTCAAATTGGTGGTCCATATCGCCAAGCAATTCACCAATCCCAATTCCGGGATTGACATGGGCGATCTGATCCAAGAGGGTAATATGGCGCTCATGAGGGCAGCCGATAAATTTATGTCTTCAAAGGGCACCTTTCGGGCGTACGCAGGTACGTGCATTCGGATGGCAATTATCCGATTCATTACGTGCCGATCAAGGTCAGTATCGTATCCCGAAAAGTATTTCATGAAGGGCGCCGAGCAGCATGCTCCGGAAGCGGATATTACTCAATTCAGTGATACGCTTCCGGATCCGACGTGTCTCAGTAATTGTGAGATCGTCAAGGCGCTTGTTTCGAGACTTCCTCAGAAGCAAGCGATGGTTATCAGACGCCATTATTTCAACGGCGAATCGTTCAAGGAAATAGGTGAGTCGGAAGGCGTCTCAGACAGTGCGGTGCACTACCACGGCAAGCAAGGATTGAAGCAGCTGCGAGTCATGATGGAAGAGTATAGGCAGCTTGAGACCGTGGACTCAACCGAGCACGGAAGTCAGCTCGCATATAGGAGGTAAGCGAGATATGAGAAAAGGCTCATCCCCGGTCCGTCGGGGGTGGGCCTTTTTTATTCGATTCTGCGATTATAGAATGGCCCGTATCGAGCCCGGACGATCCGGCCCATATAAACCCAAGGGCCCCCGTAGTCGGGCTCGATACGGGCCATTCCATAAACTAAGATTTTTCTTATATAAATAGACTTGCTTTCACCACCAGCATGCGTTATATCGCCCTTTTAGGATAATACTTGAAAATAATTTCAGTCCGTAAGTGCTTGAATTGTAAGGCTTTAAGATCTAACTGAAAAAAAAACTCAAAAAAGGAGAAAAAAGTGTTTACAAATCCTCGGAAAAGCGTTATACTAATATTAGAAGTTGAGAGTAGCAGTTAACAAAACAACCCCAAGGAGAAACAAAATGAACGCGACCGCCAAGAAGAATCTGACCGCTCTGGACACTGAGACACTGACGACCGTCCTGTTGTCCGTTGCCAAGCAAGAGAGTGAAGCCAATAAGGAAGTTTTTGAAGTCGTCAAAACCGAGTTGGCCAAGAGAGCGAAGTAAGTAACAATCATCATACAGCTTTAAAAGCCCTTCGAGGAATCGAGGGGCTTTTTACTTTCATATAGAAATAGGGCCTGCTCGCATAGTACGATAGCGGGCAGGCCCATTTATATACCTACGGGCTTCATACGTGACCCGTGTCGCGTTTTAATATCTTAATAGGCTAAATAGGTAGCCCTGAGGATAAAAATGCGATACGGAGCGATTATGGAGCTTTAATGCTCGTCCATATTGTTATCCGGCTTAGGTCCAGCATATAACTTATCAACTAATCGCTTGGCTTCTGCGTCTTCGGTTTTACGACGTTCTTCGGCTGCAGCTATTTCCTCCTTGGTAAGACCGCGGCCCGTATGCCCAAATGGATACCGATTACCTTTGCCCATTTCGCGTAAGGTACTGGTATCTATTTCTTCATCCTTTTCATCTTCATAACCTACTTCCGGTTGAGCACTAATATCTAATTGGGCTAAGTACTCAATTTTAGCCGTGACGACTTTAGATGGGGATAAGTATATTTTAATGCTTGCAATATCCCTTGTATCCATCTCTTCACCGTTATGATCGTAGATCTTGACGTTATTAGATCTAAGGTCATTTGATACAATCCGTATAGCCATAATTTTACCTCCTTGCATTTCTTGGACCCGGGCCGAATTTCATACCAAGTCCTTCGAGTGTCTTGTATGCCCGATTGATATAACGATCAATACCGAGATCCTGAGGGATCCGCTCGTCTTCGGGCAGACGCATAAGCGGGCGGCTATTATCCGAGTCGCATACCTTGTATCCGTTAGAGACGTACTCGATATTGCGTCCTCCTTTTTCACCGTGGAGCCAGTACCAGCGCGCGACCCGGCCTAAATACTTCTTGCCCCACTTAGATCCACCTCGAACATTCCTTACGAAGAGAAATGGGCAGACATTCTGCTTGTCCCAATATAACTCGTGGATTACATCGTCAAGCGTCCGCCGTCCGCCGCCTAAGATCGCTTCTCGAACGGCATACGACGTTGCCCATGCGTTGGGATTTTTGGTAATTGACGGAGGAGAGAATATGCCCTTATCTGTAATGTCTCCACCGGCTTCTTTCGCGAAGTAATTATTGACGTCACGACCCCAATATCCCCCATACATTTTAGCTTCAGTTTCGAATCCAAAAATATCCTCCCACTTATCTTGTATATCTGCGAGATCTGCGCTATCTCGAGTATATACGACCAGGCCGTCGGTATTGGCTGAAATGACCTTATGCTTGCCCTTCCGTCGCTCAAGCATTTCAATGAGACGAAGGAGCATAAGCTGGCCCGAAATGGTGACGCTAAGCATAAGATCCGGGGCGTATACGACGGACCACTTGGATCCGAACTTTCCAAACATTCCATTGATGACAATCTTCAGCCCATCCGAAGCCGTCTTATCTCCTCGCTTCTTGGCGTCCAGTCTCATATCCACAAGCTGTCTGTAAAACTTGAGGAATTGCATACCAAGGTGAGACGGGGCAAGCTTCATATTGAGGATGATTTGAGGGTAGTAAGAGGTCACATCGATATTCCACAGTTGCCCGCCGTAGACCTTGCCGATTTTCCGGTACTTCTTATCCGTCATCACCACCAGGCCGGACTCCGTGGAATGCAACCCACCTATCCCAAATTTGAAGCGGTTCTTGAGTACGTGACGATTGAGCTTGGCGGGTAGCTGCGCCCTCCCGTTCCGCGTCTTGAACTGGGTCCCGGAAACGTCGTCAAGGAGAGAGTTTAATTCAGGATGACGAAAGCCGAGATCGCCGGGGAGATGGATATGAAATTTCATGTCGTCATGCTCGTCTTCCTGGCGAGGTATATTCATCTCGTGCTTGGCGACTGACTCGGCGATCTGCGCGTCGCTTTTCGGCTTTAGATCCAGGTCCCACCTATCGCATAGCGTGTCGCGCAGGTCGCAACGGTCGCTAATGTCTTTGTATAGGAGAAGCGATACCTCCAAATCGATCCAGCAATACCGGCGTAGTGCCCTGGCCTGTTTGGTGGTAACGGTCTTCCCCGGTTCGATCGGTAAGTCTTGGATGTTTCTTGTATGCAACCGAGCCCCGCTCATTTTAAGCGAGATATTTAGGGCCGGGGATATGGCGAACAGGTCATAATGCTGCGGCATTTCAGGAGCGTCTATCTGCCGATCTCGTATCACCATGAAGGCATGCATATTCTTTATGATAATATCCTGAGAGATCTCGAAGATTTCCCGCGCCGTATAGCCAGCTAATATGCCTGCAAATATAGCCTGGTCAAAGCGCATTCCGTTGAAGGTACAAATAGGATGGTCTCGGAGAAGGCGACGGAGGTTATACCTGGCTTCCGCGCCGAAGCGTTTCTCTTCTCCGTATATCTCTTCATACCACTTTGTCCCGTCCTCGCTTTTGGCGGCTACGAGGATATAATTCGGATAGGTCTCAGTATCAACGGCGATCATTAGTAAGTCCCCCTTACGTTTTGCTTACGGGCCGCTTCAAAGCACTTATCACAGACGTATTCGACGCCGACTTTATTAGCGTAATTTACGCAAGCCGGCGGCTTATCCGGATCAAGGTCAATCTTGCACCAGGCGCAATGCGTCGCGCGTGAAGGGATCGTAGTACCGTTTAACTTCATGGTCAGCCCTTTAAAGAAAAATCTTAGTTTATGGAATGGCCCGTATCGAGCCCGGGCCATAGGGCCCTTGTGTTTGTATGCCCTGGGCTATAAAAACTCGATACGGAGCTTTCTATAAGCCCAGAATGAGCCATTTGGGACCTACCTCGAACCTATATAGTACGACGGGGCGGCAATGATCGCGGCGATAAGGACCATGCCAAGTCCGATCGGACCTGTAAAGAAGCCTACCCAAAACCACCACCATCGACGACCTGTAAAACCTTTGCGAGCTATATAATAGGTGGCGAATCCAAATGCTAATGCGACGCACCCTATCAAAAGTCCAAGTATAAATGCTAAGTCAAAAACAATCACGGTTTACCTCCTCAAATAATGCAAGAAGATTTCTCCTGCGTCGTTGGTCTCCATATCTACCAGTTTGAACTTGGGAAACTTATCAGGCGAGAAACCGAGGCCGCCGGCCGGCGTGGGCCCTGCCCATCCCCCTATGATGACAGGACATACCGTGGCCCATATCTCGTCCACCAGGTTGTCTCTTAAAAACGACGCATTTACCTCGCCCCCACCCTCGACGAGCATGCTTTCCGTGCCATAATAATTATGCAGTGCGTCGCACATCTCAGGAAGGTTAATAGACCTCTCACCAATACAGAAGACTTTACACTTGTCGATCATAGGATTGAGGGCTGCAGTCGCGTCAGAAATATGGCGTGGCGTGACAAGGGCCCGTCTCACTTCCGGATCCTTCCAAAATCTACCCTCTTTTGGGACCTTGGCAGTACGAGACATAATTACCGCCACGGGGTGCACCGCTTTGCCTGCGTCTATCCTCATTTCCTTGAGCTTCTGAGACTGGATTTTGACAGGTGGATTTTCAGCCCGAAGCGTGCCGGCCCCAATCACTATGGCGTCATATTCGGCGCGTAACTTATCCATCCTCTTTCGGTCGCTCCGGCTGACAAATTCCACGGGACCTTTGTGTTGGTCCGAGATCTTGCCGTCTATACTCATTGCGAAGTTGAGGGCGATATGCATTATTTGCTCCTGAATTGGACGCCATAATCAGCGCAATAGATTACCCCGTCTTCGACTCTCCACGGGATACAACGGGCATCAAAACTCAAAGCGGACGATCCAATGACCAGGGCGCGCTGATACTCTCTTTAGCGCTTCAGCTATGGTCCTCTTGGCTGACGCTGCCACGAGCTGGATTTGATGGTGAGACATATCAGTTAATTGCATGGAATATTGACCTCCTTTAAGTCCGTGGCTACCTGGCTTTCGATCTGCGTGCGAGGTATCTCGGCGACTTTCCGGATCCGTCTGATTCCGCGGTCTGACCCGGTGTTAATGAATAGCGCCCTGGGAGACGCTTTGCGAAGGAACATGTCATACGCGCGCCCGTCAAGCTGGGCGATGGTATCAAGCTCCACTTCTCGTCGTTTTCCTGCTGCGAATTGAGGTTCGGGAATAGCAGTTAGGTGCTTGACTTTACCGGGTATGTCTTTTCGATTTGCCTTACCTGGATGGATTACGTAATGCATTGCTTTAGGCCAGGCCATTCGGGCTATGCGCGGGAGGATAGATCCCTCAGTCATATACCATATTTCCTTAGGTCTTGTGGGCATGGCGTCCGATTGCTCTTTGAAGAGACGGTACAGGGCGGCACTCGCCAATAGGTGTCCCTCGAACGCGTTAGAGATATTATAGGCCATCGTTGGTTCTTCGGCCCTTGCCATAGCACCTATAAGCCATCTTTGCGCGATACGGCTCAACGATGGGATATGGCGCTCAGGATGGTAGACGAAATCGCAATAGTCAGAATGGACCGTAAGCGCATGCTGAACGGGAGTCAGTAGCTTGCGGGTCGGGACGAAGAAAGTGACGCTTTTCTTATACTGTCCACAGGCGATAGCGACGGCAAGAGAATCCAGGGAATGGGGACCTGCTGCCATGGAGAAATGACGAGGGATCGAATTGCCGATAATGCCCTCAGCCATCCAGGTATAAAGGGGACGCATTGAGAAGTCCCATACGACAAGGCCTTTTTTGTCGGGGCAACGTCTCATTTTGGGCGGCTCAAATCGGAAAGGTTTAAGCTTATAGGCTATGGCGCTTATTTCGTCACTACCTCGCATGATTAAGCTCCTCATAAAGTGATTGGATGAAGTCAACGTGGGCGGCGTGTCTTTTCCTTAATATCTTCAAGACGGTCTCGTCTATCGTGTCTTTCGCTACCAGGCTGATTATTCGTACCATTTCCTTTTGTCCCGATCGTCTCAAACGACCTATGCCTTGGCTCCAATGCTCTAACGACCACGGAAGCCCATACCAGACGATTATGGAGCCCCCATGCTGCATATTGAGACCGTGGGCCGCAGACTTAGGGTGCATGACTAAAAGAGGTATCTTCCGCTTATTCCAGAAGTCAACCATATTGCCGTCTTTATCCATTGTCTCCATGTCTCTTATTCCGGACTCTCGGATCACTTTGGCGTCATGCTTAAATTGGACGTAAACAAGGATCGGTTCGTTTGGATTTTCTTCGCATATTTCTTTTAGCGCGGCAAGTTTGGCGGTATGTATATGATGGGTCTCACGATCAGGCTTATTAATAGGCAGATCCGGCGAATATAGATTCCCCTGAACGACCTGGCGTAGTGCATTGATTTTCGTGCTCAAATTTTTGGTCACGTACTTCCACGAGCCCGTCTGTTTCACGTCCACCTTGAAGCCCGTATCTAATTCGTCGTATATCGTCCGGGCGTATCCAGGTAGCTCGACCTGGTGCGTTATATGCACTGACTTGGGCAGGTGCTCTCCTCCCGTATCCACGCTAAATGCGAGGTGACGAATAGCATGCTGAATATGGGCCGGCGCTCCTCGTTTGATTCGCCATTTAACGTAAGGCAAGCCAGGGATAGGAGCGGGCACGAAATACCTTTGAAGGTACTGAGATTTCGAGGTACCCAATGCTTCCCCATTGTCTATCAGAAATATCTGCGCCCATAGTCCTTCGTACCCACTTGCCGTTGGCGTCCCGCTTGATAGTGCGAGATACTTGATTATATGACGGAATTTGGCTACGGATCTGAAGCGCTTTGTCCCCGGGCTCTTGTATACGGTTGACTCGTCAATTATAACGACATCGAAAGGCCAGGTCTCTTCGATATATTGCTCAGCAAGCCAGGGCATGACGTCGTGGTTGATAACAGTTATTTGAGCGCCCGAATCCAGGGCCCGCTGACGCTTGGCTTTGGATCCGGTGGCGAGCGTCATCTCCAGGCCTTTCAAGTGTCTCCATTCGTCTCGTTCTTGAAGCCATACCATATTCGCTACCCGCAATGGTGCGAGTATAAGCACGCGTAACTTCGGATCCGCTTTTGTGAGACGCTTAATCCAGGTTAGAAGGATGACCGTTTTGCCGGCACCCATTGGAAGAGGAATGAGTCCCCGCTTATTCCTAAGCAGAAACCTTATTGCGTCGTTTTGATACGCCCTTAGCTTTCTCACTGCGTCTCCTCAAAAGTTGCTTGAATCGATCGGCCTGGGCTGGAGTGGTGACAAGATAATATTCGCACCCATCATCGAGTAGTTGTCTTCCATTCTCTTCTTGGAGTGGGCCAAGCTTTCCGGACGCCTGCTTAAACTCCACGATGATTCCTTGCTTGCCGAGAATAAAGACCCGGTCCGGCGTACCTATGTCATTATGCGCCGATAACTTCCAGGTCTTCCAGCCATAGCGTCTCGCGTAGGCGACGCAGCCATTTTCTATATCGGCTTCGTTATATATGGGAGTATGAATTTTCAAGCCCATTCCTTTCTGACTAAGTGGCGATGATAAGGGTAGACGTGGAGGGTCCCGGCATACCAGTGCAATTCTCCAAGCCTTACCGGAGTTTTGCCTTCCCTATGTTCTATTATCGCGTTGTACGCGTCAAGTATAAGCTGGTGCATATACCTATGCCATGCCAGGTCGTTTCTGAAGCCGATCACGGCGTCATTAGAACGCATACTTACGTGATAGCTCATATAGCCGCCGCGGATAAAGACCTGGGCGCCCCACGTGCACTTGAAGTCGTTCATACCTTCAGCCTTATATAGGTCATGCATTTCAGGCTCAAGGTATATCATGACGGCGCGGCGTGTCTTCGGATCTTCAAGTAGCTGGTTAAGGCAATGCTGGAATTGACTAAGCCTCCCTTTAGGGCTACTCAAAACCGGAATAGCGTGGTTGCTATTCGTCTTACCTTTAGGAGAAGCCACGTTCGCCCATGCGCGAGGGAAATCTCCGTCGGGATACATGTCATGGAGATTATCGCTAAGGCTTAGAAACCAGGTTAATTCTCTTCTGAAGTAATCCGGGTTGAATTGGCCAAAGAGAGACGTCTCATATTCAGGGCACCTAAAGCTTGCACTCATGATCTCAAGCATCTCACCTTTTGGCTTGATCTGATCTTGATTACAAAAGATCTCTCTCATATCGGCGATGGTTTGTTTCATACTTCCAACTCCTCGCGTACAAGGCGGGCATAACCCTCTATATCTCGCCAAGAGTCTATATGGCTCATATCGCCACAGATAAGACGTGCCAGCTTATGGATGATCATATGGAAAGCTTCTCGCTCAACGTCGGATCCGTTTTGATACGCAGGACACTTTTCTACTTCTCGCATAATGGCCTGAGTAAATAGGGCGTTTGAGCAGAAGCTTCCATATTGACCTTGACGTTCATTGAGGGTTGTCTCAATCGTCATATCTCACTCCAGGAAAGCCTATATTTGGCCCGTATCGCGTTTTAATATCTTATGAGGGCAAATAGATAGGCCCGAAGGTTTAAATGCGATACGGGTCATTCCATAAACTAAGATTTTTCCAATCAATTACTCAATACGTAAAAGCACGGCACTACAGTTATTGTTACTGATTTTTCCCAAAGCCGTATTTCTAACTCTGCCACCAAAAGTATTTTTTCCAGTAAATTCCATAATGATGGTATGCATTCCTTCATTTACCGGAGCAATACGAGTTTCTATATGAGTAAAAGAATCGGGGTCATTCATATAGTCTTTAACGAGATTAATAAGACCATTATGCGATCCATCCCGAATAGAAAGACAGTGAAACCCATTACGTCTTTTTTCTGCTTCTTCGGCAGCCTTGGCTTTTGCTGTTGAATCGGCCTTCGCTGCTACTATAGCTGCCGCCACTGAATCCGCCGTGGCTTCGGCCCTGCGTCTTTCTTGCATCTCAGCTACATATTGAAGATCAATATTCTCACGTAAGGCTTGCGTAAATACCATCCCTATAAAGCTGACAAGTATCATCACCAGGCCATGCATACGTCTCATGCCAAAAGGCTTGATTGCCAGAATGATGACTCCGAAAATAAAAGCTACTACGAGAATAAGCGTGAACATACCGAATATAATAGCCATTATCAATCTCCAGAATGTGCCATATTTGACCCGTATCGCGTTTTAATATCTTCAGAGGGCAAATAGATAGGCCCGAAGGTTTAAACGCGATACGGGCTACTTATGGACCTTTACAGGTTACCAGGGCAGGTCGTTGCCTTTCTTCTTGCGAGTGCTCTTGCCCTTTGTCGACGACGATTCCTTACGACGAGTCCTGCGAGGTGGAGGCTCCTCGTCCTCTTCCTCCTCGTCGTCTTCGTCCTCATCTTCCTCGTCATCGTCCTCGTCGTCTAGGTCCTCATCCTCGTCCAGCTCGTCGTCATCGCCAGGCGGCTGCTCGCGGTTATCATAGTCATGATCTCCTTCTTCCGCGTCGGCGTCGTCCTCGTCTGAGGTATCGTCTCCAAGATCCTCAAACTGATCTGCCGAGTAGGATCCGCGACCGAAGGGCTCGCCGTCTCGGATGAACTGGACGCCAAGCACCTCCCCATTGATCCGCTTACCGCCGGCCCGATGGTCCTGCGCCCATAGCTCGAAATGGACGTTGACGTAGCAGCCCGCATAAAGCGTGCCGTCATCATCGTAAATGATATTACGACGACGATCTACGACGGTAGGACGGACGTTGCTTGATAGGACCAGGTATAAATGATCCTGGTGGCTATCGTACTTTGTCTCGTCGCCGTCTCGCAGACATATTCGATCGGCCGGAAGGTTGGAGTGCTCCTTGTTTTCCTTCATGAAACGCTTGACGTACTTCGTGACGGACTTGGCTGCTCGAGATTCTTTGGGGATAAGGATCTGACAACCGAACTTGGTCTCTTTACCGTCGAAGACCTGCTTGGTAAAGAGGGACGGAAAGGACAGACGGACGTTAGCTATCTTCATGACGCTCCTCCTTGGAACGTGAAGGGTAAAGCCGGTCTATCGCCGCTTGTATATCCGGCGGCTTCCAGCCCGGCGGCTTTTGGAGATCTACTTGGAAATCTCCACGCTTAGCATTTGGCCCTCGGACCTTGGCCATATTCGCTTGAAGTACTTGTGACCACGCGTTATCCCATGCAGGTAGAAGGCCCATCCGTTCAGCAGTACCCATAGCGAAAACTACCAAATCAATAAGGGCATCTAATTGTTCAGCTTGAGTATTCGCTTGAGTAAATTCTTCAAGCTCTTCTTGCATGGCCATAATTCTAAAATGTAACTCTTCAAGATCGCCCCAAGGTATATCTTTAGACGTCATTCTGTGATAAATATGAAGCGAACGGATGTCTTGAACCATGGTTGACATGCTATCTCCTTTTTAACTTATTGGGTGCATATTGCTCTAATATTTTAACGGCCCATTTAATCTGATCTTTTACCTTTGCACCTGTAAGCTCCTCATTCTTGCGGCTTACTTCGTTAAGTACCGAATGGGCCACGTAGTTATTCCAGCCCTCAGTCGCTATGAAGAGAAGTATCTTCATAACCTCGATAATCATTAGATCTGTCGCGGCTTCTACCTCGCGCTTAAGATGATCCATCAGGTATGCAGCCGCGGGAGAGATGCACGTCAGACTTTGCTCGTCGGTATCTGTGTAGTTGGTGATAAAGCTGATAATCAATTCTTTGGATCCGTTAGTATGGGCCACGTCTATCTGCTCGTCAAGCCATAGGCAACCGGTTTCAAGGAGGTCATTAAGGACGTCCTCATATTCCTCGCCCATATTCGCTATAGGCCCCATCATAGGAACGTGTCTATATTGGCTGAGCTTATTCATGAATTAGTGGATCTTAGTATGACGCGAAGATTTGCAAGACGCCGGTGGAGACGTGCTCTTAGATAGGTTTCCAGGTTGGTCAAAGCTTCTGTCATACCGGGGTGCTCGGAACGCCATTCGCGGATAGCGTCTAACTGCCCAAGTACCTTTGAGACTGACGCGCAGTGGACTGCGAGTGCGTCTTCGAATCTTGATTCTGGAGTTGACATTATTAAACCTCCTTATTTATTACGCTATAAAGCAACCCCGCGAGTCCTGAGACCCGCGGGGATTTAGCAACCGATCTTCTCGCGCACTACTTACGCTTGCGGCTGCCGGACTTCTTCCGACGTGGCGGGGGAGGGGGCTCGTCCTCTTCCTCCTCGTCCTCCTCGTCCTCATCCTCGTCTTCCTCGTCCTCGTCGAAGAGATCGTCGTCATCCTCGTCCTCTTCGTCGTCTTCATCTTCCTCGTCGTCCTCTTCCTCCTCGTCGTCTTCGTCCTCATCCTCGTCTTCATCGTCGAGGTCGTCGTCATCCTCTTCCTCGTCGTCCTCGACATCTTCGTCCTCTTCCTCGGCATCCGCTTCCGCGTCTGCCTTGGCCTGTGCCCGCAGGTCCCGGGTCCGCAGACCCATGAACAGGTGACACATTACCTCGTCAGGACTTTCCGGGTCGATCACGAAGAGAGCACGTTTGATCGTGCCTTCGACGTCTCCGTCTTCAGGCTCCTCGAACGTCACGGGACCAAGCTTCGTAAAGTTGATCGTGCCGTTCTCGGTATCCAGCGCGGACTTACCCGAAGGGGCTACGTCGAGAACGATCATCCCGTCCATCAGGAAGTCAGGCTTGACCTTCTTGGCGAGAGACGCCTTGTAGGCCGATTGGACCCTGAGGTGGACCACTCGGAAAACTGACCCGATCAGTTCCCGCAGGTGGGCGCCCTTGGAGGTGTTTTTGAGCTTCGTGAAATCGCGAGACTCCTGGAGTCCCTGCTCCCACATCTCGGCGGCGTTTTCCGGATCCAGTTTTCCTTGCTTGACTAAGGTCTGTTTCCCCTTGATTAAGCGATTGAAATACTTTCTCGCCTCGTCCGCCGTGCTCTGAACGATCTCCATCTGACTCTTGTTAAGATCAAGGGCCACGATGAAATCGGGTGAAGCTGCCTGCCTTCCCCGCGGCTTTGCTGGCTTGGGGTCTGCAGACTTCTTCGCAGGTTTACGTGTTGACTTGGCCACTTTTGGCCTCCCTTAGGAAAGAGTGAAAAAATATGGAATTGAGAAAGAGCGTGGCGGCTATCCTGCCCGCCTGTCAACATAATATATCGTCCAAGCCCGTCGAATACCAAGGGGTCAATTTATTTTTTCTGGTAGTGTCTCGTCACTACTATTCCGGACTCATTTACGAGCTTCATATATGACTCGTGGCTTGCCTGGTCATATGACCACTCGCCATTATACCCGTCATAAATTATATGACGGATCCCAGCCTGAATTATCTTCTTAAGGCAACTATGGCAAGGCTTGACTGTACAGTATATCATCGCCCCGTCTACCGCTTGCCCATACCTGGCCGCGAAGATGATTGCATTCTCTTCCGCGTGCATACACATGTCTTCGGGCAAGCTCACACCGGTGCCTATAGACTTATCCTTCCCCAACCTGGCGCACCCGCCGTCGACGCAATTAAGCATGCCGGACGGAGTCCCGTTATACCCGGTGCTTATGATGATATTCTTCTCGTTCACGATCACGGCACCTATGCGCCGGCGCCCGCATGAAGAGCGCTTTGAGATGGCTTCGGCGATACTTAAGAAATAGTCACTCCAGTCCATTTTGTTACTCCCATGTTTCTCCAATAAGAAGACACCAAAAAGCTATAAAACCACAAACAAACGCCTTTTCGATTCTACCGCTGTTGGAGTAGCTGAACGGCGGCATCCGTCTTGGAAAATCAACGGT
>JAPPNJ010000069.1 GCA_028818705.1 Candidatus Poribacteria bacterium
GTCGTCCAGATACCTTCAATGCCATTCGTATGAACTTCGCGAACACCATCGGCATCGTCATCTCTTGCCCATTCACCGTCTTTATGACAGACCACGACATACCGACGATCAAGACCGTTATATCCACGCCAACTATCTGTGTAGACGACGGTATCAGTGGTCGTGAACTGATGCACATGATCCGTCAGTATCTCTTTGTCCGTGTGCGGTATGGGAATTATTCTGACACTGACATTTACCGATCCCTGCGTTAGCAGGAACGTTTATAGAGTGGATGAAGTGCGGTGAGGCACAAGCAGAGGCGATTGTTGCGAACGCGAAAGCACTCGGACAAGCGTTGGCGGAACGCGGTGTCCCGATGCTCGGTGCCGATCTTGGTTTCACGGAGTCGCATACCTTGATATTGATTGTAGATAAGTATGGGGAGGGCGGCGGGCTCGCAAACTATCTGGAAGCGTGCCATATTATTATTGGGGCAGCAGGATTAGCACCGGAAGTCGGAACATCTGGATTGCGGATCGGTGTTCAAGAGGTCACCCGATGGCGGATGATACCGGCGGATGCACCGGACATTGCGGAATGTATTGTCGCAGCACTTTCTGGTGGGACTCCTGAAGAACTCAAGCCGAAGGTTGCAAAAGTAGTAATTCGTTTCGATACAATCCAATTTACCCTTGATTGATTGAAAAGAGGAAGGGCGTGTGTAGTGGGTCGGTGCGTGTTCGCCGAGGTATGTAAACAAAGTGGCTCGCGTGTGTGGATTGGTAATCGTTTTAGAAATTTGGGGAAATACAAGTTTCTATGTTGTTAGGATTTCCCTCTTTTCAATATTAATCTTTGTCTCTTCGTCAGAGGTAATGATGTATAGTCTGTTATTTGCCCTGTAGCGGAGTGCTAAGGATGTGTTAGTTGGAAAGAAGAGCAGCAAAAGGTCAGCAAACTGCAAATGTGGAGCAATTTGCTGGGCGCCTGGGCCGCAAGTACGGATTGTTAAAAATGTCTCTCTAAGCGGAGGTATTGTCTTAACGTCGAGAATGAGAGTTTCTCCGTCCCAGTGGGGTGCTTCAGTGAGTTTTAAGGGTTTTGGAGACATGGTTTGTCATATTGGAAATAGGAAACGTAGTAACGATACAGCATAACTACGTTTCCGTATTGAATTTCTGTCAGTATTAATGCCTGATTAGGCCGTATACTGACGTGTAAGTAGAGGTCTTAAACGAGTTAACGACACGCCCTTGCAGACATAGGTTTGTTGATCACTGTAAGGCCGCTATTGAAAACAATGGTGGTCCCATGATTTGTGTGCTGAGGATGACATACTATCTCCTGACCGGCATCGAAGCAAAAGTCCCAGTCAGGTGGATGATTGCTGTCGGTTACTGACATGCTTCGCCATTCACTATAACTCCCAATAACGTCTCCATTAGGGCAGGTCAGCTTAATTAGGACCCGATAAAAAATTGTCTTATTAGGGGTTGAATAGGCAGTGTTAGTGATAACCAGTAAAGGCATTACAATAGCAAATACGAGGAGGAGGACAGAAAAGCCCCCCAATATTTTTTTCAACATTTGTTCTCCTTATGAGATAAATGGTGAACGGTAAAATGAAACGCGCCGCATGTAGACAGTCCGCATGCGATTTTTTGCTTCTTTTACCTTTTCACCCTTAGTAAATGTGCTGGCATAAGCCAGCGTCTGAGATAGGTCCACTCACTTTTAGAGAGCAGAATCAACCCATCTGCACAGTAAAAAGCTTTGCGAGTTTTAGTTATCGTTATCATCATCCTGTTTATTCTCGTTCTGTTCTTGAAGCTGCTGAAGATGTAAAAGTGCAGCGTCCATTTCCTGGCGCTCCGCATCTGTGACTTTTTCTCCCAGCAAATATTTTCGGACGAGATTCAGATAAGTATGAACCTCTGGGATGTCTCCGTATTTCTCCACGTATAATAATCGCTGGGACTCTATGAATCCCTCAGGATCCTTCCTCATCCATGCTTCGAGTTCATTTTTTGGTTCGTCTTGTGGTGGTATATACAACTCGGGAGGCAGTGAACTGATAAATCTCAGTGCTTTTAGGTTTTCTGTATTTGGGAAAAGGCGGTACATGGCTTCAGACCAAGCGATGGCTTGCTCAAGTGTGATATTATCCTTGGGTTTTAGATCAAATGCTATAATGTAGCGGACCTCAGGAATATCTCCAAATTGCTTAAGAAGTTGCGCAAAATAATATTTGTTGTATAACTCGGGATCTTCTGTTTCGGGCCAATCTGGCGGCGGGTTTAGTGCTAACAGTTCAGCAACGTCCGCATCTGTGAGTTCCCACGATTCACCTGTGGCTCCAGCGGGCCATTTGAATTCGGATACAAGGATCCCTGTTGGATTGATGGGGTCGTCTTCTCTGTCGCCACACCCCGAAAAAGAGAGTAAACCGACGAGAGCTGGAAGTAGAAAAAGAACGCAGCCACCGAAAAATTTGCGAGTGTTCATGGGGACTCCTTTATTCAGAGTTCATTGTTGCGCCTAATGCTTTTATTTCTTGGAAGTCTTCGATCGCCTTTTTATTTTTTTCACTCGGGAAGAGATAATAATTTGCCTCAAGATGGGCTTCAAGTTCACCAATAGTTTGCGGTACACCTTTTGCAGCGTTTAACTCGTATTCGCCAACAGTATGAACTTCTGGAATGTCCCCAAATTGCTTTAGAAGTTGGGCGTAAAAGTATTCGGCGTATAACACAGGATCTTCCGTTTTGTACCAGTCTCGGGGTGGATATGTATCATCAGCGGTGTCAGTAGTTTCACTTTCTGGATGGATTTCTTTCCACGGATCGCTCTTTGGAGGTGCAACATCAAACGCGTCATCGTCTCGCCAATCGTATTCACGATTGTGGATGTTCGTTTCCTCCGTGTGGAAGTGCGGCACAGTCTCATGAGAATGCCCGTGACTGTGGTCGTGGTTGCGGTCATGACTGTGCGATGTAGTGATGCCCGTTTCTTCCTTACCAGTTTCCTTTGTTGCTCTCGTTTTCGGGTCTGGTGTTACCACCTTGTAGGTTTTTATCGGTTCTTGAGTTTCAGCTTTTGACTTTAAAAAGAGGACAATTCCGCTGATACAGAGAACAACAATTGCAGTAGATGCCCAGTACCACTTTCGTTTGAACATCCGAGTATCTCCTATATTAAAGATGCTAACCTAAAAGTCTGACAAAACAGAGGCATTTTATGCTACAATTAGGTTAGTGCTGTCATAGATGGGTTATGGCAGTGCCGCGCCGATAGGTGTCACTACCACCCTCGGCGCACCTGTGAAAAATATCGGAGACTGCCACATACAAAAACTATTTCATCACATTAGTCATAAAATAGCCAATAACTATTTCTCTAACGATTCACTCCTTCTAAAGGATTACGCCAGTTTGAAAAAAGTATTAGAAGGCAAAGCGGACGCACATTCTCAGGTCTATGCCGTGGGTATCAAAGAACGCTAAGACTTCTTTGAGCATGGTGATAACGAGCGACGGTTTATCTGTGTTGCCACGTCCCTGTTTACTGACGAGACGCATATCTAATGGAAGCACGCGATCCCTACACTTCAGGGTGATGCCTAAGACATTCTGGCACTAGATCAGGTAGGATAGGAGCAGAAGTTCGCACTTCCGCCCCCTCCCCCAAACCGTGCGTGCGACTTTCACCGCACACGGCTCTCCAGTCTCCTGTGGCGATATACGCTTTAGGTTGTTATAACCACTTCTACTTTATTTCTTATCCATACCTTATAAAGTCCTATAAACTGAATTGCTTACGCAACATTACACTTTTATAGGTAAAATGTTTTCAGAAACGTTTTGAAGCAGGAGACCTGA
>JAPPNJ010000041.1 GCA_028818705.1 Candidatus Poribacteria bacterium
CTTTCTGATCGGAACCCAGATGTGCATTGGCTTGTGATTCATCCGTCTTTAGAACGGCATTTCAGCGCGAGCGAAACCATCACTTCCTTTAGCATCCGTGACTTTCAAGACAAGGAAGCCAGCCCATTCGTATTTAGTGCCCTTGATATGGCGATATTCCCGGCTGTTTTGGGGGCACCGAGCTCCTATCTTCTGGAATTGGCGGCATGTGGGATTCCGCTCATTGTCTGGGGATACAATGAACCGAGTGAAGTGGCGGGTGCGTGTCGATTTTTTGAAGTTGAACCGTCGCCTTTTGATTCGCTGCGTCCCCCAATTGCGTCTATATCGGCAGCGATTCAGCAGTTGATCGAGAACCCCGGTGAAAGAGAGAAACTCAGCATAGCAGCGAGAGAGGTCGCGATATCTTACACGTGGGATTCGACTGTCAGGCAGATTCTCAATCGCTTCAGGGAAAGTCAAAAAAAAAGAATGATCAATCACAGGCTCGCAGATCCATTGTCGTTTACGAAACATTACAATCGTGCGCGAGGAACGCTTGAGTTTCAGGCTCGTGACTTACTTGATGGTTCTCCGATATATGATATCGAAAAAGCGATTGCGATGACGCTTTGGAATACGCATACGCCTAAAGAGATGGAAGCATTACTCTCGCATCTCTGCCAAGACGCGGGGCGAGTCAAACGAATTATGACAGAAATGCATGAAACTTAATTATGAACGCGCAAAAAAATACATAAAAGGCTTTTAAAATGTGAGCCTTTGGCTTACTATCTGTTGCGACGATATGAGCCGTTCATTAGCATTGATGGATTTGGTATGAAATGAAGCATAGACGCGAGCGATACACCCCTACGCTCCGTTCTTCGGTGTTAGTGATACAGTTTGGCTGGCGGAACGTCAATCAGTGCCGTCAGCGATTGTCGTGAACTTCAAAATGAAAGGAGGTGATATTCATGCAAAGACACATTTCGCCAATTGCTAAGCAACGCATCAGTGACTTCTTCACACAGGAAGACGGCAACGTCGGGCGGAAAAACGCGCTGATGGCAGGCACTGTCCTCAGTAGTGTGATGCTTGCTGCGACGCTGTTCGCCCCAGGGGCTGCCAACGCTTATCCCATGTGGTGTTCTGAGGGGTATAACCCGTGCGGTGAGACAGAAGTAGGAAACTACGAATGCTGCAGCCTTGATCAGGATTGCTGCTCAGAGTGGAACAAAGTGGAAATGAAATGGGACTATTCCTGCACTTATGGCTACTGTCCATAATAGAGGATTCTATCATGCTTTTGAGCAGATGTAATTCTCATGTTTGATACTATTTCAGATGCGACGCAACCCCCATCCTGAGATCCTCATTAGGAGGGAGAACGACCTTTCTTTCTCTTTCCTTTTCGGAGAAATTGGGTGGGTATAGAAAAGCATAGGGGTGTATCGCTCGCGTCTATGCTCACCTTCACTCAAATTTGAGCAACGCATCTATTCACAAAAAGTTAGGGAGGGTTTCTGATGTTTATTAACTGTAAGTTTCTACTCAGTGTGGTGTTATTGTTTAGTTTAGTTCTACCAGTATTTTCTTTCGAGCCTTCCGGTGGTGTTTTGATGCTTGATGGCAATGATGACTATGCGATCCTTCCGCTTGAGGAACACGGTTATATTTTCCCAAGAAACACCGATGAATTTACGGTTGAGGTATGGTTCTATCCGAAAGCTGAAACTGAACCGGAGCCAGGAACGTCAAATATTATTCTCAGTCAGCAAGTTCGCTTGGGATTGCTGCCAAATAATAATAAAAATTGTAGGAGACTGCCGCTCGGTGAGAAGGGTGAAATGTGTGCCTCAGGTATAGCATATCTTGAAGGCGGAGGAGCGCACGGTGTCAAAAGCATGGATGTTCCCATCAAAAAGGACCAATGGAACTATCTGGCAGTCATCTTCAAGGACAGCACGTTGTATGTGGCATACAACGATCAAATCTATCGAACACAGAGAGATGACCGTCTGAACGTCATAGGAGGGGAGCTGCGTTTCCCTGAATGGTTTAAACATTTCTGTGTGGGCGGTTTTGGTAAAAAAGAATTAGTCCAACATATACCTTATTTTCATGGCGATATTGATGCGATAAGGTTTTCAGATATTGCTCAGTATGATTTACCCGCCGAGCCGGGTCCCTCGGCTTTTGATCCGCCGCACCGTTTCGAGAGTGATGCGCACACGTTGGCATTCTGGGATTTTAATGACAAGGAAGGTGCAGATCGGTTTGAAGATGAATCAGGGAATGGGTATACCTTAATCGGCATGAATGGTGCGACTACGAGTCGTGCGCTTGCTGTCAATCCTGCGAATACGTCTATAGCCACGACATGGGGGCAAATCAAGTTGGAATCCAGAGACATTCCGTTTTCGGATTAACTGAAATTAGATTCAAATTTACTTAACTTGCTGATGTAACACGCGGATTTCCAAAATCTGCTTTCGCGTTTTTTATTGTCCATAAGGAGGCAAATTTTAATGAAAAGACTTTACCCACTGACACTTACGATAGTCGTTGTTTTTACGTTGGTTGTTGGAACTTCACACTTGGCATTTGCGCAGGGAAAAGTTAATATTGACGACGGGCCTTTGAAAGAAGCAGATTGGTTCAAAGATCTCGACGCAGGTGCGTTGAGCGAATCCCACGCTGATAACAAAAACTGGATTACCAAGTGGTACGGACCCGACGGAAATTATGAAAACAATGAAGGTTTCCAAGCTTCAGGGCGCAGAGACCTTATTGAGGAAGGCACCAAAGGTAAACTCACACAATTATCGCTCTCAACGCTTGAAGGCTTAAAGAAAACCGAAACTCTTAAGATGGCATGGGACCGTGACCACGGTGGCACTCGAGATTGGACAGTTTTTGAACTGGATCCAACCAGCCAAGACAATATGAACCGAGGGGGACCTGCTAATGACATTGATACCTACGCTATATGTGTCGTTGCTGCGCCTAAAGCTATGAAGGCAGTGATGTCACCAGCACACGATGACCATGCCCAAATTTGGATTAATGGGGATAAGTGGTATAACAATCCAAGTTGGACGGGCGGCGCGCAGGTCGTTAATTATAATATTGAAGTCAAACTCGAAAAAGGTGCTAATGTCGTTCTTTACCGGTGTAGTGAAGGCGGTGGTGCTGCGTATCTCAATTTACATTTTGACGATAACACGCACAAGGTATGCAAAATCTATCCTGATAAATCGAAGGACCAGAAAAGTTTCTTTGGGGAGATTGCTGGTGGCTTTCCAGTCGATCCTATAGGAAAGGCGACAACAACTTGGGCAGATATTAAGCGGAATCGCTAAACCAAGATCCCTGCTGTATACGCTTGCAGCAGGGACTTTTTGGCAACCTTCACTTTACGCATTCCTTTTTAAGTTCCTACTCAGTGTACTAAGTGCGGTGTTTTTGCTGAGTTTAGTTATACCTGTATTTTCTTTTCAGCCTTCTGGTGGTGTTTTGATGCTTGATGGTGAGGATGACTATGCGATCCTTCCGTTTGCGGAACATGACTATATTTTCCCAAGAAATACCAATGAGTTTACGGTTGAGGTATGGTTCTATCCGAAAGCTGAGCCGGAACTAGGAAAGTCGAATATCATTCTGAGTCAGCAAGTTCGCTTCAGCTTGAACCCAGATAATTGTCTGGTTCCGCTCGATAAGAAGGATCAAGTGTGTGCCTCTGGCGTAGCGTATCTTGAAGGTGCTGCACACGGTATCAGAATTATTGATGCTGCCATCAAAAAAGATCAATGGAACTATATGGCGGTCATTTTCAAGGATAGCACGTTTTATTTGGCAT
>JAPPNJ010000224.1 GCA_028818705.1 Candidatus Poribacteria bacterium
AGTCCCTTGGTCGCCTCATCGTATTATTCAATTAGACCGTATTTCCCGATCGCGACATTCCAGCCTCTCGACTCAAGTATCACGAGAGGAAACGCAAGAGATGCTTGAAAAGTTAGGTGTAACTGGCCAACCATTCAAATTTTCTGATTCACCTCAATGGTTACAAGACCGGTTGCAATCTGACTTAGTGGATTCTGAAAGATTTAAAGACGAGCTTAGGCGATGTTTTGATCTTGAGTCTGCTTCAGAACTAATAAAATTCACTAACGGTCAGCATGATGAAATGGAGGTCTCATTGGAAATTCGTGAGGAAAACCAGATCCTCTGGTCATTTGGTGTCTCTAATTCTGCCTCTGAAGTTACTACAGATGGATTTGTAAATGAAGATACGGTGCTACGTCACGGCGATAGAGCGGCGTTGCAGGAGATACTTGACACTGGAGGTTGGCGGCGAGAGCCTGTGCGCATTTTTAGTTGGAATGCCCCGGCAGAATCTTATTACTTGCCTGCTGCTCGGAGCGGTATCATGCAAAGCCACGGTATGATTGCCAGTTCGCTTGTAGACCGCGCTACCCGCGTCGGATTGGAACAATTCTCTGAAATTCCCACATTTTCGGGGATGATAGCGGATTTTCTAAAGCAAATTATAAGTTACAAGGAACATCGTGTATCTTCAGGTGAAATGAGTGGAATTGCCAAAATTCTGGAAGACGAAGTACTGCGTGGAGGAATAGAGATCAGAAAACCTGCAGCCGGATACCCAGAATTCCGCTACTGTCCACAAAAATCGGAACAAGCATTGCGTATGAGTCAATCCTCGTCAATGGTGTCAGAACTCGCGCCGCTCGTGTTTTTTCTGCGCGATGTCGTTCGTCCGGGTGATACGCTTATCATTGAGGAACCTGAAGCCCACTTGCATCCAGCTGCCCAAACTAAGGTTGCACTCATCCTCACTCACTTGGTTCGAGTTGGTGTCCGCGTGATCATAACAACACATAGCGACTGGCTCCTTGAGCAAATTGGCAACTTGATTCGCGAAGGCGAAGTGATGAAACTGGGAAAAAATCAGTCAGAACCTACGACTTGGTTGACGAAGGAAGAAGTTGGCGCGTGGTGGTTCCGCACAAATAAACCGGTAAAGGAAATTCCATTTGACAGTATTGAAGGCATAGAGCCGAAGGACTACTATGACATTGCTGAGGAACTCCATAATGACGCTGTAGAATTCCAACAGCATCTCCTGAATGAGGAAGAACTCAGTGATGATGAATGAGATTCTCGGCGACATTCGAGAAGAAATTGGTGAAGTAAACCTTATTAACTCTTGTGGCGGACGTGGATGTCGTGTGGATATGGTTGATATCCCAAGCGAACGGATTATAGTAAACGTAGACACAGCGTTCCCTGCACACCAGATCGCGGGCAAACGGTGTGACCGCATTCTCGTTTACGGAGATACAACCCAAAACAGGTTGGTTGTGGCTTTTATTGAACTCAAGAGCGGGACCTTTAAAGCAACAGATGTGTGCGCCCAACTGCAAGCGAGTGTGAGTTTGTTTTCTAACTTAATACCGCGAGTTCTCGAAATTACTTGCATTCCGATTCTGTTCCACGGTAGAGGCGTTTCCAAATTACAACTTAAAGATCTCAATAGGTCTCCCGTGCGCTTCCGAAATCAAAAATTTCCCATTCGGTTAAGCAGGTGTGGCGTACCAAGAAATTTAGCCAGTGTGTTGTCGCGATCTGGTAACCTCTGAGCACGACTGCTCCAATTGCTATCAAGGTAGTTCGGGCACAATTCCCTTAAGTGCACTGTCCTGTTGTGCAAAAGTCTTGAGTTCCGGGTTGAGGTTTACTGCCTGAGTGAGCGAGTCTATCGCTTTTTGTGATTTGTCCTCTAATGCGTAAGCACACGCAAGATTGTAATGAAGTCGAGCAGTTTTTGGAAAGGTTTGCAGGGCGCGTAGGCACGCCTCACGCGCTTCTGCCGCCAGGTTTTGCGCGAGGTAGGCGGTTGTTAGGTTGATATAGCCTTTCGTAATATCTGGTGCTATCTCAATCGCTTTCTGAAAACTCTCAATAGCAGGGGCATACTCCTTTACGCTGGCATACAGGTGTCCGAGGTTATTGTAAGCCGAGGAAACCGATGAATCTTTCGTGAAGAAAATTGTGCGGGTCTTATTTTGGATCGCCTTCTGATATGCTTCAATCGCTTGGTTTGCTTCACCTTTGTGCATCAGGAAAGTTGCCTTCCGATAGTGGTCGTTGAACTGGGTTTGATGATGCCAGACCCAGATGAATAGCACCGTTACTCCGAGGCAGAACGTCATACAGATAATTCTAAAAACCTTATTGCCAAGTGTCTGTTCCTCTTCTGTAGGTGGATTTTCTGTAATTGGATTCTCGTTAGAAGTCATAATTTTTTTTAACTCACAAATTTTCGTTTTCACAAAAGGAATGCACGAAATATGAAAACTTACGGATTTGGTATTATTGGGTGCGGAATGATCTCCGATTTCCATTCCGCCGCAATTTCTGAATTAGAACACGGTCAGCTTGTCGCAGTCAGTTCACGAAACGCTGAGAACGCCAAACGGCTTACCGATCGATACGATGTTGAGAGTTACGCCGATTATTCGGAGATGCTCAAACGAGACGACCTTGATATCGTTTGCGTCTGTACGCCGAGCGGTGCGCATTTGGAGCCCGCTGTCGCTGCGGCACAAGCCGGTAAACACGTCATCGTTGAAAAACCGTTAGAGATTACCTTACAACGCTGCGACCAGATTATTGAAGCGTGTGATGCAGCGGGTGTTCGACTCTGTGCTATCTTTAATTCACGTTTCACTGAAAGTACACAACTTGTTAAATCCACAATTGAGAGCGGGCGGTTCGGCAAGTTGACCTTGGGCGATGCCTATATCAAGTGGTACCGTTCCCAAGAGTATTACGATAGTGGTGGCTGGCGAGGCACATGGGATCTTGACGGTGGTGGTGCACTCATGAACCAATCTATCCATGCCATCGATCTACTCCAGTATTTTATGGGACCGGTTAGATCCGTGCAAGCGTTTACCGATACTTTAGCGCATGAACGAATAGAGGTTGAAGATGCTGCTGTCGCCGCGCTCCGATTTGAAAACGGTGCCCTCGGTGTCATTGAAGGCACAACTGCTGCTTATCCCGGTATGCTTAAGAAAACTGAAATCTCCGGCACACACGGGACTGTCGTCTTAGCCGAAGAAGACATCGTGACCTGGGAATTCGATCCCGAACTTCCTGAAGATGCGGAGATCCGCGAGAAATTCGCCCAAAAGACAGATACTGGCGGTGGCGCATCCGACCCGCGTGCGATTAACCATGCCAATCATAGACGCCAGATGGAAAACCTGATTAATGGACTTGAAAGCGATGCCTCACATCTCGTTGATGGACGTGAGGGTCGCAAAGCCGTTGAGATTATTCTTGCTATCTACCAGTCCAGTCGTGAGGGCTGTCCGGTTGAATTGCCGCTTTAATAGTTGTCAGTTATCGGTTATCAGTTTTCAGTTAAGAGACTTTGATTAGAACTTACGCATACTTGACGAAGTGTCGTTCGTAGTCGTACGATTTATCGCACGTTCCAAACGGGCAATAATGCACGTCGCATTTGGGGTTTTTGCTGGGGTGTTTCTTCGCGTACGCCGCAGAATTGCCCTACTACAAACCTCCCCTCAACTTTCTCCGATGGAGTTGTAAATTTCTTCGACTTCACTCGGGCAAGTTTGAAACCACTCTGTTCTGAGCGATTCGCCCAGATGTT
>JAPPNJ010000085.1:0-506 GCA_028818705.1 Candidatus Poribacteria bacterium
CATGCCCTTAGGCAACGCTTTTAGTCGTGTAACCATAACTTTGATAAATGTCAGTGAACCAAAAAACTTGCCAAATTGGAAGCGAGGTGAAGCGCGGAGACACAGGCAAAAGTATTCTGATTAATGAAAACACAATGGTCGTCAGAAGTTTCGACGGCACGCATGATGGAATTCAGTATGCTTCATTATTCACGCAGCGGGAAAAAGGCGGAGGTACAATGCTGTTTTATATCGGTGGAGATGCCATCAAGTGGGGTGGGGCTGCCGTGTTTAATATTTCCGGTGATGGCAGTATCAATGCACTCGATGGCAATACAGGACAAAAGGTGATGGATGGAAAACTGGATGAATGGCAGCATTTCCGCATAGTGCTTGACTTTAAGGATAAAACCTACGACTTTTACGTTGATGACGAGCAAATCGTTGATGATTTCGGTTTTAGAGGCGAAGGTGGCAAAGGCGGCGTGAATCCGAGTCTAAGCTGGATCTTCTTCGGTTGGGACCAC
>JAPPNJ010000085.1:516-38805 GCA_028818705.1 Candidatus Poribacteria bacterium
CATTGAAATGGGAGACGGTGAGGGCGAAACGGCTGGCAAACCTCAAGCGGTTTCCGCCTCAGACAAACTCGCGACCACTTGGGGAAGCATCAAGCAGCGATTGTAACATTTGTTCAGAGGTATTTATATATGGCACCTGTTATTGGCGTTACATACGGATACGATGTTGGAGATGACTGCACGAATAACTACATTCGTGCTGTTAGAGATCATGGGGGTATCCCTTATCCTGTGTATCCGGGTGTGCTAGATTTTAATTTTGCCGAGTTAGATGGACTTTTACTTACAGGTGGAGGGGACATTCATCCAGAGAATTTCGGTGAAGAATGGCATCCGACTTTAACATCTGTTGATGAAGATCGTGATGATTTGGAAATACCGCTCTGCCGACAGGCATTAGAAGACGATCTGCCCACCTTCGGCATCTGCCGAGGTATCCAGATTATGAGTGTTGCGATAGGTGGAAACCTGTACCAAGATATACCATCGGAATATTCACGAGAGGCACTACCACATAAGATAGAGGTAGGGGATGCTCGACATAATATACAAATTGAACCCGATAGTCTACTCAGTGAACTTGTAGGTAAAACGGCAGACGAAGTTAACTCATCGCATCATCAAGCCGTGGGTGAGATTGGCGGGGAATTTGTGATCACTGCGCGGTCGGCAGATGGTATTGTCGAGGCTATGGAAGATAGGTCAAAACGGTTTGTATTGGGTGTGCAGTATCATCCTGAACGGATGCTTGAGACGCCTGAATTTCGGGAACACAGACGTAAATTATTTGAAGCGTTTATTGAGGCGGCGTCTCACTAAAAATTGGCGACTAAGGAGAAGCGGTGCGTGAGTCCGAGGATGCCGAAGGGGACGAGTGCGTAGTCGAGTTGGAACTGGCGGAGCGTTAATCCGAAGCCGCCTGTGAGTCCAGAGATTGCGCCTAAATCGTTGCCGCCGATTTTGTACTTATAACCAGTTCGGAGATGTAAGATATTGCCGATCGTGTAGCCTGCACCGGCACCGATAGCAATGTCGTTGTCAGACGGACGAATGATGTCCGTTGCTAACGTGAGTGCATCATTCCAGAGCTTGTAGGCGATACCGAGCCTAAAAGTGACGGGTAGTCCAAAAGCCTCCTCAATGAACTTCACCCTCGGTCCGAGATGTTGGGCATTGAACCCCAAGGAGAGCGGCATCTCAGCAAAGTTATATAGCGCACCGAAATCGAAAGCGATACCGCTGCCAGTTTCGTCAGCAATCTGTTCACGCAAGAATTTTGCGTTCGTACCGAAGGCGAGCGCGTTTCCGAAACTACGGGCATACGAGAGAATCAGTGCCAGATCGTAGGGACGGAAGATGGTCGTTTCATTCCCATCTCGGTCACGCCCTTGTAATTCACCAAAAGATAGGTAACTTGAACTCACGCCGACGGTACCGATGTTTTCAAGTGGTACTGCGAACCCGACAAATTCGTGGTTGATGCCAGCAAACCATTCGTTATGCATGAGGGCGATTTGCGGCTTTTGGAGTCTTGTGAGACCTGCGGGATTCCAGTAGGATGCGTAGAGATCATCGGTGGCGGCGACTTGGGATTCACCCATGCTCATCGCCTCGGCACCGACGCCGATTTTGAGGAACGTCATGGCACGGGTGCCAGCGTTTTCGTGGATATCTGAGCTATCCGCTGCTGCGGGTAGGGCTGCGAGCATGAGTGTTATGATAACGATGTAAGTAAAAAATTGGTTCATAAGATGCTTTCATCTGATCTTTCAGAACGTCCCATTTTTGCTTCTGTTGCGAAAGTTCACTTTAGTATATCAGATCACCGTGCGAAAATCAAGGGTCAACACGTTCTGTTCAGGGTCATTCAGTCTTCTTGTAGAAGCAATCTCCTGATCGCGACTGCTTCCAAAAAAGTCAGAAAAAGCCGAAAAACTAAACAATCCTATGTTCCATTTGTTGAAAATTGCATCGCTTTTCTTGAAAAAATAAGAAGCTTTAAAACGACCTTCAATTGATTCTCTAAATTGCTGTCGGGTCAATAGCGACAATCCCTTCTGGAGCATAGCGGTCAAAGTCTGTTACGTTGAAAGTCAGAATGTGTGTTATATCATGAAAAATCATTGATGCAACCAACCGAGCATCGTGAACCTGAACACCCGACACATTATACTCCATGACAAGTCGTTTCCATATTGGGTAAACATCTGGTGAATCCGGCAGCAACGCGAAAAATTTTTCAAGACCCAGCAAAAGTTGCTCAGTTTCAAATAGTGTATATCCAAAGCCGTTTTGATCAGTAGGCCGAGTTGCCACATTCCAAAATTCCGCGAAATTTTGTGAGGTAGTCCGTAACTGCTGCCCTTCTGTCCCTAATTTATGCACCGCATCCTGTACAATTTGATAGCGTGGATCCTCACGGCGTGAGAAACGCAATAAAACATTGGTATCGACCAGATAAATCATAATTTGGGATGATTTTCGTATATACTTTCGCGGCTCGTCGCATAGTCAGATAACGGTTCGGTATCAGGCTTGGCAAATTTCTTCACTAAGGCATCCCATTCCTCTAATGCTGCTTTAAATTCCTTATGTGATAACTGTTGATTGTTACCCACCGAGCCAGCAGTAACATGGTGCGAGTCCTCTTGTATCTTCTTAATAGCTTTGGCTATCTCATAAACAGGTGTATCGTTGGCTTTCAAGAGACGCCGTGTCAGATAGGCATAATAGCCTGTAATACCCGCGAGCACAACGGTGGCAATTCCTATTATTGCTCCAGCATTCGCGTTTAACCACTCTATGATTCCCATGAATTCCTCCTTAAACCCACTCTGCTATCCTAAATCTAAATCCGGCAGTCCTTCAATAATCTTCATCGTCTCCAAACTGACTGTGATGACTTTTTCTATAAGTTTAACAATATACTGGGGATCGTCTGTACGATTCGGGTCATTCACAATACCGCTCCGTTTGTCTATTTTAACACAATACTGGTTAATTATCCATTCCAATGCGGAACGGGTACCGAGGCAATAGTCGAAAACTTCCGGAGGCACTCCGTCGATTGTGAGGAAGTTGTTGTAGACGATTTGGGTTTTGTCTCTGGAGAGTTTCATTTTCTCGACGCGCCAGTCGAGTGGAACCTCCGGGTTTTGGATAAACGTGAGATCGCTATATTCGGGTTGAGATTCGTAGTTGACGTGGAGGTCTGCTAAGCGTTCGCCCGCCTTTGCGAATCCCCAGAAGTCTTTGGTATAGGGGATGTGCGGCAAATCGCGTTTGAGGTTCGCCTTGTATTTTCCGCGGTAGTCGGGGTGATGCAAGAGTCCGTAGGTGTAGTGGAAGATGTCCCACTTGGTGACGGTATCGTCTTGGTAGTGGGTGCGGAACTGTTGTAATGCCCAATCGGTGATGTTTTCGCGGCGGTTTGTGCTATCCTCGTCGTAGGTATAGAAGGGGAAAGATTGTTGCGGATCAGCATAAAGGTTCACATCAGAAATAAACCCACTCATCAAAACAGAAAATGCTTTCCGACCATAAACTCCTACACAAATCACCCGATTTTCAGTTTCGGCATCTGATATGGGAAAAATAGAAGGAAAGACGTACACGCGTTCAGTCATTGCTCTGTCAAAGTAGAAGTATGACTTAGTAAACGGACGGTAAAGCGAAGTTCTTATCTGTTTCTGTGAAAAATCAGTAGTTATTCCACTTTTCAACTTTAGTTTTAATCCCGAACTCCAACCGACTTTTGTGTCATCATACATGACAAAATCATCAACTTCGGCATCCCGATCTACCCGTTGCGTCCAACGAGCAACTTCCGCGTTATAGTTTTCAATCATTCTATTCACATTTTCAGCGAGTGTGTTTGGGTTGAAGTTATAAGCCCAAACATCACGATTCGTTTTTACACCACTGCTGTAAGTTTTGAAAATGACGTCCTCTGTCACACTTTTTGTCGCCTTCGCTTTTTTGCTTCCCATTGGTATAAAGGTATCAAACTCGGCATGGAGTCCTTCTGTGAGCCATGTATGTCGGGCATCGGGTTGAATGGATTTCCACTTGACTCCGGATGTGTATTCACGCTCACTTAGAAAGTCAAATTTCTGCTTTCTGTTCCACAGGTCATCTGTGCGATAGTAGAAAATGCGGGATGATTCCAATGGATTTCCACTTTTCTTCACAAACAGATTGATACTCACACCTACCCGAATTCCAAACACATTGGCATTGGAAATCTTTAACCCCCTTCTCATATCCCCGCCCAAGTCCAGAACGTAGATTGCGTCGCAACCCTCAGCCAGGTGTTTTCGCATACCGTCAAATGCCACACCACCAAGGAAACTGTTGTTCGTTACAAAGGCAACCACTCCCTCATCTCCAATCCTATCCAATGCCCATCGAATCGCCTTGACATACGGATCTGAAAGAGCGTTTTTGTTTGTCGCTTTTGAGTCTTGTGAGTACGTCTCCTTCACCCGTTTGTCCATCGTCTCATATTCTCGATTTTTGTTGTTGTCATTCTCATTGACTTGTCCGACATTATAAGGCGGATTACCAATAACGACAAACATCTCAGATTCTTTCTGTTTTTCGACGCGTGCGGTATTGTCGGGTGTGAAAAGTTGAAGCTGCTCTTTTTCCTCTGCCAATTCGAAGGTATCTACGAGACACAACCCTTCGTAGGGGACATATCGGTTGGTTGTATTGTAGAACTCGTGCTCTATGTTCAAACTGGCGATATAGTAGGGTAGGAGCATTACCTCGTTGCACTGGAGTTCGGGTGGGTCAGCAGTGTATTTTCGCTCTAAGGAGATGGGATCGAGTTCCTGCATGATGCGGACGATGAAGTTGCCGGTGCCGACGAACGGGTCGATGATGTTCACACCTCTATCGGAGAGAGAACGATTGAACTCGGTGTTGAGAATGTGTTCGACGCTTTTCACCATGAAATCGACAATCGGTTGCGGTGTGTAGACGATACCGTGTGTGTCGGCAACTTTGACAGAGAAGCCTTGAAAGAATTGCTCGTAGACGGTGTTGAGGAATCCCTGTTTTTGTGAGAAGTCGGTGATAGTGGCGGCGGTTTGTTCAATGGCGACGTAGAACGGGTCTAAGCCTCGGAGGAATTCGTTGCGGTCAAAGGTTTGAGAGGTCAGGGCGTCGATGACGTTCTCTATCTCGCGGGCGATAATATTGCGGCGTGTGAAGTCAGGATTGTTGAACACAGTGCGGAAGATGCGTTCTGTTAGGAGGTGCTGGATGAGCATCTCCTCAACAGCAGCGATGGAGAGGTTCGGATTGATTAACGCTTGGCACTGTTGGTGAAAATTGGCAAATGCCTCCTGAAATCGTGTGTTGGTTTGGCGTTCGATTTCGATTAAAGCCGTCAATTTTTCGCCGAGTTTTGGCACGGTTTCTCTGAATTCAGCGACGGCGGTGTGCCATGCGGCGATATTCTCTTCTTGATAGGCGAAGAAGGTCTGTAGGACGTGGACGAGGTTTCTGGGTTCGGTGATATCCAAATCGAGTTGAAGCTGACCGTGTTGATACAGAAGTGCGTGGGTTGGAGATTGCACAACGATGTTTTTTGAGGGGTAGCCTGCGGCGAATTTCTTGTCTGCTTCGACGTAGAGGTCGTCTTGTGTGTCTTTTGCTTTCCGGTGTCCGAATGGTAGATTAAAGGTATCGACGACTTCGCCATCGGGTGTTATCCGTCTTTTTTCTCGGGTGTATTGCGTCTTTTCGCAGAGGAGTGTAAGGTCTGCTTGGCGTGAGTAGTGTTGGAGGAGGTTTTGGAATGCGGTGCGGACGGTGCCTTCGTTTTGTTCGCCGAGTTGTTCGTATGCTTTAAGTTCGGCGTAGTATTGTTTGATGGGTTTGTGGGTGGGTTTGATATTTAGCATACGAGCTGTGGGTTATGAGTTATGGGTCGTGGGTTACTACTGGTCCTGACACTCTTTAGTAAAGTGATTAGCATTTTTCTCACACGAATCGTTGTGCCTATTAACTCGGTATATTGATTCGCGGTGATATATTTTAGATCGTGAGCGAGGAGAATGAGATATTCGGTTTCGCTTGCGGATCCGACTGCTATCTGCAGAAAACGGGCAAAATCGGCTGCACTCTCTCTTCCACTGCCTTCAGCGATATTTGTTGGTATCGAGGCACATGCTCGACGCAGTTGACTCGTCAATCCATAGATTTCTTCACGAGGGAATTGGGCTGTTGACTCATATACTTTTAACGTCAATGCATGAGATTTCTTCCACACCTCTAAATTTCTGAAATTCTGCAATATGTACTCCTTATACGGATTAACTCACAACCCACAACTCACAACCCATAATCTATCTTGTCAGCTGAATTATAATGCCGATGCCGCTGATGAGGATGTAGGCGAATGTGCTGACGAGCCCCCAATTCACCTGAAATTCCTTTTTTATCTCTAAAATGTCGCCTGGATAGAGTAAAACCTGCTGCGGTGTTGTGCCTTCAGGGGTATCAGGTGTTAATGAAATCGCTACGGTTGTGCCGTCGCGACGGTGAATAAGCATCTCCTCACGGTTTGCAGAGACTTCAAACCCTCCGGCGAGTGCAACGGCTTGCGAGAGATTCAAAGGTCCGCGCACGCGTTGGGCACCCGGGTTACGGACATAACCCGTCACGTAGATAGGCTCGACTTTGAATACATTGGGGACATACAGCACATCGCCGTCCGATAGAGAAGAGAGCGGAGTGTTGTCCTCTGTGGATTTCCAGAACTGTTCAGAGCGGTTAAATTCGGAGAGGGTGCCGTCTTTGCCGACCTTTATGAGTGCTGTGAGATCCGCCTCTGGGGTGGGACCGCCTGCGCGGGCGAGTGCCTGTTCAATACCAATCTCATCGCGGATAAAGAACTTTCCGGGTGTTTGGACTTGCCCTTGCACTTCAACGACATTGAGCGGCATAACAAACACGAGATCGTTTATATTGACGCGGATATCTTTGTATGGACGGTTGGTTGAGAGGTCGTAGGTTTCAACCTTTTGTGTGGCGTCAGTGCGGATTAATTGCACGCCTTGGCGATCGGCATTCTCAGCCATACCACCGGCAAGGGCGATGGCACGGTACAGACCGATATCCGTCTCTGGTGAGATGGGATAACGCCCTGGTGCCTTTACCGCGCCACCAACGAAGACGCCGCTCTCTTGGAATACCGGCGAAACCATAACAATGGGATTGCTAACGTGATTATCTTTGACGAGAAACTCGCGAATCAGCTGATTGACTGCTGTCACCGTCTGCCCAGCGACATCAAAGTCCCCGCCGAAGTAGTTGATCCTACCGTCTTCACGGACCTGAACAGAATGCGTATACTCCGGTTGTCCAATCACCGCAATCAGGAGGGTATCCCCTATTTTGATGCGGTAAATATCACTGAAAAGTGTGGTGCTCGCGATGAAAAATAGTAAAACGATAAATGCTTGCAAGCAACGGATGGGAACACGGGGAACTCGCAAGCTTTGGAAAAAATAGATCATAGTGTATTGCATCGGGCTTACAAAGCCCTCTGACGATTTTGAGGTTTTCTTGTGTAAGCCTCTTAATCTTTCTCGCCTTCCAAGAAAGACATCTGTTCCTCTGATGTTATCAGTTTGCGAGTACCGCTCCTTCTGGCAGGTCGTTTTCGCCAATATTCTCTGACGTAACTACCGTCCCGCCTTTGGTGTGCTCGGACGTGAATTTTGTCAGTTATGCGCATGTGAGATTCTACTTCTTTAAAGAGGTAGAGTTGCTTTACCTTCTTCATGGCAACTTGTCTGGGCGTGTTAAACTTCCTGTAGTGAATCGAAATAAGCTTGGAGGGATGCCTGCGCCTGCGGAAGTAAGTTAACTGGCACAAGGACATCACCCCATTCAGATTGTTTGATATTGCCTTTCACACCGCCATAATAAGGCACTTCATGACAGCGTAAATAGACAGGAATACCTTCCTCTTGTAAAACGCTCTGGAGGATATTTCCCGCTAATTCATTTGGTACGGATTCAACAACGCACCAATCCCCATATTCCGTAACCTCAGTTTGCACTAATTCAGGCACGAGTTGGACCTTGCAATCCGAGCACATCAATACTTCCGGCTTATATTCAGCGTTGCATTGTGGACAAAACGGCATAGTATTTCTCCTTGTGAATGGGGAGAGGTTGGAACCTCACCAACAAAGAACCTTGGGGGTTTGGGAGTGTATGGTATCTTGCCGTGTTGCTATCAGTTAATGGGAGTCGCCGTTGTTATCTAATCTGATTATGGTAACATATTTGTGAGAATTTTGTCAAGAAGGATTTGGTTGTTGGTCGTTAGTTGTTGATTATAAGTCGTTGGTTGTTAGTAAAGATGCCTGTCAGCTGCCAGAGTCGCGATTCAGAGATCGCTCCTACAGAAAAGTATTGATTGGAAACCTCGCCAGTGGCTGAGATGGATTTATTACTGCGGAGATCGGTGCTTATGGCGAGGAATGTAAAGCATTTTGCGCAAGCCTCTATAGGCTTGCGGGACAATGCGAAGCAAAATTATGCTATAGAGCATAATTTGAAACCTCGCCTACCAATTGTGGGGGTGTTAGGCTGGGAATTGCCAGAGTTGCAGTGCTGTTTTGCCTAAGACCCATTCCCTATCCTCGGGTGTGAAGAAGTCCATTTCGTCACGGACGACGGCTAAGGTTTCTGCATAACTGGCTTGTTTGAGACAGACGGGCCAATCGGTGCCCCACATAATCCGAGAACCGCCGAACGCGTGATACACTTTTTTGACCTGCTCGTATGTGTCCGCCCATGGGAAACCGGTTTTTGAGATTGACCATGTGTGGCTTATCTTGACATAAACCCGAGGAAACCGTGCTAAGTCGAGCAGCAATTCATGCTTTTCAGGGGCATCAGGCGAACAGCCCGCCATGTGATCGATAACAACATCCAAGTCGGGATGTTGTTCTAAAAGCGGGACGAGGTCTACTAACCGATCGGCGCCTGTGAGCATCAGCATGGGGACACCAAGTGTTTCGGCGCGGCGGAATATCGGTGGCATCAAGGGTCCAGCAAACCAATCGCCGTCTGGTCCGGTAGACGGACTCAGACGCACGCCGTGGAAACCGTCCTCTTCGGTCCAGCGGCTGAGGTGGTCGGGGGCATCCGGGTCTTCGGGGTTGATTCGGCAGACCCCCATGAATTTATCAGGGTACCTCTTCATTGCGTCGGCTGCGTAACGATTATCCCACCGGTAATGGATGACCTGAACGAGAACGGTTTTTTCAACGCCGTTTGCTGCCATCAGTTCTAAAAGTGTTTCTGCTGTAGCGTCGTCTTCGGGTGGATTTGTTGTCTCTGGTGCCCATGGAAACTGTGGATCGTTTTTCCAAACGTGAACATGTGGATCGATGATTCTCATATTATGGCGACTCCTCATTTGTGTGAAGACCGGCGAGGTTAGAATGCACATCGCATTTAGGCGAGTACGCCGCAAAACCTCGCCTACCGTCTTGGGTTGTCGGGTATTAGCCGTCAGTTGTTAGTTTTTAGAAACTTGCCATTGGTTAGAGATCCGTATGCACCTAAGGGTAAACAGTAAAGTAGGATCAGAATATGTAAACTGAATCCCGTGACAGTGGCGTTCTCTACCGATGTACCGAAATGGTGTAGCAGCCAGACAAACGGAAACTCGGTCGTTCCAAAGTTACCAACTGTCTGGACGGGCAATAAGTTAAAGACGTTCGTAAACGCGAGTGCGAATAACACTTCAGTCATCGGAATATCGATACCCATCTCTATAACGAGGTAGCACTGAAACCCAAAACGGATGACGAGGCAGAGTAGGGAATATAACCAGACTTCCAAGTAACGACGATTCGACCGAAACGCTGTTAGCTGCCGGAGTACTTCCAAGCCTTTGTTGACCGCCCATGTGATCGGTCGCTTTTTAAGACCCAACAGCGGCACTGTACATCGCTCTGCCAACTTCATACAGGCGGTTGGCGCAGCATATACAAAGAGCACGACTGCAATCAAACCACCGCCTATCAGGAGCGGCACAAGGTAAAGTACTGTGCCTGAAAATGTGTCGCGAAGCTCGGTGCGTAGGAGCCAAGCTGTGGCGATTACCAAGCCTATTAGCAGCACAAGATCAATGAGGCTTGCTACCAGCAGCGAGGCGATTCCCTGAGTTGCATCCACCTTCTGTCGCCGTTGCATGAGATAGACATAAGAGGCATCGCCTGTCCGCATCGGAAGGATATTGCCCCAAAAGGTGTGCAACGCCAAGATCGGGAAAATTCGATGGACACGACTCTCAAGGTTGAGCAGTGCTCGGAACCGGAAGGTTTTCGCTAAGACTAAGAGACAATAGCAGACGAACCCGATTAAGAGTGCCTTTATCGACAACCGACTCAGGGTTTGCGGTATCTGTTGAAGGTCGATTTGTCTTAAGAGAAAGTAAGCTATAACGATTGCCAGCACTGTCGGTACGCCGATTTTGGCAGCCCGCTGGAATTGCTTTCTGTTCAAAGGCACGCTCGCTAATTATGTATTTGAGGTTATCTATGTTCCAGAATTCGTATCATGATACACGCGAAAATTTTAATTGTCAACGGAATATTATAGTAGATTTTAGAATTACTTAGACAGTTTCCAAGAGGGCGAGGCACAAAGCCGAAGCCATCCTCGCCCAACAGCAGTTATGAAGGTTCCCTAATATGTCTACATATTTTCATAATGCACTATAGTTGTCGTTGGTTATGAGTTGTGAGTTATGAGTCGGTATACAGAGATTCGTCCTACAGTGGAAAAAAGAATTGCTTTTTAGAGGTGTGTATTCTATAATATACACCATCTAAATCTTTATTGAAACGCGGTACTCATTGCGCCTCATGAAAAATAATAAGCCTCCATCAGATGCGTCCTCTCGGAAACAGTTCTACTTCCTGACGGTATCGCACCTCGTCCTCGATTCCTACGCAACTCTCCTTTCACACCTGCAACCCCGTTTACTCGAAAAGTTAGCCACAGCTGCAACACGGAACAGTTTAGCGGGTAACTTTGTCTCAATTTACAGCCTCTTCAGCTCTTTCGGACAGGTGTTCTTCGGATGGCTGTCGGATCGGGTGCGGACGGTGCATTTTGTGACGTTTGGTGTAGCGTTCACTGCTCTCGGTTTAAGCCTGTTGTGGGTGGCACCCACCGTTAACATGGTGTATATCTTATTAGCCATCGGTGGTATCGGTATTGCTGCATTCCATCCGCAGGCGACAGCTTACGCCGGTGCCTTAGCGGAAGGGAGAGGTATGGGGACATCCATTTTCCTCACAGGCGGTAACATCGGCCGCGCACTCGGGCCCCTGGCACTGATGTATATTCCGTATCATTTCGGCTTGGACTACCTGGCTTGGGAGATGATACCGGGGCTACTCATGGCACTGTTTGTACCAAAAGTGCTGAGATTTGAAAAGGAACTGGACTTAACAGCTTCTACCCGTGGAACACCGAGCGATGCCCCACAACAGCAAGAAGCCTTTTGGGTGGTTGCTGGTCCACGCATGCTCCCCCTCATTGTGCTTTTCATTATCGCTGCATTTCGAACCGTCACACTCACCGGTTTAGAAACCTTTTTATCGGTCCATTTAGACGACCAAAACTACTCAGATCAGGCTCGTTCCCTCGTCATTGCCCTTTTCATCTTCGCGGGATCAATGGGCATTATGTCAAGCGGTTGGCTTATAACGCGCGTAAACACCTACGTCCTATTGCTGGTCTCGCTTCTGGGGGCACCCCCGTTGCTTTACGCATCATTACACACCGATGGCCTTAGTTTCCTCACACTCCTCTTTTTAGGTAACGTCATTCTCACCAGCTCAATAACGGTTAACATTATCTTAGCACAGATGATGTTGCGGGGACATGAAAGCATTGCCTCCGGTCTTATGATGGGTGCGGCGTGGGGTGTCGGTGGCATGTTGAATAAATTTGTTGGTGATTTGGGAGATCAATTCGGTCTCCCGATCGTGTTAGATGGCTTGGTGATGATTCCGTTAGTGATGGCACCACTTCTGATTCTGCTACGTGATCAGCCGGATTTGTCGAAGCCGAGTTTGTAGAAGGGTTGTGGGTATTGGGTTGCGGGTACTGAGTTGCGAGCAGTGGGTTAAGAGTCGCTCGGTAACAATCTACCGCTGCTGGAAGGTTCCAACACGGGTCAACCGTTACCAGACACCTCTTAACTCAAAACCCAAAACCTATAACTCATAACCTATCTTAACGCGAGTTGCCAGTTTGTAGCATAACCTAATCAAAATCAGAATCAACGGTATGAAGTGCTTATGCACTTCAGAATCAACGGTATCTATGCCTGTGGGCATAGACCGGGGTATGAATGCCTTAGGGCATTCAAATCAACGGTATAAAGCCTATAAAGGCTTTACCGGGGTATGAAGTCCGTATGGACTTCACCGAGGTTGTGCAGCCTCGGACGCAAACTAACAGTTTGCGCTACAAAATGCCTACGAATCATGACCGATTTCAATGAAAAACGGTAGATGCGCCCCTAAAATCTCGTAAGTAGCAACTTGGGTTATCTTAGAAAGTCCACAAGAGGCTTAGGAAATGGGTGCTGATGAGGTCGCCTAAGAGGAGGGCGTAATCGAGGCGAAACTGACGGACTTGGATGCCGATCCCGGTTGTAATGCGGTCATCTCGGTAACCGACGCGCAGTGCCAACGGTTTGCTAATATAATATTCAGCACCGAGATGTGTCTGCCCTCCATAACGCTGCTGCCATTGGTAAGAGAGGGTTAGCACTCGACCGAAAACGCGGGGGTTGGTATACGCCACACCGATATTCCAGTTTGCCGGAATGGATTCTTTGGGAGCAGATTCAGTGTTCCAAGTTAAGGTCGTCTTTGAGACATCCTGAAGGTTGAAACCGAACGAGAAGCTGCCTACATTTTCCAAGCCGAAAATGGCGTTGAGATCGGGTAGACGCGCGAGGATACCTACGTCAAAACCGTAGCCCCAACTCCCGTAATTGTAGGTATCAAGATCCCCACCACTGAGACGCTGTGAAATCCATTTGGCGTTTGCACCAATCATCAGCGACGGAGGCAAAGAATCTCTTCCAAAGTTATCCCACCACGATTGACTGACTGTCCAGCCTGTTGCGAGGGTCAGAATATAGGCGTTTTCGCTATCGTTTAGGTATCCGGATGGCTCAAAGTCCGAGGATCGCGGTCGATTTTTTGCGAGGTTCTTCCGTTCATCAGCACTAATGTTCGGATCAAACGCTGGAACGAGTGGATAGATAGGAATATCGTCAACACCGGCACGGAGCCATGATAGTCCGAGGTTGAGCTTCGGCAGGATTTTCGTTGTACCAGAGACGTAGTTGAATGCACCTAACCCCGAACGTCGTGCGGCATGCATGAGGCAGAATTGGTAGTTATCTGAAACGCCTGCTATACCGGCGGGATTCCAATAGGTGGCAGTGGCATCGTCCGCGATACTGACGTACGCCCCCCCTAATCCGAGGGCACGACCGCCAACACCGTTTGTCAGAAAGTCTCCGGTGTAATTCTCTGCTGAAGCTGGTAAAACAGCCAGACAACCCCATCCGAGCAGCATTGTTACCCAACGAATGAGGGGATTAGACTTCCATTGTCGCAATTTAGTCAATTGATTTCTGTTTCCTTTGAAAAATGAGGACAACACATGGGATATTTAATACACTGCGGATAGCACACAGCGGGAGAAAGCTGCGTGTGGCTTTCTAAAGACTCCACTACTTTTAAACTCTATTCAGATCGAAGGTGTTCCAATAGTACTGGTACTGCGTTGATTTCCAACCGGAATAGATTTCGTCCCAACCCATTCGGTTGAAGTGTGGCAATAGCGAACCTTCTGTGACGGGTTGCGAGGATCCTTGATAACGATAATCAACTGAGAGCCGGAGCCGATCGGAGGTATGATTGGGCAGTGCCTTGTGAACGGCGTGGCTATGAAAGAATAGTGCGTCGCCGATCTCATAATCGCCTGCTACCCAGTAGAGTCCGTCTGCTTCCAAGGGTTCTGTATCAATACCGAGTCCGCCGGCGCCAAATGCGGGTTTGACTGGATAGATCCCACTTCGATGCGAGCCAGATAATATAGATAAGCCGCCTAACTCCGTTGGACAAGGTCCAAGCGGTATCCATGCGGTATAGGTCTCTTCTGTGCCTCGGATGTGGATATAATCCTGATGTGCTGGCGTTGTGTACTTCGTGTTTTCGGGGAACATAATTCTTCCAATATTCCGCGGATGCACGAGTGTCTTCTCGCCAAAAAGCTTATCCAACATATCTAAAATCGCTGGATGGTGTGCGAAAGCGTGGAAGGATTCCATGGATTGGAATTCGTCTAAGACGGGCCAATACCCGTCATCGCCTTCCATGTACGGACCGCCTGTTCGGATGCCATCCATCAGGACATCCCCGCCTTGTGCCCAGCCGTGCCGATGACAGATTTCCAAGAAATCTCGACGTAGGTTGTAGATGGAATCGCTATCAATTAAGCCACGAAAAAAGAGGTACCCGTCTTGCTGCGCCTGTTCTTGGAGTTTTTCAGGCTGATCCAAGAGTTCATTTGAGACAGTAAAAGGTTTAGTGCTTGCCATATAGTGCTCCTTACTTGCGAAAACAAGGGCATTTCAATGTTGTATTCGTTATAGATATTATAGCAACAAAACGGGGTGCTGTCAATAGGAGTTGTTGGTTATAAGTTAAGAGTTTTCAGTTCCACCAAGGATGTTGGGCAACGGTCTACTATTACATAAGTTGGGTTTCACTACGTTCAACCTAACCTACGTGTAATTAACCTCTTTAGTTGTAAACCGTGTAGGTTTTCTTGTAAAAACCTGCAGTCTGCAAAATGGCGAGGTTTCTAACCTCGCCAGCGGAGGCGAGAAAGGAGCGGTGTGGGAATATTTTACACGGCACTTCTGGAATATGATACAATAGCGCAATCGTATTTTTAAAATCTTGGGAGAGACCTCATGCTTAGCATCAAACATCTCGAAGCGATTCCTTTGAACGTGCCGTTCTACCACGAGCGGGTTAGCCGACACATGCACCGTGCCTTGACACACGGTGAACGGGTTCACGTTTACCGTGTTGAACTTAGCAACGGCGTTGTCGGCTATGGCGAAAATTTAGGAGATGAATCGGCAAATATTGAACAGGTAATCGGACAGAACGCGTTTGCGTGTATGAACGATGATAGCATCGGGTTTGGCATTCAGATGTCGCTTTTTGACGCGATTGGTAAATCCGTTGATGTGCCGGTCTATCAACTCATTGGTCCGAAGGTTCGCGAGCGGTGCCCTATTTCATGGTGGGATATCGATATGCCGCCGGAGGATTGGGTGGCGGAAGTCCAAGAGTCGGTAAAACGGGGCTACACGTCGGCAAAGTTGAAGGCGCGTCCGTGGCGGGACATCTTCGCACAGGTGGATGCAGTCGGTGATGCGGTGCCAGCAGATTATCGGCTCGACATCGATTTCAACGGGTTCTTGCGGACTGCAGATAACGCGATTCCTGTGCTGCAGCAGTTAGATGAACATCCAAACGTCGCTATCTACGAGAGTCCGTACTACCTCGGCACAGATGTGATGGGTGCGGCGCGGTTGCAGGTGAATGTACAAAAACGGATTGTTGAGCATTTCAACGAATCGTGTCTGCATGCGCGGTGTTGTGGTGGGTTTGTTGTCGGTGGTGGCGTGAACTCACTCCTGCGGACGAACGCGCTCTGCGCGTCGTTCTCGCAACCGTTCTGGCTCCAGATGGTAGGCACGGGGATCACGACAACATACGCAGTGCATCTGGGTGCGGTGTTATCGCAAGCGGAGTTGCCTGCGATTACGTGTCATGAGTTGTGGGAATCCGATCTGCTTGAGACGCGGTTGACTGTTGTTGATGGAACAATTGCGGTTTCGGAATCGCCTGGATTGGGGATTACGGTGGATGAAGATGCGTTAGCGGCGTATCGTGTTGATGCGTCTACGCCAACACCGCAGCAACTGTTTCGTGAGAGTGATTATACCTGTCGGGTACATATCCCTGATGGCAGTGGTGGTGAGAAGGTTCACGAATTCAGTGGTGAGGATGTTTATTATCCGGCGTTTAGTGAGGGTGAGTATCCAGGGTTTGTGCCGGGGGTTTGGATGGAAGTAGTTTGAGGGGTTGGTTGTGTGGATCCGCGCCCGAGAGATTTTGAAGGGAAGACCGGCGAGGTTAGAAACCTCGCCTACCAATTTTGAGAAAAACTGCTGGGCGGGAAACTATTATTGGTGCTGATACATTTCTTGGATTATTTCGAGGATGTCTGGCGCATCAGAGAGGTAGCGGATTTTTGTCTGTTCTATGAGTTCGTCGGGGATGCCGTGGAGTGCTTCGGCGATGGGACCGGCGATGGCGGCGAGGGTGTCGGCATCGCCGCCGAGAGAGATGGCATTACGGATTGCGCCTTCGTAACTCACTGATTCCAAGGCACAGGTTATCGCTGGGGGTACTGAACCTTGGCAAGTTATGTCGAAAAAGTAATCGCGGCGGATCTCGTCAACTGTTCGCGTTAAGTCATAGCGACAGTCGGCAATGATAATCTCGCGGATGGTCTCTGGCTTCACGCCTCGATACGCGAGCCAGATGGCATAAGTCGTTGCCCGCGCCCCTTTTATGCCTTCCGGGTGATTATGTGTAATTTCGGTTACCTTATTGGTGGCGGAGAGCGCGGCTTCCAAGTCGTCCCGGTTTAGGAACGCTGCTGGAGAGACACGCATTGCTGCACCGTTGCCGAAACTGTTGTAGGGTTCAGGCGGATCGGCATAAATCCAATCTGCAAACATTCCGCCGTAGCCGCGCCCTGGATAACGCTGACACCACTTCTGCATTGTCTCCGCTGGCGGGAGGTCGTGCAGCAGCATATCAGCAACGGCGATAGTGCATACGGAGTCATCTGTGAAATGGCAGTTATTCCCAAAGAAAGGAAAATCCTTGGTTTTGATCGGCTCCCACTCGTAGATAGAACCGACAATATCGCCTATAATCGCACCCAGCATATTTTTTCCTTAAAACGATAAATTTTCTGTGTTCATACTCGGAAAATCCCTTCCCTTACGATACCACGTTTCATAGAATCTGTCCAATGAAAAGTAGTTGCATTCACTGTTCAATGTGTTATACTATTTTCTGAGTATTAAGAGTAGATATGAAAAAGAACGAGATGAAACTAACTTTCCTTATTTTCTCTGGCATCTTGCTGCTATTCGGCTGCGGTTCGGATGAAACACCTGAACCTATAGAGCAGATGCCGAACTATTTTCCCGATGCAGTTGGCAGCCGATGGACCTATCTAAATTCCGATGGCACCCAAGGGACAACCGAAGTTAGTGGGGAAACAAACATTGACGGAAAGCGCTACCGCATTATCAAGGATACGCCGCAACCGAAGGAAACTGAATTTGACCCTCTGAAACCCGTATACTATCGGGTTACAGAGAATCAAGTTTTTTTTGCTGTTGGCGGAGAGATAGACGGCTACGTTCAAAATGAACTTCTCGCATCGGTACAAGATGATTTCGCTGGTTTAGAATTAAGCGTCGCAGTAGATGCAATTTCGGACCCTGAACTTACCTTCTTCCAGTTTCCGCTGATTCCCAACTCCCAATGGGAGGCACTCAACCTGAAGATTAGCGGAAGCATCAGTTTGCAGAATCTTGCCCTGCTTCAGTTCCCGTTCGAGGTGATTATGCGCGTTACAGGAGAAGTCATTGCGGACGGTCCACTTGAAACGACCGCGGGTAGTTTTGTGGAGACCTACCAGATCGAATATCAGACGGAAATCACGCAAACGCTTTTTTCAGAAACGGAAACATGGCAGGACAGTCAGGCGATATGGTTTGCGCCGCACGTGGGGATTGTCAAAACTGAAAACGAAGACGGTGATGGCGCAGTGTTAATTGCGTATTCTTTAGCACCAGCGGAAAATTAAGAGGGTTATGGCACACGGCGGGAGAAAGCCGCGTGTGGGAAACCTTCCAAAGACCCTACTACTTTTAATGAAAGTTGTTATTTTAAGCGACAACAGACCGGGACATTATAAGCAATCCTTGGGTATCGCCCAAAAATTGCCCGAATGCCAAACGGAATGGGTTGAAATACAGTTCAAGCACAAGTGGCGTGATAATCTTTTGCGGGTTTTTATGTGTATTTTCGGTGGGCTGTCGCTTCCTACCTCACTTATCCAGCCCCTTCTCCAGTGGAGCCTCATCCCTGAGACCTACAAATCCCTGACCTGTCTTCAAACTGCCGATCTTATCCTCTCAACTGGGTCGTCCGTGGCAGCTATCAATCTGCTCCTCGGTAGAATTCTCGGTGCTAAGACGGTTACGTGCCGGAGGCCTTCGCCGATAGGTATCCGTTATTTTGATCTGGCAATCCTCCCGATGATTTCGTGGCAAAACGCGGTCGGCAAAAGTAACATTTGCAAAACAGTTGGCGTACCAAACCCTATTTCGCCTGATGTGCTGGACACCGAACGCGAGCGTTTGAAACGTGAATTGAATCTACCGGACTGTCAACGTATTGGCATACTTCTCGGTGGGACAGACCGACGCGAGACAGTCTCTATAACGGATGCGGCGAAACTGAGCGAAATCTGTGAAGCGGTTGCCGCGGAAATGAACGTACAGATATTGGTGACAACGTCGCGCAGAACCCCCGTTGATGTGGTGGAGCGTTTGTCATCAACACTGGCGGATACCGACTGGTGTCCGCTACTTATTGCGCCCGATGCCCTTTCAGAAATCGCAGACCCGTATCAAGCGATCCTCGCTTTAAGCGACCTACTTATTGTCACAGCAGATAGCTTCTCAATGGTTTGTGAGGCAGCAAGTAGCGGACATCAGGTTGCTGTCCTCATTTTGTCAGAGGAAAAAGCGAGTCTGCCGAAACGGCACGAAGTTTATCGGTATATGGAGGAACACGCCATTGTACATCGGTGCAGGCTTGATGGGTTAAAACAACACATCATCACTGCCCTGACTTCAAGCGTGCCAACTGTCCCGCTGCAAGACACAGAAACAGCAGCGGATGCAATCCGTTGTCTTATGTCAGATGGCTAATTCAAACGGACAATGGAACTTCTTTTTTCATTCGGTGTATCAATTAGCAACATACAAAACGCTAATGCAAATTAGCGATAGCCTCACTGAAGGAGAGAAGAATGAAAGCCAAACATATCGTCCACGCACTTACCTGCCTGCTCGCCTTGGGTATGGTGGCATTTTTTGCAGCCCACTCAGACGCATACGCCGCTGGAGACCCGTGGGAAGCATGGATAGATGAACAGACCGACATTGTGCTAAAATCCTCTGGAGAAACGGACGAGGCGCGCCGTGCTGAAAAACGCGCCAGCATCCGGGCAAAGTTTTCTGCGCTCGCTGCAGAGCTGAAGAAAGAGATAGCGTCGCCACCACAAACAGAGGACTATGCGATTCTGCAAACAGTTAAAGAACTACGAGATGCTTACGATGAGGACTATGATCAAAAGCATCAGGATACCACCATACGTGTATCGTATACAGCAGCAGACACCGAAATCTTCGCTTATGATGAGCATATCCCACTCGCTGAGGTAGACGCGAAATATCCTCGCGAGGCATGGCTTCAGATGCTCCTTGATAAAGGCATTACCATAGAAAACGCAGAGGCGTATTGGGAATACCTATTCCTTCGGGATACGTTAGTGCATATTGAGAGACAGCCTCACGTGTGGAGCTCTGGACACCTCGATATTCCGGCTACAGAAGATTGGGACCCCTACAAAGCTGCATATATTGAGAGAGCACTTGACCGAATTCAAAAACGTCTGGAAGAAAAAGAGGATAGGGGAGCCGTATTTTTTCATCGTTTCCCAGGAAACCATCATAGTTTCTTAGAGAAGCACGATGAACTACAAAAGAAGGCAGGTATACCTGGTGAAATCTTCAAGTCATTCGCGTTGCGTAGTGTTAATATTCCACAGACTGTCAAGGCACTCCGAGACGCTTACGGCGAGAAGTACAATGAGAGATACGCTATAACTTCAGGAAGTATCAGCCATACACAAGACGGTATCACCATCTTTGCATATCAGTTCCCACTCCCGATGAGTGAAGTAGATGCGAAGTATCCGAGGGATGCGTGGCTCCAAATGATCCTTGACAAGGGTATCAGCGTTGATAATTTTGAAGAGTATTGGGCATATCTCTCGCAACGGGACACACTGGTGGCACTTGAGAAGCAGCCAGAGGTCTGGGCATCAGGATTGTTTGGTATTCCAGCGACTGATGATTGGGAAACCTATAAAGAGGCGTACTTGAAGCAGATGATTGGGAATCTCCATAGCAATAAGGAGATAGTGTATTTGGGCAAAGCCGATGATGTGCCAGAAGCACTTAGGAAAGCAACTGAGCATCTTGAAAAGGACGCAGCGGAGGCACTTAAGAAAGCGACCGAGCATCTTGAGAAATTAGAACACTATCGGCTTCCATCGTTTGACCGTTAGGATATACTGGTTCTGCAATACATTGGCGAGGTCTTTTGACCTCGCCGTTTTGCTTTTTAAAATGATGGTGAGGTTTTGACTTCACCACAGTCCAATTTAATTCGTTTCTGGCATAGCATTTCCAGCTGCCGGTTCATAGTATCCAGAGCCGAAAAGGTAACCGTCGTGGCGAATTGCCCATGTGCGCTTGAGTTCTATTTCGCCACTTTCAGGATTGGGCCAATCGTACGCAATCCAGAGTCCCGCCTCTGTTGCCCTGGCGATTTCTGCACCCAGAGGGGTTCCGTCAAGACCTGGAATATCCTTAATATCTTTTCCTATGAAGTCAGGTCTTAGGGGATGTGCGACATAGATGTCGTTATCATCGGTTATAAGCACATACCACTGCCCGTCGATATTTGCTGGATCGTTATAATAGGCAGCCGTGGTCTCAGGTCCATCTAATTCATAACGGGCAACTGCAGCCAAAACGACAGCACGCGTAAATGCCTCCGGATCATCTTTCGAGACCGATAGGAGTGTGGCAGGATCCGGACTCCAAGGTTGGTAATACCCAGAACCGAAGATGTATCCATCATACCGCATTACCCATGTCCGTTTTAGTTGCAGTTTATTAGCTTCTGGATTGTGTTCTAAATAGTCAATCCAATGTCCTGCTTCGGTTGCTTTAACTATTTCAAGTCCCAATGGGTAATCGACAAAGCTGATAAGGTCCTTTACATCCACACCGATCACTACAGGTTTTATAGCATGCGAAACCGTAAAGTCCTTGTCATCAACGATGAACACATACCACTGCCCACTAACGCTTGCAGGATCATTATAATAGGCTACAGCAGTTTCACGACCCTCCATTTTATAGAGATCGATCGCTGCTTGTACGAAGGCGACTGCAAACGCTCCTGGGTCATCTGGCGCGGGGGTCTCAGTAGGTGTGCCGGATTCCATCACCGGCTTTCTCATAGCTCTGTCACAGCCGGTAAGGGAAAACGCTGCAAGCCCTACGACAAGCAGTAGAAAGAAAAAAAATCTCAATTTTTGACTCCTTATTTTAGTTAGTGAATGTAAAATTTAGTATTAAGGTGGCTTATAAACATGAGCGTTACGAAATGTTAAGAGGCATAATAATAGTTAGTCCTCTGGAAACCAGAGCGTCTTAGATTGAATCATAACTACTTCATTGAGATTACGAGCAATTATTGTCATATCACACCAAGTAATTACGCGCCACCCTAACTTAATTATATCCACTGATGACGCGATTGTCAAACGCCTAATTTTTTCTTGCTATTTTTCCTGTGATAGGGTACGTTAAACATTAGAAATACAACCTATCTCTTTAGGAAATTTTTATGTCCAACCAATTAGCAATTTCAGGCGGTACGCCTGTTCGCAATACAGAAACCGATCCGTGGTTGTCATGGCCCCTTAGCACATCCGAAGAATGGGAATCGAAAATCGAACCGTTGCTCAAAGAAATATACCTGAGTGGTAACGAAGGATCTGGTGGCGGAATGATTGAGCGTTTCGGTAAAGCATACGCTCAGTATACTGGAACAAATTACGCCCTCTTCATGCCACACGGCACAGATTCCATCAGTGCTGCCTTAGCGGGAGCACTCGATCTTGACGGGTTCAGTGATGGTGGGGAAATTATTGTACCGAACTATACGTTTGTCGCAACAGCAAGCGCGGTGTTGGAACGCCGATGCACTGTAGTGTTTGTAGATATCTCGCCAGAGACCTTCACGATCGATCCAGAGGCTGTGGAAGCGGCGATTGGTCCGGAAACGCGTGCGATCTTGCCGGTTCACCTCGGTGGTCATCCAGCAGATATGGGCGCATTACAAGAAATCGCGAAGCGTCATGAGCTTGCAATTATTGAGGATTGCGCCCAGGCACACGGGGCGGAATATCAGACGAAAAAGGTCGGTGCTCTTAGCGATGTAGGAGCGTTTAGCTTCCAAGCATCAAAAAACCTCACTTCCGGTGAAGGGGGAATGGTTACCACAAACGACAAAGACATCCACGATCGTGTATGTGCCTTTATGAATGTCGGGCGTGCCCCCGGCGGTGCGAGATGGGAATATCCACGCCTTGGATGGAACTATCGTCCATCAGAATACCTCGCGGCGATACTTCTGGTGCGGTTGGAACTCTTAGAGGCACAAACCGATCTCCGTAACCGAAATGCTGCCTATCTCTCCAGTGCTTTAGAGACCATTGATGGCATCACACCGCCAAAACACGCGCCGTGGGTTACCAAACACGGTTACCATCTTTACTGCTTGAGGTATAATCCTGAAGGATTCGGTGGTAAGTCCCGACAGGAATTTGTTGATGCGCTATCTGCTGAAGGGATCCCGTGTTCAATTGGTTACCGTTCCCCGCTTTCACAAGAGCCGGGAATGGCACACGTCGCGGAGAAATATCCACACCTCATCCGGTCGTTGCCGTGTCCACACGCAGCGTCCGTCTGCGAACAGAGCGTCTGGCTTTTCCAAAACCTTCTCCTCGGTTCAGAGTCAGATATGGATCAAATCGTAGCGGCAGTCGCCAAAATCCATCAGGCATGAGGGTAATTTTCCACCCGTACTTAGCACGAAGGATATGGGGAATTGGGCAAATTTCGTCGGGACTTCTGATGCAATCACAAAGCAGTAAACCACTCCTTGTTTACGATGATGCCTGCGATTTTTGCCGTTACTGGATCGCCCAATGGCAATATATCACTGGTGATCGCATCGACTATGCGCCTTATCAAGAGGTAGCATCACAATTCCCTGAGATACCATTTTCGGCATTTGAAAGTTCGGTGCAGCTGATTTTGGAAGATGGAACCGCTTTCAGCGGTGCAGAGGCTGTCCTGCGTGCCTTGAACAGCGGTTCGCTTCTCTGGTGCTACTACCATCTGCCTGGGTTCGCGAAGGTGGTTGAGATAGTCTACCACTTTATTGCCCAACACCGTCCGTTTTTCTCCATGATGACGCTTTGGTTGTGGGGCACACACACTGAAAGAACCACATCCTATTTTTCGCGCTGGCTGTTTCTGCGTGCCATGGGTTGTATCTATCTTATCGCTTTCCTCTCTTTGTGGGTGCAGATTCACGGGCTTGTTGGGAGCGGTGGAATTTTACCGGCGGATCAATATTTGACAGCCGTCCGTCAGCAAGTCGGGACAGCAGGTTATCACCTTGTCCCGACGCTGTTTTGGCTGAACTCTTCAGACCTTTTTCTTCATATTTTGTGTGCGGGTGGCGTTGCCCTCTCTTTAGTTTTAATCGCAGGTTTCTTTCCGCCCCTCGCTTTAGCAGGTTTGTGGGTATTCTATCTGTCGCTTGTATCAATCGGACAAGCGTTTCTCAGCTTCCAGTGGGATGTCCTGCTATTAGAGGTAGGGCTTCTGGCAATCTTTTTCGCACCGCTCCAAATACGCGATACACTCTCGCGTGCGTCTCAACCCTCCGTTGCGTTTTTGTGGCTTTTACGCTGGCTTCTGTTTCGCCTGATGTTCGCCTCCGGCTTTGTGAAACTCGCCAGTGATGAGGTATGGCGAAACCTGACTGCGCTTAATTTTCACTATGAGACGCAGCCGCTGCCGACATCGATAGGGTGGTATGTGCATCAATTGCCAGAATGGTTCCAAAAAGTCTCAGTCATCGGTATGTTCGCCATTGAACTGGTTGTTCCGTTTCTGATTCTTGCCCCCCGGCGTTTGCGGACTGTTGGATGTATCGGATTAGTTGGACTACAGGTGCTAATTATCCTGACAGGAAATTACTGCTTTTTCAACCTATTGACGATTGCGTTGTGTCTCCTCCTTATTGACGATGTGACATGGAAATGGTTGCTACCCAAACAACTTATGCCGACTATTCGTTCGTTCGTACAGCCAGTCCACCGGTATCGGCACGCCTGCATAGCAGTCGTAGCAATACTTCTTTTTTTACTAAGCGGCATCCGATTCAGTGGGCAACTCTTTAGAGAGACAAGGCTTCCAGATGTTGCATGGATCACACCGTTTCGGAGCGTGAACACTTACGGACTCTTTGCGGATATGACGGAATCACGTCCCGAAATTATAGTTGAAGGTAGCAATGATCGGATACTGTGGAAAACATACGAATTTCGCTGGAAACCGGGGGACCTTACAAAAGCACCGAAATGGGTTGCTCCACATCAACCTCGTTTGGATTGGCAAATGTGGTTTGCTGCACTCCAAGGGGACTACCAAAACACGTATTGGTTTCTCAATTTTATGGGTGCTCTGTTACGAGGTAATTCCGATGTGCTAAAATTATTAGCAGAAAACCCGTTTCCTGATGAACCGCCGCGCTATGTTCGCGCGACCCTCTACGATTACAGCTTTACTAAACTTTCTACAAAACACTCAGAAGGCGTATGGTGGGAACGTGAATGGAAAAGAATCTACTGTCCTGCGATTTCACTTCGTTAAAGCGCAATAAAATTTATATTCTTCCCAATAGGAGACTTTATGCCCAGCCAATTTTTAACGGTCGCGTTAGAAGCAGCCAAAAACGCCGAAGAGGTCATCACTGCCTACTACAGTGATGATATAAAAGTTGAACTAAAAGACGACGAGACACCGGTTACCCTTGCCGACAGAGGTGCGGAAAAAGTCATCCGTGACACTATCAGTCGGGCGTTTCCCGACCACGGCTTCTTAGGAGAAGAATTTGGAACACAGGAAGGGACATCGCCGTATATGTGGATTATTGACCCGATTGATGCCACTAAGAATTACATCCGGAAAATCCCTATCTTCGGCACGCAAATTGCACTAATGAAAGGCAATGAACTGATCCTCGGTGTTTCCAATGCCCCTCTGTTGAATGAACTCCTCCATGCGGAGGCAGGAAGCGGTGCGTTCTTAAATGGGGAACCTATCCAAGTATCTGATGTATCACAACCTAAAGACGCAATGATCTGCCACGGTGGGCTGAACTGGTTTACTGAAAAAGGCACTTTCCCCGGTATTTACAACCTTATAAATAACACTGCCCGTTCCAGAGGATTTGGCGATTTCTACATGTATCACCTCGTTGCTTCTGCGAGAGCAGACGCTGTTGTTGAAGCAGCAATAAGCATTTGGGACATCGCCGCGATTACCGTTATCGTGCGGGAAGCCGGTGGGAAGGTAACGGATGTACAGGGACAACCCGTCACAAAAGAGACTGCATCACTGGTAGCGACGAATGGGATCTTGCATAATGCGGTTCTGAACTATTTTACCCCTTCTTGATTAAGGCTTTAGCGTCTTACTGCCAAAAGGCTCGTACAAGTCCAGTCCAATCAATTTCAGGACCAAAGGATAGTAACATATCAGCGCGTTCCAACGGTTCGAGCGTGTGCCCGAGGGAAGAAAGTGGATTTTCGTATCTACTTCCCCTGACAGTTCGCCACAGGTACGGCATCGGAATCGCTGCCTGCACTGATTTGATAACTTCTACTGGATCCTCACCTGGCACTACAGGGTCCCAAATTAATCCGTTCGGACGACGCTCTGAGGAGTTGTCCCATTTGGCATAACCGACAGTATCCGTTTCACGTCTTAAAACGCGATACTGCTTTAGATTGTACTGATGTACCTGTGGGTGCTGAGCACTCCAATAAACTGGGAAATTCTGATTTGCCCATATCTGTTTGAGCCGATGTAAGACATCGAAATCCTCAGGATCTACCTCTGCCCATTTGAGCGGAAAGAAATTTGGACGTGGCGAGAGCTGCGTTTGTAATTCTCTGGTAATCTCTTGGTATCCGACTTTCTGATACAATTGATAGGCTTTTGTGGTGTCTACATAAAGAATACTTCCCCGAGAGCCTTTTCCCTCAAGGTACGCATTTAGTTCGAGCATTAAGCGAGTGGCGATACCTCGACGACGCATGTCGGGGGCAACAAACATTTCTGTTACCATCCCAAAATCCTGATTCTTACCCTCAACAGATAGAAATATTAGCGAACCAGTTACATGCCCAACGACTCTTTCACCAACAGACGCTAAACGAACCCCCTCTGGCTCAAGATACCCATCGTCAAACTTTTTTTCATAGTGGTTTCTATTGACACCGAATTGTCCAGCAGATAATAACAGTTCCAAAACTGCGTCATCGTCGCCGGGCTGCCAATGTCTGTAAGCGATTGTATTACGCATAGTTCTCCTTACATTATATACTTCTACGTCTGTACTTGTATGTTTATTGTCGAACCAACACCCAGCAATGAATGGCAGGTATTTAAACACAACTTCTGCTTGGGAATACAGTCTATAGTTCGCATCCGCAAGCGCAAGGGCTTTTCGATTTAAACACAACTTCTGCTTGGGAGTACAGAGTTTATATCAATGAATACACCTGCCGCCCCTCTGGGGCTTTAGGAGTTGTGGTAGCCGTTTCTATACACATATCGCTCCGCTGGAGCTTTTCGTCTACATCCGGCGGAGCTGTCAAGATAAGGTCAAGGTCTCTTAATAATAGAGGAAAATAACACCCCTATTCAAGACAGCAACTCATTTTATCAATAGCGCTTTCACCTAAATCTAAAAATGGATGCACTGTATTAAATGACTGACCTGATTTCCTTGAATATTTGGTGGAGATGTGTTATACTACTTATCGTAGTTTTGTAAAAGCAAAAGGTTTGTAGGAAGGAAAAAGATAAAATGCACCTTGACTTTAAAAATGTGCTGGATCTGTCTTATGTGGTTGATGAAGATAGTCCACGTGAATTGCCAATCGATCCAGCGAAAATATACGATCAGGCGACGTTAGAAAAAGATGGCTACTTTGAAAGCCGCGTTGACATGTCCGGACATTACTCCACGCACATGGATGCACCGTGTCTCATGTACCCGGGTGGAGCGACCATCGCCGAAATTCCAAAAGAGAAACTGACTGGACACGCGGTGTTGATGGACTTTTCCGCGATTAAAAAACCGAAAGATGCTGTGACTGCCGAAGATGTTAAGGCGTGGATAGCCGAAAATGGGGAAATTGCTGAAGGCAGTATCGTTTTCATGCGAACAGGGATGGACAGATTTGTCTATCAGGACAACTTTAACCGGGAGTGGATCGGTTTTAGCGAGGATGCTGCTGAACTGCTCGTCGAAAAAGGAATAAAGGTGATAGGCACAGATGCGTGTAGCATTGATTCCGTGGCAGGACATCCCCCGTTATATGATGGTTTACCGCCTGCACACCTTGTTTTTCTCGGCGCTGGCGTCCCACATGTTGAAGACCTGTGCAACCTAAGTCAGTTGCCAACGCATTTCTATGTGGTAATTGCACCGCTAAAATTAGCACGGAGTTCTGGGGCACCGACCCGCGTGTTTGCGTTCGTATAAGTATCCTAAAGGGACTCTCTCCTGCAGATGGGATTGTTGAGATTCCGTTCATCAAAAAATGACACCCAATATTCCTGAACCGATCCTCAACCTGTTACAGGAAATCGGCGAAGTCGGAGGAGAAGGAACTTACCTCGTCGGCGGGTTCGTTCGGGACCTTCTTCTTAAACGGCCGAGCCTCGACATCGACATCGTTGTGGAAGGTGATGCAATCCGGGTTGCAGAAGCAATGCGGAATCGGTGGAACGGAACAGTGCATGTGCATCCACAATTCGGCACTGCGACAGTCACCCCAGCAAACCAGCACCTGCCTAAAATAGACTTCGTCACAGCACGCCGTGAAACGTATGAAAGCCCCGGAGCGTTACCTATTGTAGCATACGGGACTATTACGGACGACCTATGCCGACGAGATTTTTCGATTAACGCGTTGGCGATGCGGTTGGATACAAAAGCTTTTGGTACGATTGTTGATAAAACGGGTGGGATCGGAGATCTTGAGAGCGGGACCATTCGGGTGCTGCACAAACGGAGTTTTGTGGACGATCCGACGCGTATTTTTCGTGCTTGTCGGTATGCTGGGCGCTACGGGTTTCGGATTGCTGACAGCGATTCAGTTTTGATCCGGGAGGCACTTCCTGTATTGGTAGAACTAAGCGGCGAACGTATTCGGAACGAAATTGACAGAGTGTTCTTGGAAGAGAATGCCCCGCGAATCATGGGACAACTGACAGAATTTGGCGTATACGATTCTATTTTCGCGGAGTGGCAAATCTCGCCAAGTTTTGCGTCGGATTTCCGAACAACACAAAACGCAATCGCTTGGGCATCAGAACATCTTGCTGATGAAGAATTCCAGTCTGAACTCGTCCGTTGGATGTCGTTTTTTAGCACTCGGACACCAATATATCAAATTGAGGCACTGAGTTTCAGGCTTGTATTGACGCATCAACTTCGTAGATTGGTAAGCCGAGCACAAGCGTTGCAACACTCTGTTTCGCTTGAGAAGGTGACACACGCTGTCTTTGAGAAACTTGGTTTTCCGCTCTCGCAGAAGGCTTCAATTGAACATCATAATGGAAAATGGTGCATCGTCGATGCGGATTCTCCAACAGGCGAAGGAACGACCTACGTATGTGGTGAAGGAAATCTTTATCGCATAGAAACACCACTTACTACTTATAGACAGTTAAAACAGGAGCTCACACCATTACTGGAAGCCGTAAAGCCGAGTGAAATTTACCGATTGCTGAAACCTTATCCGATTGAGGCGTTGGTATTGACATCTGTAGATAGAAGCATAGCGGCATGGAAACGTAAAAAAATAAAAGATTACCTTCTTGTCCTTCGTAAGGTTCAACCCTTTATTACAGGGGAAGATTTGATTCGATCCGGGAAAAAACCGAGCAGTGAATTTGAAACGCAACTTTGGGAACTATTCGCCGCACAATTAGACGGAAAAATTAGAAAAAAAGAGGAGGCATATTCCCGCTTACGGACTTTTGTATAGCAAGCTTGGCCCCATACGCTATTCGCTATGGGATGGCTTCGGCTTTCAGCGTTGACAAGCGGTATCAAATGCATAATGGCTAATTTCGATCCTTTTGCAGCGATTCTTGTGGTTACACAGTTCATTATCCTGTTAACCTTTCACGAATGGGGACACGCGAAGTCAGCGGATATGTTGGGCGATCCGACAGCCCGCCATCAGGGACGGATGTCGCTGAATCCGGGAGTTCACATTGATATTATCGGCACAGTGATACTGCCTCTTCTCGGAACGCTTTTTGGCGGTGCTTTTTTTGGTTGGGCAAAACCGGTGCCAGTCAATCCGTTCAACCTCAAGAATCCGAGGCGAGACCTCATGTTGATTGCAGCGGCGGGTCCTTTCATGAACATTGTTCTCACGTTTGTAATTTTGGGGGGACTCAGGATAGTATTGGAATTTACAGACTTCAATCCGCGACAATCTCTACTTCACGCTGAAATAAACAGGCAAGTCGTCCGTATGGGACTTATCAGTGTGTTTCTTGCAGCATTTAATATGCTTCCGCTTTATCCGTTGGACGGATTTAGTGTTGTTAGAGGCTTGCTCCCGGAAAATACGGCACGTCAATTTGAAAAACTGAGTCCATACGGCATGCCAATTTTGATGTGCCTTATCTTTCTGCCGAGTCTTTTCCGTGTACCTAACTATGTATTCGGATTCTTGAGCGAGGTCAGTTACGCGACATTTAATTTTATAGCGCAAATTGTTGGCTTACGATAAAAAACAGACTTTTTTATACCAAACTTCAGTTTGCACGTTTCTATTGGGAAATCTGTGAGTTATCTTTACAACTCCGAAAGCAACATACATGTTAATCGAAACAATCCAAAACCCTGAAACCCAAGATCCCGATACTGTATCTACAAATTCGATGTACGCCGTCAAATTAGAGGGATTTGAGGGACCGTTAGATCTGCTACTTCATCTCATTGAAAAAGAAGAGATGGATATTTACGATATTCAGATCTCACAAATCACGGATCCGTATCTGGAATACATCAATTTAATGGAGCAGTTGGATCTGGATGTGGCTTCGGAATTTTTGGTGATGGCAGCAACGCTTCTGCACATCAAATCGCAGAGTATCCTGCCGCATCTCATCCCAGAAGGTGAACACATACTTGGGGATCAAGCGGAACTTGTCCGGCAACTCTTAGAATATAAGCGTTTCAAAGAAGCTGCACAGGCACTGGACGTTTATGCCGAACGACGCACACTGCTCTACAGCAGAAGCCCAGAGTTACATGCAGATTTAGATGGGACGCGTGAGTTTGAAATTAGAGCGACACTGTTTGATTTACTCTCCGCCTTCAAGAACGTGAATGACCGGGTCGCGGAAATGGATCTCGAAGAAGTATACGAAACGGTTGAAGAAGAGACGATCACTGTTGAGGACAAAATCGCTTTTATTGACAGGCAGTTAGAAAACGCCGACCAATTGCTTTTCGAGGAGCTGTTCCCGCTCTCTTCAAGTAAAACCGACCGAATTGTTACATTCCTTGCTATTTTAGAACTCATTCGGATAGGAAAGATCGTCACTGTTCAAACTGATCATTTTGAGAGTATTTATATTGTTAAACAGGAGCAGGAAGCGTCCGATCATGAGATTGCGCCGCCTCCGCCCGTAGAAACGCCTCCTTCAGATGAACGAGGCTATTAGGAATTTAGTTTATGGATTCTGAATACGTTACCGTTGTAGACCCAATAGATGACCCAGATTCACTGTCGGAACAGATGCTGAAGTCAATTTTGGAAGCGATCCTGTTCGCTGCGAGTGAACCGATTTCAGTGAAACAGTTTCAAGCCGTGTTGCCGGAATTAGAGGTGCGCGCTATTCGGCAAGGGCTTTCCGAACTTCGTGATGAGTACGAACAGATGGAAAGAAGTTTTCGCCTCACTGAAATAGCAAACGGCTACCAAATCTGCACGTGTCCTCAATATTCGGATTGGATTCAGAAGTTTTATACCCAACAGGTTCGCGTTACGCTGACGCCTTCTGCCTTAGAAACACTCGCGATTGTTGCTTACAAGCAGCCAGTTACGCGCGCAGACGTAGCAGCGATTCGAGGCGTAAACAGTGATAGCGTCCTCAATTCACTCCTTGAGAAAGGACTTATCTCTATCGCTGGCAGAAAGGCGAATCGCTCCCTCCTTTTCTCAACAACCGATGAGTTTCTTCAACAATTCGGATTGAAGAATGCCTCTGAATTGCCGTCTCTCGATGAGATTGACGAACTCCTTGGCACACCAAACGGGAATGAATCTCCCGAAAACCCGCTTCCAGCCGCTACGGGGGAAGGCACAACGTAATGAACTATAATACATGGTTCCAGTGCAGCGAAGGATGTGGTGAGACCTATCCACTAACAGAAATTATCTATCGTTGCAAAAATTGCGGTGGTCTCTTAGAAGTGCAGCACGATGTGGAGGTTTTGAAACAGCGCAGCGCTGCTGATTGGCAATCTCTCTTTGAGCGACGCTATATGCGTACACAATATCCGTACGGTAGCGGCGTCTGGGGAAAAAAGGAGCTTGTCTGCCCAATTGTAGATGACACTAACATCATCTCTATGTATGAGGGGGGGACGAATCTGTTCTGGGCAGAACGTTTCGGTGAACAACTTGGCTTAAGCGACCTCTGGATCAAGCAGTGCGGTAACAGTCACACCGGCTCTTTTAAAGACCTTGGGATGACCGTTCTCGTCTCAATGGTTAAACAGATTATTGCGGAATCTGGTAATATCCGCGCTGTTATGTGTGCGTCTACTGGCGACACTTCTGCTTCACTGGCAGCGTACGCATCTGCAGCAGGTATTCCTGCGATTATCCTCTTACCCAAAGCGAAGGTTACGCGCGAACAGTTAATTCAGCCGATTGCTAACGGTGCGTTGACGCTTTCGTTGGAAACGGATTTCGACGGATGCATGGCGATTGTTCAAAAACTTGCTGCTCGGAAAGACTTTTACCTCGCGAATTCGATTAATTCCATCCGCATCGAGGGACAAAAAACTATTAGTATCGAAATAGTGCAGCAGTTTGATTGGGAAGTTCCTGATTGGATCATTATACCGGGAGGTAATCTAGGCAATGTGTCTGCTCTCGGATTAGGCTTTTTAATGATGCTGGAACTCGGTCTTATTGACAAACTACCACGCATTGCTTGTGCACAAGCTGAACGCGCAAATCCGCTCTACCGAAGTTATCAAACGGGGTTCACAGAATTCCGTGCGATCACAGCACAGTCTACACAAGCGACAGCAATCCAGATCGGGAATCCGGTCTCAATTCACCGTGCGATCCGTATCCTAAAACGGTTCGATGGTATCGTTGACCAAGCAACAGAGGAAGAATTAGCCAATGCAGCGGCGAGAGCAGACAGAACAGGTTTATTCAATTGCCCGCATACAGGTGTAGCACTGGCTGTGCTGATAAAAATGGTCGAGCGCAAACAGATCCAACGAGACGAAAGAGTGATCGTAATCTCGACAGCAAACGGTCTCAAATTCCCAGACTTCAAGGTAGGGTATCATAATACTGGTCCCGGTGAACCGCCGCCGCGTTACTTGAATGCACCGATTGAATTGGACGCAGACTATGAAGGTGTTCTGAAGCAGATTGGGGCCCACCTCGATATCTAAGGCACTGCCTATATGAACATCTTCCGTCTAATGCCTAATCTAAGGTTTTAAAGTATAGACCCAATCTTCGGCAGATCAGTTCCCTATCTCCTCATAACACAAATCACTTTCTGAATTCGTAGGGATGGAGGTCCTCTAAAAGGACAACAACTTCTGGTTTCCATACGGAAAAGGAATATCGAATTGATTTTCAACACAGTCGGTCCTGCTTACCGTGTTCATACACAACGACTGGTGATCCGGTGCTGGCAGCCTGAGGATGCCCCGTTCCTCAAAGCATCAATTGATGAGAATTTAGATCATCTCCGTCCACAGATGCCGTGGGCAATGAATGAACCGACAGACTTGCAGACAAAAATCGAGTCCATCCGTCGGTTCCGCGGTAAGTTTGACCTGGGGCAGGACTTCACTTATGGGGTTTTTAATTTGGACGAAACCCGAGTACTCGGTGGTACGGGATTGCATCCGCGAATCGGCGAAGCAGCATTAGAAATCGGTTATTGGATCCATCACACATACACGAATAAGGGATTGGCGACAGAAACGGCGGCTGCACTAACCCAGGTCGCCTTTAAGATTAATAAAGTCAGTCGTGTGGAGATCCATTGTGATCCGGAGAACATAGCGAGCGCGAAAGTCGCAGAAAAGATCGGTTTTTTTCACGAAGCGACGCTATCTCGCCGCCTGCTTCGGAAAGATCGCGCCCCACGGGATATGATGATATGGACGATGTTCGCGGACCAGTATCCGAGTTGCAACGTCGCCACCACGAAAATCAAGGCGTATAATGTGACAGGTCAACGTATTCTGTGAAAGCTCAACTACAACGCTGAGCCGACAGGTTGCTATTTGAAAATCCATCCTCTCTCATTTTGGATAATCGCGCCCTGCCCTAGGCAGTTTTTTCCAATGGGTACACTCCTTATACAGAAACACAAATGAAATCATGCCAGAATAAAAATTTGCAACAAATCTGCCAAATATGGTATAATCTAAACGTTGGCTCACAAGCTTCGCTAAAATTACAAATAATAGGAGTAAATGAATGTCAGAACAGTATCAGCCTAAGCCTGAGCATAAATTCACCTTTGGATTATGGACTGTAGGTAATCCAGGACGTGACCCATTCGGTGATGTTGTCAGGCCCCCTTTGAAACCCACCTACACTGTAAAAAAACTAAGCGAGTTGGGCGCGTACGGCGTCAATTTACACGATAACGACTTAGTTCCCTTTGATGCCTCAGCAGTTGAACGTGATAAAATCGTTAGCGAATTCAAACAAGCACTCGCTGACCACGGCATGAAAGTGCCGATGGCAACAACAAATCTCTTTTTCCATCCAGTTTTTAAAGATGGGGCGTTTACCTCTAACGACCCTAAGGTGCGGGCGTTTGCGATCCAGAAGACTCTGAATGCTATCGACCTCGGCGTAGAACTCGGGGCAACTGTCTACGTGTTTTGGGGTGGACGTGAAGGTGCAGAAGTAGATGCCTCTAAAAACGGACCGGATACCGTCAGGTGGAACCGCGAGGCGATGAACTACTTCACGCACTATGTCAAAGACCAGGGCTACGACCTTCGTTTTGCTCTGGAAGCGAAACCGAATGAACCGCGGGGTGATATCTACCTACCGACAACTGGTCACATGCTCGCCTTTATTGAAACACTCGATCATCCAGAAATGGTTGGGGTTAACCCGGAATTCGCACACGAAACGATGGCGGGGTTAAGCTTCATCCACGGTGTTGCTCAAGCATACGAAGCAGGAAAACTCTTTCATATCGACCTGAATGATCAGAAGATGAGTCGTTTCGATCAGGATTTACGATTTGGCTCAGAAAATATTAAAGGTGCGTTCTTCCTCGTCAAATTCCTCGAAGATGTTAACTGGGACGGCAATCGACACTTTGATGCGCACGCTTATCGGACGGAAGACGAACAAGGAGTTTGGGATTTTGCTGCAGGATGTATGCGAAGCTACCTGATACTCAAAGAAAAAGCGTGTCGCTTCAACGAAGACGCTGAGATTCAAGGACTCCTCGCCGAACTGCATGCACGGGATGTTGAACTTGAAGGGCTTATGGCACACTACAACGCTGAGAGCGTTGGAAAATTGAGAAAGATAGACTTTGAACCGGATACTCTTGCACAGAAAGGGCTTGGATACGAGAAATTGGATCAACTCACATTCGAGATCTTAACCGGCGTCCGATAAGCAAAACTTTTACCTGCGGGTCTACGAGACTGCGCGTGAAACTCTCGACTCACCATGAGTAATTGGCAATCGGTTGTCGGTAAAGAGGTTTCGTCTCACACTGGTCCTCCTAAAGATAGCCTCAAACCTCGTAGCTCGTAATGTAATGGAGAGCGGATTTAAGGAACGCATCCGATAAGTCTAACGCCTGTTGTTCCTCCGCAAGGTAAAATTAAAAAATGAATACACTTATCATTGCGGTTTTGAGTTTTGTCGGCTTCATCGTCGCCTATCATACATACGGCAAGTGGCTGGCGAGAAAAATCTTCGGCTTGGATGCCGAAGCAACGGTGCCGAGTCAAGAACTACGAGATGATGTTGATTACGTCCCTACGAAAAAAGAGATTATCTTTGGACATCACTTCACGAGCATCGCTGGTACAGGTCCGATTGTGGGACCTGCGATTGCAGTCTTTTGGGGCTGGTTACCGGCGTTGCTGTGGGTTGTTCTCGGTTCTGTGTTTATCGGTGCCGTTCACGATTTTGGTGCGCTTGTTGTCTCGCTACGCAATCGTGGGCAAAGTGTTGGCGAAGTTGCGGGTAGAATGATTGGTCCCCGCGCTAAATTTCTTTTCCTGTTCGTCCTCTTTATGGGTTTGACTATTGTCCTCGCTATCTTCGGCTTAGTCATCGCCCTAATTTTCTCCTACTATCCTGAATCTGTCCTGTCTGTTTGGATAGAAATTCCGCTCGCTATAGCCATCGGTATCTGGATTTATCGCAGAGGTGGTAATATTCTTGTTCCATCCATTGTTGCGCTTGGTATCATGTATATTGGCATGGCACTTGGCGCTTACGTTCTACCGATTGATTTGGGACAATGGTTCGGCATCCCTCTGCTTGGACAAACTTACTTGAACGTTGTGGTGATCTGGACCCTGGTGCTTTTTGTCTACTGCTTCATCGCCTCAGTGCTGCCCGTATGGACCCTGCTGCAACCCAGAGATTTTATCAATAGCCATGAATTAGTATTAGCACTCCTTTTACTTATACTCGGACTCGCTGTTGCAGGATTCACAGGTAGGGCAGATTTGGTAGCATCTGCACCTCCTGTTGCCTCTGACATCCCACCCGACGCCCCGCCGATTTGGCCCTTCCTGTTTATTACGATTGCGTGTGGTGCTGTCAGCGGCTTTCACTGCATGGTGAGTTCCGGGACCTCCAGCAAACAGGTGTCCTCTGAAGGTGATGCCCAATACGTTGGCTACGGGGCGATGTTGCTTGAAGGTGGACTTGCTGTGATCGTTATCCTTGCTTGTTGCGCTGGTATCGGTATGGGTATTTTTAATCGGACGGGCACTGGGGCAAACTATGCCTTTGAACCTATTGTCAAAGCAGAGAGCGCAGCTCCCGTTATTAATCACGATGCGTGGAAAGCCCGCTACGCGATCAAAACGGAAACAAATACTGATGGAACCACTAAGGTTGTCAGTGGTTGGGCGAGTCATGGCCTCAAAGCGAAGGTGAGTGCGTTTGTTGATGGCGGTGGAAATTTCCTGGCATCTCTTGGTATTCCGCTTAAGATGGCGATTTCGATTATGGCGGTTCTTGTTGCGAGTTTTGCTGCGACAACATTAGATACAGCGACGCGGCTCCAACGGTATGTCATCTTTGAACTGGCACAGACTGTTAACATCAAGCCGTTGACGAACCGTTATATCGCGACTGCGCTGGCGTTGGTGCTTGCTGCAGCTGTCGCCTTGCTGCAGGGCCCGAGTGGACCTGGTAGTGGTGGTTTGACGCTTTGGCCCCTTTTTGGCGCGACGAACCAACTCTTGGCTGGATTAGCCTTTATGGTAATCGTCTTCTATCTCTTACGCCGCAACAAACCGATATGGTTCGCGTTCCTCCCGATGGTCGTCATGCTTATCATGCCCGGATGGGCAATGCTTCATCAGATGTTTAACCCAGCGACAGGATGGCTGTTCACTGGTAAATACCTACTCTTTGGATTCGGTGTTGCTGTGGAAGCACTGCAGATCTGGATGATTGTTGAGGGTGTTATCGCGTGGCGACACGCACGTGGGAATTATCCCGAACTCCCGCCGTTGGAAACCGTTACGGCTGATTAAAAAGCACAGACATAAGACGCTGAAAACCCCACGCAGTCATACAATACATAAGCAGACAGCATCTGAAAAATGTTAACTAACCGCATCTCCGAAAGCTCTTTACTTATACGGGAAGCCCGGAAAACATTAACATCTTTACAAGGAGAAATTAAAAAGATCACCGACCAATTGAAGAAGGGAAATATGAATCCGGGGATAGGTAATAAATCGATTGGGAGTGGAATTACCGAATCAAGAACTCGTGGTGGTGCGCGGGTTTACTGGAGAATTAGAGAAAGTCATTTAGAAATCTTAGGCATTTCTGGTAAGGACAACCAGCAGAAAGTCATCAACGCGGTTTTGCAACGTTTTGGAGGTGAATAAAAAGTGGACAAACCTTATACAACTCTTCAGGGCAACGGCTATCAATTAACGATCTATACTGGAATCACACCTCTGGACCCTGATAACGATAATGTTGATGTTCATGTAACCTTTCCGAATGGTGAGAGCTTCTCCGCTGTCTTTTTTACCCTTCAAAATATTGAGACCTTGATGAAAGACTACAGAAAGACTGGAGAATGTGCTAACGGCTCGTATTTCTGGACATCTGATATGCTAATTGTTCAAAAACTTACGGAACAAACTATCTGTGAAATAGTTGAAAATTTGTTGGCAGATGAAGAATTTAAGTCTGTCTTTTCAAAAAATGAGGAGTCTCCAATTATTTCACCTAAAGATGGCAACAGACTATTCAAAAACTTTGACGAATCTCTATAGTAGGACTTACGCAGTTTCAAATTTGAGTGCGGGTGATTTGAGTTGCTGACAGAGA
>JAPPNJ010000049.1 GCA_028818705.1 Candidatus Poribacteria bacterium
CTGTTCAATCTCAAAATTCGACAGATCGTCGAGTGTTACCAGATGCCGCATTTTCCTCCTCTGGACGCGTGTTGTGAGAGCGCCGTATTAGGTGTTGAAAAAATGTAATTTTTACACTAACCAACTTTCAGACTTCCAACGAGTTCTTTAACGGATCGTATGTTTGCTTTTTTGAGATAGGTGTGGATGCCTTTCACTACTTCCATTGATGCTTGTGGATTGACAAAGTTCGCTGTTCCTACGGCTACAGCGGATGCACCGGCGATGAAAAATTCCACGGCGTCCGTTGCTGTCATGATACCGCCCATCCCGATGATCGGAATAGAGACGTTTTTGTAGACCTCCCAGACCAGTCGCAGTGCTACCGGCTTTATCGCTGGACCGGAAAGACCACCTGTCACGTTTGCGAGTTCCGGTTTCCGTGTTTCTGCGTTAATTGCCATACCGAGGAGCGTGTTGATAGCGGAGAGAGCGTTTGCGCCAGCATTTTCAACGGCACGCGCAATCACGGTGATATCTGTAACGTTTGGTGATAGTTTCACTAATAGAGGTAGGTGGGTTATCGCGCGGACTTCTTTAACGAGTTGATGTGCCAGGTTTGCATCAACGCCGAAACTCATACCGCCACAATCTAAATTTGGGCAGGAGATATTAAGTTCTACTCCGGCGATACCGCTTGCGTCGTTTAGTTTTTCGATCACTATTAGGTATTCTTCGACCGTTTTGCCGCAGACATTGACAATCACCGGTACGTCGAAATTGCGGAGGTAGGGAAGTTTTTCCGATATGAAACCGTCTACGCCGACGTTTTGGAGTCCAATAGCGTTGAGCATACCGGAGGGAGTTTCCATGATGCGTTGCATCGGGTTACCCGGCCACGGCGCGCTGGTGACACCTTTAACAACGACTGCCCCGAGCTGGTTCAAGTCTACGAAATCTGCGTATTCACTGCCGTAGCCGAATGTGCCGGACGCTGTCATGACGGGGTTTCGCATCTGGATCCCGCCGATGTTCATACTGAGTGACGAACTGGTTATATCCATTCTCTTCTAACGCAAGGGGTTTCCATCTTTGTAGCATAACCTGTTAGGGTGTGCATCCGTGTGGCGCAAATGACTTGTAGGGGCAAGATGACCTCGTCCAGATGCCTTGAATTACACTATAAAAACCATCAAACCTCGTGAATAAGATCATCGACAAAATTCAGTCGATCTGTTTCAATCATAGCTTCCCAATCCAACCCACGATCTGCACACAACTTCCGAAGTTGTTCCTCAGCAGAGTCCATAAGTGCGTCTTGCTTAGGATCTGATTGCACGACATTAGCAGTCCCGACTTTCCGCTTTCCTTCCGGTGTTAGTTCCTGATCAGCCCTTAAGTTAGTGGGCACATTCATTGCCCTTTTTTCCTTTGTGATCGACAACATATTACATCAGTTTATTCGTCTCCATCATCTACGAAACTTGCCACATTAAGAGCGGTATCAACAATTGCTGAAATGGCGTATGCTGTGTCACTCACACCTTGTGCAATGGAGACAAACTCTTTTAGTCTATCTTCTCCAATATTATCAATTGTTTTTAATTGATAACAATAATGAGTGTCTCTATAGACTTCATGTGGAATAGGGTTCAGTCTGCAGAAATTCTTATTGTCCAAATATACACAATTTTTACATCTGAACTCTGCACTAGATTGTATGCTATTTCTGAATTCACTTATCTTTACTTCTTTTTCAACAATAGTTTTTTCATGCTTTTTTGCTTCGATAATTTCTTGAACGTCTTTTTCGTCTGGAAGATTTTGGCATATTTCAGTCCAATAATCTACAGCAATTTTTTCATAAGATCTTCGCACTTTTCTATGATCGTCTGGGAATTTTTCTTTAATTAAGTCAGATATAAACACATGGTGTTTGATCTTAACCTTGTTTCCCGTTAGTTCATAGTTAGTAATTGCTTCATCAATTAACAACTCTATGTTACTTTTTATCTCAGGAGTAATATTATTGTTCATCAGAGTTTCCTTCTTCGACGTTTTGAAATTAACTCATCAGCTTAATAGATATAGTGTACCTCAAAGAGTGAAAAATGTCAAAAAATAAAAGAAAAACGACCTGTGTAAATGAAGTAAAAAAAATCGCAATAAGTAGTTTTGGACTTGAGAGAAAGTTGTAAAAAAGTGCTACAAACCCTTGTATTTACTGGGTTTTTCGCTTGACATAAACTATCAAAAAGTGCTATAATATAGGTAAGAAAATAGGGAGGCTGCAACCTCCCTATTGTGAATCAAAAAGGCGAGTTGCTTTCTCTGATCCCCTTACTTGCTATTGTAGCAGAATCTATCAGAAAAAAGCAACTCCTAAAATAGGAGTATTTCTGATGGATTTGTTAAAAGTCATGCAGACCTTTCCTACCCAAGAGCATTGCATTGCGTATCTCGAACGTCTTAGATGGCGAAATAAGCCCTATTGTCCACATTGTGGTAGCATATCAGTCGGCAGACGTGAGGAACACGAAATAGGGCGTATTGGACGCTACAACTGCCACGATTGCCACGCTACGTTCAAGGTAACTTGTGGCACAATCTTTCATGGCACAAAGATACCTCTCCAAAAGTGGTTCTTAGCGATTTGCCTCATCGGAAACGCCAAGAAAAGTTTATCCAGTCATCAACTTGCCCGTGATTTAGACCTAAATCAAAAGACAGCTTGGCGTATAATAATGTGTATACGCGCAGAAATGGCAAAGAAAGGTGGGACATTACTACAAGGTATCATCGAAGCAGATGAAACCTACATCGGTGGTAAGCCTCGTAAACATGGAAAGTATAAGGACACCGAACCCACCAAGCGCGGGCGTGGCACAAAGAAAACTCCCGTCATCGGTGCTGTTCAAAGAGGTGGGAAAGTCGTAGCACAAGTGGCTAAGAGGCTTAGTGGACGTGCTATCCTTGAGTTCATACAATCTGCTGTTAATCTTAAGGACTCGGAACTGATCACGGATGAGTTTAAAGCATATAAACTTGTCGGTCAACACATGAAACATGCAGTTGTCAAGCACCGCGAAGGTCAGTATGTAGATGAAGATGCCCATACCAATACGATTGAGGGCTTCTGGTCACTCATCAAACGAGCAGGGTATGGACAGCACTGTTGTAGATAACCAGACAGAAGGTAGCCTCGCAATCTCATCAAACGAGCAGGGTATGGACAGCACCATCATTATCAGACAGGATACACACCTCTGTATGTTGCAGAGGCGTGCTATAAATATAACTATCGAAATCTTGATAGCATCTTTGATAAATTTGTTGGTGAGGTATTTCGGTAAAAAAGGGATAGTAGAAGAACTACCATCCCTTATTAAGACCATATATCCAATCTAAAGAGTCGAGTTTTGCCAGGGAATTTGATAAGATTTAGGATAATTCATGCTTGCCGAGATGTTCTATTATCATTTTCCCAAGACCATTCTGTTTTTCTGTAATTCGGTCAATAGCCGTTATAACTCTATCTTCATCGCTAAAATGAGGATATAAGTTATCTTTCTCAATTTGTTCTTTGACTCTATCAATAGCAAAAATACTAATTAATTTCTCTATCAAATCTACCCGATTTTCAAGAGTCATAAGTCGATTATCGAGAGTCGCAAATTGTTCTACTACAGGACTAAGTACTTCTTTAATAGATTCTTTCACGGAATCTGTTAAAGATTCAAGAAGTCTTTCATTAGTCATACGTTTTCCTCCTTCGATTTAATGTAATTTCTTTATAAAGCATACCTCCTTAATCAGTTTAGTAAATTTTTCTATACAATTTGACGAATTTATCAAGTATAGGTTTACAAGTATACGATAATTTTCAAAAATGGGCAACAAAATTAGTTCCAATAACTATTTTAGATTCTATAGGTTAAAGCGAGACGGGTGAGATTCTCTTCCAATGGTGTTCTAAATATGATACAATTTCTGTGAGAAAAAGTCAAGTTTTAAAATTTTCTTAAGTCCAAAACTACTTATTGCGAAAAAAATAAATCGGTAATTTGTTTTGGATGCCCCAACTTATTGGGGACACGGGGTCCCGAAACACTCCCGAACAAGTTCGGGCATCCGGATGTTGGGGATTACCGAATTAATAAATTAATCTTCATATACACAGGTCGTTTTTGATTATCCCGAATGCACACCCTAACAGAATAGGTTATGCGACAAGATGGAGCATTGCACGCCTTGTGCGGGAAACACTACCAACTCAAATAGACGACGCGAAAATCGAAAAGCAACCCCAGAATACTAATTATAGATGCGATGATCACATCTCCGATAACCAAGCCGATGAAAAACGGGATTGAACGCCGATATAAGCGGACACCCCCTGTTGAGAGCAGTATCCGTTTAACTACCCAGCTAATTAGGAGCGGAAACCATAGTCCGGTGAAGGTCCACCAGCTTGACACGACGTATCCGACAGGGTGTAGTGGCCACTGAATGAACCGCCATCGTAAGAACAGAAGGCTGACTGCGAAGCCAAACCCACCGGTGGTATAGAGTAGACCACCAATACTCGTTTCAGTGGGATTATAGAGCCATCCTGCGAGTCTGTTGAATGCAGCACGAGCATACCACGAACGCGCCTGCTCCAAGCCCACCTGATAAGAGAGATGGAGGTGTCCCCACGCCGCGGAGAGTGCGCCTACGAAAATAGCGATTGCCATTACCCATACCAATTGGGATGGGTTAAAGCGGGCTTGGTGTGCGAGTTTCAACCCCTCCAGTTGATGTGGCATCGGGTGTGCGCGGTATGAGAGATGATTCAGCCAAAAAAAGAGCGACATCACCGAGAGACTTCGATTTCCAATACGTCGTGTGCCCAGGGCGTCTGTCAAGAGAAGGTCTGGACCGGCGTTATAAAGATCGTGTGCGGGTGGACCGAGTTCGGCACGGATGCGGGTGATTGTCACGGACATGGCGAAGTAGAGTACGAAAAACAGTGTTGCAAACCAAAGCGACATTCCCGCCTTCAGACAGAACGCCAGAATCAAGATGAGTCCAACAAGCACACCGATTCCCGCCGTTCTATAGCGCATAGCTTCACCTTCGTCACTTGCAGTGTCTGTATGCCTACTAAAAATAGTCCGTAAGACTACCTTAACGTGTGCGCGTCCCATCCACAGTGTCCAGAGAAAGAGAGCAATCCAAACGCCTCGGATTTGTGCCATCTCTCTCGGGAATCCGATAGCGCTTCGCCAACCGAACATCTCGCCGATAATCCTTTGAAAATGCCAAAATAGGTGGAAGAACCAACAGGAAAACCCCAAATCGAGCGGAATTAGAAAACCTACGCCGATGGCAAATGGAAAGAAACTGATACGGAAACCGGGGTTATTCATTGCGCTCCACGGCTTTTCTGCGAGCCGGAACCCGCGATAGAGCGGAATTGTGGGGAAAGCGGGATCGATTTGGTGTAAACTATAGACAAGGTTCAGTACGGCGGCGATGCATATCCCGACCACCATCATTCGTCGATTGAAAAATAGGTGAGACGCGGTTGATAGGTTGCCAAGGTTTGAAGCCGCTCGTGTGATTTCATAGGGAAGTTGTGCAATTGGGTAGGTGAGGCGTTCGTGTTCTTGCCACTGTTTACGTAACAGGACGTTGAGGCAGAGCATTGTTACGCCGATAACAAGGCAAAAACCGACCCAGATCAGCGTCGGCGGTAGCCATGCATCTATGTGTGTCTGAAGGTAGAATGTGGATTCGCCTTCATAGAAACCTCGTAGCACCTCTTGTTTTCCAACGACGAGCCATTCAGGAAGATGTTGATGAAAGAGTTGTGCCCATTCGTTTTCGGTTGTTGCGTACCAAAAACCGTTGCCCATCAATGGCACCAAGACTTGTAGCATATCGCGTCCGGCGAAAACGGAGGCTTGGCATAGCATTGCGTAGATTGTTAGCAATTCGCTCTGTGTAAATGCTAAACTTGGTCGCAAGCGACGCAGGACCGTACTGAATCCGATAAGGACAAGCAGCGTAAACAACACATTGAAGAGCAGTGCCAAACTGGTAGGGCGGTTGGAGTCCCAGATATAACTCAGATGTAGAACCCAGTAGCTGTTAAAGGGAATGAGAAGAATACCGATCAGTGTTGCGCGTAGCGTAATGGGACTTTTTGAAGGGTGTTTCATCTTTTTTCATTGTGTGTTTGGCAATGGGTAGTTATCGGCGCGAGTTGCTCCGCAACCCTTTCAGTTGTCAGTTGTCGGAAAAGAGGCAAGGGTAACTCGCAAAGCACATAAGTTTCCATGTCTCTGGAACTAATAACTGGAAGCGAACGGAGTGAGCGAACTGATAACCGATAACACATAAAAAGGAGATAACAAGAGATGGTGACCGTGGTGGTATTTGGTTTCGTTGTTATAGTTATGATATGTGGTGGGACGTTGCTTGCGCGTCTGGCAACTGTTGCCAAATCCAAAGGTTCGTGGGTGTGGGGTTTCTTCATTCTCATCGTGCTTATCTGCGTTCCACTTTTCCTGATAGGTCTCTGCGTGTGGTTCCTCCACTTTATCGGGGTATCACCGAGACAATTTAGTCCATTTTAAATAGCGTGTTAAGGCATTTGCGCATTCCACCGGTAAGTCTCTGACACTATTAAATATCTTCTTCAGTGGGTTCTGGAGCGGCATCCGTTGTCTTACCGGACAGGTAGAGGAACCATAAGGTGAGTCCGATTGCGATAAGAATCCACAACCCTCCCCAGATTTCAGTCGGGATGCCTGTTACTTCCGAGAGCATTCGTGCATCCGACCGGAGATTGGATCTATCTAAGACATCACTCTTGATGTCAAGAATTGCGTAGAGGCAGCTTGTCACGCCGATAATACGTAGTGTCCAGTCGTTGATAACCTCTGATAGATAAAACCCGATAGCGATTAGTGCGACGCCGAAGCCGATGCCAAATAGGTAGGTAAAGGTGCTCTCACCAAAGGCGATGGAGATTGCTACCATGCCGAGACCGATAAGGATGCTAATTCCTTTATCGAAACGGGTTCTCGCTGCCAGAAGTAGGATGAGACCTCCCCAAAGCAGGCTGCCGAGGTAACCTGCAGTCAGCGTCCAGAACCGAGATCCACCTTGTGTGAGTGCGTGTCCGCCCTGCTGTGGGTTAATCTGGATTTCGACGATGCGGCCACCGGTTGCAATTGCCGCAAGCCCGTGGCTCACCTCATGCATAAACACAACGAAGATTTTGATGGGATAGATAAACAGGGTATTCCATAGGAGTCCAATGACTATGAAAATCAGAAGCAGCGCAATATAACGTTTGAAAAGTGTGGACATAATACCCCTTAAATTGCTTGTATATTACTATGAAATCTGCTATAGTATATCACAAGACAGTTAAAATATACAATTCTAAATCTAAGAACAAACTGTGTGCTTACAAAGCGCACTCATGGAACAAAACTAAATGAATACATTCGGTCACCTTTTTCGGATTACTACCTGGGGCGAATCGCACGGCGGTGCTGTTGGTGTTGTGGTTGATGGATGCCCACCGCAGATTGACCTGGATGTGTCCGCAATACAGTTTGAACTCAACCGCCGGAAACCGGGTCAGAGTCACCTCACGACTCCGCGTCAGGAGGGTGATGCTGTTGAGATACTCTCGGGTGTTTTTGAAGGCAAAACACTCGGATCGCCTATTTCCATGTTGGTGTGGAATAAGAACGCGCGCCCGTCGGACTATGAGCATTTGAAAGACCTCTACCGACCCTCACATGCCGATTTTACGTATCAGGAGAAATATGGCATCAGGAATTGGCAGGGCGGTGGGAGAGCGAGCGCGCGTGAAACTATTGGGCGCGTCGCAGCCGGGGCTATTGCGAAACAAGTCTTGCGTGAGAGAGCTGGAACTGAAATGCTTGCTTATGTCAAGCAGATCCATACGCTGGCGGCTGAAGTGGATACAGACACGGTAACGCTTGAGCAGATAGAAGCGAGTCCGGTACGCTGTCCGGATCCGATTGTGAGTCCGAAAATGGCGGAACGCATTGATCAGGCACGTCGCGATCGAGATTCTCTTGGTGGCATAATTGAGTCGGTTGCACGCAACGTTCCGGTTGGACTTGGTGAACCGATCTTTGACAAGCTCAAGGCGGATCTGGCAAAAGGGATGATGTCTCTCCCGGCGACGATGGGTTTCCAAATCGGTTCTGGCTTTGGGGGTATCACGATGACTGGCTCCGAACATAATGATCCGTTTTATCTCGAGAAGGGTGGTGAAACACAGCGAATACGGACCCGGACGAACAATTCCGGTGGCACGCAGGGTGGAATTTCAAACGGCGAAAATATTGTGTTCCAGGTCGCTTTCAAACCGACAGCAACGGTTGGTAAGCCTCAACAGACAGTTGATGTTCATGGTAACGCGGTGACATTAGAGGCAAGTGGTCGGCACGACCCTTGTGTGTTAGTGCGTGCGCCTGCAATTGTAGAGGCGATGGCGGCGCTTGTTCTGACAGACCATCTGCTCCGCCATCGCTCTAAATCTTAATGGTTTTGGGTTCTCGGTTGTCAGTTGTGGGTTAAGAGGCATCCTGTAGCAATTTACTACTCGGACAACGGACGAAACCTACCAACCTAATTTAATTGGTTAAAAATACATGCAGGGCCAAACGGTCATATCCACACAGGATACTGACGAACTACAAATTTCTACGATTGTTCGGCTGATTCAACGGCGTGCTTTCCCAAACCTGCGGAATATCATAGGCTATGGAACCAAAAGTTAAAAATATCTCGCCTGATGAAACGTTGGAGACCTGCGCGCGGCAGATTATCATGGGTTATTTTTGCCAAATGATGTCTTACAAAGAGGGTGCCAAAGACGGGACTGATATTGAATTCGTCCATGAGATGCGAGTCACTTCGCGCAGGCTGCGTGCGGCGATGGACAACTTTGCTGACTGCTTTCCAGAGAAGGCGTTCAAGAAACACTATAAAAGGGTAAAAGCGATAACTCGGACAATGGGATCTGTACGAGATCTGGATGTTCTTATCACGCGTTTTCAGAGAGAGTTAGACACTTTATCTGAAGTGGAGCAGATGGACATCCGAGGCCTCATTGAACATCTACAGTGCCAACGGGAAGAAGCCCGAAAACCGATGCTGATGCTCTTCGCAAAACTTGAAGAGATAAACTTTGAGACGAAGTTTTTGAAGTTCTTTAGCGAGTGAAACGGCAAAGGAGCAGAGATGGCAAAAGCGCATAAAGTAACCGGCGTTAAGCCGCTACGCAGCTACCGTGAAAATGCCCGTATTATTCTCCCACAGAAAGTTGAGGAAGTTTATGCGTGGGAGTCGTTTATTTTGGATGAAACGAGGCGCGAAGAACTACATAACATGCGAATTGCGATTAAACGCTTACGGTATACGATGGAGTTTTTTCGCGTGGCTTATCAATTGCCAAAAAAGCGTTCTAATCAGACTTCGGTAACTTGCAATAAACGTTTCGTTGAATTCCTTGAAGTTGTTATTGATTTGCAGGAGATACTTGGTGATATTCACGACGGTGATGTGGTTTTGGGGGTTTTAGCCGATTATGCCTCTCAATCGGAAGGTCAGGGGGAACAAATTGCTATGCCTCGGGGCGTTGCTAAGCTTATGGCTCAGTCGAAGGAGGCCCGCAAGGCAGATTATGCAACGTTCCTGAAAAAGTGGAAGCAACTATCCACGGCGGGTTTCAAAGAGAAATTGCTATCGTTTTTAGCGGAATAGCAGATAGGGCGTTCGCTTCGCTCACTTTTAGCGGTGAGTCTATAGCAAATTACGGTTGGTTGTGAAATGCTAACAGCGAATTGCAAATGGCGAATAAGGAGATTCTTATATGGGCACAAATGTTATCGGTGTAGATATGGGCGGCACGAAGATCCTATCCGCTGTCATTGATGCAAAGGGTAATATCTTAGGGACGGCGAAAGTGTCGACCAAAGCAGGCAGAGGAGCGGTCGCAGTAATTGATCGGATCGCGGACTGTATCCAGAGAGCGGTTGACAAATCAGGCGTTGATGCGGCGTCAATTCAGGCGGTTGGTATTGGTGCTCCTGGACCGCTTGACCCTGCAACAGGCGTTGTGATTTTCGCACCGAATCTCGGCTGGCGAGATGTTCCACTGAAGACAGAACTTGAAGCACGCACAGGCTTTCCAACATTCGTTGACAACGATGTGAACGTCGGGACGCTTGGTGAGCACGTGTTCGGTGCAGGGAGAGGTATCCAAAATGTTGTTGGGATTTTTGTGGGCACTGGCATTGGTGGTGGCATTATTCTGCAAGGTGAGTTGTTCCACGGCGCGAGTAAAACAGCTGGGGAGATCGGACATATTATTGTCAAGGCTGGGGGACCGCGGTGTGGTTGTGGTACCCGTGGATGCTTGGAAGCAATCGCGAGCCGTACAGCGATGACGAAACAATTTCAGAAGGCTATTCTGAAAAAGGGAAAGAAAAGTGTCCTTTCTGAACTCACTGATGGCGACCTTAGGGCTATTCGGAGTGGGGTTTTGGCGAAGGCGGTTCGCTTAAACGATGAATTAACATTGAAAGTTTTCAAAAAAGTGACAAAATACCTCGGTATTGGCATTGGTTCGATTGTGAATTTCTTGAATCCGGAGATGATTGTGCTGGGCGGTGGTGTCGTTGAGGCATTAGACGACAGGTTCTTAGACGATATTCGCGATGCTACGGAAAAATATTCACTGCCCAATACGCTGGATGGGGTGCAGATTGTGCGGGCGGAACTGGGTGATAATTCCGGTATTCTTGGCGCAGCAGCACTGGCACGACAACGATCCGGAGCGGGATAGGGTAACCAAGACGTAAGGGTATCGTTTTAATTAGTCGGAAGGAGGGTGCTTCTATGTTAGTAGATGATAACAGAGAAGAACATCGGATGATGATTTTCGGCAATGATAGTCGTCTTGTCCAGGAGTGCTTGATCACAGAAGGTGACACGAACCGTAACGGAATTTTGGCGCAGAAGGTCCACGAGGACTCTTATACCGTCACGTTGTACGTGTTGTTGAAGGATTATGGTCTCGCCCCAGTCTTTCGGATCAAACCGCGCATCCGCTTCCATCGTTCTAACTACGATAATCTCTCTTCAAGCGCACCGCTCCAGTATAGTTTTGACGATATTATCCATTTTGCTGAACTCAAACGTGGCGTTGACTTGACAGAAAAAATTGACGATGTCAAACTCGCGGAGATTCTCGGCGATGCCCCTGCCCTCAAGGATGTGACAGACGATGCAGGATTGCAGCTGGTCTCCCAGCGCGATGTCTCTCTAGGGAATCCACCTTTCAAAACCAAGACGAAGGTTTTTGGAAAGAGCGAAGATGAAGGGGTGGAAGAGGGTGGGATTCCTATCGGCACATTCCTTGATGCGCTTAACCAACCGAAACACACCGAGCAGATTTTCAAGCGCTTTGCCCGTGGAGACGAGTTCGCGCGCGATTTACGAGAGGCTTTATCACCCTACGAAGACTTTGAATTCCAATTTGGACTCTATTCTCGGTATGAACGGCGAGATTGCGTCTTGGCGAGTGGTGATGCTGAAGCCAGTGGGAACTACCGGGCTACATTTGATCCGTGGACGGCGCTGGGTTATATCCGCACTGCCGGTGATGCGCAGCAGTTCCAAATCCTTGCACACGAGCGGGGCACGCGATGGGAACATAAGATTATGCTTGAACATCTGGATGCTCCAACGCTTGAACGCCTTGCCACGGAAATCCCAGGGCTTCGTCGCCAGTACCTGATTGGACGGGTCTTATCCAAAAGCCAGACTGCCTTGACACTCTTGGCTGAGCTGCGTCAATCGCAGCTAAACTTGGCGACCGATTTACACACTGGATATACGCTCCGACTTGAGATACCGGTTTCTAAAAGACGGTTTCCTGTGATAGAACACCGCCAAAAATTGCGCGAGACGTTTAATGATAGTGGTGCTTTTCGCCTCCATCCATTAAATGGCGAATTTGTCGAAAGACATCATAACATGGCAAAAGGCGTACGAGACGGTATTGTTTGGACTTTGGATTCTGTTAATCTGCTCACAGGGCAACCCGCTTTAGAGGAAAAAGATGAGGAATTTCTCATCGTCAAAACGCCACATCAAAACAAGTTCGTCGTTCGTTCCGCTGAAGAGCTTCGTGAACGTCTCCCTACAAATGGGTTTGAAAAGTGTTGGAATGAGACTGTTGACGTGGGAGGCTATACTATTCTCAGCCGGATGAGTGGCAGGGTCTATACCGTGAACTACGGAAGGCGGAGCACCGGCAGTATCCATGAGGGCGACATCACTCAAGAAGGGACTACACACTATTTTTCGATTGAATATTTGGGAGTAGAGCCGGGTCGTGTTGGAAATTCGCTTTTCGGGGTGCCAGCCCGCGTACAGCGAACCTTCTTTGACAGGCTTTTTAACAGACAACCCGTGCCGCCTTTCTTGAATCGACTGGTGCAGACTGAGACCCAGATCATCGCAGAGATGAAAATGCTTGCGCGGCATTGTAAAGAAAAGTTAGCGATTGAGTAATCTTATCCTCACCGAGAAATACTGTCGTTGACTGATTCTAAGACATCAATTCTCTGATACCCTATCAAAATAATGTCGGAAGGAGACACCTGAAGATGCAAGACCGTAGAAAAGTCCTTATCACTGGAGGCGCAGGCTATATCGCTGGGCGGATGCTTCCAGAATTTCGCGAACGTTATGAACTCGTGCTATTAGACGTGAAGACCACGAATCGGCAGGGAGAAGAGGTAGAAGGTGTTCAGATTGCTGAGCTTACCAATCCTGATCGAGATGCCTACCGACACCATTTTGAAGGCGTTGACGCTGTCGTCCATTGTGCGTTTAAAGGTGGCAGTTTTGAGAATGAACTTGCTAATGTCCAGATGGCATACAACCTTTACCAAACCTGTCTTGAAACAGATGTCCGACGCGTCGTTGTTTGTAGTTCCAACCACGCCGCTGACTATTATGAACGACTCATCTGGGCGGATAAGTGGGATGTCGTAACTCCAGAGATGCGTCCGCTCTCGGATAATTTCTACGGATGGGCAAAAGAGGCTTATGAACATCTCGGCTTTGTCTTTGCCACGGGGCACGTTGAGGGTAAGAAACTACAGAATGTTCAACTACGCATCGGCGGACCCCGCGAGACGGATATGGCGAATTCCTCAGCAGACGATTTGAAGGCGATGCACCGCGGGCTTGGGGCATATTTGAGTATCCGGGATCAGGTCCAACTCTTCATCAAAAGTATTGAGACAGAAAATATAGAAGACGAAGATGGAATTCCGTTCCAGATCTTCTACGGTATCAGTGACAATTCGCATAAGTTCTGGAGCATCGCCAATGCCCGGAAAGTGATAGGCTATGCCCCAGAAGACGACAGCCAGATCCGTTTTGCCGATCGGTTGGCAGAGTTGTTAGAGCAGGCAAAGAACATGTAACCCCTCCTTCAAGGATCCTCCCAGTGCCGAACTTTACAGCAGAAGAACTCACCACTATTTGTCTTGCTGTTTTTGAAAAATTAAATATCCCAGCAGCCGAGGCGGAAGTAGTAACCCGATCTATGGTGGATGCCAATCGTGTCGGACACGATTCGCACGGTGTTATCCATCTCTCGAAATATGTCCGTGAATTGGAGGCAGGATTAATCCAGCCGGGTGCTCCGATAGAGACGCTACATGAATCCGCATCAATTGCTGTGTTAGATGGGAATTGGGGATTTGGTCCTGTCATTGCGACGCGTGCCGTTGAATTGGCGATTCGGAAAGCAAAGCAGACGGATGTGAGTTCTGTTGCTGTCTCACGGTGCAATGAAGTGGGTAGATTAGGCGGGTGTGCATGTCTCGCAGCGGATGCAGAAATGATTGGGTTGCTCATGGCGAATGACCATGGCGGTGGAACGTGTGTTGCCCCGTACGGTGGCGTTGAAGGTCGACTCTCTACCAATCCGATCGCGTGTGCAGTGCCAATCGAAGGACAAGATCCGATTGTGTTGGATATGTCCACGAGTGTTGTTGCGTCCGGGAAGATTCGGGTCAAGCAGCATGAGAATGAGGCACTTCCGCACGGATGGCTCATTGATGCAGAAGGCGAGTCAACGACGCATGCGGACGATTTTTATGCGGTTCCACCGGCTGTCTTATTGCCGTTCGGTGGGGAGGTTTCGGCACACAAAGGGTTCGGGTTAAGCGTTATTATTGACATCCTATCGGGTGCACTCACGGGTGCTGGGTGCAGTCAGAGTGAAGACGCACGCGTCGGTAACGGACTGTTTGTCCTTGTGATTAACGTTGCGAGTTTTAGAGAGTTTCCAGCGTTCAGCGCGGAGATAGAACGGTTTGTTAGCTATCTTAAATCGGCAAAGCGCGCTGCTGGATTCGATGCAATTCGGATGCCTGGGGAACGCGGTTGGGAAGCACAACGCAAACGGGAACGGGAAGGCATTCCGATAGACGCCGAGACTTGGACGCAAATTCAGGCACTCTTGTAGGCTGCTATGTTGCTGTTAAGGATTCGCCTGTTTCGGGGTGGAATAGGTGTACTTTGTCCATGTTGAAGTTGACTGTCAATGGCGCGTTGTGTTGTGGTAGATCGATGAGATCAGATTGTGCAACGAAACTGTTGTTCTCCGTTCGTAGATATAGAAGCGCATGATTTCCGAGTGGTTCAACCAGGTCTACCTGTGTGCCAACGCTGTTTTTCCCGTTTTCACCGACCTGGATATCTTCCGGACGAATACCGAGTGTCACAGAATCCCCAGAAAGTGTGTTCAGTGCTGACTGTAAGTGTCCATTCAGTTCCACTTTGAAGTTTTCAAATCGGAGTGCCGGAGTGCCACCGTTATTTACGATTTGCGTTTCTATGAAGTTCATCGGTGGTGTGCCAATGAAACCGCCGACGAATTGGTTTGCGGGTTTGTGATAAAGCGTTCCCGGATCGGCAATCTGCTGGATTTTTCCCTCACTCAGTACGACTATCTGATCCCCCATCGTCATCGCTTCGACTTGGTCGTGTGTGACGTAGACCATAGTGGCATCAAGTCGGTCGTGGAGACGACTGATTTCCATCCGCATTTGCACGCGTAATTTCGCGTCGAGGTTGCTCAAGGGTTCATCGAACAGGAATACCTTCGGGTGTCGAACGATTGCTCTACCGACTGCGACTCGTTGACGTTCGCCACCGGAGAGATGCTTCGGTTTGCGGTTCAAGAGGTGTGAAATACTTAGAATCTCCGCTGCCTCATTGACGCGCTGTTCGATCTCCGCTTTTGGATATTTACGGAGTTTCAGCCCGAACGCCATATTTTTGTACACTGTCATGTGTGGATAGAGGGCGTAGTTTTGGAAGACCATGGCGATATCCCTGTCTTTAGGTGGGATGTCGTTGATGCGTTCTTCATCAATGTAGATATCGCCTCCCGTTATCTCTTCCAACCCGGCAATCATCCGTAGGATTGTTGATTTACCACATCCTGACGGGCCAACAAGCACCGTAAACGATTCATCTGGGATCTCAAAATTTGCTTGTTCAACTGCGAGGACATCACCGTCGTAAATTTTCGTAACGTCCTTCAAAGTGACCTGCGCCATCGTCTCTCCTTCATCCAGTATCTCTCTTACTGAGAACCTGTGCTCTCTTTTTTCACTTCTGGTTTCGCAAGATTTTCCTTCACCAGTTTTGCAACTGCGGTCTTAAGGGCAGAACCACGAAGGTTAGTCTTGCGGATAACACCCTCACCGTCAATCAGAAAGGTTGCCGGAATCCCTCGCACCTGATACATGTTGTTTACCTTGCGGCTTTTGTCCCAATAGTGAACCCATCCAAGATTCTTGTTTTTAATATAAGTTTCGAGCGGTTCTATTGATCTGTCAAGACTGATACCGATGACTTGGAACTTCTGATCCTTGTATTTTTCGTAAGTCTTCTTAAGGTTCGATATCTCTGCGATACACGGAGGACACCAAGTTGCCCAGAAATCGAGTAGCACGACCTGACCTTGATACTGCTGTAACGAGAGTTCTTCGCCTTTTAGGTCGGTCACCTGAAAGTCGAGTGCCGGATGTCCGATCCAGTCACGAGGATTCATTCTTGCCCCAGGCGGCTTCGGTAATTCACCCTTTCGTTCAGTTCTATCCTGTTCAAGAAGCAGTTTGGCAAATTTCGCTTGGGATCGCGAACCGTACTTCGGATGATTGACTAATTTCTCGTAGGCTGCGTCTGCCGCGTCGTGTTTACGCAGCTTGTCGTAAGCCAATCCCAATGCCAATAGACACCGTTCAACGTAGCGGGCAGAGGGATAGTCCTTGATGAGTTCTTCAAAGACTTTGATACCTTCTTCGATCCGCTCAAGTTGAATTAAGGCATTGCCGAGAAGATAGTAGACCTCATCTACCCGTTTGTGTTTTGGATGTGATGTAATAAATACCCTTGATTTCTCAACCAGCTTCTCTAAGTCTTCAGATTTGCTCCTATGCTTAAGGTCTTTGGTAATCGCCTTAATTTCTTGGTATTTGTAACCAGCTTTTGTCGGAGCGGCGTCGACGAAGTTTGCGCAGAACCCTATTAGTGCGAGGCTTGTGAGAATACTGATAAAGTAAACAGAGAAATCCCTATTTTCTTTCTGTTGTGGATCTATTACATATCGGGAGAACATGATGCCCTCTCTTGCGCTTGAATTTCCCACAAGACTGCTTAAATGGCGTTCTGATAAGAATATGCCAGTAATAGCTTAATCTCTTCCGCTTGTACCTGTTGCAAGAAACGGGTTACATCAGAATCAGAATCACCTTCGGCGGCTTCGCACCAATCGATAAGCTGATAGGCGTCCCAGTTTTCCTGTGATGCGATAGTTTGTCCGATGTTCGCGAGTGCGTCTGATGGGTTTGATATTTCCTTGAAAAGTTCAAGGGCGCGTTCACGGAGTGCTGGAAAAATCGGATGTGTGCCGACTCTACCGAACCAGTACTTGGAATTGGGGTAGTCTGGCTCGCGGCGGTGCATGATACCGTGCCAGTAGCTGCCCGTTTGGTTCATAAGCCCTTGCGAAATTGTGTGGGATTCATCGAGGGCATCATTCCATAGGAGTAGACCGCTTTTGATGGCTTCACCAAATGTGCTGTTCTTTAGTGATGTCCCCTCAAAAAGTTCGTCAAGGGACGAAGATTCCAGAGCGTCCGTCAGTTCAGTGTTCCACGCGTTCTGTGGGACGAGTGTCGGGAGTGGATTCCCTGTTTCTAATTTTTCGATGACTTCGGCAATTGCCGGTGTGTATGCTACAGCCATGAGAAAGCTCCTTGGCGTTTGGATTAATCTAATTTGAAATTAATTTAGCATCTTTCAGTAAATAAATCAAGTGCTTTCAGTTTTTCGTTTGCTGTTGTGTTTGAGGTGTGCTAAAATTGCCAAAAAGTAACTTGTAGGTTTAGAGAGATTTTCAGTAAGAAATGGGAACTGCGTTTAAAAAAACATTGATTGTTTTCATCGGTTTTATTTTAGTTTTGGGGGGCGTTTTAATAGGCGTTACTCTGCAGTACTCCCAGTACGGTTCGCTGCCAGAAACGATGCAGATGGTGGACTTTTCGGGAATACTGGTGGCAGTCTTGGGAGCGTGTCTTCTGAGCTTGATAAGCGTTGTTTTGATTTTCTGGTTGGCGCGTACGTGGATAAACGAACGACCAGAACTTGGCGAGCGGATCGTCCATCTTGCTCTCATCGTCAGTGTGAGTTTTATTATTGTTTTCGGTGGTTTGGCGGGTGGCTTGGTTGTTTTACGGACTTTATGGACGATCGGTTTTTTTTAATTTACTTGCATTTGTATTCCTAATATGGTATAATTAGTTAATTCACACGGACGTAGGGCTTGTGATCACGCATCTGGCGTACTTTGCGACGTCCGAGAGATGCAAAATTCCGAGTAGCCAACGAGGAATTTGTCTTTGCTTTACATTCGTTTTGTAGATAGAGTTTATCTCGTATACTGTAGAGCGATGAATAAGTTTGTCGCTCTTGGCAGGGCGTTGCAGCGCCTTTACTTGGGGGTGTGAAAAATACACTACAGAGGCAGACGTACTCAGAGGACGACGGAAAGACAGAGTCGTTCAAACCATCAGATTCGGGCCCGAGAGATTTTACTGATAGATCATGAGAACAAGCAGGTTGGTGTCATGTCGCCACGCGACGCGATGAAACTTGCTGAGGAAGTTGGATTGGATTTAGTAGAGGTTTCGCCGAATGCTACTCCTCCCGTTTGTAAAATTATGGACTACGGGAAGTATCAGTATGAGAAAAACAAACGGGCGCGCGAGGCTCGAAAGAAACAGTCGAAGGTTGTTTTAAAAGGGATGCAGTTCCGTCCGGATACAGCGGAACACGATTACCAGTTCAAGAAACGGCATGTTGAGGATTTCCTGAAGAATGGATGGAAGGTCCGTGCGACTGTTCGGTTCCGGGGGCGCGAGATGCTCCATACCGAACTTGGCAGAAATCTGCTTTCACGGCTCAAAGATGAGCTTGAAGAAATTGCCGATGTGGAACAGCCACCGCGGATGGAAACACGTATTATGTCGATGACCCTCACACCGAAATCTTCGTAATGTTTGATCGTTACACTCGTGTGTAAAGGCCAGTTGTGGGAGCGATCTTGAATCAACGCCGAATGTGCGTGTGACATTCCATGCGGTCGCGATACTTTTCAAGGATATTTTGATGCCAAAAATTAAAACGCATAAAGGCGCGGCGAAACGTTTCAAATTCACCGGAAAAGGTAGAATCCGCCGGAATCGCGCTTACGCTGGCCACCTGTTCCTCTCAAAGTCAGCGAAACAAAAACGTAGGTTGCGACAAGCTACTATAGTCGATCCGAGTAATGAGAAACGTTTGAAACGTCTTATTCATCAGTAGTGGTTAGCAGATAGCAAATAGCGGTTAGCAAATAGTGGTTAGCAAATAGCGAACTGCTAACAGCGAACCGTGGTGGGAGTTTTATTTAAAAATGGCACGAGTAAAAACAGGGGGTGTGCGACGCAAACGGCGTAACCGCATTCTCAAGCATTCCAAAGGTTACCGTGGCGGCAGGAACAACCTAAAACGCACCGCTATGGAAGCGGTTGAGAAGGGATGGAATCATGCTTACGCGCATCGGCGCGCACGGAAACGTGATTTTAGACGACTTTGGATTGCAAGAATTAACGCCGCCGCCAGAGTGCACGGACTTTCTTACAGCCGGTTCATACACGGACTTAAAACGGCTGGAATTGAATTGGATCGAAAGGTTCTTGCCGACATCGCTGTGAACGATGAAGCCGGTTTTGGACAACTTGTCGCCCTCGCAAAGGGATAAATAGCTGCACTGTCGGTGCATTTCACATTAAAAATCAATTTATCAAAGGGCTGTGAAGGGACACACGTAAGCTGTTGAGACCTCTCAACCAGAGATATCGCGTCATCGGCTGAAAGCGCGATTTTGAGAGCAACTGCCGAATTTCATCCTGGAGCCGTTAAAAAATAATGAAGCGGGCAGATTTTATCGATCTGTCAAGCGGGGTGGTACCGCGGAAGTAGATGCCTGTCGCTTTCGTCCCCAGAAGGAAATTAACTTTCTGGAGCGAAGTGATAGGCGTTTTTTGTTCGTATGGCAGTCGGCAATCAGCAGTCGGGATTTGGAAATCCCTCTTACAGAGAGCAGGGAAATTATGAAAGCAGAATTGGAAGCGATAAAGACAGAGGCACTTCAGGCTTTAAAAGGTGTTGAGACACTTGACGCGCTTGAGTCGCTCAGAATTACATATTTTGGACGCAGGGGAAAATTGACGGATGTCATGAAGGGCATGGGTAAACTCTCTAAGGAAGAGCGTCCGGAAATCGGAAAACTTGCCAATGAGGTGCGAGCCACGCTCACAGAAGCGTTTGACAGTGTAACAGAGAGACTGCATCGCCAGCAGCGGGAACAGCAACTTGCGGCGGAATCTGTTGACATCACTCTCCCTGGACGAAAGCCGACTTACGGAAAAGCGCACCCTGTGATGCAGATCTTAGAACGCATTGAAGTGGTTTTTCGACAGATGGGGTTTGATGTGGTGATAGGTCCAGATGTGGAGACAGAGTATTACAACTTTGATGCGCTGAATACGCCTGCCGATCATCCGGCTCGTGACTTGCACGATACTTTTTACCTGACGGATGGGCATCTCTTACGGACCCACACATCGCCTGTTCAGATCCGCGCTATGGAAAATCAAAAACCTCCACTCCGTATTATAGTGCCTGGGAAATGCTATCGGGTGGATTACGATGTCTCCCACACACCGATGTTCCATCACGTAGAGGGACTCCTCGTTGATAAGCGCGCTACTTTTAGTGAACTCAAAGGCGTTTTGACTTCCTTCGCTCGGCAGATGTTCGGCGACCAGACGCAGATGCGTTTTCGTCCACATTTCTTTCCTTTTACAGAACCGAGTGCTGAGGTAGATATTTCCTGTGCTGTCTGTCAAGGAAAAGGATGCAGGAGTTGTGGCGGCACCGGATGGGTTGAGATCCTTGGCGCAGGTGCTGTGGACCCGGCAGTGTTTGAAGCGGTGAACTATGATCCCGATGAAGTTACAGGATTTGCTTTCGGGATGGGAGTGGAGCGGATCGCGAGTCTTCTGTTCCGTATTCCTGATATTCGGATTTTTTATGAGAACGATCTCCGGTTCTTGCGTCAGTTCTAATGGTAGTTGTCAGTCAGCAGTTGGTAAAGCGCGGTTTGTGACAGTGAAGTTATGGACAATCACCACACGCCAATAGCCGATAGCGAAAAAAAATAAATTGAAAAAGGGACTTAATAGATGAACGTAACCTTAAATTGGCTCAAAACTTATATTGATTTTGAATTTTCTCCAGTCGAACTCGCCGATCGGTTAACGATGTTAGGCATTGAGGTTGAAGCCATCAAACAACTCGGCACCGGGTTAGACGGAGTAGTCGTTGGCAAGGTAGACGCTGTCGGACCACACCCAAACGCCGATAAACTCGTTCTCTGTCAGGTAGATGTCGGCGAAGCGGAGTCCCTTCAAATTGTCTGTGGTGCTCCGAATGTCCGAGAGGGCATGTTCGCACCCGTCGCTACCATCGGTGCAACATTGCCTATCGGTTTGACAATCAAATCTGCCAAACTGCGAGGCGAAGTTTCACAGGGAATGCTCTGCTCTGAAAAAGAGTTAGGACTTTCTGAAGATGCCGCAGGTCTGATGGAATTATCCACAGATGTATCCCTGGGCACACTGCTTACAGAAGCACTTGGGTTAGACGATGTCATGTTTGAACTTGAGATTACACCAAATCGTCCGGATTGTCTGAGTCTTATTGGTGTCGCTCGCGAGGTCCGTGCGGAAACGGGAAATCCTTTGAAGTTCCCCAACGTCGATCTGAGGGAGAGTGATACCGATATCCAGGAGTTGACTTCTGTAACAATTGATGCGCCTGATCTCTGCCCGCGTTATGCTGCGCGTGTTATTCAAGGTGTTAAAGTGGGGGAATCCCCAACATGGCTGCAACAACGTCTTGAATCTGTCGGTGTAGGTGTTATTAACAACATTGTTGATGTTACCAACTTCGTCTTGATGGAGTATGGGCAGCCGCTACACGCCTTCGATTATCATAAGCTGGGTGAAAATCGTATTGTTGTGCGGCGTGCCTCAGACGGTGAACAACTGACAACCCTTGATGAGGTTAATCGCGAACTCACTACCGATATGCTTGTCATCGCCGATGCCGAGAAACCTGTGGCACTTGCGGGAATTATGGGTGGATATGATTCGGAGATCACAGAAACGACGTGTGATGTGTTGTTGGAGAGTGCATATTTTAATCCATCAAGGGTTCGTGCTACTGCCAAGGTGCTGGGGATAAACACGGAAGCCTCGTACAGATTTGAACGCGGTGCCGATCCCGAAGCCGTCCTCGCTGCGCTTGATCGTGCGGCGCAGCTTATCGCTGAATTGGCAGGTGGAACTGTTTGTAAAGGCATTGTTGATGTCTATCCAGGGGAAAAACCGCTGCGGAAGATTCAAATCCGTCCGAATCGTGTCAATTTCGTATTGGGTACTGAAATTGAAGCGGCGGAGATGGAACAGATTTTGAGTCGCCTCGGTTTTGATGTGGAAGCATCGGGAAGTGCGTATCAGGTCACCATACCGACGTTCAGGTCCGACATTACCCGTGAGATTGACCTCATCGAAGAGATTGCGCGTGTCTACGGCTACGATAATATTCCGACGACGTTGCCCAAAGGCGATATTCCTGTTCCAGCACCTGACCCGAAGGTAGAGGTTCGCAGACGTCTAAAGCGTTTTCTCCTCGCTGCTGGTATGATGGAAGCTGTGAACTATAGTTTTTGTGATCCCAATTGTTTTGAGAAGATCCGTTTGGTGTCGGACAGTCCGCTTCGAGATGCCGTGCCTTTACGAAATCCGTTGAGTCCAGAAATGTCCTTGCTTCGTACAACACTCATACCGGATTTGCTCGAAAACACACAACACAACCGGAATCACCAAATCAACACTATCGGGCTCTTTGAGATAGGTAGCGTTTTTGTTCGAGATGGTGATCAGAAGGAACCAGAACGGATTGCGGGTATTCTCGCTGGACAGATTGGTGATGGGATCTATGGTAACCCCTATCGAAGTCCTGATTTCTTCGACATCAAAGGACTCGTGGAGGGCATGCTTGAGGTTTGCGGTATTACCGAATACACACTGCAAAAAACTGACATGTCGACCTTCCATCCGGGACGCAATGCAGAGGTGTTATTAGAGGAGATGTCGGTCGGCACCTTCGGAGAAGTACATCCCGGAGTTCTCGAAAATTACGATCTGCCATATAAAGCGTATCTCTTTGAGTTTGACCTTGAAGCGTTAGTGAATGCTGCTGTGTTTGCCAAACGTTTTGAGCCCATTTCCATCTACCCGAAGGTTGAGCGCGATCTCGCTATTGTCGTAGATAAGGCGGTATTATCAAATATGCCGATAGAGCTCATCTACACAACAGGAGGGGAATGGGTAGAATCGGTTCGTCTGTTTGATGTTTATGAAGGGGAACAGGTTCCTGAAGGCAAAAAGAGTCTTGCCTATGCTATTGTTTATCATTCTGCAAACGAGACTTTGACGGACAAGGCTGTGAATGCGCTTCACGATAAGGTGGTCATACGCCTCAATCAAGAACTTGGGGCGGAACTCCGAGGCTTTGACCAGATTTGAGCGATAAAAAAATACAAAATCTATTTTCAACCGTGGCGCGTCACTACGATTTTCTCAATTCATTGTTGAGTCTCAGGCGCGACAGGAGTTGGCGTCGTGAGACAGTCAAAGCGAGTGAGGTTGTGCCGACAAGCAAGGTGTTGGATGTCTGCACTGGCACGGGTGAACTTGCCCTTGCGTATGCGGATAAAATTTCAGCACAGGGGTTCGTTATCGCTTCAGATTTCTGCTTTGAGATGCTGGTTATCGGTGATCAGAAACTTCAACAACCGGTAGGTGCGGTTTCTAACCGCACTACAAACTTTCTCGCAGCGGATACCCTCATCCTTCCGTTTTTAGACAATACCTTTGACGTTGTCTCTGTCGGTTTCGGGATTCGGAATGTCTCGGATTTAGAGATGGGGATACGCGAGATGACGCGCGTTGCTGCACCCGGTGGTAGGGTCGTTATATTGGAATTTACGCAGCCTGTGAATCCTCTATTCCGAGGTCTCTACTATTTCTATTTCACGAAGATCCTACCCTTCATCGGGAATCGTATCTCTGGGAGCGAGGACGATGCGTACGGATATCTTCCGCGTTCTGTTATGAAATTTCCAGATTGCAATGCCTTAAAGGGTGTTATGGAGCAGTGTGGGTTGATGGATGTGCGGTTTTATCGCAAGACATTCGGCATCGTCGCAATTCATGTTGGGAAGAAACCCATAACTGCCTGAATCAGGATTCACGGGATTATAGGATTTTCAGGATTAGTGCTTTACCAACTGTTCCACATGGGCAACAACTGATTCGGACATCCCTTCTAAACTATAACCACCTTCCAACGCAGAAACGACACGTCCGCCGGCAAACTCAAGCATTAGATTTGTAAGTGTAGCAAACCCATCCGCTGTTAACTCAGTGTTGGCGAGTGGATCAAGGTAGTGTGCGTCAAACCCCGCCGAGATTAATGTAAATTCGGGTGCGAACTTTTGCAGTGCGGGTATGAGGATATCCGTAAAAATCTCGGTGTATTCACTATCTCCACTTCCCGCGGGCATCGGGACGTTTAGTATTGTGCCACGCGCTTTGCCGCTGCCGCGTTCGTAAGTCGAACCAGTGCCGGGGTAGAGCGGCGATTGGTGGATGGAGAAGAAAAATACAGACTCATCTTCGTAGAAAATATCTTGTGTGCCGTTGCCGTGGTGAACATCCCAATCGACAATTGCGACTTTCCCGACTCCATGTTCTCGCTGAAGGTAACGGGCAGTGATGGCGATGTTGTTAAACAGACAAAACCCCATACTCTGGTTTGGTGTGGCGTGGTGTCCGGGTGGACGTACCATAGCGAAGGCGTTTTGGACAGCTCCAGTTGCGACGGCATCTGCCGCACGTAATACACCGCCTGTTGACAGCAACGCGATATTGAAGGAAGCCTTCACGACGGACGTATCATAGGTGAGAGGGATTTCTGCATCACAGTATTTCTTAATGTGTTCAGGGTAGGTGGATTCATGTACGTAGGAGAGCTGCGCTATGCTTGCTGGGGTCGGTTCGATTGGGTGTAACTGTTCCCAGATGTCGCTCTGCTCCAATGCCGCTAAACTCGCGCGTAGTCTGTCGGGTCGTTCGGGGTGATTCGGACCGGTGTCGTGGTTAAGATAGTCTGGGTGATAGGCGAACCCTGTTTTTTGTGTCATGTACGTTTCTTTACCTTCATGAAAAAATTGGTTATGGTGTCTCAATATGTGATAGGATATATCAACACCACGAGAACGTTTATGCTAATCTGTCGTTTTCTCGTTACTATACCACAAGGCCGAAATAAATCAACTTGAAATTACTGAGCAAGAGTTTTTCTAAGACTCCAGAGAAAATGAAGACAAAAACTTCTCATTTGGTGGACGCTGAAATAGGGCAAGTTTTTACACCGCTGAAATGGGCGGAGTGGCTCCTTAATAAATGGGACATCTTCGATGCATGGCTTGATGGTGCGCACATCTGTGATCCTACTGCAGGGCAAGGGGTATTCGCACTCGCGATGCTCCATATTGCCAGACAAAAAGGGATTCCTATTACCCGTGAACGTCTGTCACGCTTAACGCTCATTGAAATAGTCCCTTCGCATCTTGAGCGGTTTAGGAAAGATGTCAACCGGGAATTTGGCGTTGATTTCCCTGTTTCTCAAGTCTTCTGCCAAGATGTTATTACGGATGCTCATGCGGGAAAGTACGATGTTCTCGTCGGGAATCCGCCGTGGGCTAACTTCAGCGATTTACCCGCTGCTTACAAAGAACACCTAAAACCGTTTTTTCTTCAAGAAGGGCTTGTACCAGATAAACAGAAGATACTCTTGGGTTCCTCGCGGGTTGATATCGCGGCATTGGTGTTGAAGGTTGTTTTAGGAAGATTGCTGAAAAAGAACGGAACAGGATATTTCTATCTCCCTACATCCCTCTTTTTTGGTGATGGTGCGCATAGCGGTTTTAGAGATTATCGTGTGCGGGACTCAGGGAACGAAACTGGTACCTATCGCGATTTTGCTGTGGATACTGTCTATGAATTCACATCGACTAAGGTGTTTGAAGGTGTTGGCACATCATATTGCTGTGCGAGATTTCGGGCGGATACACGTCAGAATTTCCCTGTCTCGTATTTCAGAGAGTCAAAGGGAAAATGGGCAGAACATAAGGTGCTGCCCCTCAAAAATCCTACCGATCCGTGGCGCGTTGTGTGGGATCTTAATGAACTGCAAACGGATGCAACACTTGAGGTGAGTTTATCCCCAGAGCAGGCACCTCGACAGGGCGTGAATACGTGTGGGGCAAATAGTGTCTTTATTTTTGATCGAAAACCTTTGCATCTTCCAAATGAGTTTCTGTATCCGCTTGCAACAAAGGAATTATGGCGGCAACAGACAGGACTACCTCACAGGTGGATCCTCCTGCCGTATTGTCAGCAGACAGGGAAACCACTGACGTGGGGTCAGATTGAACAGTATCCTGCTTTAAGAGATTACCTTCAGAATGTCCAAGAGGTGCTACAAGCGCGAAAAGGAACGCTGCTTCGGACTGCACTGAAGAAGGGACATTGGTGGGCATTGCTGGGTGTTGGTCGGTATTCGTTCGCACCGTTCAAGGTGATTTGGGAGGCTTATGGAAAAGACCAGTTCAATCCAATTATACTGAGCAGTGTAGAGAGTCAGATGTGGCAGGGCAATCAAGCCATGCACGCCTTTATTCCGTGCTGGACTGAGCGTGATGCGCAACGAATTAAGACGGCACTTGAAAATCCAAAGATCCCGGCTTTATTGCGGCAGCTCAATGGGGCAGGGAAATGCAATTGGGCGCAGCCGGGTAAGATTAAGAAAATTCTGGGGTTTGTCTCATAAGTGCGATTTTGTTGGTTGCTATTGCCACTGACGAGGTTGGGAAACCTCGCCAGCGAAAAGGGTTGCGCGGTAAGATTACCGAGAGGTCTTCACTCTTGCCCATGTAGTCGCCAATTTTCCTTCCGGTTCAACATCGAAAGCCTCGTCCCAACCGTTCATGATCTGTGTAATCTCGTCCGCTTCAAGGGCACGGCTAAGAATGATAACTTCATCAATGCCACCGGTGAACTGCTCGGGTCCGAATTTGAGTTGCAAGGTCTGCCCAACGGCGACATCGCCGTTCCACTGGGGTTTCCAATCTGCTTTGTTTGCTGACAAAGCTCCTTTTTTGCTTTCGGGTTCGCCATCAACATACATCTCAACATTCGTGCCGTCATAAGTTCCGGCGACGTGATACCATTTACCCTGTTCCAGTTCTGTTTTCCCGTAAAATCCGGGAGTGATACCTGCACCTGTCCAAACTCTGAATGAGAAACCGTCAGGGACGGGTTCGGTAGCAGACTGGTCTTCTAATAGATAGGCACCGTTTTTCCTGACACCGGTGTCTGAGTCGGCATCGACTCGGAACCAAGCGGCAACTGTCAGTTCCTTTTTGACCGTTCCGAGGCTTTTTGACTCTGGGACATCGATGCTGCCACCTCCAGCGGCGACGATTGCTTTACCAAATTTACCGTCTTCAAACTTAAAGTTTCCAGCAATCTTTCCATCGTTGCCGTTGTCTGTTGCGTCTTTAACGTCGCCTTCAAAGAGCCAAACGCCGACAATTGCAGGATCGTCTTCTTCTAATCCCCATGAAACACTGGAAAGACATAAGAGCATTGCAATGCTCACACTTAGCAATTTCATTAAAATTTCCTCCGGGATGTCCATGATTTTGTTGGACACTGGTGTTAATGGCAGAATGCCAGAATAACGAATTTTCCTTTATTTATTTTCTATTAAAGTGTTATATCACATTTTCGTTCTTTTTGCCAGAGACGTTGGTTATTGGCAGAGGCATTCACCGGGGGCAAAATTTGTAAAGAATCAAAATCAGAATCAAAATCAACGGTATGAATGCCGTGTGGCATTCACCGGGTATGAATGCTATAGAGCATTCAAAATCAACGGTATGAAGTCCATAGGGACTTCACCAGGGTATAAAGCCTATAAAGGCTTTACCGGGTATGAAGCCCGTATGGGCTTCCCCGGGCATTCCCCGCCTCCTACCGTTTTAGGTTACTATATTTCTCTTGAATCTGTGTTTCATTTTTGGTAGAATTAGCTATAAAGGCGAAGTTCGTAATTAGACTTTAAGTTTACCTATAGGTGAAATATAAAGGACGGAAACATAATGGCACTTCCAAACATGACAAGGATTCGACAGCAGTTTGAGGTCCCTGTTCTCGATGATCTTCCTGCAGCGATTCATGCAGAATTAGGGCGGATTAACACCGCCGCCATTATCAAGGCGGGCGAAACGGTCGCCATTACCGCTGGTAGTCGCGGGGTGGCGAATGTCGCTACGGCGGTCAAGGCGACTGTTGATTATCTCAAAGCACTCGGTGCGCGTCCTTTTGTGGTTCCGGCAATGGGAAGCCACGGTGGCGCAACCTCGGAGGGACAGCGGAGCGTATTGGAGCATTATGGTATCACGGAGGCGACTGTTGGTGCACCCGTGAAAGCGACAATGGACGTGGTCGAACTCGGAAAAACAGCCGACGGTTTGCCGGTTTTCTTTGATCGGTATGCTGCTGAGGCGGATCATGTTATACCTCTTAATCGCATTAAGGCGCACACGGATTTTAACGGCTCCGTTGAGAGCGGCTTGATGAAGATGATGGTGATTGGACTCGGCAAACAGCACGGTGCGAACCTCTATCACCGGGCGTTCTTTCAGTACGGTTTTGAACACATCATCACGACGGTCGGAGGTTTCATCCTCGACTCCGGAAAGATCGCTTTCGGCTTGGGTCTAATTGAAAACGCACACGAAGATACCGCTAAGGCGGTTGCTATGCCTGCTGCCCAGCTCCTTCAGACAGAACGGGAGCTGCTTGTTGAAGCGAAATCGCTGATGGGTCGGCTTCCTTTTGATGAACTCGATCTGCTCGTCGTGGATTGGACGGGGAAAAATATCAGTGGTACAGGCATGGACACGAACGTCATCGGTAGGATGATGCAGAACTTTGAGCCGGAACCCGCGAAACCCGCGATCCTCCGTATATTTGTCCGGGATCTCACCGGGGAAAGCGACGGCAACGCTACTGGTATCGGACTCGCCGATTTCACAACGACCCGCCTCGTGAATAAAATTGACCGACACTCGACCTATATGAACGGCATTACTGCACTCGGGCCGCAGAAGTCGAAAATCCCGTTCTATTATGACACTGACCGTGAAGCGATTGAAGTGGCACTTGACACCATAGGGTTGACTGAACCCGAAGATGCAAGAGTCATTCGGATTGAGAGTACATTAAGATTAACAGAACTCGATATTTCTGAAGTACTACTTGAAGATGCGAAACTGCATTCAAGGTTGGAACTCATCGGTGAAACGAAGCCATTTGCGTTTGACGCAGAAGGAAACCTACTGCCGTTTTAATGGTTGTCGGTTGGTGGATAGCGGTTAGCGATTAGCGGTTCGTAATTAGCACTTCACTGATAAAGGGTTGTTGGGGGTAGGTTATAAGTTATGAGTTAAGGGGACTTCGGTAACAATAACACCTCTTGACCAACCACTACCTGCTAAAAGCGCAGCGACCTAATTGCGAGGGTGACAGATGCGAAAACTTAAGATCATCTTGGAGATGATTAAATTTGAACACACTGTCTTTGCGCTCCCGTTTGCAGTTATGAGTGCTTTTATTGCTGCAGAGGGACTCCCTTCGCTGGCAAAATTTGGCTGGATTCTCGTGGCGATGGTAGGGGCGCGCAGCTGCGCCATGGCGTTCAATCGGCTTGTAGACGCCGAGTTTGATAGTATGAATCCGCGGACGGCTACGCGTGCGATTCCTGCTGGCTTAATCACAAAAAGTGCGGTGTGGGTTTTCACAATTGTCTCCGCCGGACTGTTGGTATTGGCGGCGTGGCGGCTGAATCCGCTCGCTTTTGCACTATCCCCAGTCGCGCTTGCTGTGGTTATGGGCTATTCCTATACCAAACGTTTCACCGCATTTTCTCACTTCTGGTTAGGGTTTTCCCTCTCTATTTCACCTGTCGGTGCCTGGATTGCGATTCAGGGCAGCTTTGCGTTGCCCCCGATTATCCTTTGCTTCGTTGTGTTGCTTTGGACAGCCGGGTTTGACATCATCTATGCGTGTCAGGATGTAAACTTTGACAGGAAACATGGGCTGCGCTCCATTCCGGCGAAACTCGGCATCCGATGGGCATTGTGGTTATCCGCTGCCTTGCACGTTCTTGCTGTGTTACTCCTCCTCTATATCCCGTTCCTTGTTGAATTGGGGACCTTTTACTACGTCGGTGTCGGGATTGTTGTGCTAATTTTTATTTATGAACACGCTATCGTCAAGCCGACCGATCTGTCTCGCGTTAACCTCGCCTTTTTTACACTGAACGGCATGATTAGTCTTGTCCTGATGGTGCTTTCAATTGCCGATATTTTACTGTAACACTTCCGATAAAAGAAGATTTTATGTAACCCAAAACCTCTTGTAACTGATGACTGAAAACTGAAAACTGAAGGCTATAAAAAAATGAAACTCTCGCTTTCCGTACGCGTCGCAGAAACCTCATCTAAAAAAGATGCCACGCATACCTTCGCGCAACTCACTGAACTGGCGGCGGGACTTGGCTATGAGGCAGTCTGCATGCGTGCCTCGCAAGTCGGTATCCATTCACCTCTGGAGCAGATCACCGCTGCTCGTAAGCAGGCAGCATCGCTCCACCTGAAGGTCTCTATGGTTACCGGTGATTTTCCTGTACCGCTCAATAACGAGCAAGGACCGGACGGGCTCCGCAATATAACCCCATATCTTGATCTCACAGAACTTCTTGGTGCCGATCTCATCCGCATTGCGATGAAGGTTGAAGACGATATTCCGTGGGCACAACGCGCCGCTGATGAGGCTGGTGAACGAGGCATCCGTCTCGCGCATCAATCGCATACACAGAGTCTGTTTGAAACAGTAGATGGGTCTGTCGATGTGTTAAAACGCGTTGGTAGGAAGAATTTTGGGATTATCTATGAACCTGCCAATCTTGATCTCTGTGCGCAAGATTATGGCGTAGAGACGCTCAAACGGTTTTCGCCTTATCTCGTTAATGTCTATCTCCAGAACCACATCCGCCGACCGGAGGGCAAAACACGGCTCTTGACGTGGATTCAAGGCGAAGTCCCACACGATCCGATCCGTTTACAGGACGAAGGCGGTATTGATTATCCGTTAGTTTTTCGTGGTCTGGATGCCATTGGTTACGACGGCTATGTGACGGTGCATCAGGCATTCCGTGAGATCATGGAGCCTGAAGACGCAGCGGAACAAAGTTACACCTATTTAAAACCGTTTTGCGGATAGATATCCGTATCTTTAAGTTTGCGTAACATTATGAGCACACAACCACCGAATATTCTCATTGTCACTACCGATCAACAGCGGACGGATAGCCTGAGTTGTTACGGATCGACGTTCACAGATACACCTCACCTGGATGTATTCGCGTCTGAAGGGGTCTGTTTTGAACGGGCATATTGCGCGAATCCGGTATGTACGCCTTCGCGTGCCTCAATTTTTTCAGGTCGATATGTGAGCCGACACGGTGCGTGGAATGTTGGTATGAACGTTCCTGAAGACGAACCAATGCTGTCACACCGACTTGCCGACGTCGGGTATCGCACCCACTATATTGGCAAAGCACACTTCCAACCTTTTGGTGCACGGGAGGAGCAGTCCGTTGAAGCACTTGGCGGGACGACACGCTATCCAGGGTTCCAAGGTCCTTACTACGGTTTTGAAACAGTCGAACTGGCATTGGGACACGCGACTTACGGGGTTGTAGGGCATTATGGGGAGTGGGTTCGGTCACAGGTTTCTGAAGAGACGTTCAACGGTTACAGCAAAGCGACACGTCTCAGCGAGAGAGGCTTTGGCGGTGAGGCGTACGATTGGGATATACCGCTGAAATACCACAATAGCGTCTGGACTGCTGATCGAACGATAGATTTTTTGTCAAATCGAGATGCCTCTCAACCGTTCCTATTAGCGGTCGGTTTCCAGGATCCGCATCATCCGCACTGCGTCCCGACTGCGTTTGAAGGGCGCGTTGATCCCGCACAGGTTCCACTGCCTGATTTCGTTGAAGATGAGTTAGCCGACAAACCACCCCATTTCTTGGAGGCACGTTGTGGCGAACTCGAAAAATCAGAGATTCGTGGAATGTATGCCATCGCTGGACAGGGAGGTGGTGCCGATTATCGTAAAGTCTCTGAAGATGACGCACGACTCGGTAGGGCATACTATCACAGTATGGTGAAGATTATTGATCAGCAGATGGGACGTATTCTGGAATGTTTGGATACGTGTGGATTGACAGAAAACACATTGGTGATTTTCACAACCGATCATGGCGAGCTTCTTGGGGATCATGGACTCTGGATGAAAGGACCGTTCCATTACGAGCAGCTTGTCCGTGTGCCGACATTGATGCGATTCCCCCAAGCCATACCAGCCAAGCAGCGCACACAAGCACTGTTCAGCCATGTCGATATTGTGCCAACAGTACTTTCTGCCGTCGGCTTGCCTATTCCGCCAGATACTGATGGTGTGAATACGATGCCTATGCTTACGGGTGAGGCAACATCTGTCAGAGATTCTGTGTTGGTTGAGTGTGTAGATGATCCACGAGGCTTGCGACTCAAAACGATTGTAACCGATACGCGGAAGTTGACCTGGTATTGTGGACACCCTTACGGCGAACTCTACGATTTGGAAGATGATCCAGGTGAGCGGGTCAATCAGTGGAATAACGCCTCTTATGCTTCCGATAAGACGGACCTCATGCGTCGTATTCTTGAGACGATGGAGCCTTTGGAGAGAAGGGTTGATCGGTTATCGTATGCGTAGAATGGAATTCTGACGAACTCGCATTAAAGGGATAGCCTCGCTAAGCACGTCTACCAAAATGTGAAAACTGGAAGACGATGTTTTAAAACTTGCATTTTAAGGGAAAATCGGGTATCATTTAAATAGGGGAATTGGTAGTATCCAGCCTCGCATTATATCAAGTCTCATACTGAAGCAGTGGGACAAAAACATTGGGGGCATCCGTATGGAGCCTACGCTATCCATTGTGATTCCGATTTTCAACGAGGTTGCGAGCCTAAGAGAACTGCTGCAACAGGTCGCCGATGTTGAAATCGATATGAAGAAAGAATTGATTCTCGTCGATGATTTTTCAACGGATGGTACACGGGCGATTTTGAAGGAAATTGAAGCCGTTCAAGACGATTCGGACGAGATCCGCAGATACGTCTCGACACCCGAGATGCCTTTAAACGAAGATCCCCTTCCTAATAGCGAGATTCCAACACCTGAAAGTTTTCCCAAAAATACATCTGAAATCTCTGCGCGAGTCTTCTATCACGATGTGAATAAGGGCAAAGGTGCAACCCTCCGCACCGGCTTCCAATATATCACCGGTGAAATTACCCTCATCCAAGATGCAGACTTGGAATATGACCCGCAGGACTATCCCAAGTTGCTGCAACCTATTCTGAGCGGTGAAGCCGATGTCGTGTACGGCTCGCGGTTTATGGAGGGTAGACAAAAAGGTTTACTGCGGAGTTATCTCGCGAATCAATTCCTCACGACCCTTGCAAACATTGTCAACGGCACAAAACTCACCGATATGGAAACCTGTTATAAGGTGATTCGGACATCGATTCTAAAGGAGATTTCGCTCTATTCGGATAGATTCGGTTTTGAACCTGAGATTACGGCGAAACTCGCCAAGCGGAAGTGCAGAATCGTTGAAGTGCCTATTGCCTACCGCGGCAGAGACTATCACGAGGGAAAAACAATTAGTTGGAAGGATGGTGTTGCTGCTATCTTCCATATTTTCCGTTTCCGCTTCCTTCCATAAAGGGCTCAACATACACCCTGAATAAAGATATGCAAAATTTGCAAGATTTGCTTAAAAAGGTGGATGCCATTCTGGACTCGGCTGATACTCCGGAACCGACAGATGCTATTCCAACGGCTTGGGAACCTCCGACAGATCGGCTTCTGGAGGGACTTGAAACTCACTTCGGCTATGGGTCTTTCCGCGAGGGACAACGCCAGATTATTGAAGCGATTTTGGATGGCGAGAACGTGTTCGCTGTGTTCCCAACGGGGCATGGAAAATCCATGTGTTACCAGCTGCCTGCTCTGATGCTCGACGGTATAACCGTCGTGGTTTCACCGCTTATCTCATTGATGAAGGACCAGGTTGATGGATTGCGTGACCAAGGAATCGAGGCGGTTTCGCTCATAAACAGTGCTTTGACATGGGAAGAGTACCAAGGCGAATTGGCGCGACTGAGGCGAAACGAAATAAAGCTCCTCTACATCTCACCCGAGCGTCTTCGGAGTCGGCGGTTTTTAGACATTCTCAATGCATTCTCTATCTCTCTGTTTGTGATTGATGAAGCGCACTGTATCTCGCAATGGGGACGCGATTTCCGTCCTGCCTATCTGTCGCTGAGAGATACCATTGACATTCTCCAGCCGCGCGTCATTGCACTTTTCACAGCAACAGCCCCACCAGAGATCCAAGAAGATATTCTTAATGTGTTGAATATACCCACGCCTCATATCCTTACACAAGGCATCAGTCGCCCGAATTTGAAGTTGTGTGTTCAATCCAGTGAGGATGAAGATGAAAAGTATCAACAACTCGAAAAATTTCTCACCAACCAGAATGCTGCCTCGCTAACAGCAAGGCTCGGAGACCTTCGCGCTTCGCCTAAAAACGGGATTATCTATGCCGGACGACGCCGCGAAACCGAAGAAATCGCTGACTTTCTTCAAAGGCGCGGGTTTCGAGCGGATTTCTATCACGCTGGACTTGAGCCCCATGAACGTAATCGTCTGCAAGAGGCTTTTTTCGACGACAGTGAAAACGGATTGGACATCGTCGTCGCTACGAATGCCTTCGGTATGGGAATTGATAAGCGAAATATCCGATACATTGTGCATTGGACACTTACAGGGACGCTCGAAGAATACTGCCAAGAGATCGGTAGAGCAGGTAGAGATGAAGAAGAGTCGTTCTGTGTCCTGCTTTTCTGCCACGATGACCGTGGATTGCATGAGTGGTTTATCAAAGAGAGTGCGCCCGATAAACCGTCTTTGCTTAAACTTTTAAAGATTATTGAGAATTTCAGAGGGAGCGATAGATACCGCGCAATCGCTAATGATGAACTGCAATGGATGAGTGGTGCTAAAGAGGCAAAGGTCATCGTTTGTCTCAGTTATCTCGAAAAATTAGGATTTTTGAAGCGGTGGTATAACGTCCCGTCTCAACTCTCTGTGAGGTTCCGGGGTGGTTGGATTGAGGAGATGGAACCGACAAATATCGAACAACGGCGTCTATTTGACCTTCTTCGGCGCAGTAAATCGAGAACCGTTGTGGAGTTGTCTGAAGCGGCTGGGCTAAATCCGAAGGAAGTAATGGAGCAACTCGCCGAGTTACAAAGCGATGGTTATATTCAGTATTGGGGACAGGAAGATTTACTGCTCATTGAACTGCTTCAGGACAGCGAACTTCTTAGCACGCTGACAGATGAGCAGATTGAAGTGGAGGACTATATCCGCCGAAAACAGAACCAGATTGATCAGGTAGTCTTTTATGCGTTAGAAACTACCTGCCGAACCCGCGTGATTCGAAAATACTTCGGCGAAGAGATGGATGAAAATTACCGGTGTGGCACCTGTGACGTGTGTCAGAATAGTGGTTAGATGTCAGAGGGATAGCTGTTAAGGAAGATTGCTGAGTGCTTCTGCGTAAACCTGTTGAAGCGGGACGTTGTTTTGTTCCGCGAGTCGTTTGCAATCTTCATATTCTGGGATAGTCTTGATTAAGGCACCGTTGAGATACCCGCATTTCGCTTGGATTGCTCCCCATTGTGTTTCGACTTGCGTAAAGTCACGACGCAGTTTGACGCGGTCAGCAGAAGAGAGCCTGACCCCAAAGGTCGTGGTTTCTATAAGGAGTAGTTCGATAAGTTCGTCACGGCGGTTGGTCGGACAGAGTACGGTGATCTGCGTCGCCGGTCTGCCCTTTTTCATGAAAATGGGTGTCAGAAAGACATCGAGTGCTCCGTTTGCAAAGAGTTGGGTCGTGACATAACCTGTAATTTCTGGGGACATATCGTCTACATTGGTTTCGATGATGTCAACACTGTCAGTTTCGGCGTGATGGTGGGTTTTTTGCGAGTTGCTGTCGGAGGTTATTTCACCCAGACAGAGACGGAGGAGGTTTGGACGTTGTTCAAGATCACGGGTCCCCGCACCGTATCCGACGCGATCCAACCGCATCTGCGGCATCACACCAAATTCCTGCGATAGGGTCGTAATGAGGGCTGCGCCAGTTGGGGTGACTAATTCCTTGGGAATATCGGTTTGTTGTATTGGTACACCTTGTAGGAGTTCCATTGTACCGGGAACGGGAACAGGCATGAGACCGTGTGCGCATCGGACGAAACCTCTGCCAAGAGAGAGCGGTGATGCATAAACTGCATCGACTTCAAGATGTGCTAAACCGATAACCGACCCGACAATATCCACAATTGAGTCAATTCCGCTTACTTCGTGAAGGTGAACGTTCGCTTTGGTAGTATTGTGGACCTTTGCTTCTGCCTCGGCAAGTCTGTCAAAGACGCGTTTTGCGGTATTCCGAACCTCCGAATCCAAATCACTGTCATCAAGCAATTTGAAAATGTCGGAGAGGTGACGACTTGGTCCATGATCGTGATGAGATTCATGACTATGATCATGGGCGTGGTGGCGATGCCCATGGTTATGGTCATGATGATCTCCATGATTATGGCTGTGTGTGTGAGGCGTGTCAGTGTGTGCCGGGTGGACTTCTACAATTGCTCGGGTGCCGGTGATGCCGTGTTTCACAGCCTTTTCAAAGTGTAAGCTGAACTCGGCATCGACTTTGAGCGTCGCCAATCCGGCTGTGAGTATTTCCGGTGGCACACCAGCATCAACAAGGGCACCGAGCGTCATGTCGCCGCTGATGCCTGAGAAGCAGTCGAAGTAGGCGATCTTCACGTTACACTCCTTCTGTTAGGAATCCTGAAGCAACTGTTGCAGCAAAGCTTTGGAGTCATGGCGTTTGAGTTTCCCAATCGCTTCAGCTTCTATCTGCCGGACGCGCTCCCTGCTGATTCGAAGTTTGTCTCCGATGTCTGCGAGGGTATACTCTGTGCCGTCCATCAAACCGTATCGAAGGATAATCACTTGCGTCTCGCGAGGGTTTAATTTTCGATTGAGGACTTCAGTAATAACCTCCACTTTAGCGTAATCAAGCAAGTAATTTTCGGGTGTAATTTGGGAATGATCTGGAATCAATTCGGAAAAAGATCCATCTGGAGAATCTTCATTAATCGGTGCGTCAAGCGGAACGGGATCTTTGGTGGCGTTGAAGATTTCCAAGACCTTTTTCTCTGTAAGTTCGACTGCGTTAGCGATTTCTCTCGTGGTCGGTTCACGTCCGAGTTGGGTCGTTAGATCTGATTGTGCTTGCTTGATGGCGCGACGCGCTTCACCGATATAGCAAGGCACCCGAATCATTTGTCCCTGTTGGTCGAGTGCGCGTTTGATGGATTGCATGATCCACCAAGTCGCGTAAGTGCTAAATCGGAAACGGAGTGTATGGTCAAACTTATCCACTGCTCGCATCAACCCGAGACTTCCCTCCTGCATCAAATCGAGGAAGGTTAGGGATGTTTTGCTGAAGTGGTGTTGTTTTGCGATGCTGGCTACAAGTCGGAGATTCGCTTCTACAATTTTGAGTTTAGTGCCATGTGTGACTTGATCAGCGGCTTCCAATTCGCTCAGCAACCATTTGACACGTCCAATTTCGCTTCGCACATCCTCAAGTATAAACAGAAGTGTGCGTGGGTTCCAGGTAGCACCGCATTCTGGAGACATATCGGTAGGCAGCGTTTCTAAAAGTGCTGTTATCTCGGAGCAGATAACGTCCAATTCTTGAAACAGCTGCGTCTCTTGTTCCACGTCAAGCGGGATTGTGTCCATAAAGCAGAGGTCGCGTTCCAGAGGTGTTTCCACAGGCAGGCCCGTTTTGCCTTGTTCTGGTGATTCCCTCGTTTTTCCGTTGGAGCTGTTAATGCTGTTCCGAATCATTTTACGAGCGTATGCCCGGAATTCGGAGCGACGTTTTGTGCAGCTTGCATCAATAGCTTTCAGGAGTCCAAGGCTTCCTGTCTGTATCAATTCGGACGGTGATGTCGTATCAACATATTTTTTCAGGAGATGTAAGTTGCCCTCGAAAATTTTCCACCGTATCTGTTTTAGCAAATCCGCTTTCGTTTCTAATTTTTCCAATAAAACCCCAAGTGCTTGAATTTCGGCGCGGAACTGGTCTATAATCAATCCGTGTTCTGATTGTGCGGGTTCAAATTTCTGCTTATCGTTGGAGGTGAGTTTCTCAGTAAGGTTGAGGGATGTGAGTAGCCACTCAGGGAATTGGTTTAGCACAAGGTTAAACATCCGGAGACCTTCTTGGTATTTTTCAAAAAGGGCGGTCTCTTGTTTAGGATTAAGCAGAGGGGTCTTCGCTATTTTCTGTAAGTAGGCAAAAGTTTCATCCCTTGGTGATTCTTGGGCTTCATCCTTTTCTTCTTCTTCTTCAAAGAGTTCTGCTGCAACTGGGTATACTGGGTAATAGTTTTTCATGTCCCCACCTCACTGTGGTTTCAATCTCCCGAAGGAGGTATTTTCTAATATTTGAGCACGGCAAAAATTATGAAAAAAGGTTTAACTTTTTAATATGTATGTGCTATGCTATTAAGCATAACCAGCTCGTATATCTTCTTAGTGATAGCACCCACTACCTAAAGGTAGGGGCTTCGGTTTCGTAGCGACTGCG